>JANNPW010000004.1:0-66025 GCA_031400405.1 Mariniblastus sp.
AACGGCGCGTTTTTAATACCACCGGCTTGTCCGGTGGATTGTTGTGTTTTTTGCTACAAACTTGCTGGGCCATTGATTCGTTCTTCAGCCGGATTCGCCTTGGGCGAATCCGGCTGAAGAACGAGGTGAATGGGGGGGATCTTTGGGTGTAGCCCAAAGCCGAAGCTTCCGCTGGACAAGCCACCGGGATTCCAATACGGTTCACTACCCACGAAGCAAACTTGTGTAGATACCAAGGGGCTTTTCCGGTGGATAATTGGGCTCACGGCTAAAACGAGTTTCTTCAACCAAACGTCCTGTCTAGGAAATTGCCTCACGCAAATCCCCAGAGTGGGCGAAGGACGGCAAAATGCACGATGGATTCTAAAACCGGCGAGGGTAGCGGGGTGCGCCCATTCTCGCTTGCCAAACCGGTTGCTGTTCTTTGGCAGCCGTCATTTCTGCTTCCGTCGCCTGAACATGTTTGGTCCATTGATAGAACGTATCCCCAGAATGTTCCCTCGTATTTTTGCCCAACCATGTGCGATATTCACGCAAAGGTTGAGCGACGATGCAATGCTCGGCACCTTCCAGCTGAAAAAAACGCAGCTCGAGTTGGCCCAGTGCTACATCCAATGAACCGCCTTCGACCAAGATCGCGACAGCCGAGCCGAAACCGGAAAGTGTTGGCGAGCGGTTGCCGCCAATTATCAACACCGGACGCAAAGACTCCTTCAACGCCAGTTGCAGTTGTTCGAGATCGGCCGAAGTCGGTACTTCGGACTCTTTGAACGCCATCGTCGCCAATTGAATACCGCGATCTGTGCAGATTTCCTGTTGGGATTGGAACCAACCATCGTTGGTATTTCCATCGGCCAGACTAATTACCGAGCGAATTTTGTGTTGTGCGATAATTTCGTTGAGCTCGTTCGGTTTAAGCCGATTGCTGCGGTAGATGTTCCCCGCAACAACCGTGTGCAAGTTTGTTCCGGCAAACGAATTCCAACCCGTGCAGAGAAACCCAGTAAACAAAATCAGGGCGACACTAGCCAGACCTAACCAACCGGCTTCCAAACGCCAACCGCGCGTCGTAACGTGCTGTTTGCGAGTTCCGTTAATCACCGCGCCCAGCCAACTGTAACGAACGCAGTATTCATAAACGATCAGCGATACCGCGATCCCGGTTGCCGCCACGATCATTACCTTCCCCCAGGGATTAATCTGTAGTGGCCAAACTACCAGCTGCATCGCACAGACCACTGGGAAATGCGCGAGATACAACCAGAACGAAGCCTCATTGACGTACCGAATCCATTCGTAGCGGTCCGAACACCAGCGCAACATGGCTCCCAGAAATCCAAACACCATGCACCAGACAAAAATCGCTTGCAGTCCGGTCAATGCCCATTGTCCAGGAACCTGGAGACTCTTCGCGAAGTAGCTCAATGTTAACGGGCAGAGTCCGCCAAAAACTACCGTCGCGACGACCAGATGCACAATGGCATGGGCCCGCAATGTCGCCAGGGATTGTGACATGCCGGCCAGCCAAATTCCCGCAACAAAAAATGTCAGATAGTACAGCACGCGGGCGAAATCGGGCATAAAGGGAGCAATCAACCGAAATGGAGTGTCGACGTCGAAGGCGAGAATTACTGCGGTAGATAGCGCGAAGACCAACGGACCTGCGATCGAACCGAGTGCCCCATGTGCCCATTCGCCTTGCACCAACCGAGCCGTGAATCGCCAACGCAGCGCGACGCGCGCTACTGCTGACCACAGGACACTCATCAACAACAAGTATTCCAGAAACCACAAATGACCCGGCCCCAAATAGGCGTGCAGTTCGCGCGGAAATCTCAGGCGAACCAGGTTGGGGATGGTCAGTCGTTCAGTCCACAGCAAACCAATGGCCCAACTGAAAAGGAGCAGCGGCATAATCAAGACCACTGCCAGCAAAATCGTCGCGCCCAATCGACAGAATCGCTGCCAAACAAATTGCCGAAACGGCAATTGCCACGATGACTTCGCGATCGATAACCCCGCCAACAGAAAAAACAACGGCATCACAAAACCATTAACCCAAAACACGAACATGTCGATCGATACATGTTGCGAAGTATCATGCACGATCCAGATGGGAATCGGTGAAACCATGTAAGGTATCGCCGAATGGAAAATCACCACCAAGATTGAGGCAAACACGCGGGCCGCGTTCAATCCGTTGGCCATCCGTACCATGTCAGCCAAACGTGTCGCATTCTGGACCGGTACGGGAGGTGCAGCGGCAGTCATCGTCATGAAATCCTACGTAATTTCCCAATCAACCGATTCGGCGCCAGCGGGCGTTGACTATGCCCTGCGCGCCGCTTCGATCAAGGCGATGACTTCGCCAATCGAGCGAACGCGATCAGCGCTACCGGGTGGAAATCGAACACAGAACGCTTTTTCAAATGCAACCATCATGCCAGCTTGATCCAGTGAATCTGCTCCCAGTTCGGTCGTGAACGGAGAGTCGCTAGTAATCTCGTCCCGATCAATTCCCAATTGATCTGCGACAATTGCCGCTAGTTGATCTTCGACAGTCGCCATGCCCAGCTCCTAGAGAGAAATGAATGTCGCCCCGATTCTCGATCCTCGAAACAAGTACTCAGGTGTGCACATAACGTGGAAAGTAGCGGAAATCTGCCATTAAGGTCAAGATTGTCTCAACGTCCTCCGAAGCTAGCAGCAATTCCAAACCGGGTTGAGTGCTGCCGGTACGGGCTGTTGAGCGCGGGACTCGGAACGATTTGGACGAGCTTCGTAAATTCCGTTCGCTCGGACCGCGATCGGGAATGCCCGAGTATTCACCGATATTGTTGGTTTGCCGACCGACAAGCTCATTAATTCACGGAGGCCAACAGGGGAATCTTTTCGCGACTGGAAACCGTCACGCCACCAGGTCGTTCAACCGTAATCGCGAATTGAACGGCTCGGTTGACGGGAATATGGGCCATGATCGGGACGAGGACTTCGCCCGTTGTCGCAATATTGAAAACGCCACCATCAACGGGATGTGCCTGATCTTTTGCCGTGTCAAAAATCCATAGTTGATACTGTTCGTTGAGCGGATCATTGACATCGAGATCTTTGAGCACCATGTAACCCTGTTGACGAGAGTCACTCCAGACAACTTTACCAGCCGCCTTGGGCGCGTGTACGGGCTGCCATTCAACTTCCACTAGATCAACTGGAGGCGCCGACATGAACTCATCAAATTTCTGTTGGGTGGTCAACGCGATGGCTTCGACTGGAGAATTATTATTTCGGTCCGACACAAACCACCAACCGGCCGCGACCAGCAAACTGGCCGCCGTGACCAAAGCCGCCGCGACGTTCAAACGGCCCCAATTTGAATTGCGGACATTGGATTGATTTACCGACGATCGAGATTCGCTCGGTGCGCCAGCAACCAAACTGCGCTGGTTGGCAAGAAACTGTCCGGCGGAGATCAGCAATTTATCCTGCATCTGGCGCGGCATTTCTTCCTGGGCTTGACTGGTCCCATAGGCCAAATCAATGGCACTGGCCGTCAATTCAAATAGTTCAGCTTCATCGAGATTGTCGGAAGCAGAGTTCAAGCGATCGAATTCCAGTTGTTCGGATTCCGACAAGCCAAACGTGGCTCGTTGAATCATGAGATCAACCAATCGTTCATCGCTAGCTGGCAATTCGTGGTTCATCGCGGCTCTCCTTGCGCGACGGACGTTGGCATCGAGCCACTATCCGACTCGTTGCCGACTAATGCGCTTCGCAGTCGGAGCATTCCACGTCGAAGATTTGATTTCACCGTACCCAACGATAGGCCCGTCTGCTTGGCGATCCCCGCATGAGATAAACCCTTAAAGACGCTCAATCTAATGACGGACTGTTGATCAGCAGGAAGCTGTTCCAACAACACGGCTGCCTTGGCGGCCTCGTCGTTCAGCTCAGCCCGTTCCGCGGCGCCCATTTCGGCTGTTGAAAAACTATCGAATTCGATCGGACTGGCCGTCACCGACGACTTTTTACGACTCAAGTCGATCAAGCTGCGTCGGGCGATCATGGCGACAAATGTTGTTTCACTGGCAAGCGATGCATCAAACCGGTAAGCGACGGTCCACAATTTCAAGAAAATTTCTTGCACCGCGTCCTCCATCGCCTGGGAGTCGGGACAGCTTCGACGAGCCAGTGCCCAGACCAGGTTCTTATATCGATCCAGGCATTCCGCGACAGCGTGCGGTTCCCCTTTAGCGACTCGGTGTAACAAAGGAATTTCGCTCAACACAATTTCTTAAACCCAATTGCCCGGAAGTAAAAATAAACCGCGAGTGAAAAATTCCACTCGCGGTGACTTCTTTCAGCTTCCAGTCTACAGGATTTACTTAGGCATGATAACCGTGTCAATTACGTGAATCACGCCATTGGCACATTCAATATCGGTTTTCACGACTTGGGCTCCGTTGACCATCACTTTTCCGTCGACAACTTCGATTTTTACTTCTTGACCGTTGACAGTTTTGGCAGATGTCAATTTCACGACATCGGCAGCCATTACCTTGCCGGAAACGACATGGAACGTCAGGATGGAGGCCAATTTGGCCTTGTTTTCAGGCTTCAACAAGGTCTGCAAAGTTGCGGCAGGAATTTTTGCAAAAGCTTCATCGGTAGGAGCAAATACAGTAAACGGTCCTTTGCCTTTTAGAGTTTCGACTAAAGCGGCGGCCTTCACAGCGGCGACCAAAGTCGAGAAACTACCAGCACCGACAGCGGTATCCACAATGTCTTTTGGCTCGGCAGGCAAAATAACCGAATCAATTACGTGGATCACGCCATTGGAGCATTTGATGTCCGTGGTGAGAACTTGAGCACCGTTGACGAAGACCTTGCCGCCAGCAACTTTAATCGCAACTTCTTGGCCCTGAACTGTTTTCGCACTGGTCAACTTAACGACGTCGGCTGCCATGACTTTTCCGCTAACCACATGGTAAGTCAGAATGGCTTGAAGTTTGGCCAGGTTAGCTGGTTCAAGCAACGTTTTCACTGTGCCTTCTGGCAATTTGGCGAAGGCTTCATCAGTTGGTGCAAAGACGGTAAATGGGCCAGCGCTCTTCAAAGTTTCTACCAAACCAGCTGCCTTGACTGCGGCAACCAAAGTTCCGAATTTTCCAGCCTTAACGGCGGTGTCCACAATGTCGGCCTCTTGGGCAACATGATTGGCGGATGTCGAAATCAACATCGCTTGCTGAGCAGGGCAATGCTGGCCGGCACTGGCTGCCTTCAACGGGCATTCTTGGGCATTAACAATGCCCTGACCGGAAATGATAAACAACGCTGGCAAGATGGCAACTCGGAACGCCGAAGTCTTCAGTAACATTTTTGAACCTCAAAGTACATTGGATTTTTTGCACATCGCAACACGCATGTGCTTTCCGAGGTTTACGAAAGCCCAACCGATCTGGATGCAAATAAATTACTTTTTATTCAAGGAACATTTTTTCACAAAAAAACTCTCAGCCGTGGTTAATTGCCGCCGCTTTCAGCGGTTACCTTGAGCATTTTTTTGAGAGAAACCTGCATAAGCTATTGATCGCGAGAAATATCGACTAGAATTTGGGGAATCTCGTGCCTTCAAATGAACTGATAGCAATTCGGATCGCATTATGGAAAATAGCGACTCAACCCCTGATATTGCCCCGTCTCAATCGGACCGGAGTCGCGAATCATTGCGCGATGGGGAGTCGCTGTTCTTATCGCTGGTCCACAGTATTCCAGCCTGTTTCGTGCGTAAGGATCGCGCGGGCCGAATTGTTTTCGCCAATGAAATGTTTGCGTCGCTGCTGAACACCAGCCCGCAAGACATGATTGGAAAAACAGTCGCAGATTTTTACCCCGAGGAACTGGCAAAAGGGGCCCGCGAGGAGGACGAAAACGTGATGAGAACTGGCGCCGTTCTCGAGGACGTCTTCGAGGACATGGTAGACGGAAACCTGCATTATTTTGCCTCGCGGAAAGGCCCGGTCCGGAATGAACAGGGTGACACGGTCGGGATTCAGACGATCTTTTGGGACATCACGGAACAGCGATTGGCAGAAAACGCCCTGTTGTTGGAACGCGAAGAATTGCGCGCCGCGAAAATAGCCGCCGATGAAGCCAATCGAGCCAAAAGCGATTTCCTGGCCAACATGAGCCATGAGATTCGGACGCCGATGAACGCGATCATTGGCATGACTGATCTCTTGCTCGAAACGAAACTCACCGCGACACAGCATGAGTACCTGCACATGGTGCAGGATTCCGGTGAGGCCTTGCTGACCTTGATCAACGATGTATTGGATTTTTCCAAGATTGAAGCCGGCAAATTTGAACTGGACAATCTTCCGTTTGACATTCGCGAGTCGTTGGGCGACACCATGAAAGGGCTTGGTTTTCGAGCGCATGGCAAGGGCTTGGAACTTGCGTTTCGCATCGACAAACAAATACCCCGGTTGTTGCTGGGAGATGCCGGCCGATTGCGGCAGATCATTGTCAACCTGGTCGGCAACGCGATCAAGTTTACAGAAACGGGCGAGGTCGTGCTCGAGATCGATTGCCCAAAAATTTCGGACCACCACACGACGTTGCATTTTTCCGTGGTGGATACTGGCATCGGTATCGCGCCTGAGAATTGCGACAAGGTCTTTCGCGAGTTCGAGCAAGCGGACGCCTCGACCACGCGGCGTTATGGCGGCACTGGATTGGGCCTGGCAATTTGCTCACGGCTGGTTGAACTTATGGGTGGACGGATTTGGGTCGAAAGTGAGTTGGGGATCGGCAGTCGATTTCAGTTTGAAGTTACCCTCGATATTGACCGCTCGGAATCGAAGCAATTGCCCCTGGAATCTTCCGTGGATATTCAAGGGGTGCGCGTGTTGATTGTCGATGACAACGCCACGAATCGGCGCATCTTGAAGGATATGTTGTCGAATTGGGGAATGAACCCGACGACCACCTCGGGAGGTGCTCAGGCGTTGCAAGCGATCATCGATGCAAACGAAGAGAACGATGCATTTCAATTGATCATTTCCGACGTCAATATGCCGCAGATGGATGGGTTGGCGTTGGCTCAAGCGATCATTGAGCAGTCACTGTTGACGCCCGCGAGCGTTATTATGCTGACTTCCGGCGCTCGGCCGAATGATGCGGCCAGCTTGCAATCGTTGGGAATCAACCTGCACTTGCTCAAGCCCGCAAAACAATCCGAAGTCTACGATGCGGTGGTTTCGTCTCTGAATTCGCAAGAGCTGGCCGCAGGGCATACGGTAATTCCGTTGACTCAAGAACCGACCGTTGATTGCCCATCGCGAGTTTTGCATGTGCTGTTGGCCGAGGATAATCTGGTGAACCAAAAATTGGCCATTGGAATTTTGCACAAATTGGGACACCAAGTCACGGTTGCGTGGAATGGCGTCGAGGCCCTTGAACAACTGGAACGATCGAACTTCGATCTCGTGTTGATGGATGTACAAATGCCCGACATGGATGGGTTGTCCGCCACGCGCGAACTGCGACGGCGGGAAAAAAAATCCAAAACGCATGTCCCAGTGGTCGCGATGACGGCTCACGCGATGAAAGGTGATCGCGAGAATTGCCTGGAATCCGGCATGGACGATTATCTTTGCAAGCCAATCCGATTGAAGGACATGGCTGAAAAATTGGCGTCCCTATTTCCCGAGTCACCACCGGCCAAGGTCGCGTCCGAGCCGACAACGCAAGTCCCGGAATCGTCGTCGGACGGTTTGCCACCACAAATTTCCTGGCCCCAAGCGTTGGAAAACACCGCCGGTGATCGCCAGCTGCTATTGGAGTTGCTACAGATTTTTCTTGATGAAACCCCGCCGCTGTTGTCCTCAATTCAAGCCGCAGTCGCACGTGGGGACCAAAAAACTGTGCAAGCGACCTCTCACTCACTGAAAGGATCGTTGGCATTTCTTGCAACCCAAGACGCTGAGACTGCGTTCCAAGATTTGGAAAACCTGGCGGATACAGCGGACGAAAAATTAATCAACGGCAAATTGGCGAAAGCTGAGCCATTGTTTGAACAAGTGATTCAAGAAATCAAAAAACACCTCAACCAAAATTAGATCCCGTAATCAGGCCTCCTATTAACGCTGGCCTAATTGGGTCCGGTTGAGTCCGGCAAAAATCCAGGGACCGAACCAGTCGATCCGCTGCGTCGACCAAAGGGTGGTTTTGAATTAGTTGCGTCACTTTTCGAATTTCAACGTGCTGCAATGTCGTTCAAACCGGCATTGATTTCCAAACGATTTGAGCACCAAGTGTCATCAAAAAATTCAACGGCTCCAGTTTCCAAATTGTGTTTTCCGCCAACGATGGCAATTTGTCCAGCGTCGATCATCTGTTCAATAATGAAACTCCGCTGGACGATCGAATGCACGCTCCGTTTTACATTGGCGGCAGCGACCCGTTCAACAAATTCAAGATTCCTGGAATTGCAGTCATCCGAACCGATTCCTTTGCTTTCTTGATATACGGCTGGCTGAATCTTGGACAGCAGTTCAGTCAGGCTTCCCATTTCCACATGATCGCAGGCCCCTTTGATGGCTCCACAATTGGAATGACCGAGAACCACGATTAGTTTGGAACCCGCGACACGACAAGCAAACTCCAAACTGCCGACAATGTCGGTGTTGACGATGTTGCCGGCAATTCGAATCGAGAAAACGTCGCCGAGACCCTGATCGAAAATCAGTTCCGCCGACGTGCGACTATCGATACAACTGAGGATGACGGCAAACGGCCATTGTCCATCTCGTGTTTCGTTGGCTTGCTGTAACAGATTACGGTTCGCTTTCAGGTTAGCGACGAATCTGGCATTGCCTTCCTTGAGAAATTCCAAGGCCTGTTTCGGGGTAACCATCGACTGTGTGGTTGAATTGTGTGCGCGCATCGAATTGTGTCTTTCAGTATTGGTTAATGGATCTATGGGAAAAGGCTGACTCGCGGTCAGACTAACGAGAGGGGTTGCCAGTTTCGATCGACTTGAGCAAGTTCGGTTGCAAGAATTCCACGCGTCCGGACCTGGTATCGAATACCGCGCCCACAATCTCAACTTGGCCATTCGCAACCATCTTTTGTAGTGCGCCGCTGCGTTCGAGAACTTGCCGCACGGTGCGGGGGACGTGTCGTCGTACCAAAGCGTCCAGAACATCCGCTTGCTCAGAGTCGGTTAAGCCCGGAAATTTAGGAGTTTCATCGACATCCAGCGAAACCGAGATCTCTTGCAACACGGATTCCAAATTCAGGCACTCCGCCCAGCGGGACATTTCCGACTTCGAGTTAGCGGATTCAATGGCCAATGAAAACAGCGCGCATTCGGCGTGTGCCATCACCACAATCAACTTGACGCCGCCGATGGAACTTGCAAATTCTAATCCGCCGATCGCTCGTTGATCGACCACATTGCCGGGCGTTCGAACGACATATGCATCACCCAACCCGAGGTCGAAGATCAGCTCGACAGGCGTGCGCGAGTCAATGCCGGTAAAAATTGCGACCATTGTTTGCTCATGGTTTTTTTCCATGACACTCGACCGCCGCAAGATTCGTTCCAGCGGACGTCCTTCGACAAAACGCGTGTTGCCATCAACCAGAATTTCGATGACTTGCGTGGCGGTCAGCTGGTCACGAACGTCTTGGGATCGAAAGTCGACTGTCTCAATCGGGTCGACGAGATTGTATTTTTCACGAAAACCAACCAAGCTAATTTGCACATCGTAAACTGGCGCCGTCACAGTTTTGTACTCGCGAATCAAACTGAGAATATCCGGATCGATGTAGTCCGTACGGCGGGCATCCAGCACAATTCGACTGCCACGCGGCGCCTCGCGCAACGCACTCTCCAGTGACGCACGATTCAAAAAACTAACTTGGTTGCCGAGTTCAATATGCAGTACCTCTCCCTCGATGTGTTTTTCCAGAATGCGCCGAATGGGTCGACGAAGATTGCTGTTCAACACGAAAACCAGGCTGATCGCCAAGCCAATTAGAATTCCAACCAACAAGTCGGTGAAGACGATCGCCAGTAACGTCAAAATAAATGGCAGGAACTGGTAGCGTCCGTCCGCCCACATTTGTTTGAACAATTTAGGATTGGCCAGCTTGTACCCCGTTACCAACAAAATGGCAGCCAAACACGATAATGGAATCATGTTCAAATAAGTTGGCATCAACACGACACAGAACAGTAGCAGACAGCCATGGAAGATAGTCGAAATCTTGGATTCTGCGCCGGAATTGACGTTGACCGAGCCTCGTATCACGACGCTGGTCAAGGGGAGTCCACCAATCAGACCGGATGTTAAGTTGCCGATCCCTTGGGCAATGAGTTCGCGGTTAGGTGGCGACAATCGCTGTTTCTTGTCCAGCTTGTCGATCGCATCGAGATTCAACAACGTTTCCAATGACGCCACGACCGCCAACGTAATCGCACCCATATACACTGCTGAATTAGCCAGTTGTGAGAAATCAGGAAACTGCAAAAAGCCAATCATCCCCGATAGACTTTCGGCAGAGGGCACTTGGACCATGTGACTCGCGTTGATCGGCCAGGTTCCATTCCAAGCGACAAAAATCCGACCCAGGACAACTCCCAAAACTACTACCAGGAGTGGAGCGGGTACGAGTGATTTTTTTAGAGGCTTGATGAAATCCCAGGTGATCAAAAAAACCAGCGACAGAATTCCAATCGTCATCGCGCCCAACTGGACATCGTTATGCAGGATTTCCTGAAACGCTTCGAAAAATTCCGAGAATGTGTTTTTATGGTCGGGTTGTTGAAACGACATCTCGCCGACGGGGTCTTTGTCATGACCAAAAAGATGCGGCAACTGTTTTAATATCAAGATTACGCCGATCGCTGCCAACAAGCCTTTAACTACACTCGACGGAAAAAACGCCGACAAAGCACCCGCGCGGCAAAGTCCCATCACGATTTGCAAGACACCGCCGATTACGACGGCCAAGAGAAACGCTTGAAACGAACCCAGATTGGCAATCTGCGCGGCCACGATCGCTGTCAATCCGGCAGCCGGACCCGACACGCTGGTATGCGAACCGCTAAAGATCCCGACCAAAATTCCACCTACAATGCCCGCGATCAAGCCGGACATCGGCGGTGCGCCGGAAGCAACTGCGATGCCCAGGCAAAGTGGCAAGGCCACCAGAAACACGATTAATCCAGACAACAAGTCGCGGGCGATTGTTGAGGTTGTCATCACGGACGGTTTGTTGGTCGAATTCATGGTTTTGCAAACAAAGACTTGGGGGTTGGTGAAAAGCTATCGAAATCAATCGGATCCGTTGAGTCCACAGATACTTGGATTCCAGCGCGCCGAAAAATGGTTGAAAGACAGCCTGCTCTACCGTGGGCGATCGGTGTCAGCAACAAGAATGGTTGCGTGCAATGCACAGTAACCGACTGACTAAATCAACAGTGGAGCACCTATTCCATTTCGATATTGCTGCTCAAATCGAATTCGCGTCAGACAATGTGTGCTGACCAAAGACATGCGCGCCGCAATTTCAGGCTGACTCGACCCAACCGCCTTGCCATGGGACCGTTGACGAAAACGGCGACGCTTCGAAACTCTTAACCCAGTTTTTGAATACTCCGGACAGGCCTCGGAGTTAGAAGATTCGCTTGGAATTTCTTCTGGCGATTCAGACTCCTGTGAACCAGACTGATAGGCAAAAAAAGCCGCGACAAACGAACTCGGATGCAATCCTGTCCACCTCACCGAGGTCAAATTTTCATTGCCGATCGCCACCGAAAAGATCAGTTGCAAAACGATGCAACAGATAGCGAGGCGACAGGTTTTGGATCTCAGATTCCAGCAAGTCATGAGAATCTATCGGAAAGGTCAGGTTGGTCAACGGAATGTAGAGCTTACAGGGCAATACCGCTCGATACAAGTTGGATCGTGCCGCTAAAAAAAGTAATTGCCCGCGAATATCTCAATCCTGGTGAAATTCGAACTCAGAATGGTCCGGTACAAGTGTTGCGCGTGAAATAAAATACTTTGCAACATTAATCTTCAACCGAATCAACTTTGACGCCGACGGAGAAACAGACCGAATAACCCACATGCCAACAGGGCCATGGAACTGGGTTCTGGAATGGCTGTTACTGAAACATTCCAATTCACCGATTGACGCAGCAAATCGGGCGACAATCGCCACCAATCCAAGGCGCCCCCCGAAAATGACGTATTGAGAATATTGTCGAACGCGCGAGCCGTTAGCTGGTAATTTCCGGCTGCCAAACCTAGCGTGTTCACATTCAGAGTTTCACCGAATATTCCCAGCGAATTACCATTCAAAAACCATTCCACGGAAATGACATTCGAGTCGACCGAGTCAACCCAGAGACTACTCGGATCAACCAAAGTCGAACTATTGATCAACCAAGTATCTAGCGGGTCGACTTCTCGATAAATCTGGTCGATAAATTTTTCTCGACTGATCGCGTCGAAAGGACGGTTGAGAGCCCGCATTTTTGAATTGTCGGATGGGCGCCAGACACCATTTTGCAAATATCGCCCCCCCTCGTAATACCCGATCGCACCAATGTTACTGCTGGGATCATTGTAACCGAGCCAACGATTCCACTTGCCCGAATTCGGATTGTTCGTAACGTTCCACTCCGAGAATTCACCTCCCGCATACGTGCCCGGGCTAAAATATTCGTCCGCCAAACCGGCGAACGAATGGCCCACCTCGTGCACAGCAATTTCCGGCGCCGAACCGTTGCCGCCAGCCCAAACCGCCCACTGCCCGCCACAACCACCATATTTGGTGCTGTTGACCGTTCCCAATCGCATATCAATGTCGATCCCGGAACCAGACAATGCCGTGTTGACTGCGTTGTTAGCTTTCGTGGTATTGAAGTACAAACATCGATCCGTACCACCGGTGTTGTAAGTGGCATCGAGAGCGGTATCGACAAAGATGTTGTTGATGGGATCGTCAGCACCCGATTGATTGCTGGCGATACTTACCCGGTGCACATTGAAGAAATTCTGGTAGCGTCCAAACGGGGAAGACAATGAGTTATTGAAAAAGTGATTGACGGTTGTGTTGATATGCGAAACATACGTCGAAGGCAATTCCGCGGCTTGGTATCCATCACCAATAAAGACCATGTCAACTCGATTCGAAGAAGCGCCCGTATTAACCATTGTTGTTAACGTCTGGGCACTAATTTCAACGGCAACCAACAGCCAAACAACGAGAAACAAGCAGGCATTTTTCCAGTATCGTAACATGAAGTTCCCCCGTTTTGTGTGGACCGATTCGCCGATTACTGGCAACTCGCTCACTGAATTCCCGATGCGACTAACGCGTCGTTGGCTTGAGCTCGCCAATTGCTGTGGCACCAGTATAGCGAAGATGCCTGGAAATTAGCAACGATTTTTTCGGTGAGAACACGCGAAACCCGAAGATCGGCTACGTAGCCGTTCAAGCTATTTCGCTTTTTGCACCATCAAATATTCGATCAGGTCGACGAGATCCTGTTCAGACAATTCTTTGTGCAAGTTATCGGGCATCATCGAGAGCTGTTGTTTCCTGGACTCTTCCACGTTGGTGCGTGGGATCGACAACCGGATACCTTGGTCGTTCTTAAGCTGGATCTCAGAATCAGTTTCACTGAGCAAAATCCCGGTCAACAAATTTCCGTCCAGCGTTTGAACGAGCCAACTCTCGTAGTTGTGGCTGATACCAGCTGAGGGAAACAGAATTGATTCGTACATCGCTTCGCGCGAAAGTTTATTGCCGATCCCTGACAGATCTGGTCCGACCTCGATTCCTTTGCCATTGACGAGATGGCATTTAGCACAGGTTCCGACGC
The DNA here is from genome assembly GCA_031400405.1 of Mariniblastus sp. Classification (GTDB taxonomy): domain Bacteria; phylum Planctomycetota; class Planctomycetia; order Pirellulales; family Pirellulaceae; genus Mariniblastus. The sequence goes on from JANNPW010000004.1 coordinate 13,907, forward strand.
CGGTAAACAAGATTTCCCCCCGACTCGATTCTCCCTGTCTGGTAGCCAATTCGCTGATCGCCGGGAGTGGTCGATTATCTTTCGCATTGGCCAACGGAAAAAGTTCATTCGCACGTTGGCGAATGGCCGCCGACTTGGAGTTGTGCAGAACTGCTTGAATGGCCGGTATCAGCGGAGGATCGAGTTCTTCCTGTCGATCAATCCATCCCAAAATATCATCGGCTCCTGACTGCATCTGTCCCAATCGACTAATTGCATCGGTTCGAATCGAACGATCAGTATCGGTTTGTTTGGCGATACCACCGAGCATGATCGCGGCGGGACGCCGGCCACAGTTGACCAATGCATCGCCGAGCACTACCCGAGCTGTTTCGTCCGCTTGAATGAATGCCGCCTGAACAATTTCCTGTTGCTCTTTGTCCAGCAACACACCCATCGCGTTCGCGGCCTGTTGTCGATTGGACGAGTCTGCGGACATTTTCAACAAGTCGGCATAATGGGTAGTCGAGGAAAATCTGTCGACAAAACTGATGAAGCGGTCCGTGCCGCGAGTTTTTTCGATCAGCACTTGCATTTGGGCGGTTTGGTCTGCGGACAAATCGCCCGGTACCAGGCGGCTGACCGCTTCCAGAACCATTGCATCCGTTTTCGCAGAATTTCCACGATTGGGTCCGAAGGCCAATGACAACAAAACCGGTTTCGTTTGCGCCGGATCCAATAAATCCAGCGCGCGGTAAAATTTGGATAGTTCCTCGCTCGAAGTCAAATCATCGGAAATAATTTTGCCGATCAACTCCGGGGTCTGGGTCGCTCGTGACCGCCAGATAATGTTTCGTCCCGCCGGCGAACTCAACAAACTGGCTTGAGTTTTTTCATCTTGGGTCAACCAGGTCGTCAAACACTCGTCCCAGTTTCCTGCCGCGGCAATCCCCAGCGATTCCAAATACCAGCGATCATCCGGATGGTATTGCCGGGCCAGTCGCGACCACGCTTGGGGCAAGTCCGCTGAAGGCCATTGCCGCAGTCCGATCAACAACTCGCGCCGCACCTCCGCCGCCGGGTCATCGAAATCAAGGTGATCGCGAAGGTCATGCAGCGGCAGCGCGTTCCGCAAATGCACACAAACACGCACGGCAGTCGCTCGCAGATCAGGATTCGAATCCTGTAATGACTTATGCAGATAGGTCAGCAGTTGGGATTTAGGCAGGCCTAAATGAACCAGCATCCACAACGCCCGGGCCTGAATTCGCGGATTCCCGTCGCGATACAATTCCGCCACCGCATCGTGAGCCAATAGCCCGAACTTCTCCAACGCGACCCAGGCCATATAGCGCGTTGCCTGGTTAGGACTTTTCAGTCCAAGCGCCGCCGACTGGGGCGTGGAAAAATCGGCTGCGGGTTCACCGTATTTGCCAGCCGCACCGGCGCGCGTGACATGAAACAATCGTCCGCGTTGGGTATCTTGCATCCGATGTCCTCCCACTCCGGGATCGTACCAATCGGCAATAATCAGCGAACCATCGGGGGCGACGCAGACATCGGAGGGGCGGAACCAAGGATTTACTTCCGCAGCGTCAAGCAGGTTAACTACTTCCGCCGTGTAACCGGCTCCCGATTTTTTAACGGGATACGCTCGGACCACGCTTGGACCAGCGTCGCAATGAATCAGTTGATTCTGAAAAATATTGGGCAGCGCGGCACCTTCATACATCACGATGCCCGTCGGCGAACCGGCCCCTGTAACCAAGAGGTTGGGCACGACACCGGGGTCGTTAAGATGCCAATGGCGACTGGGAATATCCTCCTCAAGATTAGTTCGTGGAGAGTTCCAGCCCCTGCCAGTGCCTTGCTCGGTGTATCCGTAATCACCGAATGGAATCACGAAATTAATGCGTGTCGCGCGATTGCCGTCATCGTCATTGTCAGACTGCCAAATCGCTCCAAAAGAATCCACACACAACTCCCAGTTGTTGCGGAAATTCCAAGCCAAAGTTTCAAACTCGCTGCCATCCAGATTACAGCGAAAAATCATGCCCTGATTGTAGGGTTGCAAGTTCGCTTGCACGGGACGTCCGCTCAAATCGACAATTAACTTTCCGGTGGCATCACAAATCTGTCGACCTTCGTTACCAAAATTAAAATACAACTTGCCGTCGGGGCCAAAGACAAAGGCATGAATTCCGTGATCATGTTGAACACCCGAAATGCCCGTAAATAACAGCTGTTTCTGATCCGCTTTAAGATCTCCATCGGTATCAATCAGATAAAACACCGAATCGTTGGCTGAAACGAGCGCTCGATCGCCCAGCACACAAATGCCATGTGCTGAATCAATGTCTCGGCCTTGGTAGAAAACGGTTTCCCGGTCAGCGATTGCGTCGCCGTCAGAGTCTTCGAGAATCAGGATGCGATCGCCGGCGTCGCGCGGTTTCGCATCGCCGTTGGCGAAGTGCCGATAGTTGACCACTTCGCAAACCCAAACCCGCCCGCTGTGATCGATATCAATATTCGTAGGATTGGCGAGCATCGGCTCGGCCGCAAACAAACTGACTTCCAGTTCGGGATGGAGTTTAAATTGACGACTGGCGTTATTGAAATCATGAACTGAATTTGCCGCAGCTGATTGATTTTCGTCTTGCCCCAGACAATCGAGATTTTCGCCGGGCAAACCCAGCGTTAATGTTGCCAGGCCGACACCAAAGAACCAGATACATTTTGCGATCGTCTGCGAATTCAACATCAGTGATTTTCCCAACCTATCTCGGCGCATCGACGGCGACCGCCACCAAATCGTAATTCGAATAAGTGACGACTTCGCAGGGGACAATCTGACCCGTCGCAAGTTCGTGCTCGTTCTCGGTTACAAAAACCACGCTATCGACATCCGGCGCATCTCCGGTGCTGCGTCCGATCCAGGCCCCCGCTTGTTCGCCAACGGGCTGATCGATGATGACATCAATCGTTTTCCCGATTTGCCGTTCGTTGTATTGGAACATGATCTCTTGTTGAACCTCCATCAAGCGATCGCGCCGCGCGTTTTTGGTGGCTTCGTCGAGATGACCATCCATTTTTGCCGCCGGCGTATCGGGTTCGAAGGAGTAGGTAAACACGCCCATCCGTTCGAATTTGTGCCGTTGAGTAAAGTCCACCAAAGTCTCAAACTGTTCATCTGTTTCGCCAGGGAATCCAGTAATGAACGTGGTTCGCAACACCAAATTTGGAATCAACTCTCGCATGCTGAGAATCTGTTGATCGATTTGCGATTGATTGACGCGACGCGACATTCGCCGCAACATCACATCATCGGCGTGCTGCAATGGCATATCGATATAGGGGACGATTTTCTCGGCGGCCGCAATTGTCTTCAACAACCGATCGTCAATGTACATCGGATAGAAATACATCAATCGGATCCAGTCAAGACCGTTCGTTTGATTGAGTTTTTCCAGCAATTCCGCCAGTCGCGGTTCGCCATACATGTCCATGCCGTAATAAGTCGTATCCTGGGCGACGATGATCAATTCGCGAACGCCATTGTCGGCCAATTGTTGGGCTTCGGAGAGCACGTTCTCCATCGGCTTGGTGGCATGTTTGCCCCGCATTTTTGGAATTGCACAAAACGTACACAATCGGTCACAACCTTCAGAAATCTTCAAATAGGCGAAATGCTTGGGCGTAATCTGCAAGCGGTCATGGTCTGACAATGCTCGAATCGGCGCTGGCTGAAAAATCGAGCGTTGCTCCGCCAGATCCCCAACCAGACGATCGGCGATCTTGGTAATCTCTTCCCGTCCGAAAACTCCCACCAACGAGTCAATCTCGGGACGATCGATCAGCATTTGCTCTTTTTGTCGTTCGGCAAGACATCCCGACACGATCACACCCTTGGTCTTGCCGGCTTTCTTCAAAGCCAACATTTCGTCGATCGCGCCAAACGATTCCTGCCGCGCCTGCTCAATGAAGCCGCACGTGTTCACGACCACGAAATCGCTATTCTCCGGATTCGACACCAGCCGGTAACCATCCAGTTTCAGCAGGCCCATCATGCGCTCGCTATCGACCGTGTTTTTTGGACAACCCAAACTGATGAAGGCGTAGCTCCCTTTGCAATCGCGGGATTCAGGAATATTTTTGAAATCGGTAGACAATGAATTGGTGGGGGTAAAGGTCAGTGATTGATTTGAAATGTCCGCAAAATCGTAATCGAATTTTCCGCGTAGCGGGAGGTGCAAAATTCCCAATACTATCGGTTTCGATCAAGTGAAGTCATCATTTTCGCGCATTTGGCAGTAACTTTCGTAGCGGCGAACATCCAGTTTGCCGTCGGCGACCGCCCATTTTACGCTGCATTCGTCTTCATGCGTATGTGTACAGTTGGGAAATCGGCAGTCGTTAATAAAGGGGCGAATATCGCGAAACAGCCCCGCCAATTCATCCGGTATCACGTCCCACAATTGAAATTGGCGTATTCCCGGGGTGTCGATCAAATGTCCACCGGCGACCAGGGGAATCAATCGCGCTGAAGTCGTGGTGTGTTTACCTTTTTGATTTTCCTCACTGACATCCCCAACGCGCAACTGCAAACCGGGTTCAATCGCATTCAAAATCGACGACTTACCAACGCCGGATTGGCCCGCCACGACGCTGTCGCGACCGTAAATGATCGACCGCAATCGTTCGATTCCCAAACCCGTGACGGTGGATGTCAGAATTACCGGATATCCCAACTGGCTCCAGACACCGATCACCGGCTGCAAATCGGCCGCGGGAACCAGGTCGACTTTGTTCAGCAGAATGATCGGTTGAATTTTGGATTTGCTGGCCGAAACAAGAAACCGATCGATCAAGTTCGGCTTCAAAATGGGCTCGGCGGCGCTGGCAACAATCAACGCCTGATCAATATTTGCGGCAATAATCTGTTGGCGCTGGCGGCTGGTGCGACTGATTTGGTTTCGTCGGGGTTCGACCCGCACAATGACTGCCTGGCTTTCCTCGGATCCGGCATCGCCAATTTGAATGGTGACGAAATCGCCCGCGACGACGACATGCTGCAAATCACTGACCATGGATTTGAGAATTCCCCGAACGGAGCAGCGATATTCCTGTCCGTGAACCGTCCGCACGATGCTGGCCAAGCCAAACACTTGCAGCACTCGACCCGGCAGACAGTCATTAGCACCGATGTCCAATTCGACTTGAAAACCGGTCGGATCCTCGGAGCTCTCGGCACCGATGACGGTTCGTTTGCGCGTCAGCCGACCTTTGCCGGAAACCCGTTCGGCTTGCGTCGCATCAGCCATTGATTCAGCATTTTCGCCAAATTCGCGCGTGAAGTCGTTTTTTCTTAACCGTGCTTCGTGACGTTTGCGAAATTCGGTGCGGACGCGTTTCTTGGATTTTTTTTTCTTGGCCATGCCACAGTTACGGAGGGGTTTTTGAAAGATCGTCGGCGGAGTCACCCGTAATCGTGCTCTACGTCAAATCGGCTGCCATTGTGAATCCGGGCCGTTGTTTCGCCGCTGGTATGACATTCCGGTTTCGTTTGAGCAGTTGCCGAATTGTAGCAAACGAAATGCAAAAATTTCATCGGAACCCGACAAAACGATCTCGATTATCCTGCGGACTCGGATAAACTTAGTTGTGCGGAGATGCCGATGACGAGTAGGTAGGGATTTTGGCTTGCCTGGTTCACCAAGCTTTCTCCGACGTTTGAGTATTTTTTTGTCGATAAATGCCACCCCATTCAGTCGATTAGTCCCGTGCCGAAAATTGTTTGCCTTCAAAATTTGGTAATTCACCAACCGCTCGTATTCGACCCTTCCGTCGAAGTTTCGATTGTTCCGACCACGGAGTCCGCGCTGGCGGCGATTCAACGTGACGAGTTTGCCGGTGTGTTTCTCAGCAGCACATCGGACCAGCAACAATCGCCCCAAGCGATCTTGGAAATGGCCCTGATTTTTGACCAGTTGCCCAATGGGATTGCGATTCTGGACTCCCTGAATCGAATCACCCGCGTTAATGCGAGGCTGACCAGTTGGTTTAACAACCGCCCATTGGTCGGCCTTAATTTTTATGAGGCGCTGAACAATCCGACGATCCTCGGACCGGAACCAAACCCGTTAGCAACCGCCATCACGAATCGCGTTATTTGCTCGTCGATGATCGAGGTCCACAACCAATACTTTCGTCTGCAAGTCATGCCGATTGTGGATGGAGCGAGCAATTGTGAACAATCGGTGGTATCGTTGATCGACTGCACGGAGAACGTTCAGCAGCGTCACAAACTGGAGGCGTTGCATCAAGCCGGCGCAGCACTGGCCGATCTAAGACCCGAAGAGATTTGCCAAATGGATGTGGAGGATCGGATCGATTTGCTGAAACAGAATATTTTGCATTACACCCGTGACCTGTTGAAATTCGATGTCGTCGAAATCCGTTTGCTGGACGAAGAAACCGGTTTGATGGTACCACTGTTGTCCGTCGGCATTGATTCGACCCAAGCCAAACAGCCACTCTATGCGCGACCTATCGATAATGGCGTGACGGGATTTGTCGGGTCGACCGGCAAGAGCTATCTGTGCGAAGACACGACCAATGATCCACTGTATGTTAAGGGTTTAATTGGAGCCAAGAGTTCGCTGACGGTACCGTTGATTTATCACGATGAAGTGATCGGCTCGTTCAATGTGGAGAGCCCGGAGGTCAAGGCATTTTCCGAAAGCGATTTGCAATTTTTGGAAGCTTTTTCCCGTGATATCGCTGTCGCCTTGAATACGCTGGAGTTGTTAACGGCGCAACAGACCAATACGGCGTTGCAAAGCGTCGAAGCGATTCATTCCGCCGTGGCCTTGCCGATTGACGAGATCTTGAATGATGCCGTCCATGCGATCGATGCCTATCAAGGCAACGATCCCGCAGTGACCAAGCGGTTGCATGACATTTTGCAGAATGCGCGAGAGATCAAACGGGTGATTCACCGAGTCGGCGAAAAAATGTCCGCCGATGGCCGCCAGTCCGGTACTGTGCAGATTGATGACCGCCCCAACCTGCGCGAAAAACGCGTCCTGGTAATTGATTCCCAGGAAGAAATTCGTACATCGGCTCATTGTCTGCTCGAACGTTATGGTTGTATTGTGGAAACGGCCCACGAAGGTCGCGAAGCGATATTGATGATTCGCAACAGCGGATTGACTAACGCTTATGATGCGATTATCGCCGACATCAAACTGCCGGATATCGGCGGCTACGATTTGTTGATGCAACTCAAAACACTGGTCGACGACCCGCCATTGATCTTGATGACGGGATATGGCTATGATCCAGGCCACTCGATCGTCAAAGCGCGACAGGCCGGCTTGCGGGCTAACGCCGTGTTGTCCAAACCGTTCCGGCTAGAGCAATTGCTGGACACGGTCGAAGCGACCGTTCAGGAAGCAGCCACGAGTTTCAAGTGATCGGCCTGGGCTCACGCCACTCCGATGAAACAACATGAATTGGATTCAATGGATGTTCGGCCTGATTGGCCACCTGGGGTTGTGCTGTTTCGCCTTCAATCAAATCCATGCCACAGCATGGCCTCGCTCGTCAAGGAAAATTTCTGAGAAAATCATCTTGTTGCTGGCTGTGGTGCCAATTGCCGTTGTCCTGGCAATCAATCTGCCCTGGGCCTGGTTTGGCGACAATCCATGGATCGCAGCATCTGTTCGATCGTGTCAACAATTCGTTTTCGGTTGGCCCGGTATTTTTTACGCCAGACTCTGTCTTCCGCTAGGGATCTTTTTTGCGTCTCGTTGGGCTTACCGTCGAATGACCCGCCGCTTGCCAGTGTCCATCGTCCATCATCGCCAACAGACATATGACTTGAAACTCGAAATCAAGCAACCTTTGTTGCATGGCTGGTTCGCTCGCTGCCTCGGCGCGGTTCCGTTTAACCAGTTGTTGCTGCTCACGACGAAAGAGCTGACCATCTCGTTGGACATCGAGGCAGAATTTGACGGTCTGCGAATTTGCCAATTGTCCGATTTGCATTTTACTGGTCAGATCGACCGCGCGTACTTCGAGTGGATCGTTGCACGAGCGAACGCTTTCGAGCCTGATTTGATTGTGATTACCGGTGACCTGGTCGATGAGCCAGAATGCTTGCCGTGGCTCGACTCCACGCTGGGTCAATTGCGCGCCCGACTCGGTTGCTTCTATATTTTGGGCAATCATGATTTGCGGATCAAAGACGAAGCGAGTTACCGCGAGCAGCTGCAGAAAATCGGCTTGGTCCAGGTGGCCGGAGGCTGGCACACCGTTGTCCATAACGGCGCAGAGATCGTTATTACGGGAAATGAGTTGCCGTGGTTTCCGGGAGCCGAAAAACTACCGTTGCGGCCCAGCAAGACGAAAGCGGGCTTAAAGATCTTGCTCAGTCACAGCCCGGATCAAATTGAGTGGGCGCGGCCACATGGCTTCGATTTGATCTTTGCCGGTCATACTCATGGCGGACAGGTGGCATTGCCCATCATTGGTCCTATTGTCGCCCCCAGTCGATATGGTGTGCTCTATGCAGCCGGTACATTTCAGATAAACGACTCCGTCATGCACGTCAGTCGCGGAATTTCCGGTGATGAACCCGTCCGTTTTTTTAGCCCTCCCGAGTTGGGGCTATTTACAATCCGCTCGACCCGCGTCGGCTAAAGGACAGGCGGAAAATACGTGGGACAATCGCCATCCAGCGGATCTGGGCATTATTAACAGGGCCAGCAGCTTACTCCACGCTTGGGCTCAGATCGTAATTGACTGCATCAGAAGTCGATTTTTGGCCGATTCTAAGCACCAGTACATATGTAAACTGGCATAACCCTCACCAGACGACACAACGGGAGAAACGAACATGGATTTACAGGATTTACAGGATGATCGTCGATCCGACGTGCAGTTTGGAGAAGATTCACACGACACAAGTGAATCAATCAACGAATTGAAATCATCCTGTACATCTTGTCCATCCATGTTCATTCATTTTGTTCTAAAAATTATGCATACGTGCTTAGCTGCCGGGATGCTTTCAAATCTGAATGCTGCTCGCCGACTAATTGCTGATCGAAATCTTGATTTTAGCGGATGCCGGTTTCGCCGTAGCAAAACGAATCGCGCCTTCCTGACCAGCTGGAATCGTGGCCGTCAGAGAAATTTCGTGGGAGTCTAGTTGTCGGGCGATGATCTTATCAGAGTCGATGCCTAATGTTATCGCGCGTTCGACAGTCTCTTCATCGGCAAACCGAAAGACATGCACATTGATGGGCGCCCCTTCCGAATTTGCAGTTACCGTGACCGCTTGATCGTGGCCCACCGGATCGATCACGACGCTATTGATTTCGCCCGGTCCCAATTCCATGACTCGCTGGTCCGCCAAGCGTGTATTGCAACCGGAAAACGAAACAGCGCCGATCACTAGCCCGACTAACAAAACGGGAAAAATTCGAACAATCAAATTGGTTTTCATATTGTCTTCCAAGACGCGAGAGTTGATTTGTCGTTTGACCAAGACAAACTACAATTGTCCAATTCTGTTTGAAACCACTCCTGCTATTCGCGTGGATCGGCGACACTTTCGGCAAGCTTAAATTTTCGAGCGCTCGATTTGTCCGCAGTCGGAAAATCTGCGGGAACGTCGATCGTCACCTTGCCGGTGGCAGCCCATTCCGTGCCGCGCAGCAACGTGGTGATGAACCCCACACATTCCATGGAGTAATCTGCGTGACCCAAAGTCGAATGGAAAATACGTCCTTTGCCAAACTCAACCGTCATCAACATGGGCTCATGACGACCACTTCCACCTTCCTTGGGGGAGGCAAACGCGGTCGCCAAAATTTTCATATTCTCAGCTGGCCCTCGCAATCGGTCATACAATTCGTCCTGCGAATGCAGGAATTCTCCCGGCAAGCCGGCGACAATCGGGTGTTGATCATCACGCATGACAATTGAAAACTCATGTTGCGAACCGTGACTTCCGCCAGGGCCGTTGGAAACATCACGCACCACCTGTCCTGCTTCGTTGTAATAAACGTAAGGCCCGCTGTTTTCGTTTCTATTTCCCCAGCCGCCAAGCCCAATCATTTGGTTGTATTCCGGCCACTCCGGGAAAGAGTTGTCGGCTGCATGCACGGTTACCAGACCGCCACCGTTCTGAATGAATTGCACAAATGCAGCTTTCGTTTCATCCGGCCACGGCGCTGCTCCATGGCCAAAATTGCAAATGACAACACCATATTTGGAAAAATCGGGCGCGAAATCGGGGTCGGTCTTGGGGTTGGGTGAGTCTTGGTATTCGCGGCCATCATGCAACGGGAACTTAGCCAATAAATCACCGCCATTGTTGGTAAACTTCGTGCGGGCAATATCAACCGTGAACTTTCCGGATTCGACCAGATACTGACGCATCATCATCGTCGTTTGCGGCCATGACCCGTGATTGTTTTGACCATCAACGATCAAGACTGCGATCTTCTTAACATCGGTTTCCGAGACGGCCGGTGTTGTTCTGGAAACTTGCGAAAAACATCTGCCAGACGAAAAATGCAACATTGTCAGAGTTAACAACACAAGGAACGGGATCAGTTTATTTCTCATATTTCACTCGAATAAGATAGTTTGAGTTCACTGCAAATCGGGTTGGGTTATTGGATTCAATCGCCGGGTAATTTTCAATCCTGTGCCATCGCTGTCGACCAAACAGTTCGGATTATCCTCAATGAATTTCCCGGATGAACAAATTGCGAAACTGGTAGATCTGACCTTTTTCACCATGATGCTGGATGCCCAAAAATCCAGAATGATCCTTTGTGTCATGCAGGTCAGTCACGAGAATTCCATTTAATGAAATCGTGATATGGTCGCCGTGGCAGTTCACGACATATCGATTCCAATCATTTCGTTTCAGGGCGTCGCGGATCTCCGGTTTTGCAAAATGGGCCTGCGATTCGGCTTCGTACTTCAAGAACTCAGCTTCGGAACGTCCCGTGGTACTGGGCCAAATCCATTGCCGCCGGCCTTCGTCATAAAGTCCAGCTGACCAGCGGCGCGGCGAACCGTCGCATTCGGCCTGATAACCGAAGACCCGGTTCGGCTCAACATGGCAACGAAACATGATACCCGAGTTCGCTGGTCCTTCCGGCAATTTGACTTCCGCGATCAATTCGAAATTGGCGTAACTTTTTTCGGTTACCAGGAAAAACTTTTTCTCGCCAACCAGGTGAATTTCCTGCTCAACAACCGCCGCGTTGCCATAGTCAAACGGATTTTTCCATCCGGTCAAATCACTCCCGTTGAACAAAGGTGCAAATCCCATTTGGCTTAATTGTTCACCTGTCGCCGTGTGGATCGTGGGCTCCTGTGCACCAACTTCGCCAGTTCCCGGTACGGCTGCGTTATTGAAGTCAGTGGAGTCGGGCGGAAAAACTCCCGCGGCCGTCGTCGTCCAACCTGAGGCAACGCTGAAGATCGGAAGCAGGATCAGGTTTCGCAAGATTGTTTTGTTCATGGACATTCGGATAAAGCAGTCAATTAAACAAGTCGAGACGGGATCTCCATGTGAACGGTTAGAAGGGTGCTTGTCAATTCTGCCTTGTCTGGGTTTCGTGTTTTGTCCGATCCGGTTAGTCTCATTCGCTCGAGCCGGATTTGATCGGAGTCGGCGAAGACAGGTTGTTGGATTGCTCGCGGATCAAAATGTGAACGGATGCGACACGCCCCATGAAGTCACTTTTGCCCAAGGGATTTACTTTTTCAGCCGCTTTCATTTCCGTTAACGCTTGGTCGGGCTTGTCCAGCATTTCCCAATACAGTCCGATGTAGAGATGGGCGAAATACAGTTGTAAATTGTGATCGGCACTGCCGACAGGGGCTGCTGGCGTTGGCAACTCAGCGGCTGCCAGGACTTCTGCCGGTTCCATTCGGCCGGCAAACATCTCGTAGACTTGAGACATCGGGACGCGAGTATCATCTTGGATCGGAATCAAGTTTTTTCGGCCTTGATCGACCCCCGAGACTCGAGCTGCACACAGCAGATGCCAGACCGCGTTTTCCACGTCTTGAGAGTTCACCGTTTGGTGCGTTTCAAATTGCTTAACGCCATCTTCAAACCGTCCAGCGTAATAGAGCGCGAGCCCACGTTGCCAAAGCCGAGGCTCGATTTGCGGATACAACTCAATCGCGTTGTCGTAGGCGGCAATCGAATCGGCGATATGATTTGAGGCGAACGCCAGCTCACCTTTTAACAACTGCAAACGGATATCCGCCGGAGATCGTTGGCATAGTTGATCCACTCCCTGGAGAGCCAATTCGTAATCGCCGGCCTCAAATTGTTGCCGAACGGATTGATGGACTTCCTCCATCGAACTTCGGGTTTTAGTCGGGTTGGTTTCCTGAGGAGAGCAAGCGGAAATGCATAACATTCCGACTAGGAAGAAAACCACTTGAGTCGCGATAGAATTCATATTGCTTCGCCCTATTCGTCGTAAAAAAGAAACAGCCAGAGTCTAACAAAGCCGGCGCGCAAAACAAAACGACATTTTGCGATGGAAGGCTGGTTGCGAAACTTCTCAAACGAGTCAGTGTTATAATCCAAGTTGTTTTCAATGAGCATCTCAGGAAATTGCAATGGACTTTACAAAACGACCAGGGCCCCACGAGTGTTTTGGTTATCATCAAGACTACGTGGCCAACGTACCCAACGGGAATATCTTGGAGACCTTAACCCGACAAATGTCGGAAATCCCCCAATTTATCGTATCGCTTCCCCCATCCCAGATGAAAGTCGTTCATCCGCCCTTCAGTTGGCGAATTCATACCGTAATCGAACACTGTTGCGATGCCGAACGCGTTATGGGTTATCGCGCGCTGCGATTTGCGACGGGCGACCAGACCGAGTTGCCCGGTTGGGACGAGAATCATTTCGCCCGTTGCGGATATGGGGAATGTACGGACGCTCAAGCACTGGCGGAAGAATTTCTCGCGCTGCGACAAGCGAATCTTTGTTTATTGCATCGTTTGTCAGGGAATTCGTTTGATCAGATCGGCACCGCCAATGGAATGAGGGCTTCCGTGCGCACGTTGGCCTGGTTGTTAGCTGGGCATTGGCTGCACCATCAGAAAATTCTGGAAAAACGACTGGCCTAACTTGGTTGAACCGCAATGGCAGTGCAACTATTTGGATTCGACCGCTTTAAGGCGATTTTCGATCTGCTCCAGTCGGGCCTCGATCGTGTGCAATGTATGGAGAATCAGAATGTGAGTTTTTTTCGCATCGATGCCCACGGGGCTGGCATCGCTGCTGATTTCAGCCGCGATCCGGTCATAGCTCTCTTGGTCGATTTGCATTTTAGTCCCAATGAAATTTTTCAGTTGTTTGAACAGTAATTATGTCTTGCCGTCAGAACATAACGAGCTATTGACCATACGAGATCCGATTTTAGCAAAAAATGCAAGTTGTCGCTGCGCAAAGCCCTACTCGGCTGACCCAGATCGACACGGTCACGCGTGAATACCGGGGTTGCCTTGTGAGTCGCGACTAGCGAGTGGCGGATGCTTCGATCGGTCGCATCTCGTTAATATACTCCTCCATTAAGTCGAGGCCTGCGGGTCGACGATTTCTGCGAAGCCACGTTTCATAGGAAACAATGGCTTTGCCGCCGGGAAGCGGTTTCGACCAGCTCAACCCTGGCCCTTGTACATTAAAGATGGCGTTGCCAGCGGTTATGCGGCCACGCAAAGTAACTTCATCATTATCTTTTGTGAACGTCAACATCACATAATCGTCCGCCTTGATGCCACCGGTATCGGGTTTCCAACCCAACGATTCCAGCGCTTCAACATATTGATCGGCTGCGTCAAGCAATCCGATTGCTCCGAGCGGTATTTCGATGGACTTTTCATCGACGTCGTATTTCGCCGACTTGGACGGATTCAAAATCGGGAACTCGGCAGCTTCAATACCGCTGTTCGATGACGTAACTTGCGCATCCGGCTTCGGTACAGCCAGTTGCCAGGATGAATCAACAACTCCCTCGCCCACCTGGATTTGGGTGCGACCACTTTCCAATGCGGTCAGTCCAATCAGCAGATCTTTTTGGCCTTGAACATACGACAGCCAATTATTCTTCTCATTCAAGACTCGACCCGATTGGACAGGAATCCATCCCTGGATAACCATTTCTTGATCATAGAACTTGCCGGTTTGGTCCAAGTTCATCGCTGTCGAGGCGACCAAACAGGGCTCCGTCGAACCGTCGAACTCGACGAATCCGGCATCGTTGGGAATCGGGATCGAGTTCATCGTCAAAAACAGGCTGTATTGAATATTGAAACTCGTCGGGTCGGCTGGTAACCGGCTGATCGAAACTTGCACGGTCGCACCGTTCTGGATAAACTTGAGATCGCGATGTTCAGCCTGTTCATCGTGGGAGGACTTCAGGCGCGAATAAGCGGTCCAACCTGCCTCGTGCATCTTGCGTAATAGAGACGTTTCCAGCTGAATCAAATCGGCTTGGGAGTGATAAATCACCGTGTCCTCATTTTCGTAAACCAGTTCAATCGGAGCTCCATCAAACTTGGGCAATCGTCGGAGGTCGACGTTGCTGCGCAGGTTACAACTAATTCTTGTTTTCGATTCGCCTTCGTCAAATGTGGAAACCGACATCCTCAAGCCACTCTTGCGGTACTCGATTCCGCTCGCTGCTGTGCCGTCGGCTGGCACGCGGGACCAACCCAGTTTTCCAAGCTCATAATCGTTGAATTGAATCGCTTCCTGTGACGTCACCGGTGCCACGTAGTCGATCATCGTTTCCGTGCTGATTGACAGAATGCCATCAGGAAAAACTGGCAAATATCTCAAGTCGATGGCAGCCAACATTTGTGCGGGCGAGGCAGCGATCGTCGCAGCTGGATCGGGCACCGTGATGGAATTGTGCAACGGGGAAAGATTGAAGGCTGCACCAGAACCAATTGTTCCCCACAACCGGGATCGTCCGTTTGAAGTCGCGACCAGGACCAGCTCCGAGTTTTGCAGCCAACTCAGACCGGCCATTGCCGAGCCATAGGTATCTATCACTTGTCGAACTTGTCCACTGGCGATGTCCCAAATGCGCAGCGACGAACCATTGGCCGTGATGAGAAATTTGCCATTGGGAGAAAACTGTACCCACTCGTTATTCGCGAAATTGCCCACGATTAGCTCCGCCCGTTTCGCCTCGGCAACATTCCACAACTGTAGCCCCTCTTGGGTGCCATAAACAAATTTTTGATCGTCCGCCGACAGGGCAAGATTGAAATTGTAGCGGCCAGGTGATAGTTGTTTGTTGAGTTTCCCCGTATCTGTATTCCAACTTGACGTCGTCTCGCCGGCTGCCACCAACACGCCAGGAGCCATAAATTTGATCGCTTCTAATCCATTGGTATCGACTTTGAATTGATTGAGTTGTTCCAATTTGTCTGGTTGCCAAACCGTGATCTCATTGTCGAACGACAGCGTCGCGATCTCTTTCGAATCCGGGGAAACCGCGAGGTGCGACACATCATTGGAGTATATTTGTTTCGAAATTAGTTCTTTCCGATCTTCGATACTCCAAATGTACAGCATTCCCTTCGAATCGCCCGCCACGATCCATTTTCCATCGGGTGAAACCGCCATGCATCGGATGAAATGTTCATTCGTTGCCTCGGAAAGCTCAAGAAACAAGTGATCGGGCCGCTCGCCAACAATCGACCAAAGCGCTACTTTGCGGCCAGCCAAAACAACCCGTTTACCATCTGGTAACGGAGCCATACAGGTCAGCAACCCCTGTTGGTTGCGTTCTTGCAAAGCCAGCAACTGCAGTGTTTCGAACTCGGTCCTCGACCAACGAGCCAATTGTTCGACCGTGGGTTCATCCGTTTGGTTTTTCGCGACCGTCGCACGCTCAGTTTGAGTTTGGACTTGTTCGTTCGTCGGCGGTTTAGGATCCACCGGATGCTCGAGCTCAGTTATTGCGCGACTAGGCTCAACCGGTGCCGGCTCGGGTTTTGTTTTACTTGGCGGCGAGGCTTGTTTTTCCGAAGACGGCGTCGAAGCGGCGGAACTACTCGATCCGCTGGAATTCGGAACGCGATCATCAACCTTTGCCGAGACCGCTCCCGCCGACGGTTGTTTCGTCGAGTCAGGTGATACCGGAGTTGACTCGGCACATCCCAAGGCCAGAACCGCGATTCCAAACAGAGGGAGAAGGCTGCCACGCCTCAAAAACTTGAAGTTCGCGGTCGCTAATGAGGTGAGCATGCATTTCTCCATTCTTGATTCCAAACAAAACGATTCACGACTGATATTTGCCAGATTTTATCCTAAAACCGGCCTCGAAACATAGCAGCCGACGGTTCAATTTGATCAACCCGATTCCCAGGAACCGATACGGCGGTTCGAAACACTCGTGTCATCGTGGGGCGCTTGCCCAATGGCACCTACTTTGTAGCGGAACGGCGCGAGCCGTCCGGTCTTTGCGTGGGAGTTACGGATGAAAACCGGGCGGCTTGCGCCGACTCCGCTAACAATTACTCGAATGTGAGTGCCATTGGGCGCTTGCCTGTCGCGGCAGTCACAACTGACCGAGTCTAAACGAGTTCCCGCAAGAGACTTTCCCAACTGGCCAGTTCGCGATGGGGACTGAACTTGTTCGCCGCTCGCGCACAGTGTTTTAGCAGTAATTCGTAGAACGCCTGATCCGTTTCCGATCGATACATCAATCGCGCCAACTCGGCTGCATTGTGGACTTCAAATAGTCCAGGATAGTCAGCGCCCAGCAGTCCGATCGAGGCCGCGATCCGCGTTGCCAAAACGGGGATGTGGTTAACGATCGCTTCCGAAATGACGCTCGGCGCGCCTTCCACTTCCGAAGTCAGAATGGTCAGACGACTGCGCGCCAACCGACGTTGCGTCTCGGCATGCGAACGTTTGCCCAGCCAACGATACCTTGCATTATGACTGGATTCAGATAACGCCCGTTCCTGCATCGCGGGGGACAACGCCTCGCCAATGTGCGTGACCTTGATTCTGGAATCGGTCGGCAACAGTCGCGTTGCCTCGACCGCGAGAAACGGATCTTTGACCGGGCGCAAGTGCCCGATTAACGTGACCTCAAAGTTTCGCTGCAGCGGCTGTGCGGGATTTACGACGGGGATTGCCGACTGAAAAATGACTCGCGATTTGGCTACGTTGGTCGGGCTTAAACATTTCAAGCCTTCCGGTTCGAGCACCACAATGCGATCGGCTAATTCCAGCGAATTCAACACATCGCTATTCTCATTCAGTCCACGATGCAGGTCCGTGCCGGTCAACACAACGACACAAGGTCGGTTTGGTGCCCGTTTTTTGAATTCCGAAATTGCTTCGGCACTGCGGCCAGCGTGTAAAGCAATCAACAACTCAAAATCGCTCAACCGGCTGAGTGGGAAAGCGTTCGAACTGTCTTCGACGGCTACGGAATGACCGAGCTGTTTAAGCAATTTCGCATACCGGTCCGCGGTGATCCGATTCCCGCGCGTCGAGCCACGTTGGGCCGGGGCAACAATCAAGATGTTCATTAATTCAAGGCCAACTCAAGTAACGGACGACCAGTCGACAGAATTCCGACTACAGACGAGTTTACCAAGCAGATCAAATTGTTGCGCGGCGAATTACCGACGATCGACTCGCTGCAGCCGAATTTGTTGCAGGTCCATCACGGCGACACCCGGTTTCGTCTTGGGTTTGACGACCAGTTCCATTTGACCCGCTTTGGCAACTTCGATTTCGCCAATTTCGCGCCATTGGAATTTCTGAAAACCGCCGGTATCGACAACAGTAAATTCCAGTTTTTGTTCAGCCAACGATACCGAGACGACCGCGCCACCACTTCCTTGTCCACAACCTTGCAACACAATTACGCGATACAGGCCCGGTTTGTCAAATGCAATTTGCCAACTGGCTGAATCGTTGATCTCGGTCCAGTAGCCGAGTGTATTTTTTTCCAGTTGCGGCTCGTAACGCAACTTGGGGCCGCCCAGCGGGGAAAGGTCTTCTGGCGCTGTTTTGGCTGGTTCAGTTTTAGCTTTGCTCGGGGACAATTCTTGAGATTGCCACCACGCCGTCGCAGCTTCGGACCGCGTCATTTTCTGCCCGCGAGTCACGGCAAGCGACGCTGGCAGGTAGACAGTATTTCCGGAACCGTTGCAGACCGGCACTGGCCGATTCGTCCATTGGCCATCCACCCAAACTGCGTCACGATACTCGGGTCGAAACGCGGAGGAAGCGCAAGCCGCATAGGATTTAGTAACAAAATCCGAATCGGCATAGTCGCGATGGCAATCGATGCAAGAAGCAAGTTTACCGCGCGAGGTCACTTGGGTTGCCTCGCCGTCGATCGTGAAGAATTCCCAGTCACCTATTTCGGGTGCGAAGCCCGGCTCGCGTTTGAGCATCCCGGTAAACAATTCAATTTGATCTGGATGATCGGGAGCAAATTTCTCCTTCAGCAAAATTGAGCCGGCTTCAAATTTCATATAGGGGTCCCACATTGGGGCCACGCTCTTTGTATCGCTATAAACGTGAATCGCCAGTTGCCAATGGGGAGACGCGGAGTCGCGTGGAGCGATCGTCGGTCTTTTACAAAGCTCTGCCACATAGTGGTCGATCCACGTCGGCACTTGGGTGATCCGCGGTTGGCTGGCACGACCTTGGGCAAAAGCCAACAAATCCTGGTCCGTGGCCTGGGCCGACAAGTAATTGCTCGACGACAACACGATGGCGATGGCCGCGACACAACGCCATTGACCCAAAACTCGGATGCGACTGAGACGGATCATTCGACTCTCTCCCAAAGACAATTGCAAAAATGGTCACGCGTTTCTCAGGATGACGGCTTGTTTTTTGAAATCGGCCCACCGACGATCAACCTGGCTCCCCGACGAAACGAAAAATAGGACCACGCCCAGGAAAGAACCACAAAAAAACGATTGCGAAAACCGGTGAGAAAATAAACGTGGATCAGCAACCATGCCAGCCACGCCAATCTGCCACCCATTTTCCAGTTGCCGGATTCGAGTACGGCTTTATTGCGTCCAATCGTCGCCATCATACCCTTGTCGTAGTAGATGAAGGGTATGCGTGATTGGTTCCGTAGGTCCCGTTTGACAATTTTGGCAAAATGCCGACCTTGTTGGGTCGCCACCGGGGCCACGCCGGGCAGAGTCCGATTATCCTCCGTGGTAAAATGGGCCTGATCTCCCGCCACAAAAACGTGAGGGCAACTGGCCAGCGAAAGATCCGTCGTCACTATGATACGACCCTGGCGATCGGTTTCCAGATTCATATCCTTGCCTAACGGTGAGGCCTGAACACCAGCCGCCCAGATTACAGTTGCCGATTGGATCCGCTCATTCCCGACGGTGACGCCTCGGTCGTCAATCGACGAAACATGGCTATTGGTCCAGACTTGAACTCCCAAAGCTTCCAAATCGCGCACCGCGCGCTCCGAAAGTTCTGGAGCGAACGTGGGCAGGATTCGTGGGCCGGCCTCCATCAAAAACACGCGCGTCGATTTGGCGTTGATGTTTCGAAAATCCTTGGCCAATGTGTAACGACTCATTTCTCCAATGGCACCCGCCATTTCGACGCCGGTCGGGCCCCCACCGACAATCACAAATGTGAGTAGATGTCGCTGTTCGGCGGCATCTTTGGTGCTTTCGGCGGTCTCAAACGCAGTCAAGATCCGTCGTCGAATTTCCGTCGCTTGCTCAATTGTTTTTAGGCCCGGTGCGACCGATTCCCACTCGTCGTGGCCGAAGTAACTATGCGTGGCACCGCAAGCCAATAACAAATAATCAAACGGAATATCACCGATATCGGTATTTAAAGTCTTCGTTTTCAGGTCTACGTTGTGGGCACAACCCAGCAAGACAGTGACATTTTTGTACTTCGACAGCACATTGCGAATCGGTGCCGCGATATCAGCCGGGCTGAGTCCGGCGGTGGCGACCTGATACAGGAGAGGTTGAAACAAGTGGTGATTGCGGCGATCGAGTAAAGTAATCTCGATATCTCGAACATTTCCCAAACTCTTCGCGGCGTTCAACCCAGCGAATCCACCCCCGACGATGACCACTTTGGTTGGCATACAAACAACTGCTTTTAATAATCGGGAAACGAATTCCAGAATTGGAAACAATTCGCCCGAAAAAAGATATGTCGAATCAGTAAATGCGAACCAGAAATCTGGATAACATCTGGTGCGCTTTGGGATTACGGGGTTGGGCTCATTACCTGCACCAATCCACTACTCCTTGACCCGTTCATAAACCGTCTCGACCGCCTTGGCTTCTTGGCCGTCCGGCATGATATTGAAGGCGGTAATTGTCAAGTGATTTTCATCAACAAGATCAAAGACTGTACGCCAGCCCCATTGCGGTTGCCCCTTGCCTACATCGTATTTTCCCGAAACCGAAAACCCACGTTCGGTGGCCTCCCCTACGGAAATCATGATCGCGTAATTCATGTGGAAATCGTCCACCCAAGCAGTCTGAAACTTTTTGGTGACGCCATTAAAAGCAATGGTCTCGTCGCCGTGGCGCGGACGACGTTGAATCGAACCGTGGTAGACATGACGAATAAACTTGCCGCCCAGCAGCGGAGTGAACTCGCCCTCGACGATCGATTCGTCAGCCAATTTACCGGGTTCGAACCAGGTGCGCACCGGCCCCTTCCATTTTCCAGCGAGACTCTTGAAAAGTGCTTCCGGAGTTCCCATTTTATTCTCAGTGGTCGGTGTCAAATTTTTTGCGTTTTCTTCCTGGGCTCCAACGGTCGTCGTTAATAACAAAATTGAAGTTACGATCCAGACCGTTTTCAAATAGTGATTTTTCATTTTGTCCCATTCGCATTTTCTGTTGGTTGAATAAATAGACATTCAGCTAACAAAATATGATAGTCGTTTTCAGGAGCAAAAGCACGGACCGGACCTTTTGGAATTGATCAGCCTATTTTGGTTGGCTTCCGAGTTCCAGAAACGTCATCCCCGCGCGGACCACGGTATCGGTAGCGAGGCCATCCCAGGTGAGCTCCAGTTTTTTCTCGCGCGCCTCTTTAAGGGCAGTTTTCCAGTTGGTTCCAGTGCCTTTGAGAATCAGGTTTAAGTGTTGAAAACTGAAATCGATGGACTGACCAGCGATCGAGGAATATTCAAGGTGTGCGTTGCCGTCGTCGTGCTGTGCGAAGACTATTGGTGCGCTGGCCCATCCCAGCTCGGGTGGCTGGGCTTCGTAAGGCTCTACCAAAATCTGGAATTGATAACCGGTCGGAATTCCGGTCAGCTCGAAGCGTCCTCCTTTGTCGGTCCGCGTGTTCGCCACAACACTGGACGACGGCGGCATCTCGTCACCGACCAATGAGACCCGCACGCCATCCAGGTGATCTCCATTCTCGCCGATAACCAACCCACTGACTTTGACTGCCGGCAGCATCACGAAATTGATTTCCCTAGGTTTGTCTGGCAAAAACAGATCTTCCAACGTTTTTGCTCCCCAGCCCAACTCACCTGTGGGCTGTTCCATCGTCGCGATTCGGTCCCCCTGCCGATGCAGATTTTTTTCGAAGTGACCGGCAAATTCGATAGAAATGGTTGCTGCCTGGACGAGCTGTTTGTTTTCCGAAACGAAACCTTGTCCGAATTGAAGGTCGTACTTTCCAGCCGCATTGGTCTTTGCTTCCCCAGCGAGTTTAAGTGAACCGATTCCCGTGTGAGCTCGCACGGTTGCCCCGGCAATCGGCTTGGCTTCGGCATCGGTTACGAGACCGAAAACACGCCAAGGATTCCGTGCCTCAGATTCAGCAGAATTTGATTGATCATCAATTTTGGGTTGAGTGGTTTTGTCAATCGAGTTGGCAACAAACGCTTTGTCAGCTGCGATCTGCACATCGCGGGCGTATTCGGGCCACAATTCGGCCGCGCGTTGGTGCGCACCTATATTCAAATAACCCAGGTCCGTTTGACCGACCAATCCAACGATTTGGCGCTCGACACCTTGGCCCAACTCGTAATTTTCCGGGAGTTTTTCAACTGTAAACCAAAGTTGAATTGTCGTTATGTCAGTCTTCAAATCCGTTGGCGAATGACTGAGGAAGAAGGCGCCGAATCCGGTGGATAGTGTCCAGCCCTCGGGTAGTATTTTCAGCAGCTCACCTAGAAATACTTGTTGTGGTGCAAGTTGACCGGGTTGAAGATTGACCTCCAGCCGATTGGAATCCGTGCTCAAGTTGTTTGCAGCTGCCCCAACACCACCCTCGGCGAAAATCTGGTAAGCCCCTGCCTCCAACAAATACAAAGTCGAGGCATCGACGTTTTCCCAGACCGTGATGACCTGGCCGGGAGCGAGCGTTTGGTCACTGCCCTCGGTTTGCGGAGTCATACCAATAAAAGGGGCCAATTTGATTGAACCATCGGCTTGTTTCCGTTCGACTCGCAGTACGCGAAACGGAGCGTAGTTTTGCCAGTTCACTTCCGTCGGCTGCGCACCAGAATTTCGCAATTCCAGTTTCAGTAACAGCGGCAATCCAACCGACGGTTTTTCGGAAGTCAGCGCTAATCGACATTGTAAACCGGAACCTGCGGCCAACGCGGGCCATCGGTCATCGCGATTGTTTCCCACGGCATTGCCTTCGTTGTGGTTGAGCAAGTGATTCAGTTCTGGAATCGAAACAGGTTCAACGGACTGTTGCCAGCGGATGAACTCGAATTCGCGACATCCGGCAGCCAGTGTCGGTTTCAGGATTTGTGCGATCCACTCTGGCTGGGCGTCGTCGTCAAGCACGAATGTAATCGGCGTGTCCTTCAACCAGCCTCGTTTGTTCAATTCCTCGACGACATTATTCGAGTCGACTCGTGATTCCAGATCCAGGAGGTAGACAGGGACCACAGGGGCGTAGTGAGGCTGCTGCTTGATCCCGATCATGAAACTGGGGCGGAGCTGTTTCAATAAGCCACCCAGTTCGCGCCACTCGTCGCTATCGAGCCCGCCGTGCCAAAAAGTCGGTTGGCGAATAATACGTTCGGCTTCCGTGACTTTACCGTCATTGTCCTCAAAGGAACGCTTGGTCCAGTCACAGCTCAGCAAGCAGTACTCCAAATATTGCTGAGCGGTCTCTCGACGGCCTGCCAACGTGTAGCCTTCGACAATCACCAAGGGAACATCATTGACCAGTGTGATCGGTTCCAGCGGCCAATGTCGCATTTCTGATTCAGTTCCGACAAAGCTTGGACCGCCTAGTCCTGGTCGGCGGAACTCGCTACCTGGTCTGGCTTCAAACAACATCCGACAAAAAACAATGGTCTGGCGTTCCAGCCCCGCGCTGGCCATGGTTCGGAGTCTTTCCGCACGCCGAGTCTCGTCGAGTGCCATTAACTCCGCCGCCAATCGCATGAAACCCCGCGAATCAAATCGGACTTCGGAGTTGAACGCCAGCCAGTCGCCCAGCGCCCGGGCCCGCCCCAACATGTCAGAGTCAGCCGCTCGCTCGTTTGCCGTTTGTACAAATGGGGACGGGCTTTCGGTCTGTCGCGGCTCAAACGTCTGGTGCGGCACTTGGTCGAGTAACAAGTCCAGCCACTTGCGGCCAGTTTCGCGTTCCACTTCTTCAACCAACCGATGCAGGTCGTAATGCCAGCGCATCTTCAGGCGAACGGGTTCCGTTTCCTCCGGGTTCTCAACCGCAAACCGAACTGCTCCATGGGGCGGCTGTTGTTCATCGCCGAGTGCGCCGGTGGCGAGATTGCATTTGACCTGCACAGGAGGTTGGGGGTAGTCGGCATCGGGTTTGAGCCGCTGGGTCCTCAACTTGAGCTGCCCTTCACCGGCGGCCATACGGATTTCCACCACCAATTGTTCTGCTCCGCCATCGGGAGATGCGTCTGCGCGTTCTACCCCGTTGGAGTCGAACAGTTTGACCCGTCCGTCGGTGACAACAATCTTTGTTACTTTTGCGCCAGATGTAATTTCGATTTTCTCACCGGCGAATTCCGCGCGAATGCCAGAGCCTTCGGGCAGGTTGAAAATAGCTTCCTGAGCGTCAAGCGCGACCTTCAATTCGGTCGGACCAGCCATCAGCATCCGTGGTTGTTCCGCCGAAACCAAGGTCTCCTGATCGGTGACCCAACTTCCCTGCCCTGCACCTCCGGAACGCATCAAAATTTCCTGAAAGCGACGAATCAGTTCCACCTTCGTGCGGCCAATGAGTGGACTTTCGATAGTCGCGAGAAGAATCCGGTCCCCGTCCCGTTTCAGAACTTGAATTTCTGGCACTTCCTCCTCAGACACGTTTGTCGGAGCGACCATTTCCTCGCCGGTACGCAGGAGTAATCGGCGACGAAGATTCCCGTTGAGAGCTGCCAGTTCCACAGCGAACAATTTTCCATCGCCGGACGGTTCAGGCAATTCCAATATCGAGATTTTGTGCCACGTCGGACTCTGTTTTCCTGCATCGAGATTCCAAAGCACTTTGCCCGAAATGGAATCGATTGCCACCACTGTCTGCATCAGTGTGACGTGCACGCGAATCCCCAACGCCTCGACGCCAGCATCGACGGGCACACCGACTCCATTGACTTCGATCCAGCCGGTTGATTCACGTCGCGTGAGATTATAGGTATGCGTTGCCAAAATCTTGTCTTCATTGGACTCCGAAACATTTTGCGTTTTGGCATCTGGGAATGCCATAAAGTAGGCGCCGCCCACGGCAGCCCAAACGAATCCTTCGCCATTTTTGCCTCGCGGAATCTTGGCCCAATTGGAACCGAGCACCCCCAAATCAGTATTGGCATCGTCGATCACCAGTGCATTGACGGGACCGAATGCCGGACCGATGCCGAGATCAACACGGTCGATTCGGACAACCCGGAATCTGGTTTGTTCGTTCGCATTCATTCCATAGAAGGCCAGGTGGTCTGGAATCCACATAGCGTCGTCGTCATAAGCCACAATTCGCCGCGCACCCGCCGGTTCAGTCAATTGATCGACCGTAATTTCGTGTGACACTTGTTCGACTTGTTTTGGTTTTTTGTTGGCTTCGGAAATGGAATTTGGCGGGGGAGGTACAAAGCCTTTCAAATCAATTCCATTAAACCCGCCTGCGGGTTCAGGATCAGGCCTTTTTCCAAAATCGAGCACTCCGAGTTCGATGGCGTTGAGTTCGCACGCGACTCGTGCGGGAATCAGGCTGTAATTAAATAGGTTGGAATACTTCAAATCGACGGATACTGGTGACTTCCCCAACATCGACAGTTGGACGGCGGCCAACACGGGGTGGGATTGGCCTGTTTTCGCATCGATCCTTTCGATTTCTGGTTTGTGAATCGGGTAGTCGTCTGCATTTGTGCTCGGCGATTCGCTGGGTAGATCTTCGTTCAATTCAACACTCACCATCGATGAAACACTTTGTTTCGCGTCCGCCCAAGGCAAATTATCATTGCCATTGACCACCATCAGCCACAGACTTCCCACTCCAATAAATAGACTGGTCAGTGAAATCACTCCGGCCGGCCACCAACCAACCGAGTGACTTTCAGGGACCAACAAAATTCGGCGAATCCGGTACAACAAAGACCCGTTGCGAGCCGACATCGCCAGGCCAGGCGTGTGGCAACGCAGCTCCTCCATTCGAGCCAAGGCTTTGGCCAAGACAATCCGGTCACCACACATTTCGGCGGCCACGTCATCGCAACAATTTTCGCGCTCGGCCCGCAGCACACTGGAAATCCACCATACGGCCGGATGGTAAAACAGCAATGTTTCTACCACCGTTTGCAAAAGATTGACCAAATAATCGTGGCGGCGAATATGCGCCAGCTCATGTGCCAACAACGAGTCCAATTCCTGCGGCGACATTGTCGTGATCAAACTGATCGGAACAATGACTGCCGGCCGCAACCATCCGATGACCGCCGGCACGGCGGCTTGAGCGGATTGCAACAGCTGAAACCGGGTGCGAATTCCCATGCGGGTAGCCAACTCGGCGGTACGGCGAATCAAGTCTGTATCGGTAAGTCTTGACCCCTGCCGTTTCCATTGCCAGACGCGATACAATCCGGCGAGCAAACGGATTGATAACAGCACCACACCACAACACCAGGTGCCCACGATCCAAGGTAGGCATGCGTCCAGCCACCGCGTTGACATCCAAGACACCGAATCATCTGCCAAGGCGATTATGGTCGTCGTCGATTCGTCAGCGTTGCCTATGGCCGGCCGATTTTCATTGGCGAACCACACCGAGTCCGCTTTCGTTCGCGGCTCGATCGACGACCAAGAAAGTGGACTGGCCGGTTGTTGCCAGTCATTAACCGTTGCGCTGCAATACGTTGGTGACAATCCACTCTCTGTGAACAACCAGCCCGCCGTTACCACGGGAGCCAGAATCAACGCCGTCATTGTTGAGCAGGCCAACAAATATCGAGACTGGGGCGTAGCGCGACGCAAAATTGATAACGCGAAATTCGCGGCCAATGCGATCAAGATTCCCTGCCAAACAAAATGCAACAGCGTCCATCCCGTGACTTCAATTGCCGGATGTTGCAATAACGATCGAAGCAGTGGCGTGTTCATTGTGCACCTCCGTCCAATTTGTCAATCAGTTTTCGAATCTCGTCCCGTTCAGCTCGCGAAGATTTTTTGGTGGAAAGCGCCTGCAGGATTAATTGCTGTGCCGATCCTTCAAAGACCTGATCAAGCAACTGACCGATAATCTGTCGCTGGGTCGTTTGGCGACTGGTCGCTGCGGAATAAATATGGGAGCGGTTGGAATCGTCCCGCAAAAGAAGCCCCTTCTCAAACATGATTTGCATCAGTTTAAGTGAGGTCGTATATCCGGTCCCACGGGATGAAGCCAGCTGATCCTGTACCAGACGGACGGTCGACGGGCCTCGTTCCCATAAAACCTGAAGAATCGCCAACTCCGCTTCGGTTGGCTTGGGTAGATCTTGCTTGTTCATAACCATTCTCGAAAAAAACCGGTTCGACGTCAGGAAACCCGATTCTACGAACGGCTTCGTAGAATGTCAACGAAGATTTTCGTACATCGGGAAAAAATTGTCTGATTGCGACCAAGCTGGCCTTGGGAGACGACCAGGAAATCCGCTGGCGTCCCTGGGGTGGGAACAGAAAATATTGCCAACGGGGCCCGATCAAACGGTTGGAACGCGGATCTCGACCGGCATTTCGCTGAGTTTGTGATAGACCTTGCCGAGATGCCGAATGGGCCACCAGCGGTACAGGTAAATATCCAGCGGCCCCCACATGGCAACCCAGCCGATAATCGTGAGGCCTTCCTGAATTACGGGTTGCCAACTTTCGAGGTGCACCGCCAAGGTTTGCGAGACCGTCACACATACGGCCAAAAATGTCAAACCGATTAGCAAGCTGGTCCAACCCTCCCGCATTAATAAGCGAAACTCCCGCTCCTTTAGCGATTCTCGATAGGCGAAAAAGTTGTGGATTGAGGTCGTGAGCAGCTGGATTGAGTCGGGTGTTTCCGGCAGTTGCCCGAGATGGACCACCAGCTTGATCGGTTTGTGAACCGAATACTGTTGGGCCCAGCTGAGAATAAATTGCTCCGCTTCGTGGTCGAGATCGCGCTCGTGAAAAGGGGAGGGATCCATCGAATTGAACAGCTGGTGCAATGTCTGCACCTTGACTTCAATCTGTTGGACCGATTCAGCGGCTGTCATATTTCAGCTCAAGACTGGAGACTCGACTCGACCGCAGGCACCATCACGTTAAACAATGCACGACGGTTTAAGCCGGTCAAAACTGGAATTTTCGTTGATGTCGACAACGCGAAGGTACTTGCAAAAAGCCACATCTACCACAGTTAATTTAGGCCGGCGGCAACAAAAGCAGCAACGAAGATCGACGCGGCGATCTTTGAGAATGTTGAAATGAAGCCGATTCGATCGGGGCCAGAGCTACTTCAACGATTTCGGGTCCGAGGTCTCACCGAGTCCGGCTTTCGCTTGACGATCTTCGAGAGTTGTGTTTTCCAATTCAGATACCACGGCGCCGGTAGCGCGCCGTTTGATTTCTGCAATATCTTGTACATTCTCAAAACTGAGCAGATTGAGGGGTTGATTGGGCTCCAGTTGAACCAAGAGTCCGGTGATCCGCCAGCCGAGGTTTTGCTTCCGGACCAGCCAAGTTACCGGAGAACGAACATCGACCCCTTCAATTTGATCGACGATTTCACAATCGACTTGGGCCAGTTCCTGCTTGATAGTTGCGTAGCGTGTATCGCCCATCTGGTAACGGCTGCTTGCGCTACCCATCGGTTCGAGTTTCAAACCGGCCTTGGAAGTCGTCGTCAAAGCCGTGCGAGTCAACAGATTTTCGGCCGCGAGCCGGTTGCCCGATTGCAGCAATTCCAAAAACCTTTGGCAAACTTCAGCTGGTTCGGCATCGACGCCAGGGAGTTCATTTGTGGCCGCTGGGGATGTGGCGACATCGACTTTGGATGGTGTCACCGTGGTCGTGGTAACTTTCTTGACCGCCGGCGTGATTGCCGACTCGGCAACACTGGTATTAAGCTCGACAGTTTCCCGTTTCTCGGAGGTGCAACCGGACAAAAACACCAACCCCGATGCGGTCACCGCGGTGAGAGGGTACAGCAGTTTGAAAAAAGTCTTGAAGTTCCCGGTCATCGTGAAAAAATCCTTCCGTGGATTGGGGGAGGTCGCCAGCTCTGCGGTAGATCGCCAGCGAAACTTGAGGGAGAGTTTGCCTTTTTTTGAAAACTAGGTCAAGACGAATCTGCGGGAATCTTGGCGTTTGATGGGCGGTTTGATTTTGCTATCGTACCCGTCGGCTCAGGCAAAATTCGCGGGGCTACTATTGTGGAAACAAGCCTTGAAAATGTGGTTCCCCTATTTACTGATCTGTTCCACTCTGTTGGGTGCCGGATGTGCGATGGTATCGCGCGAATCGGCCTTGCCGGATCAAAAGGAAATTGTGCGCGAGCAGCTGGTGATCCATTCCGATTTTCATTTGCCCCGGCAACATCGAATTCTGAATGATTTAAGTGCTCGGCGGCACGAGATCGCCGGGGAACTGGAAATTCCGTTGTCCGACGAACCGATCCATGTCTATCTATTTCAAGACGAAGCAAAGTTTCGCGAATTCATGTCTCGCAACCAGCCTGCGTTTCCGCAGCGACGTGCATTTTTTATCAAGAGTGATACGAAGTTGACGGTGTACGCGTTTTGGGGAGAGCGCGTCGCGGAGGATTTGCGGCATGAAGTCACGCACGGCTATTTACATGCCGTGGTTCCGGACATTCCGTTGTGGATGGACGAGGGAATCGCCGAGTACTTCGAAGTCCAACGCGGACTGGACGGGGTCAATCAACCGCATATTAAACTATTGGCCGACGCCTATCGAGCGGCGGACTGGCGACCGAATCTCAGCCGCTTGGAACAGATGGACTCCACGATTGCCTTGACGCAGTTGGACTACGCTGAATCATGGCTGTGGATCCATTTCTTGTTAAAAACCGACGCCCAAACCAACGGGATGGTCTGCCGAGCGTTGCAACAGTATCGCGTGCAGGGAACGTCGGTGCCGCTTTCGTCGCAGGTCGAGTCGTGGTTGCCAAATTGGGAGGAACAGTTAATTGCCCATTTGAGATCATTGGCAGATGGACTGTAAACGTGAAATCGTGATTTCAGTCGCGACCGCGGGGCTACTCCTGATCGATATTGTATTTTTTGATTTTGCGATCCAGGGTTGAGCGTTCTATTCCCAGAATCTGGGCCGTCTTACTCTTGTTCCATTCGGTCGACTGCAAAGTTGCTTCGATGTGTTTTCGTTCCATGTCTTCCAGAGATTCCGGCACGTATTGTTGGACGAAATTTCCAAAATCGAAACGGGATTCGCTGGCCGTCGTCAAACTGGTCAGCAGCAATTCATCCAGTTGAATTTCATTTTCGCGCGCCAGTACAACCGCGCGTTCAATAACGTTCTTAAGTTCTCGCACGTTGCCGGGCCACCGATAACGCTGAAGTTGGGCTCGAGCCTGGGAAGAAAATCCGGTAATGCGCCGTCCAGTTTCCGCATTAAATTTTTGGAGAAAAAAATCGGCGAGCACGGCGACGTCTTCCGGTCGATGTCGCAGCGCGGGGACTTCGATCTGAATCACATGCAATCGAAAAAACAGGTCCTTGCGAAACTTGCCTTTGCGCACATCATCTTCGAGGTCACGGTTGGTGGCGGCAATGACTCGAACGTCGGTTTTGATGGCTTTGGCTCCCCCGACGCGTTCAAATGGATGCCCTTCGAGGACCCGGAGAAATTTGGCTTGGATCGCTGGGCTCATTTCGCCGATTTCGTCCAACATCAAAGTCCCCTTGTCGGCAGCCTCGAATTTCCCGGCTTTGCGATCCGTGGCACCCGTAAAGGCCCCTTTTTCGTGACCAAACAATTCACTCTCCAGCAGCGATTCGTTGAGCGCTGCACAGTTCAAGCAAACAAAAGGGCCGCCGCGACGGGGGCTGGAAAAATGCAACGAACGGGCGACCAATTCCTTGCCGACGCCACTTTCGCCTCGGATCAATACCGTCGCATTACTGGGAGCGGCCTTGGAAACTTGTTCGTGCACTTTATACATGGCCGGGCTGGAACCGACGATTTCGCTTTCCACGCCCAATTGACTGCGCAACTGATCGATTTCCGAACGAGTTTTCGAAAGATCTTCGACCAGTTTTTGTTCGCGATACCGCGTTCGCAACGCCAAGGCGACTGTTTCGGCGACAGCGAGTGTGAATTCCAAATCGTCGGATTCCAACAAATCTTTGGAGCGCGTCGAGTACAAATGAACCAAACCGATGGTGCGTTGATTCATCCGTATCGGAGCCGCAATGACGCTGGTCGCATGGATCAAACCCGCTTCGTCGCGCAGGCCTAGCGCGCTGTCGTCCTGAACGTCGCGGGCCAGTACCGCTTCGCCGCTATTGAGCACGGTCTCAGCCAGAAATTTCGAGACCCGTTGGTACTCGGGGCGATTTTCACTGCGCCACGCCAAGATTTCAAGTTTGTCGGGATCGACCGTCGTCCGTCGATTGGCCGGAACCATCAACACCGCACCCGCGTCGATTTTAGTTCCTTCGATAAGACAATCGATCGCCATGCGGGCAATGGCTCGGGGGGTTGTTTCATTGGCCAATTCAAATGCCAGTCGACACAATCGGGTCGCATCGATGCTGACTTTGGAGTCAGTCGCCAGCGGTTCGTCGTCCTCGTCGCCTTGCAAAAACTTGGTCCGTTGCCGCCGGTGAACAATGTTGGTGGGTTCCGAAATCGGTGGCAGCGGCAATGTGTCGCCCGTGATGGTCGATTGATCGGCGATTTCCAAGCCAGTGACAGTTTCACCACCAATTTCGACTTTGGAAAAAAACTTTCGATTGTAAGCCGTCGACAAATCCGTCACGAACGCCATCTGAGTACCGGCAATCCAGATAATATCACCCGGCTTAAGTTTATGATCACCCGTTACCCGGTCACGGCCGATAGCAGTACCGTTGCGACTGGTAAGATCTCGCAAAATCCACCGGCCGTCGGTAAAAAAGATCTCGGCATGTTGACGGCTGGCCTGGTCGTCTTTGATGACGATTTGAGCGTTCGGAGAGCGTCCGATTGTAACGGTTCGGCCGGGTATCAACCGGAAAACATCGGACCACTTTTTCCCGTCTCGAATCACAAGATAGGCAATTGCGGGTGCTGTTTTGGAGTTACTTCCGGTAACCATATGCTTTCGGTGTGAAAAATTGACCGGTAATTGGGAATTTCAGCTGCGGGGTTCAAAATCTTATTTGTTCCTCTTTGGTCGGAATTCCTTGCTTTTTATGTTGTTGCGGATTAAGCTGAAATCGAGGCTTTTGTTGTTCCGGGTAGGTGATTTTTAGAACGCGACAATTCTCCATTTCATTTTACTGGGAAATCGCTACAGTTCACTAGCCTGGCTTGGGATTATTGCCCAAGTCAGAAAAATTTGGTGATAATTATTCATTCGGGACGTTTGGGGCTAGTCCTGTTCACTAAGGAGTTTGACCATGTCGGCACGTTTTGCCAAATTCATTTTCGCGATCGCTTGTTGTGCGCTCGTCGGTACTTCGTCCAGTTCAATCTTCGCGCAACCTCCGGGAGGAGGAGGAGGAGGTCAAGGAGGAGGAGGTCAGGGAGGAGGATTTGGGCAAGGAAACAACTTTGGTAGTGTTGTCGGTGGCGTGCAAATCGACGCCGGTGGAGTAATCTCCGCAGGCAACCAAACAATCGATGCCGATCTGCGCAAAATGCTGGAAAAATCTTTGCAGCAGGGGAGTGGCGATCTCGCCACCGCAAGTGAACTCCGGATGATTTCACTTAAAGGACTCGAAGCCGCAATCAACCAATCGCGTGAATCCGGTCAACCGCTTCCCGAAGAAGTTCAATTGATGGCGGGCTTACAACGCATAGAATACGTGATTCTTTCGCCAGAAAACAACGACATTATCATTGCTGGCCCGGGTGAAGGATTCAAATTGGACTCACAGGGTAACGTCGTCGGATCGAAATCAGGAACTCCAGTCATTCGGCTGGAAGATTTTTTGGTGGCCATGCGTTCCGTCGATGCGGCCCGAACTGGGCAAGGCGTTTCTGTTTCGATCGATCCAACGGAACAAGGTGTCCGACAACTGCAACAGTTATACAAAAATATGTCGGCCAATAATGTTTCTTTCAATCCCGGGATGCAACCGGAAGTCGAAAAGGCCATGGGTCCCAATATCATTACTTTGACGGGCGTTCCGGCTGATAGTCGTTTTTCGCAAGTTTTGGTGGCCGCCGATTACAAAATGAAACGTTTGTCGATGGGACTCGAGCCAGCTCCAATCGCTGGTTTGCCAAGTTTCATGGAAATTGCCGCTGCCAAGAACGCGAAACTCCATTCCTCTCCCCGTTTTTGGATGGAATGCAGTTATCAACCAATCGCCAAGACAGCAGACGGTTCCGTCTGGCAGATTCGCGGTTCTGGGGTCCGTACATTGACCGAAGAAAGCCATTTCGATGGAAGTGGCAAGCGTACGACCGGGGGCAAGCAGAACCGGTTTGCGGTTCAGTGGGCTGAATTGATGACCGAAAAATTCGAAGCACTTGCAGCAGCGGAGCCAGCGTTCCGCGAACTGCGCAACGTGATGGATTTGTCAGTTGTCGCTGCGATCATTCGCAAAGAAAATTTGGCCGCGCGAGTCGGTTTGGAAACGCCGGCAATTCTGGGTGTGACGGACGTCATTGCAACTCCGACCTGGGCTGTACCGAAGTCAGTTCCAGCCGAATGCAGCTTCGTCAGAGTCTCGGATTCCTGGATGGTGTCGGCCTCCGGTGGAATTCAATTAGATTCTTGGGGTGTGGTCGAAAAAACCGAAACAGTTGCTCAATTGGAAACGGTGGCTTCTAAAGCAACGTCCAAGTCGGGTGACCGTTGGTGGTGGAACGCCAGTTCGAACTAGGTTTGTCGCAACTGAAATCCAAGCCGGGCTCACGCCCGGCTTTTTTTATGTACTTTTTGCTGGCGAACCGGTCCAAGTACTGCCCAGCACTTGCGTCTGGTGCCACATCAATTCCATCATCAAGCAATTGATCCCCGATCCGATTCCCAGCAATGCGACCCGCTGGTTGGGTTGAATAAAGCCCTGTTCACAGCCAATCGCCAACGAAATCGGCAACGCTGCAGCGCCTGTGTTGCCCAGCCAGGAAAAAGTCGGAAAGTCAATCGCGGGATCGAGGCCCAACGATTCCAGCATTAATTTTCGATGGGCCGCACCAACTTGGTGACACACGGTTCGATCGAAATCGCTGACCTGTAAATTGCTCGACCCCAGGAATTGAGCCATGGTATCGATACCCGTCTGCACTCCCTGTTGCATCAAGAGTTCCGAATCGGTTTTCATAAGTGGCAACATGTTTGCCCCCGCTTGGTCGTCGTGGCTTTGACACAGATCGTGGTATCTCGAGTTGGCGTTGATGGCAACGGAACGAAGTTGATTCTGGGCTTTGCTGATCGAACGATGTGTCAACAACACGGCACAACTGGCCGAGCCGATGGTCAGACTCGCCACGGCGTCTTTGATGGATTTACGTGTCAAGCTTGTATCACGATTGAGCGTGTCGATCGTGTGCTCGACCAACTGTCGTCCTCCTTCGGAGCCTACGACGAGAGCCGCCTTGATTTGACCCAACTGGATCATATTGGCGGCTTGGATCATCCCACTGAGAATTCCCAGGCAAGCATTGGAAACATCGTAGACGAAGCAATTTCGAGGTAGTCCGAGTTGCCAATGGACCGTGCAAGCCGTAGCGGGCTCAAGAAAATCACGACAGACTGAACCATGGATCAAGCAACCGATGTTCGACGGATCAAAGTTCGCGGCCGCCAAAGCCTGGCGACAACTGTTGACACTCAACTCGCTCGGCCGAGTATGCGCCGGCCAAAACCGGCGTTCCATAATGCCGGTCATTAATTCCAGTCGACCGATCGGCAATCGCAGCCGTTCGTACAGCGGACTCAGTTTCGCCTCGATTGCATCCGAAGTCCAAATTTCCTCGGGAATTGTATAGCCAAATGATTCAAGACAGACATCGGTGAACTGCATGATGGTGGAAATCTTATCTTTTATTGCGGTTTTTTAAGGTTAATACGTATTACACTTCGCATTAGACCTGTGTTTGGGCTGACTCGTAAATGACCTACCAAGACGAATTCTCGCTAGCATGCTAGCGGTGCTTGCACAGGATGTGGTATCCAACGTCCATTTTCTCTCAAAATATTTTTTTTGCTTGAACCTCGGAAACCCGTGTTTTACATTGCCCTCACGAGTTTCAGACGATCTGGAACTTAACAATTTTCCATTCAGTAGGAGGTGATTCTACGAGTGCTTAGGACGAGCAAGGACGTCAGGGAAATTTGTCAATGGATTGTCACGCATCGGAATGCGACTAATGCAATCCCCGCCACATCACCTTTCACTTTCTCTTCGATCCGGAACCGACTTCTGCGGAACCCTGGATGTTGGGCCATCACTTCATTTTTTTGTTGTTGGAATGATGCCCCACAAAGTGCTCGGATGAGCCATGAATACTGGATATTTTTGGACTGTTTCAGGCGGTTGATTCAATACCACAAATATCGATAGTTCTCGATTATTAATGTGTCGGGTCGCGGCCAATTGGACTCACGACGAGTCAATTTACCCATTAGGAGAACCGGAATGCAAGTAAAGCCAATCATCGGAATCAATGCGGATTTCCGCAGTGCTCAAGGAAATCAACCCGCTTTTTCAGTCGTTACGGCTGGGTATTACGACAGCATCTTACGAGCTGGCGGAATACCGATCATCGTCCCGCCAATGGTCGACGAAGACGATATCAACAACCTGTTGGAAAAACTGGACGGTTTTGTGTTGGTGGGCGGGGCCGATTTGGATCCCCGACGCGATGGTTTTATGTTGCACCCGAGTGTCCGCCCGATGGACCCTCGCCGCGAATCGTTTGATCGTAAATTGATGCAGGCGATAGCTGATCGTCGCCTGCCCGTGTTTGGTATCGGTGTCGGCTTGCAGTTGCTCAACGTCACCATGGGTGGCAATTTGTTTTTGCATATTCCCGAAGATATCCCGACCGCAATTCCACACCGCGATGCGCAGGACCCTGGACATCGGCACAGTCTGGAATTGGTACCCAATAGCCTGATGGAACGCGTTTATGGTGACGGCGAGATTCGCGTCAGCAGCCGGCACCACATGGCCATCGACGAAGTCGCGCAAGGATTCGTCGTGACCGCTCGCTGCCCCGACGGCGTCATCGAAGCGATCGAAAGCGAAATGCCCGACTGGATCGCGATCGGCACCCAGTTTCATCCGGAAAATGAGGCGGCCTCCGCGTTGGATGTGCGAGTCTTCGAAGAATTTCTGGACTTGATCCGCGAACCGGCAGCTCCAGCACTACGCGTCGTCGCCTAGACATTTGTGCTGGCGTTTTTCAAATGGTTGCTTAGTCGCTAGCGATTGCCAAACCGGAACAAATTAACAAGTGGTTGTTGCCGATATAGGTAACAGCCACTTTTTTTTGTTTTCCCAACCCACCGCAACCCATGATTATTCCTGTACCCGTACTTTGGGGTCGGCAGCGGCGGGAACCCTCCACGGATCGGATCGATCAAGTCCTGTACAATCGGACTCATCGATTGATCGCTGGGTTATCCATCGATGACCGTTTCGCATCGGTTCAGGGAGTTCTTGTTGTTGCCATCGGACACGGAAAATTTATTCGCTTGAAGCATTGCATCGAGGTCTCGGCTCCGATTCCAACCACGATCCAAGCGGGCTGTCGCGCCATCCATCAAAGTCAGCGTCCCGACTTGAGTCAATTCGCACCGCTGCTGTCCGACCTGGCCGAGTTGCAAGCGATCGTCGTCGAAAAGATAAAATGTCATGCGGGCAAGTATGTCGATCGAGTAATGGCGGTTGCCGTGGTCGACCCCGGTGTCTGGACTGCCGACTTTGATCAACGAATTTCGTATTCCAGTTTTTGCGACGCGGCCCGATTAGCGGAACAATCCGGGGTGAACGTAATCGACGATTTCCCGGCTCGGGATTTAACGGTGGGAGGTCGCGGCCAGAACCTGGAGGCACTTCCGTGGTGGCTACTGGCGGCTGACCGCAATGAGCGGGTATCCAACTGTCGGCGGTCGCTATTATTGGTTGGCGATTCCGTTGTTCTGTATCATTTGCCTGCGTCGGATGGTCTGGATGCGGACTTACCGGCGATTGAACGGCATGTGTTAGCTGACGTCCATGAACTGGAGGAGTCATTGCGAGTGAACCACTCGGAACAACCCCACGAACTATTGATTGCCGCGCCACGCGAAATTGAAATAGCCCTGATCCAACAGTTCAGCCAATCGCTCCCCTGGCTATCGGTGGCTGGAATTTCGACTTTGGGATTCAGTTCGACCGCAATTCCTGCCGTCGTGGCCTCTTTGTTGGGATTGCTGCACATTGATCAAATGCCGGCCAATGTGCCGTGGTTAACCGGTGCCGCAAGCCAACGAATTCTCGGTCGATTAACTCCCGGCCGGCCAGCCAACTGGCGGCAATTGGTTCGCGCGATGGCCGATTTTCAGCCCGCCGCAATGAAACTCAAGGATGCAGTTTGAAGTGTTCTAGTTCATCAAGTCTTGAGGATCTTGGTCGACTTTGGATAACTTGCTGTTGGTGCAGTCATCGAACAAATCGGCGCGACAGTAAATCAAATCCGATTTCCGGCCGGGATCCGTCGAAGTACGTTACCTTGGACTGCATGCCTGGTACGACGAACTTGAAAGGGCCTGTAACTCATCGCCCAAAAGTAAGACCGACTCACCCAGCAATGTCAACCAAGCTTTAGTTCGCGGAACGTCGTCCAGGGTTAGTGCTTTTTCCAACTCAGCGGCTGCTTTGGTCACGCGCACTCCACCTAAATTGGCCGCCGTGCCTTTGATCGTATGTGCGATCTTCTTGCCCATCGTAGGATCGGCGGCGTCGATCGCAGCGCGCAAGTTTTCAACGAGTTTGCCAACATCGTTGCCGTAAGCTGCCACAAGAATCTCCAGCAATTCGAGGTCTCCATCGATCCGATCCATTAACTCTGCCTGATTCAGAATCGGCCAATCGAGAGCCGAATCAGTGGCCAATATTGCGGCGAACGAATTGTCGGCCTTGGCGGCATTGGGATTCGCGTCCGGTTCGAATGCCTGCGAAATCAACCTCGTCGATTCAGTCCCCTGAGGTGGATCCAAGGCGGAATCCTGTTGAGCGACATGTCGATTGATTGTTTCAAACAGGCGGGCGAACTGGATTGGCTTTGTGACGTAATCGTCCATGCCAGCCTCAATGCACCTTTCGCGATTCCCAATCATGGCGTTGGCGGTCAGCGCGATCACTGGCAAGCGTTGACCAGATCGTGCCAACAAACCTGCTTGCCGAATCGCGATTGTGGCTTCATGGCCATCGACA
This sequence comes from Mariniblastus sp., assembly GCA_031400405.1. GTDB lineage: Bacteria > Planctomycetota > Planctomycetia > Pirellulales > Pirellulaceae > Mariniblastus. The sequence continues at coordinate 52,012 of JANNPW010000004.1, forward strand.
ACTGGCATGTTTACATCCATGATCACCACATCCACTGATTCGTGTTTCAGCATCGCAATTGCCTCGCCACCGTGATTGGCCAACAAAACATGATGACCGTCTTGTTGCAACACTCGGAGCATCAATTGCTGATTCACGAAGTTGTCTTCCGCGACCAGGATTTTTAAACTGCTGGTAATACGATTGACGGCAGGTCTAGGTGAGGCATAACTCGGATTGGCGACCGAAGTTCGATATTCCGGATTCGTCCGTTTGAGTACCGCCATGATGCTTTCGAGCAATTCTGATTGTTTGATTGGTTTGGTCAAATAGGCGGATAATCGAATTTCACGGCATTGTTCGGTGTAGGCTGAGGCGTCACAAGAACTGAGCATGATTACACGGGTATTGGCAATTTTCGCGTGACGGCGGATTTGGCGAGTCGTTTCAAACCCGTCCATTTCGGGCATTTGGACATCCATCAATACCAGATCAAACGCTCGATTTTCAGCGTGAGCAAGTTCCATTATCTGACAAACTTCTTTACCCCCATTAACGACGGTCGCTTCCACTTGCCAATGAGCCAACATTTCTTTCAGAATCAAGCGATTAGTACCGTTGTCATCGACCACCAAAATCCGCAAATTTTCCAACACGATTTGGTCGCCGCCGCGTGCCACCGTCAAATCAGCGGTTGGCTGAGTGCAGACCAAAGTAAACGAAATCGTGGTCCCCACACCCAATTGACTTTGAATCTCCAGTTGGCCACCCAGCAATTCAACCAGCCGTTGACAAATGGTCAAACCTAAACCGGTTCCGCCGAACTTTCGCGTGGTAGAATTGTCAGCTTGACTGAAGGGTTCAAAGATTTTGTCGAGCTTTTCAGCGTCAATACCAACGCCAGAATCCCGTACCGAGAACTTCATATGGTTTGAATCATTGTTAAGCCGAATTTGTTCGACGGAGACAATAATTTCCCCCTGATGGGTGAACTTGATCGCGTTACCAACGAGATTCACTAACACTTGACGAATTCGTCCGGCATCTCCCAAGACGACCTCGGGGAAGTCGGTTGGAACATGGAAGGCCAGTTCGATTTGTTTTTGGTGGGCTCGCAATCCGAACAATTTCATCGCATCGCCCAGCATTTCTCGCAGATCAAACGGATGCGGATCAAGGGTCATTTTGTTGGCCTCGATTTTTGAGAAATCCAAAATATCATTAAGCACTGTCATCAAGGCATCGGCTGAAGAACTAATCAGCTCCAAATTGCTGCGTTGGTCCGTTTGCAAGTCAGTGTTCAGCAGTAGTTCGGTTAAACCCATAATACCGTTCATGGGGGTACGAATTTCGTGACTCATATTGGCCAGGAATTGGCCCTTCGCGTGATTGGCCTGTTGCGCTTGTTCGCTGATCATCCGGAGGGAAATAGCCTGTTGCTCACGTTGCAAGGCGATTCGTTCCCGTTCCAGATCCTGTTTCAGAAGTGAAATAATGACGGTCGTGCCAATGTAACCCGCTACAGTCGCGAAACCGATTAACAGCGAGGCTAGCCGGGCGAATAAAATGGTCTGAATCCACTGATGTGCGGAGAAATCAACCCCCACCAATCCATCCACTTCTCCCTGTGAGTTAAACAGAGGAGCGTGAGCACTGACCCACACCCCCCATCGATCGGAGTATGGGACCTCATCGAAATTTGCCGATCCATGGGCAGCTTCCAACATCAATTGGCTCGGGTCAAAATATTCTTCCCCGATCGCGGTTCGTTGCTCTCGTTCGCCTTCAAATCTCCCGTTACGATCATAATCCGTTTCTGAATCCACGATCAATTTCAGGGTGCCGTCGCTGGCCAATCTCATGGAATAAATATCGTGCGCTGTGGGATTATGTTCCAGCCAACACTTTTGTCTTTCGATCAATTCCAGATAGAGCGGATCGTCGGCCGCCGTTTCCAGCGTGATTTGTTGGTGTCCCAGTTTTGAAAGTTCGATCGCATAAGTCGGGGCGAAACCGACGATGCTATCCTTCAATTGACTACGTTGGAAATGCCCGACCTGGAAACTGACAAATATCGCAAGCACCACCAACAGTGCCACCGTCACTCCAATTCGCAACCGAGCAATTTTCGATCTCAAATTGCAAAACAGGAATCGATCTGCAATGAACCAAATTGCCAGACAGAGAATTGCGAACAGGAATTGATCCAAACAACTTGATAAAATAACAAATTGCATAGCAATCGTCTCGTTTCCGTGATATTAGTTTGAAACATCAAACAGCTAAAAGACAGCGATGGGTTGCGGCGCTAGCAAAGGAGTCGTGATCGGCATTGCACCGAGCACCTGTAACTTCGAAGTAGCCAAGGTTGCTGGCATGGCCGGCGCCCAGAGATAGCCCTGGGCGTGGTCACAACCCAACTCTATCAGACGATCGCGTTGGGCCTCGGTTTCGACTCCTTCAGCCACCACGCGTAACTTCAGGCTTCGACCGAGATCGATAATGGTGCGGACGATTTGCAGATTTTCCGGACTTTCGAAGATCGATTTGACAAACGAACGATCGATTTTGAGTATGTCGATCGGAAATCGGTGCAAGTAGGCCAGCGACGAATAGCCCGTACCAAAATCGTCGACGGCGATTTTTGCGCCCATATCTCGCATGGATTGTAAAAGGGGGCAAATCAAGTCCTGCTTCTCCATCAGTATAGTTTCAGTTACTTCGATACAGAGTCGTTGCGACGAAACTCCAGTACGTTTCACTACGTCTCGAAAGGTATCCAGAAAGTCCTTTTGTCCGAACTGTTTCGGCGAGAAATTAATCGTCATCATGGCCTCGATGTGGGGGAATTGAGCTTCCCAGACAGCCGCTTGCGCACAGGCCATTTCGGTGATTTTCCATCCCAATGGGATAATCAACCCGACTTCTTCGGCGGTCGAAATGAAATCGCCGGGATATACCAATCCTCTTTGCGGATGTTGCCACCGAACCAAGGATTCAAAGCCGATGATTTTTTCCGCCGGTAATCGAAGGATGGGTTGAAAATGCAATAGAAATTCATTGTTTGCCAGTCCCAATCGCAGTTGTTGTTCCAATTCCAATCGCAGCGTGGCACTGTGTTGCATGCTGGTGTCATATTGTTTGGCCCGGTTACGTCCGGCAGATTTGGCATAATACATGGCAGTATCCGCCTCACGTAACAAGTCGATCGGGGTCAGTGAATTGACATTGCACATTGTCCATCCAATACTGGCAGCCGGTGTGATTTCCTGCCTTTCGATTTTGACCGGAAGGGAGATTGCTGCTAACAATCGCTCTGCCACCCTTTCGACGTCTTGCACGCATTGCAAGTCTTCCAGCAAAATCGTGAATTCATCTCCAGCATGCCGAGCCAGGGTAAAAGTCGGTTCTGCGCGGAAGACTGAATCAGTTTGACGTAAACAATTTCCCAGACGATGGGCAATGGTGATCAGCAGCTGGTCACCCGCTTGATGCCCCATGCTATCGTTAATCAACTTGAACTTATCCAAATCCAGGAACAAAACGGAAAATTGGAACTGGCTGTTTCGTTCGAATCGGCCAATCGCATGTTCCAAGCGATCCATGAACAGCAAGCGATTGGGTAGACCGGTTAACGGGTCACCGACTTTGCCTTCTGTGATATCGGATAAAGAACCTGCCATGCGACAAACCGCTCCGTCTGCGTCACGGACGCTTACCCCCCGGCAAAACATCCATCGAAACGTCCCATCGCGATGAATCATGCGAATTTCGCACCGCAGATTAGCTTTATCCCCGCTGGCCGGACCCATGAAAGTATCGCGAAATCGGTCGCAGTCATCGCAATGGATTCGATTCAACCACTCGTCCAGCGAGGTACCAATGTCGCCTTCCTGGTATCCAAGCATCGCCTTCCAACGAGGCGAATAATGGACTTCGTTTTGGGCAACATTCCAGTCCCATATTCCATCGTTGGAGCCGCTGACGGCAAGTGAATAACGTTCTTCACTGTCCTTCAACGCCGCCAAACTGGCGCGAAGTTTGGTATGTGTGGCGATGCGCGCGAGGGTGATATCCCGATCGATGGGTTTGGTTACATAGTCATTGGCACCCGCTCGAAAAGCCTGAATGACCCGATCTCGTTCCTGTTCGGCCGTCACCATGATCACGGGTAGTTCAATGACCGAATAGTTTTCGCGAATCCGTTGGAGACACTCGAAACCGTCCATCTCCGGCATCACGACATCCAGCAAAACCAAGTCGAATGGTTCGGAGTCTAGTTGAGTCAAAGCGTCCTGGCCGCTGCCGACCGAAATGGCTGCATAGCCGTTTCGTTGCAACATCCGGCTCAACATTTCCCGGTTGATTCGCTCGTCATCGACAACCAAGACCCGACTGAGGCAGGGAAGGATTGAGATTGGCTTCGCCAACGATGTTGTGTTATTTTGCTTCATGTGAGTACGATGAGTATTTTGCCTGGTATGACAAGGGGGAAGAGGCGATCGCTGCTTTGGAATCAAAAGTGCAATGACTTGGAGCGGCTAGCCTACCCATGGCAATGGAGACAAGCCGCACCGGTCAAAGGCTAGGTTGCAAAAGCCGGCAGTTGGGTTTTATCCACGTCGAACAACTTGATTTTGTGTTTTAACGGTTATGCCACCTACGAGGATTGTGTGAGTCAGCTGGTTGTCAGGTATCGTGAAAACGATTTTTTTTGATATTCGACGCTGAAATGTCGGCAGAAATTGATTAGGCTGAATGGTTCGGTTGCTTGAACAAAACTCTTAAATCTGGAATTAGACTCCATGGGAATTTCGCAAAAATCAATTGAGAAAGCGGTCATAAATTTGGTAATGATGTTGTTCTTCCTGACGTTGGTCATAATGACCAATACACTTGACGCAGGTACGGTCAACAACTCACGCCTGAAACACTTGAATAAACGCCATATCTCCCGGTACCATCCACAGCGTTCCTACAACTTATACAATCGCACAATCCCGAATGAACGGATTGTTCCGCAAGTTGCTTATGATTGTCATCCACGAATTCCGAACAATCGCTAATAGTGATTGATGATCTTCTCGGCGCAATACAAGCCTTAACCATCAGTCAGCCAAGGCGAAAGGAATCGCTTGATGACGTGGCATTCTTTTTATCGCACAGTTTCGCGGCAGGCGTGGGCTGGGGTTGGAATCACCTGGCTCGTCTTGTTTGCAAATCAAACCTTGCTCGGACAGTCGAAGTCGGTCAACGGCGCAAAGCCGGAATTGAGGAACAGTCGAGTCGCGGCGGCGAAATCCAATTCGTTGATTGTCAGGCACCATTTGCCTCGATCAACGAAACTTCAGAGCCTGGGAAATGGTTCGTTGAACAAAGTGGCCAAAAAATCGCAGGATGCTGACTCCTCCGCCGATTCGACATCGAATTCCCCATCTAGGCCTGCGGTTCCGGCTCGATTAGTGTCGTCGCGCAATAGTGTATTGAAGAAACAGTTGGGCGACGAATCGCTCGAACTCAAACGGAACATTGCTCAACCGGCGGAAGACGACCGAGGCGCAGATAGCCGACAAAGTAGATCAGATAGCAACGATAACGCTGGGGACGCCGCGGAAGAAGACGAAGAAGACGAAGAAGACGAAGAAGACGAAGAAGACGAAGAAGACGAAGAAGACGAAGAAGACGAAGAAGACGAAGAAGACGAAGAAGACGAAGAAGACGAAGAAGAACCCTGGCGGATGTTCCATTCTTCGCGACTTGACCAACGGGGAATCGAAATAAACGGGTGGTTAGCCCAAGGATTTACTTGGAATCCAGACCGTCCGGCAGACCGATCCAATGGCCCGTTGGGAATGAACGACCGCTCGAATGATTATCTGTTGAATCAACTTGGATTGAGCGTCGGCAAAGAGTTGTCTGAAGATGAAGAGACCCTGGGCCGCGCATTCGGATGGCGAATGGATTTGATGTACGGTTCGGATTCTCGTTTCGTTCAGTCCACGGGCTTTGACGATCAATGGACGACACGACGATTTGCTGGCCTGGCAATGCCACAACTGTATTTCGATCTGGCTCTGCCCAACGCGAATCCATTTGGCGATGGGGCAATCGTAAGAGTCGGTCGGTTTTGGTCACCCATTGGTTACGAAGGAGTCCCGGCACTGGATCGTTATTTCCATTCGGCGACTTTTGCTTTTATGCTGGCTCAACCTTCGACACATACCGGTGTCTTGCTCAGTTATCCGATTGGGACCAACTGGACGGCACAGGCCGGCATAGTAAAAGGCTGGGATGTCTGGACTGACAACAACAATTCACCGGGCTATCTAGGTACATTAGGCTGGACCAGCGATGATGAAACAACGACCCTAACGCATGTCCTCTATTTCGGCGATCAAACCGACGACTTAAACGACAATCAATTGACCTATGAACTAATCACCACGCGTCAACTCTCGGATCGCTGGAACTATGTCGGCTGGTTCGATTTCAATTTCGCTCAAGAAATCGGCATCGACAATGCTGGTTTACCGAAAGTTGCCCAATGGTTTAGTATCAATCAAGCCTTAACCTATGCGATTAGCGATCGTTGGTCGGCCGGTTCGCGCCTGGAGTGGTTTCATGATGACGATGGCGTGTTGATTGCCAATCCAATCACGGATCTGCTACTGGGACGCGGTGACTTGTTTGGATTGACATTTGGATTGAACTACGCACCCCAGGCAAACTGGCTCATTCGTCCCGAAATTCGCTGGGATCAAGCGAACCAAGTTTTGCCGTTCGACGACCAATCGAGCGACCGCCAATTCACCGCATCCGTTGATGTGGTCTTTCAGTTTTGATGTTGCTCGAGCGGACGTAATTCGAATTCTCTTCTGCGGAACCAACTTGTTCGTGGCTGGTCATCAGTCGCGACGACTCAAAATCAACGTACCGACAATCAACCCGACGGTACCGAAGGCGATGAGCACGCCGCAAGGCCCGCCCAACTCGGACCAACTGAAATCTCGCCAAATGGCACCTTCCAAGGCCAGAATTCCCCACTTGATCGGACTGATAACGCTAAAGGTCTGCATGAATTTCGGCATGAACATGACGGGGATCATGCAGCCGCCCAACATGGCCATCACCATATTGATCGCCCAACCACTGCCGCTGACGGATCGCTCCGTTTTTCCTAAAACCGACATCGTCATCATGATGCCAACGAAACAAAACGCGACACACCCCGCAGCGACAAGCAGAAGGAGATAATTGGTTGGTTGCATACCCAATAGCACGCCCAAAACCGTCAACATCGTGATCACACCGACCACGGTTATAAAACACGCCAGCGCTTTGCCTGCCAGAATTTGAAATCTCGACACCGGCGCAACTTGCAATCGCAACATGGTTCCCAATGTATTTTCATTGGCGATCGAAATGGCAAAACCGGCCACGCAACCCAACACTCCCCACATCATCGCTTGGGGAAAACTGATATCCCAAGGTGAACGAATTTTCTTCAGCTGCCCGGCTGCGCTATTGGGATCGACCTGTCGCGAGATATCGAGCGCGGTGATTTTGGCAAATTCGAAACTGGGTCCGGACTTGGCACCGCTATCCGCTCCTCCGGCCACTTCCACTCCGTCTTTCTGTTGTAGTTGTTCCATCGATTCGAACATCTGATCCAACGAACCGAACATCGTGGTAAGCAATTGCCGACTAACGGGATTAACGTCTGGCGAGGTCTGGAGTTCCGCCAAGGAATCCGACACAAAGGGGCGCAACTCACTGGGGTTTTGGAATCGTTCTCCCGCCAGCGATCCAATCGCCTCCATAATGAAGCCTTGCAACATTCCAGATTCTGCCGATCGCGACGGATCGGCACCCAATTGAATTTCGGGCGCGGGTTGCCAAAAAATACCGGCCGTTTTACCAAACCCCTCCGACAAGACGATCAGCCCGACACGTTGGCCCTTGCGGACGCTTTCTTTGGCATCTTCCAGTTCCGCCGGTTCCAACTCCACACTCTTGTTCTTTTGCAAAGCCGCCACGAAAGCATGCGAGATGGTCGAATCGTCTTGATCGACAATTGCCACCTTCATCGCACCCCGGTCGGCATTCGAACTGCCGCCCATGATCAGTCCGAAAAAGACGCCCATCAAAATCGGAAAGCCGACAATAAAGAAGGCTCCCATTTTGTCTCGGAACAGTATTTTTAGATCCTTGATCGCCATGTTGAAAACTTGGTTCATCGTTCGCTTCTCAATTCCGAATTAAAGTCGATCGAGGGTATCAGGTCGTACTACCAGGGTTGAAAGCCAATCCAAAAATTCACCAGTCCGCTTTTTCAAACTACCCGACATGAAGAGACGCTTCGCCCAGCCAGGGCACCGAATTTTTTCTCGCCATTGAGGTTATGAACTCGGCGAGTAACCCAAGAAAATCCAACCGGTCCGGCCAGGATTCGATTCGAAAATTACTCGCTCGCCGACGCTTGCGCTAAACAGCAAAACAATCTGTATTGGAAGCACAAAAAATGCTTTGACCAAGTCGCGATGAACTCCCGCAGTTGCTGGATTGCGATTTCCAACCAGTCGTTTTTGGTTCCACTGCGGCAGAATTCAGTCCACGCCAGTCAGGTGTCGACGGCGACAGAAAAATCGTTCTAACGCACTTCGCCAGTACCCGGTTTTTCAGGTACATCCCGGTTGTCAAATTCCCCTCCGACATGTGCCTCTCCATCGTCATCCTGAGAGCCCTCTTCGTCCATTTGACCAGCCGAATCGACTTCATCTTGTCGTTCCACTGATACCACCTTGCTTTGGAAACTCAACATTTCCTCGATGCGAGCCAGCTTGCCCCGATAAAACGGGAACCAGGGAATGCGGTAGAGTCCGATCACTCGCTTCATCGTGAAAATCGGTTTGTTCATTCTGGTTTTCAACGACAATGAACCCACGCCAGCCAAAAACAACTCCAAATAATCCAAGGGTTCATTTTCGGTTTTCAGGCCGATCAATTCAAATCGTTCTCCCTTGCCACCCATCTGATTGAGGGTCAAGCCGGACTCGTCGATGCGGACGCACATGTGAGTGCGACTGTAAATGAAATTACCCAAAAAACCAGCCCAGAAAACGAGCGACATCACAACCCATGCGCCGGTGTTAACGGTCGGTTCCAACCCGCCGAGCAACGAACTCGTCCAGCTGAACGGATGGATCAAACCGGTCAATTCAAGAACAACGGGAATCCCCACAAACGTCCCCATCAAGCCAAACATCAACAGGAATTTGCTTTTGGGCAAGTTGAATCGGAACGCCACGTACCAAACGAGCATGATCGACAAGCCAACCCAGAACAACATATGGGCATTAAAGAACGGCTCAGTGGCATTGAGGGCCTTGTCGGCGATTTCCAAAGGAACATCCGCCATTTGGGCTTTGAGCTTTTCGGCCTGCTCCGTGGAAATCAACCGCTTGGTAAACAGAGACAACGTAGCCAGTACGGCAAACAACACTGCAGGGAAAATGGCCAAAATACCCGGCAAATGGTCGTAGAGCAGGATCGGCGTCGGCGCAAGTGGCTTGTTCATTTATTTCCTATCCAGAAGTTTGGTTGAATTGTCGGTAAGAACTGGTGGCAGATTCAAAGCGTATTCGTTGCCAGGCCGTAATTCTTGGCGTTTTCTTCTTGTCCCCGGCGACGGGTATTGTAAACGATCTCTCTGGCCAAAAAAAGTCGTTGTCGTTGACAATGTGCCGCTTCCGCAGCCGATGAAATCCTACCGCACTTGTTCGGGCATTAGCTCTTTCGCCTGGCCCGCGGCTCGACCCGTCGTGCGCGGATCCGCGACGCCGGTAAATAGCCCTGTCGCGGGATCCCAAGCGATCGCTTGCGTAATACCAACAGCCGGAGATCGTTCGACCACGTGCCCCAGCGATGTCAATTTTTTGCAAATCGGGTCTTCGGTAGTCGATTCAACCAGCAAGCGATCCGGGGACCATTGATGGTGGAGCCTCGGTGCCGCAACGGCTTTTTCGATTGGCAATCCGGCATCAAGGTGTTGCACGATGGTTCCCAACACCTGAGATATGATTTGCGGTCCTCCGGCAGCGCCGACGGTAAGCACCGGAACGCCATCTTTTAACACGATCGTCGGACTCATACTTGATAAAGGACGTTTGCCAGCGGCGACGGCGTTGTTTTCGCCACCTACTAAGCCGTAAGCATTCGGGATGCCGGGTGCGATTGAAAAATCATCCATCTGATTGTTCATCATGACACCCAAGCCCGGCACCACGACCTTGGACCCAAAAGAAGTGTTAAGGGTCGTCGTGATTGCGACCCAATTCCCTGCCCGATCGGCTGCCGCGATATGCGTCGTATGTTTTTTAAAAAACTTGGCGTCGGCCAAAGGGGGAACCCCGTGCGAGTCAATCGCCGTAACTCGTTTGACATCGATCCGCTCCGCCATCGTTTTCGCATACTTTTTGTCAATCAACCCGATAGGAACATTGACGAAATCCGGATCACCCAACCAAAACGCCCGGTCCGCGAACGCCTGTTTCATCGCTTCGGCGACTACGTGTTTGAAAATCGCGGGATCGTCCTGGGCCAGTGCCGACAAATCGAAGTTTTCAAGAATATTCAAAATTTGGGCCACATGCACACCGCCCGAACTGGGTGGCGGAAAACCAATCACTTCAAATCCACGGTACGTCGTGCGGATTGGTTGGCGACGAACCGTTTGATAATTCGCAAAATCACGCGCTGTTAAGATTCCATTGTTTTTCGCGTTCCAAGCTTCCGTCGCAGTGGCAAACGGTCCATTATAAAACCAACTGGGGCCATGTTTGGCGATTTGCCGGTAGGTCTTCGCCAGATCCGTTTGTACCAATAACTCGCCCGCCGAAAAAACCGTGCCGTCCGATTTCAAAAAGATCGCAGCCGAACCCGGAAATCGAGCAAGCGCTGTTTGTTCCGACTTCAGTCGCTCCTCGTATCCCTCGGAAATTGCAAATCCCTGCGCCGCAGTTTCGGCTGCGGGCAAAATCAAATCTGAAAATTGAAGTTTGCCAAATTGCGATGCCGACTCATAGTAAGCAGCCAAGGCACCCGGAACTCCACTGGCAAGCGGCCCGGTTTGAGACAATTGAGGATCAGCGACTCCATTGCGCAAATACATATCGCGCTCAGCCGCCGCCGGAGCCATTTCTCGGCCGTCGATCGCGATCAACGCTCCGTCAGCCCTCCGGATCAACACGAAACAGCCGCCGCCGATTCCCGAATTAAAACTATCAACGACCCCCAGCATCAAGGCGGTGGCGACCGCTGCATCAATTGCATTACCCCCATTTTCGAAGGCTTTCAATCCAGCCGCAGTCGCCAGTGGATGAACGGAAGCCACCATGTTTTCCGTGGACTTGTTACTGGGAATGCTGGAAGCGTTGGCAACTGTACCTGATTCCAATTCGACTTGAGCACTGCTCGATCCGACGGCCAGCAGCCAGCAAGATCCCCAAATCGCGATTCGAACCAACTCGGTAATTTTGGAATTCATAGGAATCGGCAATCTCCCTGGCATTGAATTGAGAACTTTCGACTTGCAAGCTCTAAAGCTTGTCCTCTAAGCTGTCTTCATGTCAAGCAAGATTCCGATAAATCTCTCGCCGAATGATGATTCATCTGGCAATGAACCGGGCGCAGACACGCCAATTGAACGTCCCGGCGGGGAATCGTCGGCAAGTGGTCTGGGCGAGGCCGATGCACGAACTGAAACGCCACTCGACGACAATGGCGATGCCGAAGAGTTTTCGCTGGACAAACTTAGCCAAGCCTATGCCCGAGTCTTGAAAGGAACTCCTGCTGCATTTAACTCTGTGGCGGGTACTCAGAAGCCCGATACCGACTTGGATTCGGACGGCGAAACGGGACAGCCTCAAGCCGCCACGGCGTTTTCGAGTATCAATGAACCGACCGAATCGGCGACCGCTGCCGATGACAATGCTGCCTGTCCAATAACGCCCGAGTCGATTGTGGAGTCGATGCTGTTTGTGGGAACTCCGCCCGGGGTCCAGCTGACGTCGCGAATGATCGCTGCGGTGATCCGTGATGTCAGTCCAAAAGAAATTTCGAAAATCGTCCAGCACTTGAACGAACGCTATGCCGCCGAGCGCGCCGCGTACCGCATCAAGACGATCGACGGCGGACTGAAATTGGAACTCGAAGAATCACTGCTGCCCTTCCAGCAACAGTTTTTTGGTCGAAACAAGTCAGTCAAGCTCAGCCAAGCGGCGGTCGAAGTGTTGGCCGTGGTCGCGTACAACCAGCCACTGACTCGAGATCAGCTCGATAAGTTGCGCGGTAAGCCCAGTGGCGGAATCTTGAGCCAACTGGTGCGTCGAGAATTATTAACCTTGTTCGTTTCGGACAAAAAATCGGACGCTCAACAGTTCGTCACGACGGAAAAGTTCCTGGACTTCTTTCACCTTGCCGAATTGACAGATTTGCCTCAGAGCCATGAAGTATCCGACTTCGATGAGCTGGCGGACTGAACGCCGACTGGCGGACGGTCCGATCGATGGGTTGTTTGATAGGCTTTGCAAACGGAAACGGGTGACTTACGATGTAGGGCTTCAATTCTGGCAATCCGCGGACGCGAACTCCCGTTCGTGTTTGATTCTGAATGTTTACGCTGTTAGTCATTTACTGTGTGCTGATTGCGATCGCTTCGACGCTGGGTGGTTCCATCCCATCATTTGTGAAATTGACCCATCGCCGGATTCAGCTCACGATCAGCCTCGTTTCCGGCGTCATGTTGGGCGTCGCCTTGTTGCACCTGTTGCCGCACTCGATTTCGGTGTTGCAAAATGTCGAATGGGCGATGGCCAGTTGTCTGGTCGGTCTGTTGTTCATGTTTTTCATGGTGCGCACGTTTCATTTTCACCAACACGATCTCGCTGTTGATGCGGAACACGAACACAAACAAAAAGAACTATGCGATCACGAACATGATCATCACCACGTTCATTGTGCAAGCCACGATGGCCAATTGGACTTGAGTTGGGCCGGATTGTGTTTCGGATTGGCGGTCCACACTTTGATCGACGGAATCGCCCTGGCTGCCGCAGTGCAGGCTGGTTCGCGGGAATTTTCCCTGGCTGGCCTGGGTGTGTTTTTGGCGATCGTATTGCACAAGCCCTTGGATGCGTTTTCGATTACGTCGCTGATGGCGGCGCGCGGCTGGGCACCCTCCAAACAAATTATCGTGAGTTTGGTCTTCGCGTTGATGTGTCCGCTGGGAGCATTGCTGTTCGCCTTCGGTGTCGACCAATTGCTGGATTCTCGTCATCTGGTGCTGGGATTTTCATTGGCGTTTTCGGCCGGGATCTTTTTGTGCATTTCATTGGGGGACTTGCTGCCCGAGGTGCACTTCCATTCACATGACCGTCTCAAACTGTCAGCCATGTTATTGCTGGGGGTGGCGATTGCCTGGGCCATCGAAATGATGCCCGGACATCAACATCAAGGACTGAAGTTTTCACCCCCGTCAAATACTGTGGAGTCGCAACGGGCAATTGACCCCTAGTCCATCGACTTGAATCATCGCACGGGATCAAAGAGATTAATCGCGGCTGTGATTCGTTCGCTCAAGTAACAGCGGCATTCCGAAATACTGAATTGCCCGCCTCCAGGAAATGCACCGAATTGTCGGAAAGTTTTTGTTTGCCGTGGGTGCAACGCTGGGCTGCTGAAACTCTGGGGTTGACTCGACTTTTTCGGTACGCCAAATCAATTGGTTTTTTATTCCGAATTTTTACTTATCATCCCGTTAGGGATGGCAGCGATTAGCCGGTGGTTGAGCGCAGCGACACCACCGGACACCGAAAGACTAACGCGTCGACCCTGAAAGGGTCGCAGATTCTTCGACCCGTTCAGGGTCGTCGCGTTCCGGACGGAACTGTATCCGTTGGTGTCGCTGCGCTCAACCACCGGCTAATCGCTGCCATCCCTAACGGGATGATAAGTAAAAATTCGGAATAAAAAACCA
>JANNPW010000005.1:0-4114 GCA_031400405.1 Mariniblastus sp.
GGAGTGGATGATCCTTCAAACGCAACTGGCATCGATCTGACCGGGCTGATGCAATGAAATGAACCTCCACCAATTGGACAGAAAACGCCCCGTTTGGGAAACACCGATTCGCATCACAACCCCAAATTTTGAACGGCCCAGCCTTAGCCTATGCGATTCGCGAATCAATTTCCAAATTGCACGGAAACGACTTCGCCTCCGCTGCGCGTGGCGAGTCCTTGCATTGTCGCGTCGTCGATGCCGTAGGGAATCAAGTGGACCGAACCATCGGCCAAGGCGAAATGGGCTCCGACCGAGTGGTAGCTCCAGAAATGCAGCGCATCACACTGCTCATTGCGTCCAGGTCCGTAGCGATAGGGGCCAGGAGGACAATCTTCCAGATAGGATTGAGGCAGTGTTGCCGAGGGATTGAGTTCGGCCACACCCAGCGTCACATCCCCGGTCGAAATACTGCCCGATCCCGTCGCGTACCACCAGCCGTACCAGAAATCGGTTGACGGAGGGCGTTCGCCGATGAGCAGCGTATTTGATTGTCCATCCGCGATCTCGCCTAAACGAGTCGATTGATCAAACGTAAACAGTCCGTCGCGGGCTTGATAATTGGTTCCATTGACTCCCAGATAATTCGTGCAAGTCACAAGGTAACCTTCGTGTGTCCACTGAACTTTTCCTGACTCTGGATCACTTGGACAGCCCAGCGTCACCACTGGAGTCTGCATCCCACGATGTGAGCGAAATGGAATTGGATTGAGCCGATAGTCTTCGAGCGATTGGTCCCACAACGGAGTCTGTTCAATGAACGGCAAGATCCGCGTGATCCAGCTCATCCCCAAAAATTCACTGGCGCCGGGACTGCCGCCTAGCCCCACCAGACCGACCGGCAACTGACCATTGGCCGATTCGTAATTCAGCAGTCCCAGCGCAAGCTGCCGCACATTATTCGCACAAACCGTCCGTCGTCCCGCTTCACGAACCGCCTGCACCGCTGGCAACAACATCGCAACCAAAATCCCAATAATCCCAATAACAACCAAAAGTTCGACGAGAGTAAAGGCCAGCCGACTTAATTTAGCTCGCGGCATCAAAAAATCCAATTTCGGGACTCGTTCAAAAACCAGTTGACTTTACTTAAGAGTGGCATACTGAAATCAATTGTAAATCATAAACCACTCCATCCGATTTACCTCGTCCAAATCGCAAAACCGACTTCAATGCACCGGACGCTAGAAGACATCATTTTTCAGTCATTGAATATTATTGTGTCGTGACCTCGATAGAATCCGCCGCCTCTAAACAACTCTTTTCACAATTCACAAATTCTTACGATAAATGTAAAACGATACAGTCAATATCGTTGTCACAACGGCTATCATAACCCACCAATCTGCAAACCAGTATTTCTTGATCAAATTGCGTTCGCTGATTCCATAAAATGGAAGTCTAAATACTTGGGAGTTTACGTCAGGTTGAAATTCAACGGAACTAATTTCAGATTTGGTAGGAGTTCCGAAATTGGGAACGACGCTTACTTGCTTGATGATGGGTAAAGGCAAAAGTTGGCTATATTCGATTTTATGCGTGATCGAGGCGGTTTTTTCCGGAAAACCTTCCGGTGCCTTTCCGGAGATAGTCATTTCATAGCAGGCGCCGCTCTCGAGGTCGAATACGGCAGTTACTTCAGCTTCGCCATTCATTTTGGCAATTTTTTGCGAACGCAACTTGACGGTGCCTGTTTTGGCTTCCCGATCCACGATCCACGAATCAACGATGGACTCACTATCTCTGGCTAACTCCTCGTACGCTATTCCAGCACGTGGCAGCATGAAACAGTATTCTGGGATACAGTCGATCTTTGTTGGCGACTCATTGAACATTTGAATTTGCCAGCTGACTCCAAGGGGATTCCGAGGGGTAGATTCGGTTCGAGTCGACTCGATCGATCCAAGGTATGCGAAATAATCGCGGTTGAGAATCGCGATGTTGGTCAGAATCGCACTTCTACCATTGGACGACTTTCCGCCAGCTCCCGAATTGGGCCAGATCATTTCGACAAAACAATCGTTAGCACGAGTAAAATGTCTCCATGATGTGCCCGAGCCTTCCGTCCTCAGCTCAAAAAACTCTACTGCATCAAACTCGTTCGCAATTGGCCGATGCTTGTTTTGGCAAAACTCAACAAATTCTTGGCGAGATGACTGTGCGAAGACATGAGTGGATATCAGGCAAAAAAGCACCACAAAACAGGAATTCTGGAATTTATACATTGCAGCGCTATCGGTCGAAGTAAATTAGGCTTGCGAGACGAAGTGTAACGCAAGCCGTTAAGAAATCACCTTGAAACACACGATCAGTCGCGACGCTGGTTCTAAAAAACCACTTGCCGTCCACAACCGCCATACAACCAAAAGAATTTCGACTACGGACACCAACAAACGCAATTTTCATAGTTACAATTGCCAGGATTGGGACAACCTGCCCTGGAACAGCTGCAGTAGAATTGTAAGCAATACTGGATTGGAACCGCGACCGCTGTTACCGCAGAATGGGCTTTCTCAGTGACACTCAAACATGTCAAACAGATAGCAAAAACCATAGCAGCATTGAGACAAAAACTCTTCATCATTTTACTCCTGAAACAAATTTAATAACGTCTACATTCAACCGAAACTGTTTCGGATGATCCAAAAACAAAACTACCCTTTGATGCAGTTGCCCAGATTTTTTCGGTTTTATTCTCACCGGAAGAATTACCGATTCGCCACCTGCCAGATTTTTCATAACTGGGTTTTCAACAAAATCAAAACAGCTACATGAGCGATTGACGCCAATAATGCCAGCCGAAGTATCGGAACGATTGGTAATTTTGATCGTTCCTCGCAGTTCTCTTTCAGTAGTTAACGGCCCGTCAAACGTGACTGTTGCTCCAATCGGCGGTTCTCCCAATAGTATCGATCTTAATGGCGCCGCGGCTGGCAATTGCATACTGACAACGCTTAAACAGAACAAAACAAGTCCAGCCAAGCGACCCTTTACACCACTAGTTTTTCTACTCCAATACGACCTGAGCAACCCCAGTCCAGACACAGTTTGCAAATACTGCCCTGGACTACGCATGAACCAGCAAACTATCACGACATCAATAATGATGAACATCCATCCAGGCAGTTCCAAGTTGCCAGAACAACCGCACGAGCTATATCCCATCGTCCACCGAATTCCGCCAAAACTTGCAAACAACCCAAAGACTATGGAGTTGAGGAAAGCCATTGCACGAATATCCCGGATTCGCCAATTTTCAAAAGCCAAACAAAGCTCTAAGACAACCGTGATCCACAAAACTTCGTGTGGAATCCCGACTCGAATGTCGGCAAACGGATCGGTCAGCAACATCCACACTTTGGCCATCGCCGTGGCCGAGAGCAAACTGGCGATCAAATAAAACGGGATCCTGGCAACCAAACCTAGTTTGACTGTTGGCTTGCTAACTGAATTCCCTAACCGCTTGCCTAGCCACCGTTGGCGTAATCGCGCGGGTTCCTGTTCGCAAGATTTCTTGTCCGCTGTCAGTGAAGAATCCAATGACTCGGCATTGCCGTGCTCGACACTTGACCCGAACACACCCGTTTTGTCGGCGCCAGTCCGCTCGGTTGATGCCGATTGAAAATCCACAAATCACCCCCAAAAGATTGAGTCTGACACGGATCGGTAATAGATATTCAAGAGAAGTACGTTACATTAGAGTATTTTTTTTTAGCAATCCCTGCGGAAAAAAAAATGGTTTTTTCGAAAATGATCGAATAAGCCGCAAATCCCAGACAATTTCCGTGATTCGATTCATCAGCGAAGCCGAAATAACAGCGGCAGTCAGACGATTTAGCAGCGATTTCGACCATCGTCATCCCACTTCAGCCGCGTTAGCGGCGGCAGTTCGTAGCTGCGGGTGTCAACCCGCAGTTCAACCAACCCACAAAAACCAAGCCGCGTTAGCGGCGGCAGTTCGTAGCTGCGGGTGTCAACCCGCAGTTCAACCAACCCACAAAAACCAAGCCGCGTTAGCGGCGGCAGTTCGTTGCTGCGGGTGTCAACCCGCAGATCAACCAACCCACAAAAACCT
>JANNPW010000027.1:0-52644 GCA_031400405.1 Mariniblastus sp.
GCTTCCGCTGGACAAGCCAGCGGGATTCCAATACGGTTCACTACCCACGAAGCAAACTTATGTAGATACCAATGCTGCAGGATTAACAACTTGAGTGGTGGCGTTCGGCGAGAAGTGTCGGATTTTCCCTATTTACCCGACGCAAAAATCTAGCTGAGCGAGCCGTGTAATTCACCAGCCATGGCGAAAGATTCGGTGTCTTCCTCACAATCAACAAACGTCGAACGGGTCTGGCACAAATTGATCACTTCGTCAGCCAATTCAATCAGGCGTTCGATCTCGGGTTTGTTCTCGGATGACCCATCCATCGGCTGACTTCCCACCGAACAATTCCCATTTACGCTTTCGTTGGTCTCGACATCGCCAGGCAATCGAACAGCATCGGCCGAGCGACTGTCCGGTTTCGAATTCTCCGACTTTGTGTGGCGAGACTGCTGGCTATGATACTGTCCAGACGCAACGAAATCGAACAATTGTTTGACCACGTCGGGATCAAACTGTTGTGGCGTGTTGAGCAGGATTTCTGTCAACGCCTGTTTCGTCGTCATCTTTGTTCGATAGATCTGCTCGGAAACCATCGAATCAAACGCATCGCAGACATGCAGAATTCTGGAGCTGACTGAATCCAAAGCGTCGCAATGCTCGCTCGATTTCTCACGCAATTTACAGTCTTGATGGCGTTCAATCGTATTGGCGATTACTTCGGAAGCGCCAGCGCTGCGAACGATCGCGACCCCAATTTCGTCGTGTCTTCGCATGATCTCTTTTTCCTGTTCACTAAGCTTCGTCGGCTTGTTCAGGATTGAGTCGGGTACGCCAATCATGCCGACGTCATGCAACAACGCGGCGATCTCCAACTGGAAAATTTCACGATGATTTAACATCGACTGCCCGATCGTGACGGCCAAATCGGCGACTCGAACGGAGTGTGCCGCCGTTTCAGGACTACGGAACGACAACGCTGATAGTAGCCCGGTGACTGACGAAAACTCAATCTCATTCTGCTTGTTGGACGCTGGAATCATCAATTCGGCGTGCGTTTCCACGGAATCGACTGCATCCACGACAGCCTCGATAGCAATCGCTGGGTTGTGGATTGGCGGGCCCGCTTCCTTAAACACGACTGGGCAAACATCGAAACGCACGACCTGGTTTCTTCCGTTTCGTTTCGCGGCGTAGAGACATTGGTCGGCTTGATCCAGCATATGTTGCGAGTCCATCGCTCCCATCGCCCGGTTCGCCAGCCCCAGGCTGGTTGTAATGGCCAACCCGGCGATCGGTTCCGCTTGAATCTTTGCGCGGATTGTTTCTGCTAATTCACAACAGCGATCAAACGGTAAATTGGGCAACAATATCGTAAACTCTTCTCCACCATACCGGCAGACGGTGCCCAGTTTGCCCACCGTGGAAATAAGTATTTCGCCGACCTTGGCGAGTACAGTATCACCGGTACTGTGTCCGTGATCGTCGTTGACGCGCTTGAAGTGGTCGATGTCCAGCATCATGATCGTCAGAGGATGTTCGGTGGTTTCGGCCCACAAAGTTTGGAACCGACTGTAAAACGAACGCCGATTCATGCACTTGGTGAGCGGATCAAAGCTGGCCAGAAAACTCAATTTCTCATTCTGTCGTTCGACTTCATCGCGAGATGATCGAACTGTCTGGATGATCTTCGCCAGTTCCGATTTCTTGTTTTCTAGCGCTGTCACGTCTTGAAAACTGATGATCAATCCCCGAGTTTGGTCTTTCGAGCCCAGGATTGGTGAGGCGTTCACCATGAATTTTTGAGTTTGGCCCGGTGCGAAGCGGGACTCAATGATTTCTCCAGAGATTGATTTCGACGTTTTTTGGCAACTTTGCCATGGTAACTCCTGTTGTCCTTCTTCCACTGGACTCCACTGGTAGCTGTCGATCCGCCCACCCAAGATGTCACTAATTTCTTGTCGCACAATTTTTCCAAACGCCTTATTGGCATGGGCGATCTCGCCCGAGGGACTCAACAAGACCAACCCACTGCCAATCGAATCCAGGGCGGTCCGAACCCGGTCCGGAACTACTTTCGAGGGATTCAAATAGCGAAATGTTTTGTTCAAGACCAGCCAGGTCAGCAGGGTTAGACTGGAACTCATAAATCCAATAAGTCCATTGGGAAACTGCAGCAACCAGCCCAACCAACTACGCTGCTCCGGATGAAACACAATCTCCAATTGCCCCCATTTGCGGCCATTGGAGAGTATGTCGACGGCAATTTGTTGTAAGTCTTGCTGACGCACATCCACTGGATTCCAGGACTGATTGTGCGGTCCAACTTCAACGAGGTTTTTTCGACCTCTTTCGCGCCGCACGCCAATGGAAAGGATGCTTGGTTCAACGCTTGCGTTTCGTTCCAACACCAGCTGCATTTCGGGTAAACGATTGCTTTCGGCCAACGTCGATGCCGCGACGGCGATTCCGCGCGTGATACTCAATCGTCGTTCCATTTCCAGTTGTTGTGGATTGGGAATCAGATTCAAGCTCAATGCCAAACAAACCAGCGTCAGACAGATAAATCCGATCGTGACCGCCAATCGCGTGGCTGATTTGATTCTGAACATGGCAGTGAGGGAAAGACTTTTTGAAGAGACAACGGACAGTCTAAACGCGTTCGCTCGGGTCACGCGTCTGGATTATTTCAGGAATTCAACATGTCGAAACATAGCTTTTCGTCGAACGAACTAGTTCAGAATCGCTATCCCAGGTTCGGATTGTTGTGGTTTCAGGCCACTACAATCCATTCAATCGATTCTTGACTCACTCGAACAACTCGTCGATCTCGTCCCGTTTTTGTTTGCCGCTGGCCGCAACGTAGGAATCCAACACGGGCAGCGGATCAATCATCCGCCACGTCGGAGTATGAGCCAATGCCGCAGCCACCAACACGCCGCCGCGGAGTGACCACAATAGGTATCCAACCGTCCCGATCGCTGTAATCGCTCCAACATTAACCCGTAGTTCATCCAGTTCGAACTTGGCGCCCTTTTGGAATTCTTCCATTTGATTCCACAACAAGTTGGCATTGAAGGACACGGCAATCTTTGCCGTCTGGCGGGAACGTTGGATTTCTTCTTCGCCTTGGGCCAGTCCCATCGTGGCATTATTCAAGATGGTTCGTAATACCGCTTCCGATTGTTGACGATCGATCAACCGAAGTATGTGTTCGCGAATCTCCTGGTCCGATGCAAATTGTTCATAGGAATTCAGATTGATGCGCGAGAAATTCGGATCACTGATTAGTCTGGTCTCTGACACATTGCCTGGTGTCACGGACGGTGTCGTAGCATTTTCCGTCGACGCAGCTGGATCAGGCTCCAAGGCCACAGGATCTGGAACGATTTGCGTATTTACTGGAGGTACTACAAGCGGTGTCGGGACCGGTGGATTGATGACCGGTGGAGAGACGGCTTGTACGTTAACTGTCACCACCGTCAGTTTGCCCGACAAAGAGCCATCATTGGGGACATACGAGAAAGTGTCGATACCGAAGAAACCAGCATTCGGCGAGTATTCAAATGAACCATTCGCATTCAGAGTCACTGACCCATTAGCTGCCGGGCTCACTAACACAGCGATCAATGGATCATTCTCCAGATCGCCATCATTTGCCAACACCCCAACCAGGTCTCGCAGGGTGAAACCTGCAAAGACAACGTGGTCGTCCACGGCACCCAGCGGGGCGTCGTTCACCGCAATCACCTGCAATCGTACCGTGGCGATATTGCTGTTCAAGGAGCCATCGTTGACTCGATATTGAAAACTGTCTGTCGTTGTTTCGGTGCCATCGTGTTGATAGACAAATGAGCCATCGGGATTCAATGTTATCGTTCCATGTGCCGGGCCCGATACCAATAAAGCGGTCAGGCTCGATCCTTCGGAATCAAAGTCATTGGCTAACACCTCGCTGGCGACGCCCTGATAATTCTCCCCTTCGTTGACGATCACCAAATCATCCATGGCTGTCGGCGCATCATTGACGGGATTGATCGCGATCACAAACGTTCCCGTCGTTGCCGTTCCGACTCCGTCACTAACCGAGAAATCGAAGCTGTCGATCGAAGTATTGCTACCATCATGGTGATACGTTACTCGCCCAAAGTCCAAATCAGACTGAGTAAACGATGTTGCTGAAAGTCCATTAACCACCAACATGCCGCGGTTGGGTGATTGAAGTACCACGTACACCAGACTAACCGCCGAGTGATCTTGGTCGGTCGTTTGCCACAGCGAATTGTCCAATACCGCCGTGCCCCCTTCGTTCACATTGAGCGGAGCGTTGGTCAGCAAAACGGCAGCGTCATTGATATCAATCAACGCGATGGTCACGGTGGCGGTTTGAGTCAAACCACTCGTATCCTGCACTTCGACTGTCAAGTCCAATGACGGATTCGTTTCAAAATCTAGCTGACTTCCATCGAGCACCCGGATCTCGCCGGTGACGGCATCGATCGAAAATGCCGTTGCGCCACTTCCACCGACCAAACGATAGGCCACCGAATCACTGGCATCCACATCATTGGCCACGACCCACCCCACCGATGTCCCATTAGCCGAGTTTTCGTTTATCCCCAACGACTGGTTGCCAATTTGGGGTCGTTCATTGATATCCAAGACGTTGATGACCAAGGTTTCTTCGTGCCACAGTCCGCCGCTGTCCGTTGACCGCACGCGCACGCTGTACGAAGATTTGTTTTCGAAATTCAGCACTCCAGCATTCAATAGCAACTGATCGCCTGACAGGCTAAAGACTGCCCCATCAGCGCCACCGACAATGGAGTAGGTGAATGATTCGCCGGCATCCGGATCAATCGAACTAAGAGTACCCAGACTATACCCTCCGGTAGTATCAATATTTTCCACAACGTTGAATGAATTCGGCATCAGATCCGTTGGCGTTTCATTTACATCGTTAATGCTGATGGTGAACACAGTATCGGCGGTCGAACCATCGGCTGAAGTCGCTCGGACCGTGATGTTGCGCGAGGCGCCCAGCGTTTCACGATTGAGCGCCGCCGCTGTCGTCACGACTCCGGTATTGGCGTCAATCGCGAAGTTACCGCCGTCGCTATTGAACAGGCTGTACGTCACCGTGTTGGTGGTCGCGTCGGCGTCGCTGGCCGCAGCCGTAATTCCCACCACGGTGCCAATCGCGACGTTTTCATCGACTGCATTGGTCGCGGCATTGACGTCGGTGGGTGCGGAAACCGCAAATTCGTTGGCGTCGATGATCGCGATGGTGAATACTTGATCCGTGTACGAAGTGTCCGCGGAAGTGGCTCGAATCGTAATGTTTCGCGACGCTCCATCGGTTTCACGGTTGATCGCGCCGTTGACGGTGACAATGCCTGTGTTGGCATCAATGGTAAATCGTCCGCCGTCGTTATCGAACAGGCTGTAGGAAATCGTATTCGTTGTCGCATCACCGTCACTGGCCAGGCCAGTAATATTGACGATCGTCCCATTGGCTGAATTCTCGGCGATCGTGTTGGCGGTCGCGTTGGAATCGGTGACGGCACCGACGTTGAACTCGTCGACGTCACCCAGATTGATCGTAAAGATCTGTGTGGTCGACGACGTGTCGGAACTGGTAGCTCGGACGGTGATGTTGTAATTGGCGGCCACTTCTCGGTCGAGCGCACCGTTGACGGTCACAATACCGGTGTTGGTGTCAATCGTGAATCGCCCAGCCGCGTCGTCGTCGAGACTGTAGGTCACGGTATCGGTGGCGTCGGCATCGGTGGCCAGGCCGGTCAAGCCCACGGTCGTGCCATTGGCCGAGTTCTCCAGCACGACGTTCGCTGCGGCGTTGCTATCGCTGATTGCCGAGACGCCGGATTCATTGACGTCCGTCAGATTGATTGTAAAACTCTGAGTCGAAGAGGAAGTGTCGGCTGAAGTCGCTCGGATGATGATGTTGTGCGAAGTGGCGGTTTCATAATCCAGCAAGCTACTATTGGCGACCGTGACGACACCCGTATTGGCATCGATCGCAAATCGCCCGCCGGCATTGTCATCCAGCGAATAGGTAATCGCATTGGTGGTCGCATCAGCGTCACTGGCCAAGCCGGTGAGATTGACGATCGTCCCATTGGCTGAATTCTCAGCGATCGTGTTGGCGATCGCGTTGGAATCGGTGACTGCTCCAACATTGAATTCATTCAGATCGTTGATGTTGATGGTGAACACCGTATCCGCGGTCGAACCATCAGCGGAAGTCGCTCGGACCGTGATGTTGCGCGAGGCGCCCAGGGCTTCACGGTTGATTGCCGCGGCTGTCGTGACGACACCGGTATTGGCGTCGATCGCGAAGTTACCGCCATCGCTATTGAACAGGCTGTAAGTCACCGTGTTGGTGGTCGCGTCGGCGTCGCTGGCCGCAGCCGTAATTCCCACCACCGTACCGATCGCCACGTTTTCATCGACTGCATTGGTCGCGGCATTGACGTCGGTCGGTGCGGAAACCGCAAATTCGTTGGCGTCAGTTAATGTCACGGTAAAGACTTCGTCATAGGTCGCGCCAGTCAAGTCGGTGACTCGAACGGTGATATTGTGGCTGGATGCGAGTTCGTAGTTCAGCAGCGAGCCATTGGCGACCGTGACGACGCCAGTGCTCGCGTTGATCGCAAATCGTCCACCGGCGGAATCGACGAGGGAATAAGCCGGGGTATCGCCGGTATCGACATCGCTGCGCGTGATCGTTCCGACGCTGGTCGTATTGGCTGCGTTTTCAGCAACAGTCAGTCCCGTTGTCGCTAAATCTTGAGGTGCATCGTTGGCACCTTGGATTGTGATCGTGAACTGTGTTGTGCTGCTTAGGCCAGCAGCGTCTTGCATCGTGTAAGTAAAAACATCGGTGATTGTATTCGCTGTTGTTCGCAAAGCTTGGACTGTTGTGTTCGAGTTGTCGACCGTGTAGTTATACGTACCGTCGGCAGCGATCGAGATGAAACCATACGAACCGTTAACATTCGACGCGACGGAACCCGATGCCGACCCGACGATCCCGGCAGCGACACCTGTTACCGTTTGGGTATCCCCAGCATCCACATCGGTGTCGTTCGTGAGGACATTGCCTGTCGGATTCGAACCCGCAGTTCCGTTGCTAATTCCGCCCGCTTCGACAGCCGTCGCTGTATCGAAGACCGCGATAGGGTTATCATTCAGCGCCGTGACCATGATCGACGCAACTTCGGTAGCCGTGCTGAACGCGGTTGTTCCGCCATTGGTGGAGACATCGACTTGGGTACCGAAAGAGCCGCTGGTTTGATCCCAAGCGCGAAACGTCAAATCGCCAGTAGTTCCGTTTTGGCCATTTGGCACAAAGCGCAACAAGTCGGACGACCGAAGAAGTAGGGCGGATGTATTGGAAACCGCACCGACTGCCACCCAGTTCGTCCCGCCGTCGGTCGAGTACTGCCATGATCCATTGCCATTCGTTGTCGAGGAAATCGCGATCCCTTCGACGGCACTTGTGTCGACGTCAGTGATCCGATCACCACCGGCAGAACTGATAATCGATGCGACAGTCTGGCCGCCATTTGTCGTTTGATCTTCGGTGATCGAAGTCAGCGTCATCGTGCCTGAGTTGTCGAGAACGGGCGCATCGTTGACGCTCGAAACGACAATCTGTGCCGTCGCAGAGTTACTTGAAAAAGCGGTCGTACCGCCACTCGTTGCAGTCGTTGCATAACCCGGTGTTCCGTTAACCGATGCTGTGCCGCTGGTTTGGTCCCAGGCCTTATAACCAAACGTGGCCGTTTCACCGTTGTTGTTATCGGGGATGTAGCGAACTTGCGAAGTCGAGGTGATCAGCAGAGCATTCGTCGCGGAAACTGCACCGAAGTTGGTCCAAGTCGTTCCATCCGTTGAATACTGCCATGTTCCATTGCCGGTGACCGAAGTGATCGCCAAACCGCTGGACGGGCTTGTATCGACATCTGCCCAAGTGGCACCAGTGAGAATCGCCGATGCCAGCGTTCCAGATGAAGTGGTATTTTCGTTCGTCGTGGCCAACGTATGCGTGTACGGATTCGTAATCGTCGGTGCGTCATTGACACTTGAGACAACAATCTGTGCCGTAGCTGAATTCGTTGAAAACGCTGTCGTTCCTCCGCTGGAGGCAGTGGTTGCATAACCCGGCGTTCCATTGACCGATGCGGTGCCGCTGGTTTGGTCCCAGGCTTTGTAGCCGAACGTGGCTGTTTCACCGTTGTTGTTATCCGGGATGTAGCGGACTTGCGAAGTTGAAGTGATTAGCAACGCGTTGGTCGCTGAAACCGCTCCAAAGTTGGTCCAAGTTGTGCCATCCGTCGAATATTGCCAAGTTCCATTGCCAGTCACCGAAGTAATCGCTAAGCCGCTCGACGGACTTGTATCAACATCTGCCCAGGTTGAACCACTCAGAATCGCCGAGGCCAGCGTTCCGGATGAAGTTGTGTTCTCGTTCGTGGTCGACAGGGTATGCGTGTAAGCATTTGTAATTGTCGGGGCGTCATTGACGCTCGACACAACAATCTGAGCCGTCGCTGAATTCGTTGAAAATGAAGTCGTTCCGCCGCTGGAAGCAGTCGTAGCGTAACCCGGCGTGCCATTGACGGATGCGGTCCCGCTCGTTTGGTCCCAAGCCTTGTAACCAAACGTCGCCGTTTCACCGTTGTTGTTATCGGGAATGTAGCGGACTCGCGATGTCGAAACGATCAGTAACGCATTCGTAGAAGACACCGCACCAAAGTTCGTCCAAGTTGTACCATCCGTCGAATACTGCCAAGTTCCATTGCCGGTGACCGAAGTAATCGCGAGTCCACTGGATGGACTTGTATCAACATCTGCCCAGGTCGAACCGGTTAGAATTGCCGAAGCCAGCGTTCCGGACGAAGTTGTGTTCTCGTTCGTAGTTGCTAGAGAATGAGTGTAAGCGTTGGTGATCGTCGGTGCATCATTGACTGCGGTGACCGTGATTGATGCTACTTCCGTTGCGGTGCTAAACGCTGATGTTGTTCCGGTTGTCGATGCGTCGACCTTTGTTCCGAACGTTCCGGTGGTTTGATCCCAAGCTCGGAAGGTGATGTCACCCGAGGTTGCGTTCTGACTGTTGGGGACGAATCGCAGCGAATCGGTCGCACGCAGTAGCAGAGCCGATGTATTGGAGACTGCACCCACTGCATTCCAGGTCGATCCACCATCGGTGGAATATTCCCACGAACCATTGCCGTTGGTAGTAGCAGTAATCGCGATGCCTTCGATGGCTCCCGTGTCCACATCCGTGATCCGATCTCCACCGGCAGAACTAACAACCGATGCGACGGATTGACCGCTATTCGCTGTCTGGTCTTCTGTAATGGTAGTGAAAGTCATCGTCCCGGAATTATCAAGAACCGGGGCGTCGTTTCGCGAGGCGATCGTCGCAACAGACTGATCGGCCGCAGAACTAAAGGCGGTAGTGCCACCGGTCACCGACGCGTCGACTTTTGTTCCCACAGTCCCAGATGTTTGGTCCCAGCCTCGATAGTCGACGGTCAATGTGCCGCCGTTATCGGTGGCTGGATTGAAACGCAGAAGGTCGGTAGAACGCAGCAAAAGGGCATTGGTTGCGGACACACTGCCGATGCTAAACCAGTTTGTTCCGTCGAGACTGTACTCCATCGTGCCGCCCGTACCGCTGAATCCAAACAACGCGATCCCTTGCACGGCACCGGCACCGGCATCGACGTCGGTCATGCTTGACAGCAACAAGCTGGAAACCGGCGCACTCAAACTCGCGTCGTCTTCGGTTAAGCTAATCGTCGGATTGTATGGCGCTAGTACCGGTGCATCGTTGAGACTGGATACAACGATTTGCGCTGTGGCATTGTTACTGGAGAAGGCAAACGTTCCACCGCTGGATGCGGTCGTTGCATAACGTGGCGTCCCGTTGACCGAGGCCGTGCCGCTGGTTTGATCCCAGGCTTTGTAACCAAACGTAGCTGTCTCGCCGTTGTTGCTATCTGGAATGTAGCGGACTTGCGATGTCGAAGTGATTAACAACGCGTTGGTCGAAGACACAACTCCGAAGTTGGTCCACGTCGTGCCGTCGGTCGAATATTGCCAGGTACCATTCCCCGTCACCGACGTGATCGCAAGT
The DNA here is from genome assembly GCA_031400405.1 of Mariniblastus sp. Classification (GTDB taxonomy): domain Bacteria; phylum Planctomycetota; class Planctomycetia; order Pirellulales; family Pirellulaceae; genus Mariniblastus. Next base: position 10,154 of record JANNPW010000027.1, read on the forward strand.
CCACTTACCGCGCTGGTGTCTATATCCGACCACGTTGAACCGGTTAGACTTGCCGAAGCGAGTGTCCCCGACGAAGTCGTGTTTTCGTTCGTCGTGGCCAGCGTATGCGTATATGCGTTGGTAATTGTGGGTGCATCGTTGACGCTGGTGACAAAGCACTGAACGGAACCCGCGAGGCTCGAGTACGCGGTCGTGCCGCCATTGGAAGATGAATCGGCGTAGCCTGGCGTACCGTTGGTGGATGCTGTTCCGGTAGTTTGATCCCAGGCTCGGTAAGTAAATGTGGCCGATTCACCGTTGTTGCCATTGGGTATAAAACGGACGCGTGAGGAACTGGTCAGCAACAGAGAACTCGTACCGCTGACCGATCCGAAGTTGGTCCAAGTGACACCATCGGTCGAATACTGAAAGGTCCCACTCGCCGAGATTGAAGTGACCGCAATTCCGCTCAGTGCTGTCGAATCGACGTCGCTGCGTACGCCTGAGATCAGAATGTCACTGACCAGCGTGGCTGACGAGGTGGTATCTTCGTTGGTCGAAGTCATCCCGATGGTGCCGGTGTATCCCAACGTTGGTGCGTCGTTGACACTGGATACAACAATTTGATTCGTAGCAACTTGAGTTGAAAAAGCGGTCGTGCCGCCACCTGATCCTGGATTGGCGTATGAAGGCGTTCCGTTGGTTGACGCGGTGCCACTGGTTCGGTCCCAGGCGACGAAGCTGAAATTCGCCGTTTCACCATTGTTCGCGTCGCCAATGTACCGCACTTGCGTTGTCGAAGTGATTAACAACGCGTTCGACGAACTTACCGCTCCAAAAGCGACCCAAGTCGTCCCGTCGGTTGAATATTGCCAAGTTCCGTTGCCGGTTCGCCCGGTGATGGCGATACCACTTTGGGCGCTGGTATCGACGTCCGTGTATCCCGTTCCGCCAAGGATGGTTGCTGCCGTTACACCGGCCGAGGTCGAATCCTCATTAATGCTGGTCATCGAATAGGTGGACGCATTGGTCAGTGTCGGAGCGTCATTGACAGCGGTAACACTGATGATCGCGACTTCTGCCTGCGAGCTGAAGGCCGTCGCGCCGCCGCTGCTCGAGCTGTCGACTTTGGTTCCGGCAGTTCCAGACGTTTGATCCCAGGCTTGAAACAGAACGGTTCCAGTTTCAAGGTTGGTTCCATTGGGTACGAAGCGCAAGCTGTCGGTTGCTCGCAACAACAGAGCACTCGTCGATGAAACAGTACCGACATCGGTCCAACCGGAACCGGTGTTGTACTGCCAGGTTCCGTTGCTTCCTGTTACTGTCGAAATCGCGATTCCTTCAACCGCTCCCGAGTCGACATCGGTGATTCGATCGCCTCCGGCACTGGCAATGATCTGGGCGATCGTGTTTCCGCTGTTCGTCGTATTGTCCTCGTTAATCGTCGTGAGCGACATGAATCCGCTGTTGTCGAGCAGCGGCGCGTCGTTGACACTCGACACTACAATTTGAGCGGTCGCTGAATTCGTTGAGAATGCCGTGGTTCCGCCGCTGGATGCCGTGGTTGCGTATCCCGGTGTTCCGTTGACCGATGCTGTTCCGCTCGTTTGATCCCAGGCCTTGTACCCGAACGTGGCTGTCTCGCCGTTGTTGTTATCGGGTATGTAGCGAACTTGCGAAGTTGAAGTGATCAGCAGTGCGTTGGTCGGAGAAACCGCTCCGAAGTTGGTCCAAGTTGTGCCATCGGTCGAATACTGCCATGTCCCATTACCAGTCACGGAAGCGATCGCTAATCCGCTCGATGGACTCGTATCGACATCTGCCCAAGTCGAACCGGTTAGGATTCCGGAAGCCAGTGTTCCCGACGAAGTCGTGTTCTCGTTCGTCGTAGCAAGTGTATGCGTATACGCGTTGGTGATCGTGGGTGCATCGTTGACAGCCGTAACCGAGACATCGACTACATCGGTTGCCGAGCTGAATGCGGTAATGCCACCGTTGCTGCTGGTGCTGACTTTAGTACCCGCCGTGCCGCTCGTTTGATCCCAGCCGCGAACAGTCAAGGCAGACGTCGAAGTACCGTTGTAGTTCGAGCCGGGTGCGAAGTACAAACGTGTGTTCGCGTTGTCCGCCAATAGCAATGAGGAAGCGGAGCTGACCGTTCCAACGGCCGTCCATGTTGTACCGTTATTGGTCGTGTAATACCAAGTGCCGTTGGTTTCGACGCTAGCCGTGATAGCGATCCCTTTAACGGCACCGCTGTCAACATCGCTGACGCCGTCGGTGAAGGAGCTAACCAGCGAACCGACCACACCCGTTGGTACACCTGCATCTTCAGCCACGGCAATACTCAGCGCAGTATCGGCCAGGACCGGTGCATCGTTGACAGCCGTAACCGAGACATTTACTACATCGGTGGCCGAACTGAATGCATAAACCCCACCGTTGGAGGCAGTGCTGACTTTCGTTCCAGCCGTGCCTGTCGTTTGGTCCCAACCGCGAATCGTCAGGGCTGACGTCGACGTGCCGTTGTAGTTCGAGCCAGGAGCGAAGTATAAACGTGTATTTGCATCGTCTGCAAGAAGCAAGGAAGAGGCCGAGCTTACGCTTCCGACGGCTGTCCAGTTGGTTCCATTGTTGGTCGTGTAATACCAAGTCCCGTTCGTTTCCACGCTGGCTGTGATTGCGATCCCTTTGACCGCTCCGCTATCGACGTCGCTCAAACCACCGGTTAAGGTGCTGATCAGCGAACCGACGACACCCGTTGGAACGCCAGCATCTTCGGCCACGGTGATACTCAACGCAGTGTCGGCTAACACCGGCGCTCGATTGATGATCACATTGTCGAGGGCAAAGTTTTGGTCAGGACTGTTGGCTGTATTGTTGTCGTCGGCCCACCGGAAAAATATTGTTGAACCATCCGCGACCGCCGTGCCGAAATTGATGGTCGTCTGGACTCGATTGACATTCCCGGCGACAGTATCCGCGACCGACAAAGCAGCTACGGCAGTCCAGTCGGATGCAGAAGTACCGCCTGTTGTACTATAGAAAAATGAATATCCAGGGAGTTCGCCAACCTCGCCAGAGCCGGTGCCGCCCATGTTGAGCACCTTCATGTCGTAACCCACCATAATCGACGACAGGGATCCACCCGTATTGTTATCGATGGCCATTTGGATCACCGAGGCAGCGGTGCCCGTCGGCCCACTACCGAGGGCACGGTCGTTAGTGTTGCCAATACTTGCAACGTTCCCCAATTGATTACTCGAAGACCAAGGCGTCGATGGCGTATTCTGGACGACCAAGGTCGTGGAACCGGTCGAAGCTCCCGCAATTCCAGTGGTAGTGATAGGTGTGCCACTAACGTAAGTGCTCGTGCTTCCCGCAATCATCATGGCGGAGAAACCGGTCGGTGCCGTCGTTCCTGCAGTTCCCATGGAATCGAAATCCTGCACATAGCTGCCTGTCAGCGAGGCAGTCATACCTTGCGCAGTCGAGAGAGCGTAGAACGTACTAGCTGCATTTTGATTGTCGTATTGAGTTGCGATCCAACCGGCCGAACGGGCCACACTTGAGATACGGACTTCATCGAGTCTGCCGTCGAAGAAATCCGTATTGCCGATCCGTCCGCCGATATAGAGCGCACGTGTGTCTGTTGCAGGAGCAGAGTCGGCTGCAGATGCGCTAAGCGATCCATTGAGGTAGATGGACGACGTCGTTCCATTAAACGTTCCGACAACGTTGTACCAAGTGGACGCGGAAAGCGTGGCTGTGCGGGGGCCGTCGCCACCGTTATCAGTGCCGTCGAGTACGAGGTAGCCACTCGAATTCTGGAGTGCAAGTTGATAATTGTTTGGGTTGGAATCCCCTTTACGGACGATAGCGTTAACGAAATCGCTAGCTCCGAAAGTATCCGGCCTAGCCCAGCCCTCCAGGGTGAGAGCCGACGTCAACTGCAGACTGGCCGCGTTGTTGATCGTTATGAGGTCGCTCGTACCATTGAAATCGAGCGCATTTCCAAAGAGGCCCGCGGTTGTCGTGGTACCGGTAGCCGTACCATTATTGGCGTTGGATGTACTGTCATTGGCATTGCCATTGAGGTGCCATACGCCGGCGTAGCCGTTGCTCCATACCGCCGCCGCGCTTTGTTGGTTGCTGACTCCACTGTTGCCGTAGTAGACATAGATGATTGTGTTTGCGGACGCCGACAAGGAAGGGATCTTGACCCATGCCATCAGCGCACCAGTGGCCGACGTGAAGGTCTCAATTTCATGGCTAAGTTTGGTGGTCCCGTCGGCCAGCGTGAACAGGATATCGTCGGCATCTGCCTGAGCATTGGCAGCAAGACTTGCATCACTCGACAATTGAATAAGTATTGGAAAATCGGTGAGCGACGAACCACCACTGACCTTCGTAAAGTCGATCGCGATCTGCTTTCGAAATCCCCAACTTGAATTGTACCAAGCGAGACTTGCATCCGACGCTTCTAGTAATTCAATGTCGAACGGCACAACGATTCCGGCAGCGATAATACTTTCCTGTGGAAGTGAAGACGATTCGAGAATCCAGTCTCCCCCCTGTCCAGTAACGTTGATCGAGGCAAAAACGTCGGCTCCCGTTAGTTCGGCTAGATCATGGAGAAGGGATTGTCCTGAGCCGTTCGCATCCACATTGCATCCAAAGATAGCAACGTTCGCATCGTCGAGCATATACTGACTGAGCTGCTGCCAGTCCGATGCGATTTTTGTCAACGAAGCGTCGGTAATCCATTCGTTGCCAAGTTCGAATCCGCCTGCGGCTCCGTGTGAAAGTATAGACAGGCTTCGAATACTGGCTTCACTGAACTCGGCCCATACAATTACCCTAGAAAGAACTCCATGGGCTGATTCTTCGTTACTGTCGTATAAGAAAACCTGCGAGCCAGGTCTCGCAGCTTGAACTAACAAGTGGCTATCTGCAAGATTCGCATCGACTAGAATGACATCGGTTCCTACAGGCAGCGTGATTGTTTGTGCTGATGGTAGAATATCCAAGCTTCTGGCTTGAGATAACACAGTGCCAGCTAACTCACCGTCAAAGTTGCGAAATACGATGCCACGGACGGATGAACCGTCAGCATTTACCGACAGGACGAAGCCATTTGCGGGTAATCGATTGCTGTCGACGATGATAGCGGGCAAGTTTCCATTCGATACAAAGCTGTCATCCGTGGCCGCATCAATCGTCACTTGGTCGGTAATCATCGGAAGTGCGCTGAGCAATGCTATCTCGTGAACTCCCGTGCCATCGATATTGAACACGATCGTGTCTGTACCTGCATTTGCATTGGCATCAATGATAGCTTGACGCAGCGAGCCGGCACCGCTGTCATTGGTGTTGGTGACGGTGTAGGTTGCAAGCAGCCCGCCGTAGGATTCTTGGAAGTGGAGGCCGAAGGCGATTTCGGTTTCGATGGTGGCGATGGGCTTCCAGCCTGTCGATTCAATGTCGATGGAATTCACAGGCTGGAAGCCGATGCCACTGGAATTCACAGGCTGGAAGCCTATGCCACTGACATACTCCAAGCTCCAATCGCCGCCGCGAGAAAGATCGCCGGTTTTGTCCGTCGAGGCGGCTACGTCGGCGTTGGTTAATCGAGCAACCGTGTCAATAAACAATTGACCCTGTGGTCCGGCGGCGACGTCGCAACCGTAGATGAGAATATCACCAGATTCGTTCAGCGCCCTACCCCAAGCCTGCAAGTCGGCCACGTGGCTTTGGATATTTCCAACAGTTAACCAGGAGTCGCCCAGCTGGATCATGCCATCCGCACCGTGGGAGACAATATGAATCGCGTCGAGGTTGGTGTATTGGGTCAAGGCGTTGTTGATTTGCTCGAAACCGCCTTGGCCTGCCTCCAGAACAACAAAGGAGATCGATCGACCCAACGAGTTGGCTTGGAATTCCAGGTCGGCAATCAATGTTTCAGAATTGTATAGGCCGGCTTGGACGAAGGCCAATTCGTAGTGCGAACTAGTGGTCAGCGCTGGTGGAATGGCGGCTGACGTCAATTGAGTTTCCGCGATGGTTGAATTCAGGCTGGAAGTCACCCCCGTCAGTTCGAACTGCTGGATTCCTGACGTAGATAATTCGACGTTGGCAACTCCGTCGTCAGCCACTGTCAATTCGCCGGTAGGCTGGTTGGCATCGTTCGGCAGCACATTGATCGAATGCAATTCGGCGGGTGGCCAAAACGCGCCACCGGTTATGAATCCAGTGTCAAATGCCTGCACTTGATCACACAGTTGAAGCAAATGATTGATTTGCTGATCAACTTGCCCGCCGTTGTCCGGCACTTGGTCGGGAACGAATAGGCTCGATAGCCCGGTAGCATCAAATAGGATGCGGTCTTCCAACGATTCCAACAAAACAGATTTCACCAATTGTTCCGCCGGTGGCGTGGGGCTGAACGAGCTGACCATAAAGTGCCAACCATGCTGAAAGAGGCTATTTAAGGACGGGTTCATCGAATATTGGCAGTTTAGAGGTACGAGGTTTTTGTTGCGCCGAACAATACTGGCGAGCAGCCGATTGGCACCCTAAAAGTTGATGAGGCGGAATTTGCGCAGTCTGTTCCGGTCGAACTTTACCCCAAGAATTGCGCCGTGTGAGACGGGTCAGGAAAAAAATAGGGAACCGGTAAACTTTACCGATTAGATTGTTCAGATCGTACAGCTTGCACGCTGTGGGCGCCGTCCGAAACAACCCCCGATAGCGCGGTCAAGTTTGCCGAGCCCGAGCAATTGGAACTCGCTGAGGTTGGATGACAAGCGGATACTGCGCCTTGCCAGGCAAACGAATCGAGCATGCTCCATTGGCTGCCGCAATGTACTGAACCGGGCGGATTTGTCCAACTGCTTGGGAAGCGTGTCAGAATTACCAATTCCTAGCCAGCAGTTTGGAAAACTATTCGGTTTATTTTGTTTGTCATATTGCTTCGATCTGAAAACAGGTGCGAACTCGCTTTCCCTATTATCCGCACGACTCGGAATGGGCGAATAACAGACAGACGCGATAGACCAATTGTGCTGGTGGAGATCATTGTGCCTGCTAAATCAATCACGACGAAATGTACTGTGGCAACCACGGTACTGTTTGGTTGTCTGTTTGCCGGGCCTGGAATATACGCGCAAACGCCAGAACTCCAGTCGACTCAGCCCGCGAATTCTACTGCGAAGCCGAACGGGAATCCTGTTATGGATTCCGCAATTGCAATTCCAGCCAAGGCGCCAACGATTCCCAACGCTGCCGAGTTGGAAATATCGTTCCAGAGTCTACCGCAGCTGCCGAATTCAAGTCCTGACCAATCGGCTCCAGATCCAGCGACGTTGCCGGACCGACCGATGTTTCAAAATCTATCCGGGATGCAAGAGCCAATTACGTTTCGGGATCTGCCAAAGTTGCAAGATCTTCCGTCGCCTCCAAACCTTCTGGCTGCTCCGGTCGCCACAACACCGTTCGATTTTACAAACGATTTTGCCCAAGCCTACCAGAAAATTCGATCGACACCGCCCCAGTCAAGTTTGCCAACGTCTCCACCTGCGGGAGACCCTTTGATCCCGCAGTTTGCGCCCGAATCCGTCCCGGTCCAGAAACCGGAGACTTCGATAGCCGCAACGGAATCGCCGGCCTTCGCCTCGCCAGGGCCCACAGTTCCACCAATGGACAATCGTATCGCCAGACGATCGGATGCAGACGATGAAGCCCATGAATTCACACACCACACTGATGAATTCACCGAACAAGCCAACAAATCCGGTGCTTCACGGGTAACAGTTGAAGTGGATGAAGTTGTCAAATCGAATCCCGACCCAATCGCTGGCGAAACCGTCAATCAATTCGATCCGGCAACCTGGAACACCGATCCGTTGTGGTGGAAACAAGTCGTTATTCAGGCTTTAAATCCTGACAATAAGACGCAAACGATCGATACGAATACGTTGGTCCTGGAGGCTTTGAAGAACTCGCCTCGAATTCAAGCGATCAGTCAGACCCCCTTGATTCGGGAATTGCAAGTCATCGAAGCCGATTCAGATTTTGATCCCGTTTCCTTTGTTCAAAGCAGCTTTGATGATCGTAACGACCCGGTTGGCAACACGTTGACGACGGGTGGTGCGCCTTTTCTCAAAGACAATATTTGGAGCGGTGAATTTGGGCTGCGTAAGAAAACCCGAACGGGTGCGTCCGTTCAAATGAGCGAACGGCTGGGCTTTAAAAACAGCAACTCCACGTTTTTTCTGCCGCAAGATCAGGGTACAGCAACGTTGGCTTTGAATGTCACACAGCCGTTGATGCGCGGTCGTGGAAAATACTACAACCAAAGTCAGATTTTGATCGCCCAAGCCACCGGGGGTGCCGCCTGGAATACGTTTAGCAATGAACTGCAAGACGAATTGCAAGAGATCACGCAGGCGTATTGGCGGTTGTATTACGATCGCAGTCTGTATTTGCAGATGAAACGCAATGTCGAGCGGGGCGAACAAGTGCTGCTGATGTTGGAAGGGCGCAGCGAACTGGATTCACTGCCCAGCCAAATAGCGCGCGCCCGATCGGCGGTCCAGTCCCGCAAAACCGACCTCGCCAATGCGTTCCGTGACGTGCGCAACGCGGAAACCGAGATTCGACGTCGGATTGCCGATCGCGAGTGGCTGGCGGCGCAGTCGATCGAGTTGCTGCCGGTCGAACTGCCTCAAGCCGAACCCTTCGAGATTCCACTTGAGCAGGTAGTATTGACTGCTTTGGAACAGCGTCTGGAAATCAAAGAGGTCCTGCAGCGGGCCAAGATCGCGGGGATTCAGCGCGATGTCAGCACCAATGAACTGTTACCGGAATTGTCATTGTTGATGGGCACTTACGTCAGTGCACTGAAAGGGGAATCGGCGCTGGGTCAAGCGATTACCGGTCAGTTTGGCGTCGCGCCCGGTTACAACTTTGGTATGCAGTTTGAAATGCCCTATCAAAATCGCAGCGCCCGTAGCCGGTTGGCCCAACAAAAACTCCAGGTGGCGAAAATCAAAGCGGAAGTTGACGAGACGATCCAGAAAGTCGTCGCGGAATCGCAAGTCTCTCTGCGGCGCGTAAATTCCGCGGGACAGACCTTGCTGGCCGCTGAACAAGCGATCATCGCCTCACGCGCCGATCTGCAGCAGAACTATCAACGCTGGGAAGCGTTTGGATTGGTGGAAGGAGATCTTGCTGACGGTCAAAACCCGACAACTTTACTTAGTCAAGTGCTGGATTCCCAGGAACGACTGGCTGCCGCCGAATTGATCTATGCCCAAGCGGAATTGGACCTCAAAAATTCTGAGACTGCTTTGCAACGAACGATGGGCACACTACTGATGCACGAAAATATCGACTTCAGTATGCTCACCAGTGGCGATCAGCCGGAAATGAAGTTGGAGAAGCACGAAGACTGATGTTTAACGCGAATGTAACGATTGTGTCGTCGGCTGATCAAGGCAAAATCAAAAAATGGACCGCGGCGGATGCGTTAGGGTGAAATATGAACCTAGGTTATCAGGGAAACCAGTTAAGCGCTGGTAATCAACTAACCTCCGTTCAACATTTTCACCGCCGATCCTCCCATGAAATCCATTTGCCTTGCACAACGTCCATTCTCGTTCAACCAAGCGATACTGTTGGTTGTGGGAATTTGCTTGTTTCTGTTGGCCATGACATCCGTTGCGGAAGCACAGATCGATGGATTTACCGAACCGTTTCGCCGAATCGAATTGGCCAGCGACGAATCGGGAGCCATTGCGGAATTGCTGGTTGAGGAAGGCCAATCGCTCGAAGAAAATGAGCCGGTAGCCCGACTCGATGCACGTGTTCAGTCGCTACAATTGGAAATCGCCGAACAGTTGGCCCATAACCAGAGTCAATTGATCGCAGCCGAAGAGGGATTGAGCAAACGACAGGCGATCAGTGATAAATTGATACAACTGAAACACGAAGGGCACGCCAGTCAATCGGAAATTATTCGAGCCGAGATGGAATTGTCGCTGGCCAAAGCAAAACTACTATCGGCCAACGAAGATTTGGCAGTCGGGGAAATTGAACGCCGTCGAGCCGCCGTACAACTTGAACGTCGCACCATTGTCGCCCCATTCAAAAGCATTGTAGCCAAAATTCACGCTCGTGAAGGAGAGTTTTTGTCGCCGCTAAGACCGGAAATTGTCACGTTGGTCCAGGTCGATAAATTGATCGCGAAATTCGCGGTACCAAGCACGCAAGTCAACACGTTTGACGTTGGCAAAAAATTTAATCTTCAATTGGGAAGCGATCGAACTGTCCTGGCGGAAGTCTTGAGCGTGGGCATCGAAACGGATGCTCAAAGTGGGACCGTTGAAGTCAAATTAGTTATTGAGAATCCGGAACTGGAGTTTCGCAGCGGAGAACTCTGCACACTGACTATCTAAGGAATTGTCCCGAATTAACTTCCGGATCTTAGCGGAACGGCGCGAGCCGTCCGGTGTCACAAAAACCGGAGGGCTCGCGCCCTTCCGCTACCATCAAACCGCGGAACTTAATTCGGGACAATTCCTGAGCTTTTGTCAACTGGATCGAGTTTCATCATTACGTGGAACCAACCACAGTTGGAAACCTGGCATCGAAAAAAACATGGCGAACTCAGGGACGAGTCCGATTAACGCGGTGCTGCCGATCAAGGTGGCTCGATCGATAACAGCCCCTTCGCAGGCGGCGCCACTGCAGTTCGAGAATCAAACTCTCGTGCGGCGGTTGGAATTGGCGATTGCTGCCAGCAGCTCGCTCAACCAGTTGATGTCCCAGTTAAATCGACTCATTGGTGAACAGTCGGAGTGTCTGGCGCTGTGGATCGCTGCACGCGACGAACAAGGTCAGTTCACCGACTTCCAGCCGTTATCGGAAGAATCGTCAGCCGCCGTCTGGGATTTGGCACGCGAAGTGGTTCCGCCGTTAGTCGGCCATCTGCTCCAATCCAGCCAAATCTGTTCGACGCCACTGCCTTGCAGTTCTTTGGTGCAGCTGGTCGCGGCGCCTCTCCGCTCGCAATCCAAGCCCGATACACCCATCGATTTCGTATTGTTGGGATGTTTTGAAAGCAGCAATCAAACCACCCTGCGATTGCAATGGCTTATGGGATTGGCGACTCAAGCGATCACCAACTGGTTTCAGGCTCAAGCCTTGACTCATGTGGAAACCAAACAGCGTGGCCTATCGGATTCACTGAAACTGATCCGCGACCTGGATCGGACGACCAGTCGAACGCAAGCGGCAATCCTGATCGTGAACCAGTTGCGCCGGCTGTTGAGCGTCGAACAGGTGGCGTTGACACTCAACGGGCAGCTGATCGCCGTCTCGGATGTCGAACAAATCGATCAGTTCAACGAATCCAATAAACTGATTCAAGCAGCTTGCAATCAAACGCTGCGAACGGGAGAACCCGTGGCGTTTTTGAATTCAACTGCACAAGTGACACCGGCTCAATTGGCGCTGGCAGGCTACTGTCGAGCATTTCGTATCGAAGCCTGTTTGAATCTGCCACTCAGTCTGTCCGTGGGCGGAACCAATCAGGCCATGCCAGAAACAATCGGCGGACTGTTGATCGCCGGCTCCGCAGATCGATTGGGAAATCGCTCGTTCGTTGAATACCTGATACAGTTGGCTGGACTGATTGGTGGGCATTTGGAAGTCGTGTTGCGAGCCAATCGAAGTTTCAAAGAAATCGCCATTCAAAGAATCCAATTGCTGCGGAAACATCGTTGGAGAAAAGTTGCCTTGTTGGCGGCGTCGATCGTCGCGATTGTGTTGTCGATGCCAGTTCCCTATCGAATCGCTTGCGATTGTGAAATCCAACCGGTTTTGCGCCGGTTCGTCGCCGCTCCCTATGACGGAATTCTGGAACGAGGCCTGGTCAAAAACGGCGAAATTGTGGCGAAAAATCAATTATTGGCACAACTTGATGGACGCAATTTGCGGATCGAGCTGGCCGGTTTGCAAGCGGAATTGGGAGGGGCCAAAAAACGACGCGACGCCGCATTGGCGGGAGGCGATATTGCCCAATCGCAGATCGCCCGGAGTGAAACCGAACGCTTGGAAGCGAAAATATCGTTGCTGGAGCAACGCACGCTCAATTTGGAAGTGCGCAGTCCGATCGACGGAATCATTGTCAGTGGCGATTTGGAAAAAGTCGAAGGCGCTCCCCTGGAAATGGGACAAACGCTGTTTGAAGTCGCACCGGCGGAACAAATGGTTGCCGAAATCGCTATCCCGGAAGCGGAAATTCAATATGCCAAATCCAACATGCTGGTCACGCTGAAACTGAACGCATTTCCGTTTCGCACCTGGTCGGGAAAAATTGAGAGTATCCATCCGAGCGCCGAAGTGGTTGACAGCGAGAGTGTGTTTGTGGCCCAGGTCATCATCGACAATTCTGAAAATTTATTGCGACCAGGCATGGAAGGATCGGCGAAAGTAAATTCCGAGTGGTCGCCGTTAGGCTGGAATCTGTTCCACCGCTCTTGGGAGTCAGTTCGCTACTGGACGATTTGGTAATGTTAGCGCCCGACAATCCACCGCCGTCCACCGACCCGCGTGAGCAATGGCTTGATGCGCGTTTGATGTTACGGTCCGAATTGAAGTTCGACTTGCGGACGATTGGCGCTGAAACGGTCGTTGTCGTTGAAGATCCGGTGCGCAGCAAATTTTTTCAAATCGGGACATCAGAGTACCGGTTGTTGGCTGCGCTGGATGGTCAAAAAACCGTCCGGGAAATTCTGGAACAAGTTTGTCCAACGATTTGTGCGACCGATCCAACGACCGTCCTTCCCGCTCCCGACAATCTTGCAACGCCGATGGACGTAAGTCAGGCGATCCGGGTCAGTCAATGGTTGGTGCAGAATAACCTGGCGTACAATCCGACCGTCGACAACAGTAAACGGCTGGACGAACAATCGCGACAGTCTCAACGGGCGAAACTGTTTGGCTGGCTCAATCCGCTTTCCTGTAAGATAAAACTCTGCAATCCGAATCGAATCTTGAGTCGGTTACAGCCGTTTACGCAAGGGTTTTTCTCACCGTGGACGTTGTTGGCCTGGTTCGTGGTGGGTGGCTATGCCCTGAACATTTTGTATTCCGATTGGAACAAAATGGGCTCGGCGTCGGTCGGGATTTTCTCAGGGTACAGCTGGATCTGGTTGCTGCTGAGTTGGGTCGGATTAAAAATGATTCATGAGGCCTCCCACGCTGTGGCCTGCCGACGATACGGTGGCGAGGTTCCCGAAGCGGGCGTGCTGGTGTTGCTGTTTACGCCGATGGCTTACGTCAACGTCACGTCGATGTGGCGGTTTGCCAACCGCTGGCAGCGCATCATCGTGTCGGTGGCGGGGATGTATGCGGAACTGTTTGTTTCGTTCCTGGCGTTGATACTCTGGCGAAATTATCCCGGTGTGATCGGAGACGTGGCCTTCAAGGTTTTCATGATGGCCAGTGTCACGACGATTTTGTTCAACGCCAATCCACTGATGCGTTTCGACGGGTACTTTATCCTGTCGGACTTACTGAATATTCCCAATTTGTACACCAAAGGAACACGTTGGTTTGGGGATCGATTCAAGCACTATTTTTTTGGCACTCCCAAGACTCCCAATATCTATTTGCCGGTGGAACGACGGTTCGTGCAGGTCTATGGAGTACTGGCCTGGTTTTGGAAAACGACGATCAGTTTGAGTTTGATCATCGGAGCCGGAGTGCTGTTCCATGGCGCCGGCATTATTCTGGCGGCACTGGGCGTGATTTTGTGGTACGGGATGCCGGCCTGGCAACAGATTCGCTGGTTTCGAGCGGCCCGTGTCAATGGAACTATTAACCAATGGCGTCTGGCAACCAGTTGTCTTGCGAGCGGATTACTGCTGATCGGAATGTTCACCGTCTTGCCTGCGCCAGGCACAAAATCGGCCCCCGCCATCGTTCGATATTCGGACGAGCAGGTCTTGCGCGCGGCCGCCGATGGATTCATTCGCCAGATTCTGGTGCGCAATGGCCAGGCGGTAACTCGTGGCGAAACACTGATCGTGTTGGAGAATCCGCAATTGGTGTTGGATGTTGAGGATTTGGAGCGATTGGCTGCGGAAGCAACCATTGAATCGCGAATAAAAAACCGGGCCGGTGAGTTGGCACTGGCCCAAGCTGCCTCGGAGCGAAACGCCAGTCTGTTAGCCCAGTTGGTCGAGAAGCAGCAATTGGTTGCCCAGCAAACGATCATTGCGCCGTTCGACGGATTTGTGTTCCAACGAAAACTCGAAAACCGAATCGACAGTTTTGCGCGAGCCGGAGAACCACTATTGTCGATTGCCCACGCCGAAACCAAGGAGGTCGTGGTCTCGGTCGATCAACGCGACCTGGAATCGATTCAGGGTAAAGAAGGGATGTACCTGAAAGTCGCATTTCCGGGCCAGCCGCTGCTGAAAACGAAGTTGACTCGCGTGAATCCTCGCGTTTCCAACCGACTACAACACGATTCGTGGGGTGCAAACCTCGGTGGACCCTTGCCAGTCCAACCGGTGGCAGACGAATCTCAGCGACAGGAAGTACAATTTGAATTGTTAGATCCTCGGTTTACCATGGATCTAGCCTTGGAACCGGCGATGAGCGAATCGCTGTTTGCCGGACAGCGTGGTCGAGCTTTTTTTGCGACGAATCGACAATCGCTTGGGAGCTACCTTTATCTGGCGGCTGCCGAGTGGTTAAAGCAGAAGATCGAACTGGCGATTCAAACAGCGACATTCTGAGCCCACTCGGGCCATCGGCGATTAATTAAATCAGGAAATTATTAGAAGTAACGACATGACCAGCTCTCCCTCTCAGCCTGACCATCAATCGCTAATCGAAAAAATCGAAGCGCTGCGTCCGTGGCATCACGATATTCAGATCACTTCCGACCTTGGTACCGGCCAAGTATTTTCGCCCACGCGGGCGTTATTACCGAAGGATAATGCAGGTGTCAGTTTGATCTCGCCACGCGATCGTTTTTTACAGACGATCGATGGGTTGTATCCCGATACCATGCACGGGAAACGATTTCTCGATTGCGCCTGTAACGCGGGGGGCTATTGTTTTTGGACACGGGAACGAGATGCGGAGTTGTCGGTTGGTTTCGATGTTCGCGAACACTGGATCAATCAAGCCCGGTTTGTTCAACAACATCGTCAGGTGGCGCCGGTGGATCGAGTCGAGTTCCACGTCCTGGATTTGTATGACCTGCCGAAAAAAGATGTCGGCCGGTTTGACATGACTTACTTCAGCGGCATTTTTTATCACTTGCCAGATCCGATTACCGGATTGAAACTGGCGGCGGATATCACGGACGATATTTTTGTCTTGAATACTGCCGTCAAGATTGATGAAAACAATCCCACCGGCTTGACGATGTCCCATGAGAGTCGAACCTTGGTGATGTCGGGAGTACATGAGTTGGCGTGGTTCCCCAATGGCCCGGAATGCATGTACGAGTTGTTGCGTTGGTTGGGGTTCGTGGAATTCAAGATTACCCTCAACATTTCCAAGCGTGATATGTTGCGCCAGCGAATCGAGATGATCGCCTCGCGTGAAAAAGGCCGATTAGCTGGCATCAAAGGGGAGCCATTCCCGACAGCCCGAGCGCGCACTTAGTTCACCGAGCAAATCGCCAAGGAGTGGAGATGGTCCCAGCTTGAACGTGAGGCTAACACGAGATGGAGTCGACAAGCCCGGTACTTAAACAGCTGACACGACCAACAACAATTTAAACAGCGCTCAAATTGGTGAATGCCAATTTGAAGCGTTTCTTTCCCAGTTTTGGGAAATCGATGGTGGCCATTCGCTTCTGTCCCTCGCCGGTCAAGCTGACGATCCTGCCTTCGCCGTACTCCGCATGTACGACCGCCATGCCGATTTCAAAACTGTTGGGATGCAATCGGATATGCGCACTCGCCTGTTGCTCGACCGCCAGTTGAGCGGCGGTTATCAATCGTGGAAAACCGCCCAGTCTCGATTCGGCAATAACGTCGGCGTGTTTAGGAGACACAGGTCGGGAAACCCGATAGTCGCTGGCCACTTCGGCGACCGAATCATCTTCCAACTGATCCAATGTCAATTCGTCGTTTGCCGAAAAATCATCAACGCCGGTCACGCGCTGGGCGAAACCAGCGGTCGTCTGGACGGAAGGCAGGGCATGAATGTCGATCGACGGCAGACCATCGTTCATATAGGGATCCAGCCCTTGCATCGCATCACCATAATCATCGTCATGATAGCCACCATACGAGGCCGGCTCAAACACGTCCATCAGATGTCGGGGAAGTTCCATCAGAAACCGGCTGGCGATTGCCGGCCAATGGCTGCCGCGGCGGAATCGATTCAGGCAGCGGCTGATTTGCAACTCGGATTCGGCACGCGTGATCCCGACGAACAAGAGGCGACGCTCTTCTTCGATTTGTTCGTCGTCGACGGCACTTCGTTCATGCGGCAAGATCCCTTCTTCCAAACCGACAATAAACACACAGGGGAATTCCAGCCCCTTGGCGGCATGTAACGACATCAGTGTGACATACTCGGCGGACGAATCCCAGACATCGGTATCCGATACCAGGGCGGCTTGCTCGAGATACCGCTCCAGTCCACCTTCGTCACCAAAGTCGCGTTCGAATTCTTGCGCGGCAACGATCAATTCGTCGACGTTATTAGCTCGTTCGAAGCCCTCTTCACCGCCATCTTCGGTCAACCAGTCGCGGTAACCGGTTTCTTCCAAAACGGCTTTGATGATCGTGGGAACTGCTTCGTCACTGAGTGCTGACAACCGCTCAATCATCGCGACGAACTTTTGGATTTTGGCAGTCGGGGCCGCCGAGATCGCCGAAATTTCGTGGCACCGACCGGCGGCCTCCAGCATGGAAATTTCTCGCTCCAGGGCGAATTCGTAAATTCGATTGAGCGTGACTTTGCCAATTTTTCGCGGAGGCACATTGATGACCCGTTCAAAGGCCACGCCATCGGCAGGATTGTTCACCAGGTGCAAATAGGCAATGACATCCTTGACTTCCTTGCGTTGATAAAACTCGTGGCCCCGCACGACTTGATAGGGAATGTTGCGACGTCGCAACGCGTGCTCCAGGGCGCGCGACAAGTAGTTGGTCCGATACAAGATCGCATAATCGCTCGCGCGATGTTGTTGCTTTTGCAGCGCCAATGCAATCGAATCCGCAATATCGGCCGCTTCGTCCTCGGGTCTATGATAGGTTACCAACCGCACGGGGTTGCCATCCGCATTGTCGGTGATCAGCGATTTTTTCTTGCGTCGTACATTGTTGGCAATCAATTGGTCGGCCACCGCCAACACCGATTTCGTGCTGCGATAGTTCTGTTCCAGACGAACCACCGTGACGTTGGGGAAATCCCGTTCGAACTCCAGAATATTGTTGAGATTCGCTCCCCGCCAGCCGTAAATCGATTGATCCGGATCGCCAGTAACCGCCAGATTTTGCAAATCATGATTGAGCAGTCGAATCAATTGATACTGCGCCACGTTGGTATCCTGATATTCATCGACCATCATGTAAGCGTAACGACGATCGAGCGATTCGCGCAGCTCCGGAGACTGGCGCAAGAGATCGACCGCATGTAACAACAGGTCATCAAAATCAACGCCATTGGACAACCGCAACAGTTTCTGATACTCGGGATAGACTCTACCCGCGATTGTATCGAGTACATGTCCAGGACGAGGTCGAAATTGTTCGACGGTCACGCCCGCGTTTTTGATGTTGCTGATTTCGTTGCCCAGCCGGTCGGGAGTGTAATGCCGAAGATCGACTTTGACATTGGTGATGGCTTGTTTGACGAGTTTCTTGGAATCGCTGGAATCAAAGATCGAAAAATTTTCGGCCAGTCCCACTAGTCGCGCATGATTTCGCAACAGACGCGAACAAAACCGGTGGAAAGTGCCGGTCCAAGTTTGATTGTCGGGAGCGTACACCGCCAATCGTTTGCGCATTTCTTCCGCAGCTTTATTGGTGAACGTCAGGGCCGCAATATTGTACGACGGGATGTCGTGCGCGATCATGTTGGCGATGCGGTGCGTGATGACGCGGGTCTTGCCGCTGCCCGGGCCCGCCAGTATCAACATGGGACCTTCGATTTGCGAGACCGCGGCTCGTTGTTGTTCGTTCAACGAGCTCTCAGCGTTGCGGGATGAATCAAAATCCATTTCTTAAGTCCTGAGGGTTAAACCAGCAAGAAACCCGTCCCGGATCCAAAACTGAATGAGGGCGAAAACGCTAGCACTTCTTGGGACTGCCTTCTCGACGATTCCCACGATCATGATATATTGTTTTTTTCCGTAGACAAGGATTGATTGGTTCACCGCGAACTCATTGATCCGGCAAATGTTTCAAAATAAAATCACACTTTTTTGGGAGGGACCCCTGATGGCCAAGACTCGCATTCCGTTAAGTGCTGCTGAAGAAGAAACTCGCAATCTCCGCGAGAAACTGGACTTGAGCACCGCCGAGATTGGGTTGACCGTTCGGACGACCAATTGCCTGGAAGAAAAAGGAATCTTTACCGTCCGCGATCTGCTGAATACCACGCGGGCCGATTTGTTAAGTATTTCCAACTTTGGTGAAAAGACCTTGGAAGAGGTTTATAAATCGTTGGAAGTGATTGGATTCTGCCGCCCCGGTTACGACGTAAAACCGCGCTAACGATTTCTGTTGCCGATTTCAAAACGACCATGTTCCGTGGCCTATGTTCTTCGCAGGCCACGGTTTTTTGAAGTGGAGTGGCTCGACACGGCGTTGGATGTTTTGTTGCGCCATTTAAAACCTGACCACAAATTTCACGAATCACACGAATTCAATTTTTTTTCGTAAATTTCCCAATCGTCTTCATTCGTGTGAGTCGTTCGATTCGTGGTCAACAGGTCTCCACGATACCGTGTAAGTGATTGGATTCTGCCGCCCCGGTTACGAAGTAAAACCGCGCTAACGATTTCTGTTGCCGATTTCAAAACGACCATGTTCCGTGGCCTATGTTCTTCGCAGGCCACGGTTTTTTGACGTGGAGTGGCTCGACACGGCGTTGGATATTTTGTTGCGCTATTTAAAACCTGACCACGAATTTCACGAATCACACGAATTCATTGAGAATTTTTTTTCGTAAATTTCCCAATCGTCTTCATTCGTGTGATTCGTTCGATTCGTGGTCAACAGGTCTCCACGATACCGTGTGACAACGGAAAGCCGAGACCAGATCGGGGAACGCCAGTTGGCTAAACCCAGGAATACCGATTAACGATGCACTAATTCCACTCGAACGCGATCAGTTCATTCAAGTTACGCACAAACAACTGATTGCCACGAATCGCCAGATGTGCCCAGCTGTCGTCGCCGACTTTGATTGAGCTGAGTAATTCGAACGATTCCGGGTTGGCGCGAAACAACAATAATTCGCCCGATTCGTCGAGAGCAAGTATTTGATCTCCGTTAGCGATCATGCTGGCGTATTTTCCCATCGGTTTGCTGCGCCATTTTTCCACGCCGCTGGCCAGGTCGTAGCAGGCCAGGCGTTGATTTTTCAGATGCATGTACGCATGCCCGGCAATCACAACCGGCGAATTCATATATCCTTGAGCGGGCAAATTCCATTTCTGCGTGAGAGAAAACTGGTCGTTAGTTTTGCCAACATTGATTAACTGCGTGGTACCACCGTAGGAACTGGCGAAAATATTGTCGCCGTAAATTGTCGGGGTCAGGATGTTCATGCCACGAAACGTCGGAATTTCTTGCGACCACAATGTCTTGCCGGTCGCCAAATCGACGCCGCAAAGATTGGTTCTGGTTTGTACGATTGCTTGACGCAGTCCGGCAACGGTCTCGATAACCGGCGACGAAAACGCACTTCCATTCATGCCCCCGCCGTCTTCCAGCCCGCGCCACAGCACTTCACCCGTCAATTTATTCAGTTTGCAAAATGCGCCGCCGGCTTGAATGTACAGATGCTCGCCATCGATCAAGGGAGAGCAAACGAAACCAAAGGTCGGGACTTCGGACTTGAATTGAGCTGGAAAATCGACTTTCCAAATTTCTTCGCCAGTGGCCGCATTCAGGCAGACCAAGACGTCTTTGATTCCAGCGACATAAAAACGGCCGTCGTCAAAAGCTGGAGTCGCGCGGATCCAGCTCCCATTGCTATTGGCGAAAAAAGGAACCGTCATGGAACCTTCCCATTGAGTGGACCAAAGTTCCTTTCCCGTTTGACGATCTAAGGCCTTGACGACCTCGAACTGTTTAGATTTCGTCTCAGTCGTGAAGACTTGGTCGCCCACGACAATTGGTCCTGAATAGCTGGGGCCAAGTTTGACAGTCCAGATTTGCTTCAAATGTTCACTGGAGACTGAATTGGGCCATGCCGCGGCGTTCACCAAGCCAGTGCGCTTTGGCCCGCGCCATTGATTCCATTCCTCGGTCACCGACTTCGATTCGGTTTGATCGGATTGTCCCGATGGTTTTGGCGCTGTCGTCGGTGCCGGAGTTTGTAACGACATGCCGATTGACGGATGGACCGCAGTCAAACTTGCCAACACGACGGAACAAAATAGACTTCTAAAGATCATCGCCAAATCCAGGTTCATGATAAATTCCGTTAAGTAAAGGGGACAATGGCAGGAGGAACGAAGTTCTTTGCTGAAGCCAGTAATTGAGACATGTTATCGCAGACGACAATGGACCTTAAGCCGCTCCGAAATGCCGGCGAAACCGCGTGGCCACCGACGACAATGGCCACATTCGGCGGTAGCTCGACCGCCAATTGATTTAACTCAGCTTGGAATTCACCTTGAATTGTCGGGTCGTCAGCGAGATGGGAAATGCTCAACCAGAGCAGATTCGGTTTCTCGTGTTTGACGGCTTCCCGAAATGAGTGAAACGGCAGGTTGCTACCGAGTGAAACTGCGTTCCAACGGTGCGACGCCAGAGTCAGTTCAACAGCGAAAGTGGGCAGACTGTAATGATCATCTTGGATACTGCCGCCGATCGCCAGAGGTGCTCCCAAGGGAGGTGCATTGATCAAAGACCGTAAATCTCGCATGGCAGCCAGTGCAATTTCACAGGCTCGTCGTTCCTTATAAATGTCCAGACGACCACACGCCCACTGATGGCCAATTTCAACAAATGAAGGTGAAATGATCTCGTCCACTATCCGTTCGATCGACCAAAAATTGAGAAACAGGCGAACCAGGAGATCGCGGACTTTCTCGGCCGCACCTTCGATCAAAAGTTCCGTCAATTGAGGCTGGATTTCGTCGGAACGTTCTGAAAAATTGCCGGTCAAATCCGGCAAACCGAGTGCCATCGGGTCGGTCAATGTCACTCGATTTTGACGGGCGAAACCCACGACATCAGCGATGGTCATGCGCCGGTGCCCTCCCGCCGTTTTGAGGCTGGCAACTTTGCCGGCATCGCACCAGCGCTTGAGAGACGATTCGCTCACACCGATGGCGACGGCAACTTGTTTGGGCGAAAAGAGCTGTTTCGACGCGCTCAATGTAATTTACCTTAATTTTTTGGAATGAACGTATTGAACGTTTTTGAATTGCCGGTAGGCTATACCAACCGGAGCGAAAAGTCACTGATTAACAGAAAAAAAATTGAATTTTTAATTTTTTCTGTTGCGTAACTACGAATTCACCGGTTCGATCTCATCAAACGTTTTGAACGTTTAGCTTTTTCGAGAATTAACGCCATGCAGCGCTCCCAGCAAAAATTTGAAGTTTTCTTTGACGGAGATTGCCCTCTCTGTCGTCGGGAAATTGACATGGTTCGGAGATGGGACAAGTCTGGCAGACTGATTTTGACCGATATTGCGTCGTCCTCGTTCGTTGCCACGGACGTTTCTCTCGACACTTTGATGCGTGAAATCCATGGTCGGTTTCCCGATGGTGCCTATGTGACGGGTGTCGAAGTCTTTCGGCAGATTTATGATCGGATTGGATTTTCATTTCTGGTTGTGCCGACACGCTGGCCAGTGGTCCGCCATGCGTTGAATCCGATGTATCGCTTTTTTGCTTACTTTCGTTTCCAATTGGCAAAACGCCGCCTGTCCCGCGCGAACTGTAACCAAAATTTCTGTGATCGGACAACGAACGCCAACATCGATTCCCCTGCCGTTCCACTTCCACTCAAAGAGAATTGAAAATTGAGGATCGCAATCATTGGCGGTGGTATTTCGGGCCTGGTGGCGGGATACCATTTGCACGCCGAACATGACATTACGTTGTTTGAAGCCAACAGCCAGATTGGTGGCCACACCAACACGGTGGACGTGGTGGGCCGGAATCGGGTAGGTGCCGAGGCGGAATTTGCCGTCGACACCGGGTTCATTGTGTTCAACGACCGGACCTATCCCAACTTCATTCGACTGATGGGTGAACTGGGAGTCGCCTCGCAAACGACCCGCATGAGCTTTAGCGTGAGTTGTGAGCGGACGGGTTTGGAATACCGCGGCGGGGATTTAAACGGACTATTTGCCCAGCGTCGCAATCTATTGAATCCGGGATTTCATCGCTTGCTGCTGGACTTTGGTCGGTTCAGCCGATTGGCCTCGGAGTTGCTCGAATCGGATGATGAAAACGAAACCGTCGCGGATTTTTTGCAGCGCCAGCGATTTTCGCGGAGTTTTATTGAACAGTATTTTTTGCCGATGGGCGCGGCGATCTGGTCGGCACCATTTGCTTTGTTTCAACAATTTCCGATTCGTTTCATCGCCGAGTTTTATCACAATCATGGCTTGTTGGGGATTCGAAATTTGCCACAATGGCGGGTCATTTGCGGGGGCTCGCGATCTTATCTGGCGCCGTTAACGGAACACTGGAGCGATTCGATCCGACTGAATTCTCCCGTCCGCTCGGTCGTTCGCCAGAACGAACGAGTGTGGGTGACAGCAGCTCATCAATCGCCACAGGAATTTGATCACGTGATTTTTGCTTGCCATAGCGATCAAGCGTTGCGCATGCTGGGCGCGGAGGCATTGCCCCACGAGCGAGAAATACTATCGGCGTTTCCGTACCAATCCAATACCGCGACGTTGCACACCCAGGATTCAGCGCTGCCCAAAAATCGTCGGGCTTGGGCCTGTTGGAACTATTTCAACCCGGTCGTTCGCACTGAAAGCGCGACCGTCACCTACAACATGAACCTGCTCCAGTCGCTGGCTGCTTCGACGGTTTTTTGTGTTACCCTGAACGATACGGGACGCATTCGAGACGAAAATGTCTTGCGCACGTTTGAGTATTCGCACCCAATTTTTGATGTCCGACGACAAACCATGCAACGACGCCATCAAGAATTAATTAATCAGCACCAAGTTTCATTTTGCGGGGCCTACTGGGGTAATGGTTTTCATGAGGACGGCGTGCGGAGTGCGCTAGCGGTGACGAAAGTGTTACGACATGCCTCGGTGGAGGCCGCTGTCCAGTGAGTCACAGTTGTTTATACATCGGCGATGTTCGTCATCGTCGACGAACGCCGCATCCGCACCGTTTCGATTTTCGGACCTACATGCTGTTGCTGGATCTGGACGAGCTGCCAACGGTTTTTCAGCGACGCTGGCTGTGGTCCACCTCGCGACCCGCGCTGGCGTGGTTTCGCGACCGCGATCATCTGGTTAACCTGCCGCCGGAGCTGTCGTTACGTGAAAAAGTTTTGACCGCGTTGGCGAGTAACGGCATCGAGGCGCCCATTGGACCAATCCGACTGCTGACTCAGTTGAGATATGTGGGTTTCGCGATGAGTCCCGTCAATTTTTATTACTGTTATGACACAACGGATTCCCGGCTGGTGGCCATCATGGCGGAAGTCAATAACACGCCGTGGGGCGAGCAACACTTGTACGTTTTGCCGGCCCACGGGACTGCCGAGACGATTGTTGCGGCGCGCGTCGAAAAAGAATTTCACGTTTCTCCGTTCATGTCATTGCAAATGCACTATCGCATGAACTTCACTCGCCCGGGCGACCGTGTCGGCATCAAGATCGAAAATTTCGAAAATGGCAATTCGATTTTCCAAGCCACTCTGTTGTTAAAGAAACATCCATTGACAACCGGAAATCTAAACTGGGTGTTGTTGCGATACCCGTTGATTAGCTTGCAGATTTTTGCCGGGATCTATTGGCAGGCGCTACGACTGTATCTCAAACGCGTCCCGATTCATCCACACCCGATCCCCAGTCGACAGCGTTTCCGTCCGCTGGACGGCGGCCCCAGCAAGCCGCTTGAACATCTACATTCCGAAAAAACTGAACAACCGATAGTGGCAGGCCGATGAACTATTTTGCGAAAAATGCGTCTATGGAACCAACTTCAACTCCCATAGCGTTAGAGTTGTCTTTGCCGAAGTCAGCCATGACGGCTGATACGTGTGCTCCGACCCGGTTCGAAGGCTGGTTGCGGGATCGGTTGATTCGTCGACTCGTCAATCTACAACATGGTTCAGTCGTGATGACGGAAGCCAGAGGTGAGGAAATATTGCTTGGTCGACAACCGATCGAGGGTGGCACAGAATCGAATTTGACGGCGGACGTTTTAGTCAATCGCTCGCGTTTTTTCAGCCGGGTGATGCTCGGCGGTACGATGGGCGCCGCCGAGTCGTACATTGATGGCGATTGGCGGAGCGAGAATCTCACCGATTTGATTCGGGTGATGATTCGAAATTTGAGCCAACTCACCACGCTCGAAAAATATTGGGGCCGCTGGAAGGGGATTTGGAATTGGCGGCAGCATTTGTCGCGGCACAACTCAATCACTGGCAGCCGAAAAAACATCCACGAACACTATGATTTGGGCAATCATTTTTATCAGTTGTTTCTCGACTCGACGATGAATTATTCGTCGGCGATATTCCAGCGCGAGGACCTGGCGGCCGGCCAGCAGCGCTATGATCGGGAGACGTTGCGGGAGGCATCGGTTCGCAAGATGGATCGGATTTGTGAAAAACTCCAGCTCCGTCCGACCGATCACGTACTCGAGATTGGAACCGGCTGGGGTGGCTTGGCGCTGCAGATGGCTGCGCGACATGGTTGCCGGGTTACCACCACGACAATCTCGGAGCAGCAGTTTCGTTTTGCTACCGAACGGATTCGCGCTGCGGGCCTGAGTGATCGGGTCACAGTCGTGCAACAGGACTATCGGGAACTCGTGGGTACCTACGACAAATTGGTTTCGATCGAAATGATCGAAGCGGTGGGGCATCAATATTACGATTGCTTTTTTGAAAAATGTCAACAACTGCTGAAGCCACAGGGTCTGATGCTGTTGCAAGCGATCACGATGAGTGAGCAGAATTATCAATATCATATTCGACATGTTGATTTCATTCGACGGTATATCTTTCCCGGTGGATGTTTGCCAGCGATCAGTGCCTTGCAAACCTCGATTGCGAAGAGAACCGATTGGCGAATGTTGCATCAAGAAGACATTACGCCGCACTATGTCCACACACTGGCGTGTTGGCGAGCGGAGTTTTTGTCGCGATTGAAGGACGTCCGATCCCAGGGCTATAGCGAAAAATTCATTCGCCTCTGGCATTTTTACTTGTGCTATTGCGAAGCGGCATTTGCCGAACGCCGAGTGCATAATTTGCAATTGGTCTATTGTCGACCCGATTGTCCGGTTGATCCGGCAGTCGATTATTGTTTTTGACCACGGTCCAATGTCGAGTCTTGAAATCCTTGTCCGGTTGGTCCAGGTGTTGCGCCTGGGTTGGGCACGCGGTGCTGGCCGAAAAAAATTGTCCGTCAGCGATCAACGGCGATTGGGTTTGCCTTTGATCGTTGCCAACCACCGGAGTCCCCAATTAGCCGCCAATCCGGCGGCGACGACCCCGGCAACGATACGAAAAATGTTGGGCCGACTGGCGGCGATTACCAGCAACAGCACAGCAATCAATAGGGCGAAAACCGAGAGTTTTGACTTAAGTGTCTCCAATTGAGGCAGCGCCAGCCATGTCGCTCCCAGGACAAGTCCAATGCGGATCAACATGCCAGTCGTGCCCGTCGCTTGTTCCGGGTCGGTCAAGAAATTCGCCCCACCAATCAATAGGCAAATGACCGCCAGACAACCGACCGTCATTCGCCGCCAATTCAATGGCTGGCTATTGCCAACCGGACTCATGGATGACTCCAGGATGGCCGATCCGTCGAAAGACTTGCGTTAGTTGTTGAGTTGGGCATTACAGAAATTTTGTTTTGAGCGCATTGATTAGCTGGACCGCGTGTCCGATTTCGGATTTCTGACGCTCGGGTTCTTGTGGGATTTCTCGCTCGATGGTCAGCGGGCCCTGATATCCGATCGCTTGCAAGGTCTCTAGATAGCGTTCCATATTCACATCGCCTGCCCCCAACGGAACTTCCTGTCCCCACTCCACACAGGGCTGGTCAGACCATTTGGCATCTTTTAGATGGACGCTGCGAACCCGCTGCCCCAACAGCTCGAGCGCTTCGATTGGCTCACCTGTTCCATATAAGATCATGTTGGCTGGATCGAAATTGACAAACAAATTATTGCAGCCAGTATCTTCGATGAATTGCACCAATCCCGCCGCGGTTTCCTGGCCGGTTTCCAGGTGCAAACACTGGCCATGTTGGGCGGCATAATGGCACAAGTCCTGGGTTACCTGCAGTACGTCCGCGTACAACGCTGTTGACGTATCGTGCGGAACAAATCCCAGATGCAAGGCGATCACGGGACATCCCAGTGCCGCTGCAAAATCGGAAATCTCTTTCATTTCCGCCAAACGGACGGCACGAGTGGTGGCCGGCACCAAGCCGATCGTCCGCTCGACGGTTGGAATATCGGCATAGCTTTCTCCGTCGAAACCACCGAACACGGCTGTCACGGAGATGCCATACTCTTTTAGTCGCGCGAGTATTTGTTGTGCCGTCGCCGACGTTCGATTTCCCGCATGGGGTGCGTGTATTTGAATCGTCGGAATGCCTAACTCCCGAGCGACATTAAGATCCACGCCCAGCCCGGCGTCGATACTGGTGAAGACTCCGATCGGCCATTTTTTCATAGCGATTTTCTGGATTGTCGAGGCGTTGAAATTGAATGCAGATTGCGGAAAACTAACATAATCGAGGCATTACCCAACGGCAACAGGTTTCTCTTTATTGCATGAGACGTGTTCGGCAACTGGGTTGGGCCAGCGAATCAAGTGAACCAGTGCACTAATCTTGGATTTTCAAGAAAAACCAGCGCGCCCCGATCCACGGTAATCGTTGACAGTTGTGCGGGTTTCTTCTACGCTTGTGGGTGAACACGAGTCACAACTTAGTCCTTATTTGAAATAGCACAATGAACTTTGATCGAATCCGACGCCCGTTCCAGCTCGCGGGCATTTTGCTGAGCATGTTGTTTGGCGCTACTGCGGTCCGCGCTGACTTTTTGGTATCGGATAATTTCGGTAATCAGGTGCTTCGTTACAGTGAAACGGATGGAAGTTTTTTGGGCTCGTTTATCGGTAACTCGAATAACGGCGGATTGAACGGGGCTGTCGGCATGCTATTCAATACCAATGGAGAGCTTTTGGTTGCCAGTCAGAACACGAACCAGGTATTGCGATATGATGGCACGACCGGTGCATTTCTGGGGGTGTTTGCGAACACGGACTTGAATGCGCCGGCGCATTTGGGACTTGATCCGACGACCGGAAATATTTTGGTTTCCAATTTGAACGGAAACTCGATTACCAGGTTTAATTCCGCCGGGACGTCTCTTGGCTCGTTTACCAATGGTGGTCCTGCTTTGCAAGGAGTATCGTCATTTGCGTTTGGACCGAACGGAAATCTGACGGTGGGCAGTTTCAACTCAGGTGAGATTTTAACTTATGACAGCGCCGGAAATTTTATTTCCCAATTGGCGACTGGATACAACGGAGCTTCGGGATTGTGGTTTCAGGGCAACGATTTGTGGGTGGCCAGTTTGTTTCTCAGTCAGGTTAGTCGATTGGATGCAACTGGAACGGCGACTTTGAACTTTTCGACGGGGCCTGGTCCGCAAGGGATTGGAGCTTTTCCGTCGTTTATCTTGGACTCGCCGCTTGGTAACGATGAAGTACTGGTGGCACTAACTGCTCAAGGTGGCGTTTATCGTTTTGCGACCGATGGTAGCGGTACCAACCGGGGATTATTTATGGGGGGTGGGGGTTTGCAGGTTCCAGGTGAGGTCTTGCGCATCGCGTCGATTCCCGAACCGGTGACGCTAGTTCCGGTGATGTTGTTGGTCGGCGGCGCATTGGGCCGACGTCGACGTCAAAATTTGGCGATTGTCGAATCCGACTAACGCTCAGAACAGATTCAATTCTCAATTAACGGACGTGTTGGAACGGAAATATGGACATCTCGCCGACTGGTCTTAAGAATCGCCAAAGTAATCGCGATTCGAATTCTCGTTTGATTTCCCGGCAGGGTTTCACGTTGGTGGAATTGTTGGTGGTGATTGCCATCATTGGGATCCTGATCGGCATGCTGTTGCCAGCGGTACAAGCGGTTCGCGAAGCCGCGCGACGCTCGGCGTGTTCCAATAATTTGCGTCAAATTGCCTTGGCGGCGCATAACTTTGAAAGCGCAAGAGGTTTGTATCCAGTCGGTTCGACGGCGCGAGCCTATCCTGGCAATCCGACCCATGCGCACAATTTTTATCGTTGGTCCGCCTTGGCCCATTTGACACCTTTCGTCGAACAAGCGAATTTGCATAACACGATTGATTTGAATTTGCCGTTGTTCCTCCCACCGGGATTTGCGATCGATCCGCAGAACACGTTGGCCGCCGGGCAATTAGTTCCGGTCTTTCTGTGTGCCAGCGATCAACAGCAATCAGTTTCCAGCGGATTTGGTGTGACCAATTTGGGACCCACGAATTATGCTGCTTGCACCGGGACGGGTGCCGGCGGTGGAACGCCATTTCAGGATGAAGGTGCCGATGGCATGTTCTATGTCAATTCGAATACGCGCATCGCCGAGGTCTTCGACGGGACCAGCAACACGGCGATGTTCTCAGAAAGTTCGTTGGGAACGGGCGCGGAAAACAGTAATAATGCGACCATGATTCAGACGTCTCCGCAAACGGTCTACCGGTTTACGTTCGGCGCTCCGTTGACAGACGCCAGTGCCAGTTCAGCGTCCTTGTTTAATTTTACGAACCGCCGCGGATTCATGTGGGTCAATGGCGAATACCGCTGTACGATGTACAACCACTATTATGGTCCCAACAGTGCGACGCCGGACGTATTCGGAGTGACCATTAATCCGCTTCCGGAAAAAAGATTTGCCGCATATGGTTGGCGCGCGGCACGTAGCATGCATCCCGGTGGCGTCAACGTGGCTTATGCGGATGGTTCGTTGCATTTTGTGCCGACATCGGTCGACCTGCAAAATTGGCGAGCGCTGGCGACAATGCAAGGTGGCGAAGTACTCGCTAGTTTTTGAACGCTAATCTCTGACGCGACGTGCGCATGCTAAATACTTTGCCTTCTCTGATCGGACTGGATCGTTTACAGCTGTTCGCTGCATTGGCGTCGGTTGGAATACCGGAACAACAGCGGTCGATGCGAGTCGCGCAATTGTGGAATTGGCTCTATGTTCGAGGAGTCAACGATTTTTCGCAGATGTTGAATCTTGGCAAAGATCATCATGAATTGCTGACGAAAAATTTTTCGCTGGCCCGACCGGAGATTCTTTCGGAACAGGTTTCCTGCGACGGTACGCGAAAGTGGTTGCTGCGATTTTCGGGGAGCGCTGACGACGCGTCCGGCGTGGAAGTGGAAACGGTTTACATTCCCGAACCCGGTCGGGGCACGTTGTGCCTCAGCAGTCAGGTCGGATGTTCGTTGGCGTGTTCGTTTTGCCACACTGGAACGCAGAAACTGGTGCGCAATTTGAAGGCTGGAGAAATTTTGGGACAGATTTTGGTCGCCCGCGATCGCTTGGCAGATTTCCCGAAACATGCGCTCGCGGCCGATATTATGGCGCCCACGGTAGGCCGCAAGGTTTCGAACATTGTAATGATGGGAATGGGCGAACCATTATTGAATTTTGAGAATGTCAAGCAGGCGTTGTTGCTGGCCATCGATAAACAGGGATTGGGGTTGTCGCGTCGGCGCATTACCCTTTCCACCTCCGGTGTGGTGCCCGGGATTTATCGAACCGGGGCGGAGATCAAGGTGATGTTGGCGATTTCCCTGCATGCCGTGAATGATGAGTTGCGAGATATCCTCGTCCCCATCAATCGAAAATATCCGCTGGAACAATTATTGACGGCCTGTCGTTCCTATCCTGGGCTCTCCAATGCGCGCCGAATCACGTTTGAATATGTCATGCTCAAGGGCATCAATGATTCACTGGCCGACGCTCGAGAGCTCGTCCGACGGCTGGCTGGAATACCTGCCAAGATCAACCTGATTCCTTTTAATCCCTGGCCCGGTTCGAACTACGAGTGTTCCGACGGCACGGCTATCCAGCATTTTTCCGACTATCTGAACGATGTCGGCTTCGTTTCTCCGGTTCGCGCACCGCGTGGTCAGGACATTATGGCGGCGTGTGGACAGCTAAAATCAGAATCGGAAAAAATCCTCAAGCCGCGATCGGCAATGGTGGAAAACAGCGACTTGATCGAACTCCGGGGCTAAACCGCGATCGTTTAACGCGTGATTCTCTTTTCAAATTCGATTGCGCGGCAACCTCGAAATAAAAAGTATTTTCGTTTTCTGTTTTATTTTGTCGCAAATATCGACTAGACTATTGTGAAATAGAAACGTTCTTCTCCTGTCACCACTCCCAATTTGAGTCGCCCGCGACTTACTGGAGGAACGATGCCCATTATTCTGGTTGTTGATGATTCGGAAATTGATCGCAAGTTGGTGGAAGCGTTGCTGAAACCCAAACTCGATTGGCTTGTGCAGTTTGCTGTAGACGGCGCCGAAGGACTGGAGATGATCGGAGCGATCTTTCCGGATGTCGTCGTAACCGATTTGCAGATGCCCAAGATGGACGGGATTCAACTCTGTGCGGAAGCGAAGTTGCAGTACCCGCATGTACCGATTGTCTTGATTACCGGCCGAGGAAGTGAAGAATTGGCAATCGCTGCATTGGCCGCCGGTGCCGCGAGCTATGTGCCCAAAAGCGCATTGGCCGGTTCTTTGTTGGAGACCGTGGAACAGGTCCTGTCGTTAACCAAACACGACAAATCGCTCGGTCTACTGATGAAGTACAACACCAATACAAGGTACCAGTTCAATCTCGAAAACGATCAGTCTCTGATTGCCCCGCTGACCGATTTCGTAAAAACTACCATGGAAAATCTGGACTTGGGTGATGCCTCGGAGCAACGTCATTGCATGGTGGCGATTGAGGAGGCATTAATCAATGCCATGTTTCATGGCAATTTGGAGATGGACGGTTTGGCTGTACAAGATGCCCGTCGCGCCTTGCATGATGGCGAGATCGCCGAAGTTGTCCGCGAGCGAAAACACGACAAGAGATTTAAAGAACGACGCGTGCGGTTTGCCATTGAATTCACCCGCAAAGAAGTCAAGATCCTCGTGCGCGATGAAGGCCCCGGTTTCGATGCGGTGGGGAAACTGGAAAGTGCGGATGATCTGAGTCAATTGTCGGGTGCCGGTGGAAGAGGTTTGACGTTGATTCGGAATTTTATGGATGAGATTCAATTCAACGACGATGGCAACGAAATCCGGTTGATCCTGAAACTGAAATCGAAAGCACTCCAATCCAAAGCGGCGGCACAGACCTAGCTTGGGACAGACAGTCGGAGCAGGGCAGGGTAGCGGAGGATCAATTTTGGAATTGGTTTGCCAACAAACTCGGAAAATCTGGGGTGCCTGGATAAAACAGGCAATGCCATGTTCGTTAAGATTCCGAGAAAACCATAAAAACTGGACTTGACCATCCTTGTCAAGTCATTCTCTAAAAGTTAGGCTCGCAACCAGAAGCAATCTTCTCGTTGCGGTTTCCGGCTTTGATCCAACCCCGCGTAGTTGTTTACTCAGTGCGGCTATCGCTAACCAAGGAAGCAATAAGGGAATATTTTCTTAAAAAGGAATTAATGATGTTGGTGCTTAGTCGCAAAGCGGGCGAACGCATTTGGATCGGCGATAACATTTCCATAACGGTCGTTCGCATCACGGGAGGCGGTGTTCGAATTGGCATCGAGGCGCCAGTTGAAATGGCGGTTGTTCGCGAGGAATTGAGATTACGAATGTCTGCAACTGACGGATCGCAGGTGGGCGGACAAGATCTTGATCAATCCCTGGGACATCCAGAATCGAATCGATCCCCCCAAGCCTGATCATTTACGATTCCAATCGTAGGATTCCAGCTCGGCGGTTTGCACGTTGCTGCCGATTGCTTTTCCGGATCGCACATCAATCTTTCCTTGGGGCAGGGTATTGAGTGGTCCATATTTGGCAACAAATTCTTGCAGGGCGACTAGTTTCTTGTTCGCGGATGCTTCCTGAGGCGTTTCCTGGCCGGGTGGATTTCCCCAAATGACTTGGGTTCCATTGGCCGGCCATAATTCGAAGGGCGAATCTGGATCAATTTGTCGATCGGGCCGTCGAAAGGTCACGATGCGGTACAAGCCGAGTTCTTGCCAGCGCGATCCCAGGACCTCGCTGATTTCTGCGCACCCTTTGATTCGCTCATCGGGCCATTCGGTCCAGGTCTCGAGTTTGGTGAATCGGATCGGATCAAACACAGAGAATCTCAATAGCGATTCTGCCGCTACCAATTTGGCAGGCAAAATAATGGCTTGTCGATCCACCGGCAGCAGTTGGCCGTCCTCGTCGGCGGGCCAATCCGGAATGGTGAGTTTGTTTAGTTCAACCATGCCAATCGGACCACGATAAACCAATTCAATCGACAGTCCCGACTTTGATTTTTCGACTTTGCGGACCTGTTCAACCCAGCCCACGTTTTTGAATGTTTCGACCGTCCGCGCAACCAATGTAGTATCGAGCAAGGAAGCCGTGTGATCGCTGGCGACATGGTCGAGTACCAACTTTTTAAGATCACCATCGCTCCATGGCGGCGGGTCATTCAATTGAATTTTGTCAACGGTCAATCGGTAGTCTTCGCGATTGACAATTGCTTCCTGATGACCATTCCAAAGATGAACGGCAACCCCGATCGTAAAACTCGACGCCAACACAAACAGTGTGGCTGGGTGCAGAAGAATACCGCGAACGGAAAGTCCAGCGAGTAAACGTGTAAGCAGATCTTCCTTGCGTTTCGCCATGATCCATCTCAAAAAACGAGTCGTTTCGACAGGAAGTGATTCCTGATTGAATGTTTTTCGTATTTTTTGACAGAAAATCTTGAGGCGAAATCGGAGTTAGTCCGGAACGGTAAATTCTCTCGAGAACTGGCAGCGATTGCTCACCAAATACAGATCGCGTTTTCCAGCTGAACCTGCAAGCGATCTCCAACCTGTGTCCGAACCAACTCCATTAATTGAATCACCTCATCGCTGGTAGCACCGGGGTGGGCGACAAAGAAATTCGAGTTTTTGTCCGAAATTTCAACTTTTCCTACCCTGGTCCCCTTCAGTCCAGCGCGGTCGATCAGTTCTGCGGCGGTCTCGCCGCCGTGGTCCTTGAAAATGTAGGTCGAATTTTCTTCCGACGGTGGTTGGGTGGCGCGGCGAACAATCCACTGTTTTTGCATTTGCCTGGTGAGTAAAGCTGGGTCTTCCGATTCGAATTGAAATCTGGCACTGAGAATCACCAATTCCGTGATGCTGCTTTGACGATACGAAAAAGATAACGAATGTTTGTCACGCGTGCTTCGAATGCCGGCGCGAGTCAACAATTCCACGGATTGCACCCACGTACCAATATCGATCCCGTGGGCGCCTGTATTGTTGTGTAGCGCCCCACCGATGGTGCCGGGAATACCAACCAGTTGCTCGGGTCCCGATAATCCGGCGCGAACCGCGGCAGCGACGAAATGTGAGATCTGTGTGCCGCCACCTGCGGTCAGGCAATTGTTTTCAATCTCAATCGTGCAAAAAGCAGGAGCACACAACTGCACGACCAAGCCGGCAACTCCAGTTCCGCGGATCAACAAGTTGGAACCATTACCGAGCAGTCGAATTGGCAAATCGTGTTCGGAAAATCGTTGCACCAAGGCAATCAATTCCTCGATTGATGTTGGTTCCGCATAAAATTCCGCCACACCACCAACATTCAAACGCGTGAATCGTGATAACGATTCGTTTTCGCGAACGATGTGTTCAAATCCGGAAATCAAACTCACAAATTCATCCTTTGTAAACAGGGAACACGTTTCCTCAATAGTACCAATTTTCGTAATTTCTCGAACCCGACTCTCGAACCCGACTTGACTTGAACCGGGAAACGCTGCGAAATTGCCTCGTTTGCAGGGTTTTATCGAGCACGTAGGCCACGGTTTACCAATAGCGTTCCAATACAATCTGCCCCGGCGACTTGCTGCGATGAAGTGTCATGTTCCGTTTTCCCAACAGTTGTTCCATCGAATCAAGCATGGCTGGATTGCCACACAACAGGACCGATGAAGTTTCCGGTCTCATTTCGTCACCCACCAGGTGTTCCAGAGATCCGTTTTCGATTAAGTCCGGAATGCGACCCGTCAGGCAATTTGGCGACTGATCACGCGTTAGCGTTTGGACCAATTTGAATCGTCCCGGGAATCGTTGTTCGAGCTCCAACAATTCTTCCGTATAGGCGAGGTCGGTAATTTTGCGAACGCCATGAACAACAATAATCCGCTGAAATTTTTCCCAGGCATAGTCCGTTCGCAGCATCGCGATGTAAGGAGCCAGTCCAGTCCCGGTCGCGAACAGCCAGGCCAGTTGCGCGGCCGGTGTTTTCTGCAATGTAAAACTCCCCGCTGCCCGTTGCGAGACCTGGATCGGTTGACCTTCCTGAAGTT
Organism: Mariniblastus sp.; assembly: GCA_031400405.1. Lineage (GTDB taxonomy): Bacteria > Planctomycetota > Planctomycetia > Pirellulales > Pirellulaceae > Mariniblastus. The sequence goes on from JANNPW010000027.1 coordinate 45,164, forward strand.
CCCATAATTTTGGCGTCAGTTCACCGTCGTCCACGACGACAATAAAAAACTCCAGTTCGTCACCGTGAGGAGAGGCCACAGAATAAGGGCGATTGATTAGTTTTGGTTCGGATTCCACGGGATCCCGGTGGTGAACCATTAATTGCAAGAATTGTCCTGGTAAGAACGGCTCAATATCGGGAACTCGAATTCGAATCGTAAAAAGTCCAGGCGACCAATTCCGCCGCTGGGTGATGATTCCTTCGCACCATTTGGGCATCGTAAATCCAAACCGTTTTTTTTTGAGGAAGGGAAGTCCGGCGGCAACGGCCAATTAAGGGCCGAGCGCGACGGTTGAAGGCAATTTCAGCTGCCCGCATTTCTTTATCATCGGTGATTTATCCCCCCGAATCAATCAGTGCACTCAGAGTATTTGTTTCTGGGCGAAAGCGCTTACCGGTTGGGGAAAATCTCGTTTTTGCTTATAACCTTCAACTGACGTTTTTTGACATTCGGATTTCTACGCCGCAGGAATGGGTGCATGACCACCGCCAACTCGACAATTAACCCCGACGATATTCCCAGCCGGTTTGATTTCTCAGAGGCCCAAGACCGTCTCTATGCCATGTGGGAGGACGGTGGTTATTTTCATGCCGAACCCGACGCGACGAAACCTCCGTTTACAATCGTGATCCCTCCTCCCAATGTGACCGGCGCCTTGCATTTGGGACATGCTCTGAATAATACGTTGCAGGACATTCAAATCCGGATGAAACGGATGCAAGGCTTTAACGCGCTGTGGATGCCTGGAACCGACCATGCGGGCATCGCCACGCAAGCCGTTGTGGAGCGACGACTGCGGGAGCAAGAGAACAAGACCCGCCACGATTTGGGCCGTGAAAATCTGGTTGCCCGCATTTGGGACTGGAAAACGGAATACGAAGGACGAATTTTAGGCCAACTCAAAAAAATGGGATGCAGCTGTGATTGGCAACGGACTCGATTTACCCTGGACGAGATGTGTGCCACCGCCGTCCGGCATACTTTTTTTGATTTGTTCCACAAACAGCTAATATACCGCGGCAAGCGGCTGGTCAATTGGGATACGTTTTTGCAAACCACGGTGAGCGACGACGAGGTGGTCAATGAAACCAAACAAGGTAACTTTTGGCATTTCATGTATCCGGTGATCGATCCGCAGGGGAATGAACCGGCGCATGTTGTCGTAGCGACTACTCGACCCGAAACCATGCTGGGTGATACCGCCGTCGCCGTGCATCCCGATCCGGCCGCAGCCTTTGATCGTATCGCCTCGGAGCTGACGGAAAAATTGAAAACCGCTTCGTCCGCTGAGCAGAAAAACATTCAGGCGGATCTCGAAGCGGTCGCCATTCGACGCCAAACGATGTTGCCGCAATTGGAAATTCTGCGCAACATGGCGCAGGCCGGGCGAAAACTGATGTTGCCCCTGGTCAATCGCGTCATCCCCCTGGTCACCGACGCGTGGGCGAAGCCGGAACTGGGCTCCGGTTGTGTCAAGATCACACCGGCCCATGACCCCAATGACTATGAAGTCGGAAAACGCTGCGGGTTGCCCTTGATTAACATCATGAACCGGGATGGTTCACTGAATCTTGAGGCCGGCAAATATCAAGGGCTGCTGATGAAGCAGGCGCGGACTGCGGTGGTTGATGATATGGAAGCGACCGGACTTTTGCAAAAAGTTGAGGACCGCGAAATTGAAATGCCCATGTCGGATCGCAGCAAGACTCCGATCGAACCGTTTTTGGCAGATCAGTGGTTCGTTAAAATGGATTCGTTAGCGGAGTCCGCGATGCAAGCGGTCAGGGATTCTCGCGTAAAAATCTATCCGGTTCGCTATGAACGCAGCTACCTGGATTGGCTGGGTGAAAAACGGGATTGGCCGGTTTCAAGGCAGTTGTGGTGGGGCCATCAAATTCCAGTTTGGTCGTTGGGTTGTTCTTCGGAAAAAGCGGTTCAGGATTTGAAATCTCAAATTCAAGCGTTGAACAGCTACGATGCGCAAGGCGCAGCGATACAAATTGAATTGGACAGTGAGAGCGATCCGGAAAAACGAACGCTATTAGGATTGCCCTATGCTACCGTGCATGTCTGTGTCCAGTCGAACAATGAATTGCTGGAATCCGACTTGATCCAACTGGGAATGGTGCGGGAAGAAGACGTTTTGGATACGTGGTTCAGTTCGGCACTGTGGCCGCATTCGACTTTGGGATGGCCGCAACAAACTCCTGAGCTGCAGTACTTTTATCCGACCAGTACTTTAATCACCAGTCGCGATATCATTTCTTTATGGGTCGCTCGAATGGTGTTGATGGGGTTGAACAATCTGCATGAAGTTCCCTTCAAAGAGGTGTTCATTCATCCGAAAATTCAGGACGGATTCGGCGAGACGATGTCGAAATCCAAAGGAAACGGCATTGATCCGCTGGATGTCATAGAAAAATTTGGTGCCGACGCACTTCGATTTGGCATGGCCCATTTGACCACGGAGACGCAAGACGTGCGGATTCCGGTTCAATTTGAATGTCCGCATTGTGCGCACACATTTGATCAAACCAAAAAGAACCGTGTGTTGCCTCAACTGGCCTGCCCTGGGTGCAAGCAGGAATTTTCGACGCAGTGGGCTTCGACCGATGCCCAAAAGTCTTTGCCTCGCGGCGCAGTAACCAGCGAACGATTTGAGGTCGCGCGCAATTTCAACAATAAACTCTGGAACGCGTCCCGTTTTGCGATGCTGAACTTGGGCGGCTATTCTCCCGCGCCGATTGTTGAATCCGATTTGACGATCGAGGATCGTTGGATGCTCAGCCGATTGGCGACTGTTTCGCAAAGCGTTACCGACAAATTCGAACAGTTTCAATTCGCTGATGCGACTCGCGAGCTGTATGATTTCGCTTGGGATAATTTTTGCAGCTTCTATGTTGAAATGTTGAAGGATCGATTTACCGATCCCACGGCTCGACCGCATGCTCAACGAATGTTGGCCTATACATTGGATTCCTTGTTGCGACTGTTGCATCCGGTCGTCCCGTTCATCACCGAAGAGATTTGGCAAAACCTGGCGAAACTAGCTCCGGCACGAGGATTTGACGCAGTTGCGCCAGCGAGCCCTTGCTTGATCACTGCCCCATGGCCGCGGATTGACTCGCACTGGCAAAGTCCTGAAATCGAACAACAGTTTTCCATGTACCAACAAACGTTAGCCGCGTTGCGGGAAATTCGAGCCAAGCAAAACCTGCCCCCTCGAAAGGAAATTCGTTTCTCTGTTCGGTGCACGGAGTCGATTGCAGTGCCCCTCCGTCCAATGGCCAGTTACTTCAAAAGCATGGCTGCCGCCGAATTGTTCGAAATGGGTCCAAAGATTGTACCGCCCGCCATCAATGCCCCGATTGTTTTGCCCGAATTGGAAATCTACGTAGACTTGGCGGGTCTAATTGACAAAACAGCCGAAACGGCCAGGTTGGAAAAAGAACGCGCGAAAATTGCGACAGGCATCGCAACCAAACAGGCCAAACTTTCCAATGAGAAATTCATGAATAGTGCGCCACCGGAAATCGTCGAACGTGAACGGGTGGCCTTGGCTCAATCCGAAGACCAATTGAAATCCATCGCCGAGGCTTTGGCTCGGTTGCGATAGATTTCTACCACTTGATCCGAATTCACCTGTACCGGCCCGGAGATTTTCTGCCATTGGCCGGCTATTACTTTTTCGCGCACTGGTACCAACATGCGGTTAATGATGTTGTGTTTGTAGGAATCGGCCAGCGATTTTGCACTCGCGGCATCTGGCACAACCAGATAGTCAATTTTCAATTCGGCTTGGTGCATGAGGTGGGTGAGTTTCTCCTCGTCCGTGGATCCGAAAACGCGTTGCCAATCGGCCACAGCAGGGACCCCGAAAATTGGCGCTCGCGTCAATTCAGTGCCTTCAATTTCGACGTGATTCAAGTGACGGTCGGCATTAGGACGATCAAACAGCAGTGTCGAATACAGGCTGTGCGTGTTCAACTCGGTCAATTGCACAACCCCCAAACAGATTTGCGATCGCCCGGAAGGCAGATTGTCAGCCAGAATTTTGTCGATCAATTGATGGTGCGCCGACATCAGATCAAAATTGGATCGTTGTTGATGACGGCGCCAGCCTCGCGCACCCGCGACCAATAAACACAGACATAGACATACCCACATATAACGATAGAGATTCTTGGATTCGTATTGTTCCAGTCGGCGCAATACCGGAATGAGGAAAAATAGAATCAATCCGATGATTGCCGGCATGCCGACGAATGGATTGATTCCCGCGCGTCGCGCCATCAAAATGGCGATCGGGGCGATTCCAATCCAGAGAATTTCCCAATCCCAAGTACGAGACTTGCCGGCGCATTGAACCGCAGAATTGAGCGGGGAAGTTGTTTTTGAAACCACCAACAAACCCAACCCCCAAGCCAGAAACAAGGCTGGCATCGAATCTCCCAGACAACGCAACACCATTTTGGGGTGTTTCGTCGTTTCCCGCCAGGGAATTCCGGCATTGGCATCAGTGTTCCAGACGGCATAGTAGAAATACAAATAGTCAAAATTAAGAAAATAGAACCAACCCGCGACGATCAATACGATCAAACAGCAAAACAAATAGCCCAGAATTTTCACCGTGAACAACCCGCGAATCTTGAAGCCGCTGCCTGACAAATCCAATAGCACGATCGGCGACAGCGCTGCCAATAAATAAATCGGCGCGGTAGCTCGGGACAAACAACAAGCTCCGGCAGCCACGCCCAACAGACCGAATCGCCACCAGGTTGGCTGATCGCGCGCCGCAAGAAATAGGCAGACGGTGATGCCAAACGTCAAACACAATCCCAGGTCCATGCGAAAGTCCGACAATCCACCATTGTCGAAATACAGACACCCCGCAACGAGAAATGTCAGGCAGCCGAGCATTGCCGTCGACGGTCTTAATCCGCGCATCGTTGTCAGATAGCTGTGCAGACTGATTAAGAACAGGAATAGCAATCCTGTTTGAATCCAGCTGCCAACCGCTCGACTCGGTGCGACAAACGGCGCAATACCGGTCGCGATGATAAACGGCAGACTAACCGTCGTCGTGACAAAACTAGCCTCGTGGAAGCCCGCTGAAAATCCCTGCTCGTGGGACAGTGTCATGACTCGAAAGAGTTGTTCGTAATAACTCAGCGAATCATAAAACGGACTCTGATGCTGATACAACTGTCGGTTGAGTTGGCAGCAATAAAAGCCAACCAACCAACACGCCAATGCCAGCAATGCCCAGTATTTCAGCCTGGTCACAAATATCCTTCGCGACCCATCAGCGACAGTCTCTGCTTTTTTCATGTGCACCCGCAGAATTCGCCGACGTTTCAGCGACTCCGTTTTTCCTATCCAGCCTTGCGTCTGACCACACCTCGGACGTCGGAGGTCAGTTCCCGGGAATTATTCACCGAACGAATCTCCTGCGACACAATAAAGGCGGGTCGCCCTTTGACTTCATCGTAGATCCGACCAATGTACTCCCCCAAAATCCCCAGTCCTACCAGCTGAAATCCACCGAGACCAAATACCGCGCAGGTTAACGTTGTGAACCCCATGGAAGCCGATTCCCAACCGATCAGCCGTTTGAAAATAAACCAAATCATCATGGCGAAGGCCGCACTACAGATCAGTACGCCGCTGCCAGTCAACACCCTCAACGGCTTCAGCGAGTATCCGAAGACCGCATCGAGAGCGTAGCGCAACAGCCGCGAGAAAGTCTGTTTCGGTTGCCCACCGGCGCGCGGAGGACGTTGAAACAACAAATTCGATTGACGAAACCCCACCCAGGCGCGCAAGCCCGGGAAAAAACGGTGCGACTCCGGCAAACTGCCGATCGCCTCGACCGCGGTCCGATTGAGCAAACAAAACGTGCCGGTGTTCGGCGGAATTTTCGAATCGGCCAAATATCGGAATAACCTATGAAAGGCCTTGAATGCCAAGCCTCGAAAAAACGTTTCGTCGCGCGAGGTTCGTTGAGCAATCACGATCTCGTCACCGGCGCGCCAGCGATCGATCAATTGCGGAATGAGCTCCGGCGGATCCTGCAAATCCCCGTCCATCAGAATCACTACGTCGGCTCGGGAGGCCTGTAGCCCCGCCATGATCGCCGCCGGCTGTCCGAAATTTCTTGACAAACGGATTAACTGTGCTGACCCGCGAGAATCGGTTGCATTAATTGCATTGGCGACGAGCCAGTCCACGGTCTGGTCCGTGCTCCCATCATCCACATAGATAATACTGTAATCGAGTTTGGTTCGTTCGCACGCCAACGTCACGCGTCGATGGAGCAATTCAATGATTTCCTGTTCATTGAATACCGGAATCACCACATCCATGCGAGGTCTCAACATGTTCATTCCTTGAACTCGTGTTTCCTGAAACTGGCAACTTGCCACACCGCGGATCACGTCGGTTTGTTATCAAAGACTAAAGAACAGCCAGCCAACCAACAATATCAGCGTTCTTTGCTAGCGGTTCGGTCTCTTGAACGACGACTACGAGGAGACTTTGAATTCGCCATACCCCCTTTGTCACGCATCAAGAATCGAAGATTTGCCCAATCCACGAACATCAATCGCTTGGAACCACAACATTGGCATTGAAACGGCCCTACCAGTCGGATCAATCCAAAAGTCAATCCAACCAGAAAGCTATAGTACCAGCGACTTCCGGCAGCCAAAAAATGCCCCTCTTGACGATGGCAATGGAAACAATACATACCCTTTCGTTTCCGGGCCTGGCGATGGCCGATTTCTGACGCCAATTCGTCTTCGAAATCTTCATCCAAATCGCCTGCGGAATCGTCGGTCAATAATTCATCAAATTTCTTGTCAAATTCGACGCCAGATACTTCCATGGAAGGAAATGACTGAGGTGCCAACAAATTCTCTTCGCGATGAGGAGTGGGAGATTCTTGGTTCATCTTAGAAGTTGAATGAGGTTAATAGAGAGGGAGATTGCCAAGATTCCTTAATTTAGCAGCATAAATCCTTGACATACCAGTATAACTTTTTGGGCACCTGACAGGGATCGTGAATTCGAGCTATTTTGTGATTTTTTTACTCTTTTTACTAAACGACACGGCACGAACCAGTCGTTCCAAGGATCCAGTATTGGATTGCACCAACGTTTTGGCTCAGCCACGCTGAGACCGATTGTCCTTCCGCGACAACTGGCCAGAACCGCTTCTGCAGCCAACAAAACGGTGGGTTTCGAAGCGAGAGCCGCACAACCAGATGGTATCTCTCAGCCAGTGGTGCCAATTTTTTAGACACTTCTCGCTGAATTCCACCAAAATGGATATTCGTTTTCATGAATCCCGCCGGCTTGCCCATTGGTATCTACACAACTTTGATCGACAAACCGTGGTTTAGCCCAGTTACGAGGAATGGCGCGTTTTTAATACCACC
>JANNPW010000064.1:0-5904 GCA_031400405.1 Mariniblastus sp.
CCCCGATCGCTCCGAGCCACGAGAAAACAAACGCCGAAAGAAGACTCTCAAGTTGATGACCATCCCGCGGAGGCTCTACCACGCAGCGATCGCCGCGTTCTCAAAAATACCGTAAAATACCGTGGACAACGCCATTCGTACTTGACACCGTTTATTTGTCCGCGCTTCTGGCCGTTGGTCAAACGCTACCAGACGGGGTTCCCACCCGCAGGGTCACGATCAAAGGTTTCAGATTCAATTACATTTCATCTTCCCCCTTCGCCAAGCTTCTTGGCGCAAACACCTCTTATTTGTCTGGGAATCCACCTTCCAAAGCCGGAACTTTGATGAAACAGTTGTGAAAAGCTGGTATGCGTGGTCCACCGACGGTAATTGGCAAGTCGACGAGAATCCCCGTTACACATTTGCGCAATTTCCCTACTTGCTGAAAATCCAGATCGAAGCCATTTTCCCCGATCAACCGTCGCCGGAGCTGAGCCAGATAGCCGAAGAGTTTGTCAAGGATGTTCAATCGCACATCAAAAACAAAGTTCTGAATTGATTATGTTTGACTTGTTGTTGCCACAAGTATATAATATGCGAAAGTGCGAAGCGAGTTCAAGAGTTTAGCACCTCCTCCGCTTACTGTGGCAAGAAGCGATGACTGTGTTCTGCCCAAACCAAATATTCAAAGTAAAAAATACCCTATTTAGTCTCTCTTTGATTCGTCAGATTTCAATTAACTTCCCACTGAACTAAATTCTGCCAGTTCGCGTGTACTGCCTCATTTCCACTGATACGGTTTCAAAAAGTCACTTCCATGACATTAACCAAATGCCAAGCTACCGTTGCGCCTGCTGATTTAACCGATGAAAAAATTCGAAAGACTGTTATTCCCTCCGGCTCGGGGATTGCAGTGTCTGACAAGAAAATCAACGCGCTGACGATCGACGTCGAAGACTACTTTCAGGTCACAGCTTTTGAAAAGACAGTTAGCCGAAAACAGTGGGATGACTATCCCAGTCGTGTGGTTGCGAACACGAGGAAGCTGTTGGAACTGTTTGCGGACAAACAGGTATTCGGTACGTTTTTTGTTTTGGGGTGGGTGGCGGAAAGATTCCCCGATCTGATACGCGAAATTGACGATGCCGGCCATGAAATTGGATCCCATGGCTACTGGCATCGTCTGGTTTACGAACAGACTCCCAAAGAATTTCGTGAGGATCTGCGGCGATCGAAATGCGTGATTGAAAACATTATCGGTGAGCCAGTTACCTGTTACCGGGCACCGACGTTTTCAATTGTTGAACGAACGAAATGGGCCCTGGAGATTCTGGTTGAGGAGGGTTTTACGATTGATTCCAGTATTTTCCCGGTCAAGCATCACGATCGCTACGGTATGCCCGATATTCGCCCGGATATTCATCAGATCGAAACGCCTGTGGGGCGCATTTGGGAGACACCGTTGTCAGTGGGCCAGTACTTGGGCATGCCTTTGCCGGCCAGCGGCGGAGGCTATTTTCGGCTTTATCCCTATGCTTTGACGCGAAAACTGTTCCACAGTGTTCACAGCGCGCAACGTTCCGTCATATTTTACATTCATCCTTGGGAAATCGACCCCGACCAACCCCGTATGAAAAACATTTCACGAACAACCAGATTTCGGCATTATGTGAACATCTCTCGGACAATGGATAAGCTGAAATGCTTGTTTGCAAATTTCGCTTTCGCGCCGTTAGGCCAACTGGTCGCGGATCAGGCGAATAACGATCCCGTCGTGATTCCAACGCCACATACATCACGCCGACTAAAACAAGTAGAAAATTGTTGAATCAATCCAGCCAATCGACTGAACGGTCAAGGACTTCCCGTCGTTTGAACGTGACCTGCTCGACGAAGAATTTCCCTTCACACCGAATTCCGGCAAGAGAATCCGCTCCTTCAATGTGTGTAGTCACATGACTGGCAAAATGTAACGATTGGAGGTGCTGCCCTGATCCGATTTCGTTTCGCCGTCCCTGTCGCAGCCGCAATTCCCCAACAAAACATCACTTGTTGCCAATAACAACTCGGAATTTAATCGTTCACTTCCATAATCCCGTCGGCGACCAGGGCTTTGGCTTTTTCAACCAAGCGGCGAACGAATTCCGTTTGTTCGGGATTGAGCGATTTAAGATCCAGCGTTTTCAAAACTTTGATTCCCAAGCGAGGTCGGTCCTGCAGCAGAATGTGCGCTCGGGCCAACAACAATGTGAATTGAACTCGGTGACGATCGTAATGTTCCAAATAAGTTTGAATTAGCGGGATCGCGTAGACTCGTTTGGCGGCGTCCGCATCGAGACCATTTATGATTTTGGCCAGTTGTGGTTCGGACATCACGAGTGACCGACGCGTGCGCGATAGTATGGCAAAGCGTTTGACAGCCATTTCATAGTGCCCCGTTTGAACATACTTCTCCACGATCGCCAATCCCTCTTGCAACTCGGTTAGGGCAGCCTCTTTGGCTTCGGCTTGTCCGGCTCGCAGTTTTTTTTCGTCGCTCACCGTCAAGACGCGCTCGCCACGCTTGCCCTGCATAATGGTCAACAAATCAAAACCATCACAATCCAGCCAGCGTGCCTTGATCATGACCACACCAATAACCAACCCGGGAATCGCACCGAGCAAATGCAATAGCGCGGAAGAGATACTGAAAAAAGAAAATGCTGCCGTCACAAATTCCAGGCCGATCATCACGAATCCCAACACCGATAGTGTTACTTCAAAACTGCCCATGACCGGATAAAACAGAACGAGAATGAAATAGAAAATCCGAACTTCATTCTCCGGCGCCCAGATCATGGAAACTGCAATCAAGGCGAACACCGCTCCACTAGCGCCCAACGCCGCGCCGTCTTCAGAAAAAATCATCAACAATTGTGTCAGGGCGCCCTCCGTTGCACCGCACAGAAAATATACCAACAGGAATCGCCACCAACCAATCTTGCCTTCGACGATCCATCCAAATAACCCCAGTCCAACCAGGTTGCTGACTAAATGCCCAATACCTGCGTGCATACACATGGACGTGATCCAAGTGATGGGATTGATCGTGCCGAAATGTAACAAGCAGGGTTCGACAAGATCCGGAAACGCATACATCAAGATCAACACGACCGCAAGCATCACCATCAAGCCGCCCGTGGCGAACGGCCAATGATAAATCGGGGCATCCGTCCCGGTTGGAAAAAGGAAGAACATATTGGATTCCGGCGATCAGACGCGAACGACAAGTGTCGTCAATTGTAACCCCGATTTCCACCCGATCAACACAAATCAATTCGACAGGCGAGATTCAATGCTCACTGTGCATACACGAATCGTAATCCGGAGCCTGCGCAAGAAATTTCGGATTGACCAACCAAATCATGTAGGGCTGCGACTCTCACGTGCAAGCTGAAATCTATCGCCATCGAAGAACATGGAGCTTGCCACGTTGGTCGGGCTATTCATGCATGACAGAGCCATTTGGTTGTTTGCCGTTTATGGCTCTGCCATTTCATCAAATCATGCGCCGTGCATCATTTAATTCGTTTGACAATGTGCCAACCGAAAGGACTAGTCTTGGGGTCGTACTCCGCCAATCCGAATTCACCGACCTGCAATGGAAACCCAGTGTCGCCGAAAGCCGCAACCATTTCTCCACGACCCAAGATCTCGCTTCGCCGGTCTGACATGCTACCGTAATTCGCCATCTTGTAGATGCCAGGGGGGGAGTCATCGGTATTGTCCCGGATGATTTCCTCAAAATCAGCACCGGCCCTAAGTTTCTCCAACAGCTGGACCGCAAGCTCTTTGGCTTCCTCTTTGCTCCGCGTAATGGGCTTGCCGGGCAGCGTTCCCTTGAACGCAATCAAGCAATGCTGAACGGTAATATACGCAGGCTCAGCTTCGTTCGCCTTTTCACTGGCGTCAACCTTTTCGCCTTCGACTCTTTGACCGTCGACATTTTTTGCTTCGACGTCATCGCTTTCGGCATTTTTTTCTTGGGCTTCTTTCGCTTCGGCGTTTTTCGCTGCGGCGGAATCACGCAAAGCAGCAGATTTAGCTGCCGGACTTTCACAGCCAACGAAGCACCAGCCGGTCATCACAACAATACATAACAACAGTTCGATAGTTTTCACGGCTCAAACTCATGGTTCAGGAATAAGGGAATTGGTTCCTGACAACGTTGTTCAGAGAACACCCTAGAACAGTTTATCACAAGTCCATCTCAACGATAAAGATCCCAATTGCCAAGCGTTTCGCACAGGTTTGTCGATTCTAAGGAATTGTCCCGAACTAACTTCCGCAGTTTGATGGTAGCGGAAGGGCGCGAGCTCAATGCCACTGACTTTGGAGAATCTTTATTGGATCGCTGGAGTTGGCACGAGATTTGCGCCAGTGAGTCAGGTTTAGTTGCGCACCTGACAATTTCGTTGAGTGGTATTCATGAGCCAGCCACGCGTTAGAGTTACTTCTCGATCGAAAGCTACACCTGCGCCTAATGAAGTCGAAAACGAGGAGCAGTTTATTGCGGCTCGTGCGTTGCTGAGCAAGCTAATTGGTTTACCTGAGATCCAAAAAACGTTCGATCCTGCTGCTCCTCCGAACTCGAGGATGGTCTACACCAACAGCGTCACGCTGTGGATGCTGATTTTGCAGCGTCTTGGTAAGGGGCAATCGTTGAGCGAAATCGTCAGCCAAGTCATCGAGAATGAGCGAGACTTGTTGCCGGACAATAAACGTGTTCGCGACGGTACGTTAGCCGATGACACTTCGGCCTATTCCAAGGCTCGCAAACGGCTACCGATGGAAGTCATTACCGACTTCTCGCAAAAGGTTTGCGACTATCTGGGAAAAACCAGCGCACCGATCCTGGATGGTCGCCGCGTTTTTATTCTCGACGGCACTACGATCACCTTGCCCCCGACACCCGCTTTAAAAAAAGCTTTTCCACCAGCCACCAATCAACATGGTACGTCGGTCTGGCCGGTGGCCATGCTGATGGTCGCCAACGAGCTGCAAAGCGGCTGTGCCCTGCTCCCGCAAATGGATCCGATGTACGGCGAAAACAACAGCAGCGAAGCTCGACAAGCCAAAGAAATCATTCGCCAATTGCCGGCGAATTCCCTAGTTTTAGCCGACTCTGGCTTTGGAATCTTTAGCGTGGCCTACGCCAGCGTTATCAACGGACAGAACTTTCTGTTTCGACTTTCATCATCACGTTTCAAAGCGCTTCGCCGCCAAGCCGAATTGTTCGAACAAGGCCCCCAACACAAAACCTCTCGTTTGAATTGGACACCCAGCGTCAAAGATCGACTGACCAATCCCAACCTTCCATCCACTGCGGTCATCGAAGCCGTGGTGCACGAGGTCCTTCTGGACAACGGAAAATCGCTGTACCTGGTCAGCAACCTGGAAGCCGATGCTACCTCTGCCGCAGAGTTATACTCCTATCGCTACGACGTGGAATTCGATATCCGTGATTTAAAAGTAACGATGGATACCGAAAACATCCGCGGCAAAAGCGTGGAGATGGTTCGCAAGGAATTGATGACGTCAGTGGTGGCCTACAATCTCGTTGCTCAATTTCGACGCCAAGCGGCCAAACTGGCCAACCTCCAACCGAGACGTCTGAGCTTCAAGGGCGTGTGGACAACGTTCCGATCAGCGCTACTTTTTAAGGAACCCAGAAGCTTCCAAGAGTGGCAGGCGATGTTCTCCCGAGCTTTGCTTCGAGCAGGAAAACGAAAGCTTCCCCATCGAAAAGAGCCGCGTGAATACCCTCGACAAGCTCATCCACGCCGCCCCAAAACCACCAAATTTCAAAAATCACTACGAAAAAAAAACGCAACTGACAGCTCTCTACCGCCCCCCTAGAATGAAAGTCAGTGGCATTGGGCG
>JANNPW010000076.1:0-7556 GCA_031400405.1 Mariniblastus sp.
ATGGAAATTTAACCAACGCCCAGACCGGGATTGATCTGGCTTGGGACGAAGCGGGGATGATGAAAGAGTCGATTGTCGGAACCGGAGATACCGCTGGCATCGAGGGGACTAACACATACGGTTACGATGCCGATCGGAAACGGGTGTGGAAGAAACGAATGCTCGAAAGTAGTACCAACGAGCATACGGTTTATATTCACGCCGGACCAAACGTGATCGCCGAGTATCCTGCCGGCACGGCCGCCGCTTCTCCGACTCAGGAATACGTGTACGGTCAGGAGATTGATTCGCTGGTTTTGCTAGTTCGCAGCGGTGGAACTGAAAAATTGACCATCACCCGCAACCAACAATGGAGCGTGACGGCTTTATCGGACGCCGCCAGTGGTTCCGTACTCGAGCGTTACACGTATGATCACTTCGGTAAACGGACGATCCTGGAACCCAACGGCTCCACTGTCCGCGCGTCCAGTTCGTACAACATGCCGTTCGGTTACACCACGCGTCAACACGACGCCGAAACCGGCCTCCTCTTCATGCGCGCCCGTTACTACGATCCCGCTACAAGTGAGTTTATTTCGACTGATCCGCTGGAGTATGTGGATGGGATGTCGTTGTTTCGCGGGTATTTGGAGTTGAATGGAATTGATCCAGATGGAACTTTGGTCGCGATTCCCCTTGACGATCGGATTTCAATTCTTCTTCCGTTCTTACCAGCGGAATTCGCGAACTTGATTCCAAATCTAGTTCCACCAATTCCTTGTGGCCGATCACTATTGTTTATCGGAGCGGTTGCAACAGGACCGATAGAAGGTGCGGGACGGATTGTAACTGAAGAAAGAATATTGGCCGGGGCAAATGATGAATTGAAAAAATTGTTTCCCAAAACCAGTGATGCAGTAGCGGCATGTAAAAACGAGTTTTTTAAATGTTGCCCACTTTTTCGTGACCAATCAGACCTGTACATTAGCATTCGAGTTAGCAAACGTGTACTTGGTGGAAATAGAATTTTCACAATTAAGTTTCGAATTTCTAGCTTTTACGAAGCCGGAGTTTGTTTTGACAAAAAATGTGAATGTCCACCGCTTTTGCACGACGTCAAGCGAAAAATTGAGATTGATTTGACGGGGACTGTAAGAGTGTTGGAACTTTAAATTTGGCCTTTTTTTGGGAGGTAAAAAATGCGATTCAGTTCTAAAGTTCATTGGCTGATATTTGCTTTAATGTTGGTCTACTCGACTTGTTTAGGGCAGCAAAAGATTCAACCAAAGAAAACGCTTACTTCGATTCTTGAGCTTGACCTAAAAAATGTCTTGAGTCCCTCCGAAATGTCGTTTTACAACTTTTTAGGATTCGACGAATCCAATTTTGACGAAGAAAAATTGTTCTTTGAAATGCAAAATGTTCTTAGGAAGCAATTTGTTGACGATTCAGATTCTTCGTTGGTTTCTTTGCAGTTGATCATTCAGGCCAATGATGTTGGTTTTCACGAACATTCCATTTCGAGTGCGGACAAGACCCAGCTGTGGAAAAAATTCGATGACCCTTTGTCCTTGTTAAAGCCACTTGAGTCGAAAGAATACGTAAGGTCTTCAGTCGAAATTTTGCGATTTGTCACACCAAGTAAAACAAGCCGAGTATCGCTTAGCGGTACCTTTGTTGTTATCAATGAGGCCAATTTGGTAGAAAGGGTTCATATCATTAACAGATGTTTTGTGTTTGCAGATAACCGTTGGACAGAGCAGCCGAACGATTCTAAATCGAAAAACGTAGGCAAGGAGGACAACTAAAAGGTGTCAAGTACGAATGGCGTTGTCCAAACAGATTGCATTCATTGAAAGTTGTGGCCGAGAATTGAGGCCGTTTTGAGTTTTTTGAGTATGCGATTTCAATCGAGTTTTCAATTGATCGCGATAATCGACGGCACGAGGGGCGATCGGTGCCCAGAGCGAATGCGAGAGGGCACGTCTGGCATTCAGGTCGCGAAAGTGACTTCGGACCAGCCGATTGTTAGCCCAGATAGACACGATTTTGTCGGTTTTCGATTCCACGGTCGCAGGACGCGCAGCAGCGAACAAGTCCGCTGATTGCGACGTTTGATTTTGAGTCGGATTGGCCCGTGATGAGTTGAAGTTTTTCTCAAGGTGGTCATGGAGGATGCCCTGGCGACGGATTCGATCTCGGTGACTTCGCTGAGCGGGGATACCACTGCGGTCGATGCGGACCCTTCATGGTATCGGCCCAACTGGGTCGACGATTCGCTTCGGTGCAGATCATGACCTGCTGACACTTCGGACAATGATAAACCGCCCCGACGGGTTTGACTTCGCTTTCTTCCGGAGGCAGTTGGGCTGCCAGGGTCTCGGCCACGCTGCCGCCAAGCGAACTCGGCGATTGATCTGATTGACCCTCCCAATCCACAGAGTTTGTGGTAGACGCTGATGCATTGGAAAGATCTGAAGCAACACTGGAAAGAGTTACTGCTTCGCCGGAAAAACTCATTGCTTCGCTGGAAACAACTCGTAGGGCGCTGAGCTCCGACGCGGCAGTTTCGCTGGCTTTCGTATTGTTTCCTAACAACTCGTTGCAGCGAGCCAGATAGAAGAGAATGGGGCCACACCAACGAGTTCGAGACAATAATGCCATTCGAGCCACGCCACGCGACGACATTTTTCGTTGCGGCATTTTTCGATTCGTTTCTGTTATCGAGGTAAACGCAGTCACTAACTCGCCCCGTAACAGTTAGCATGCAACGACTATTCGTATTTGCAGTTGTCTGGCCCCGTTCGTTTTACTTCTGCGACTCCCAGCCAGCACCGCTGGGGTTGCCAGCAAAAAAAAGTTACGAGGCCGAGCTTCGCATCCAAATAATGGCGATTAGTGAGAAGTGTCGAAAGAAATCGAGGCGACAAACGTCGGTGCAAGCCGTCCCAAAAAATCTATTTTGAGAATCTTTTTGAAAACTTCTTGCAATGCAAAATTCAAGCATTAAAAAATAGGCACCACTTCTTTTCGGACTCGACTTCTTACTTCTTGCGGCTGTTCGTCTAATTCAACCTGAGGAGCGCTTGGTGAGCAGCAAAGCTAATCGTGGTTTTTTGTGTCTGGTGTTGGTTCTGGTAGCCGCTGGAATTTTGGCAACGGCAGGAATTCAGCAAGGCTGGTTTGATCGCGGGCCGGTGGCCCTGCCGAATATCGAACGGCAAACCGATGCCGAAAAAGAACTGGCCGCGATGGCCCCACAAGTAACGCGACAACCGTTATCAGCCGCGTTGGGAGTGGCCGAGCAAGACATGGTCGAGGTAGGCGGAGTCCAACGTCCCAAACGCGATCTGGATTTTGCCGCCAAGTCCGACGAAGCCGTCAGTGACGAGCCCACCAAGAGTCTCTTTCCTCACGCTGGCAACGCACCGGCGATTCCCAAAGACGCCAATGTCCAAGTCGCGGGCTTGTATGAAGAACTGGCCCAAGTCGAGCCTCCGCTGGCGGCTCGCAGTTCCTTGTTCCCACCCGAACCATTTGATCAAGTCGCCTATGACGCAGACAAACAAGCTTGGTTAGATAAAATCCGTCCGGGCCGGGCATTCGAACCAGCCCAACCGGGTCCCGACGTCGTGCCGATCGCCACGCCCAGCCAGGCTTTTCAAAATGTCGTCCAAGGGGACAAGGTCATCCTCGAAGCGAAAGTTTCCCCCGGCTCGATGGTTACATTTTACACGCCAGCGGTTGGCGAATTTGATAACCGCTTAACCACGCATTCGGTGGCGGCTGATGATGCCGGGATCGCTAAGACAGTTTACACGGCGGGTCCAGGCACGTTGGGCCTGATCGATATCGTGGCTGCGTCACCGGTACATTCGGGTCAGTTGCGTTTTAAGGTTCGGGTGTCGTTGCCCGAGTAGCGTTGTTGTTTGGCGTGTCGCGTGTTGTTTGCGGAATTGAAGTGATTACCTTTCCCCAGTAGAACCAAAATCCAGCAGGTGGAACCGATGAAAATTTCTCCCTTTTTGAATCGGCTGTGCAATGTCTCGACCGTCCTCGTAATTGCCCTTTCCACGGTGTTGGTCTCCGATGCTGTGTTGGGAGGTGGTGACTTCCGAATTGATTTTATATTTTGCGAGCCTTTCCCGCCAGAAGGGGGTGAGACTGGTGAATGTGAGCCTGTCGCTACAGCGGGATCGTCATTGACGTGCTGCCCCTGTAATCAAACTGGAATCCCGATCGTCCCGAATCCCTGTTTCCCTGTTCCGCCGGAACCACCGGTGATACTTACCACTCCCGATCCGCCCCAACCTCCCGATCCCGAATGCGGCAGTGACGAGGACAAGCAGTCAGTGGGGGGTAAGCCGACGCTTGTTGGAAGCAATGAATTTAATTTCAAATCCGCGATCCGCCTCGAACGGATTACGGATCTTGGTTTTGGCGCGAATTCCGGCGGTTGCGCCGGATGTGGTAGCGGCGGCAATGGAGGCGGCTCACCAGTCTACTTCCCTGCTGTGGGCATCGCCCGCCGCTTGATGCCCGCCAATCGAACTGAGTTGTTTAGTTTTGGTCGAGGCATGGCCTCGGAATTCGACCTGCGATTGACATTCTACCCCAACACAACCAATGGTTACGTCGCCCTGTTGTATGATCCCCGCTTGGAACTCGAACACTATCTGACCGATTCCAATGTCGATGGAACGTACGAACTGGAGAACAACAATTATTACGAATCCATCAAACTGACCAACGGCGCTAGCAATCCGGTAACTAACCCGGCCATTGCGGCGGCTCCTTCGCAAATCGTCTACGCAACGGTTACCCGGCGCAACGGCTGGTCTTACAAATTACAAGTCTGTTTCAACCCCTCGGCCAGTGGGACATTTTATTCCAAGTTACTCTATATCACTAACCCCCAAGGCCAAGCCCTGACCTTCACCTATCCGCCCCTGACTACGATCACTTACGCTCAAATAAACAGCTCGCCGGAGCTTCAGTTGCAAATCGCGACCATCAAGGATATCCAAGGCAACACGGCGGCAATCACCTACCACACAACGCAAAAAGGTGGACTGTGGGTCATCTCGAATATTAACCTGAATGGTGGTGAAGAAACCACCGCGTATACCTATAGCAGCAACGGCTTGTTGGAAACCGTAACACGCGGAAGCGAAGTGAGTTCCACTTACGCCTATGGCATGGATACCACCTACAACCTGGCGACGCTGACTTGGAACGAACGCGGCCGAAATAACCATTCGAGCAATGACACGTTGCTACTTTCGCCCGATTATCAAAACGGCAATGGCACCGTCGTCAATCAATTCGCCAATATTCTGCAAGGGCGACGTAACGGTAACGGACAAGTCAAATCGATGATCTACCGCGACCAGGCGAACGCCGGTTGGTACAAAGTTCTAAACGAAGGAACGATGTCAGAAATCAAACTGGGCCAACAGGAGCGTTACTACACGTCGTTCACCAACAACGGATCGGGATATGCGGGCATCACGGGTACTCAGGAAAACATGTATCCGCTCAACGGTACGATGACCGCGGCCCAGTTGGCTAAATCGCAACCACCGACCGACCGAGATGAAACAGGCTACACGGTCACCAATACATACGACTCTGCGGGCAATCTCACGCAAGTGACTCATCCGGGCGGAACGTATGAGAAATGGTTGTACACCACGAAAAACGCGGTCCGCTATTATCGCGATCGCGCTGGTTTTGTCACGGTCACCGAACGCGATGGCAATCAGAATGTGATTCGTGTCATTCGCGGGATGACCGATGCCAGTGGTAGCGGCACGCCGACCGCCACGACCGAAGCGGTCCAGGATATTTATGGCTACTACGACACCGGTGGCATTGCGGGTGCATTGGCTTGGCAAGCGACCAATGCTTACAGTGGGACGACTTTTTCGGCTCCCGCTGCATCCGATCGTACAGATTACCTGTACAACACCAACACCCTTCCACCCTTGCACCAGTTGGTGAAAACCCAACAGCCGATCCCAATCGGCCAGACCGCTCGACCGGAAGTTCAATTCACCTGGGTCGGCAACCACAAAGCCACCGAAGTCAGTCAACTCGGCCACACGACCACCTACAGCTATGATGTCTTGGGTCGGTTGATCGAAACGCTGTATGCCGATGGAACCAAAACTCAGACTCGGTACGACGATGTGAATTTCACGGTCTACCAAAAAGATCGCTTGAATGTCGTCTCGGCGGACGTGTATGGTTTGTCCGGTCGCAAAGGCGCTTCCTATCAAGCTTGGGGCCGCGACGTCAATTTAGCGGATGGGACACTTGATTCACTTAACTCCGTCAACGAGTACGTGCAAACGCTGTACAGTTACGTGTCCGGTGCTTCGCAACCGACCAACGTGACTCACAATTCGGCGGTGACGACGACCACGTACGACTACCGTGGACGAGCGATCGGTACGGTCCGCAAGCCGCGCGACAACATGTCACTGGAATCATGGCAGACCTACGTTGACAACCAACGCTTTTACTCCACGTCGAAAACCGGTACCCACGAGATTCGGACCTACTTCGGTTACTCAGCCGATCGGCAAACGGTGCGCACGATCGAAACCCGTAAACCAGGCGTCACGTTTGCGGATAACACCGCCGTCCTCAACACGACTCGGCTCACGACCGCCGATCCGGATTTTATCATCAACGATGCGGTTCGAGATATTCGAGGCCAGATCGTCCAATTAACTGATCCCAACGGAATTCAATCCCAAACCAGCTACGATGCACTCGGTCGCAGCCTCGTGCAAACGCGGACCAAGGGTGCCCTGACTCTTTCTAACCAATCTACCTATGACGCCGACGGCAACGTCACGCAATCCATTTCAGAAACGGGTTTGGTGACTAATATGACCTACGATCAGGCCGGTAACCTGGCGACGCGGGTCGTGGCGCCGGGAACCTCACTCGCGGCGACCTGGAGTTACACGTATGCGATTGATGGCCGTCCGGCAACCGTGACAGAACCCAACAATGGCGTCACGACCTCGATCTTCCAAACGTGCTGCGGCTTTACGACTGGAACAAAAAACGCCCTGGGGCACGGCTCGGTTACCAATCGCGATTCGCAAGGCCGCTCGGTCCATGCAGCGACGTTGGAAGATTTTGTCTCGCATACGAACCTGCTCGATCCGCTGAACAGCAAAACATTATCCGAAACGACGACCAAATATCGCGACGATGGCCGGGTCAAGTTTCAAACGGTCTGGAAAGCGGCTTTGGGTGCCGTCGATCGAAACAATCCGCCGATTGCGGGAGTCAACGGGATCGCGGTGGCCGACGGGTTAACCACCCAATATGTCTACGACTCGGTGATATCTGATGGTGTTGGACTTGATAGTACCGCTGGCTTGACGATCACCCGCTTGGGTGGCGCAACGGCTGCGATCTCGATTCAGGCAGCCAAGACTAAATTGGCGGACACGATTGCCAATGGGGGAGCCGGAACCGTTTTCGGAGTGGTCAAAGGAGTATCGGGCAGAGCCACCGTCGTCATCGCCCCCGATGAGAAAACAATGCAAGTCTCG
>JANNPW010000082.1:0-4253 GCA_031400405.1 Mariniblastus sp.
AGTGAAGGGGGACGTTATCTCTCCAGCGCATCACATTGGCCCACACACTCCACCGGCCCTGCTTCTTCATGGGACAATAGACGAGACAGTTCCCTATAGCAGTGTCGTAGCTTTTGATAAAGAGATGAAGAAGGCAAATCGTCCTTGCAAGCTTATTGGCTACGAAGGTGCGGACCACGCCTTCTTCAACAGACCGGAGTATCTAAGTAAAACAATAGCCGAAGCCGACGCTTTCCTCGTCGATCTCGGCTGGATCAAAAAGTGAATTCCCGCAACCAACGAGCCGAACAATGCGATCCACCGAAGACATCTGAGTCATCGGGTCAATAGTAAATGGAAAGTTTTTGAAATTTTTGTTAACCGAGTTTGAACAAGTTTTGCACAGCGAATATCGTCAGTTGCAGAACGTGCGCATTTGGATCGGTAGTTGCGTTGTCAGCAGTTGTTTGTTGCTTCGATTTCGTTCGCTTTAGTTCGCTTGATTAAGGCGACGCGACCAAGGTGGACTGGCTTTTTTTAGTGACCAATTTGGTTGTTGCAATGGCGTCGAAGAGTGGCGATCCGGTTTGTTTGAGTCGTTGAGTGTACTTGGCGTCGTCGTAGGGAGTGTTGGTTTGCCACAGCTTGAAGATGATTCTCATCCATTTGAAGGCCAATGCTCGCTTGGCCATTTGAGCGCTGTTGCCGGCGTTGATCTGACCATCGTAATAGGCTTTTGCCCAGCGGCATTTGACGATCGACAATCCGGCATATTCATGAAAGGTCTGCTTCATGAACTTGGAACAAGCCCAGCGACTGGAAACGAATTTTGATTTTCCGCTTTGCGTTGTCAACGGCGCGATGCCGGCAGCGGCTTGAAAATTGCTGGCGGTGGCATAGCGGTTTTGATCATCTCCCAAGGCTGCCAGAATGCGCGACTGCGAAGCGGGCCCGGAACCAGGCAGTGCTGCGACGCAGGCGAACCGATGGTGTTGCTGAACCAGCGATTCCAATTGGGCGTCGTAGCCTTTGATGGCCGAGTTGAGCACCTGCAGTTGTCCGCAGATGGTTTGGACCAAGCGACCACTGGTTCGGAGGATCACCGGATCGGTCGTCAATGGCGTGGAGCCGAGCAGCATTTCAATTCGCAGACCAGCGTTTGCTTTGCTGCCAACGGCGAAGAAGAATTTCAGCAACTTGGTTTTTCCAGCGGCTTGGAGATCCTGCAAGTTGGCGAACTTGAGCAACAGTCGAACAATGAATTCAGCGTAGATTTTCGAGGGTTTTAACCGCAGAATTGCCGGAAAGTATTGTTTTAACTGGTTGGTCAATTCATTGGACAAGGCCGTTCGTTGGTCGACGAGGTTACGTCGATCTCGCGCGAGTGATCGGAGTTCACGCGCCAGGGGCTGATCGGGATTGAGTGGTTTGAGCTGATCGCGATAGTGCGTCAGGAACTGGCAAATAAGTTTCGCATCGACAGGATCATTTTTGCCTCCACCGTGTGCGAAGGCTTTGCGGTAGTTGGCCAGCGCGTTGGCATTGATCGGATAGATCGTCAACTGATGCTCGAGCAAAGAATTGATTAATGCGCCGCGAGAAGTCTCCAGGCAGATTTCGATTTGACAACCTGGAAACTGTTTTCGCCATTTGGCGATCCAATCGGCAATGGCTTGCGGGTCTTGATCAAAATTACCGGCGCAAACTTTTCCGTGGGGAGCGACGAGATGGTAGGCATGATTTTCATCAGCCCAGTCAATGCCGATTAGGAGTATCGGTCCGTCGGTCGGATGGGCTGGGGCTTGGCCGGTGGGTGCATTTGGGGGGCCGGTTCGTAGCGCGCGTGGGGGGCCGTCCGGGACATTTTGTTGGTCGGCGGGTGCATTGGGTGGGTAAGATTTCATGGTGTTGATTCGATGTTTGAGTTAGACTGTAAGTTTGAAAAAAGTCTTCGAGAGGTAATTGACGGCGAAGTACTTATTGATGGTCTTTGAGTTAAAGTACGTCATCTGAGGATTCGTTTTGTCAAAAACCAAACCGACCGCTGCGAAGGTCTTCGGTAAGTCGTTGGTCTGTCATCACGACAAGTCGCGTTGGCAGACTGCGGCAGTCGCAGTAGTTCGTCAGCGGTCGGCTCGAAGCTTTGGCTGGGGAACATCCCGTAGCCAGGGTTAGGTTACTTGGTAAAATTTGGAATTGTAATTTTAGGCCGCACATTTTAGTCGGCTGCCTTTGTTCCGAGCTCGGTCCGGCTCCCACGGCGGCAGCCCCTATTTATGGGTGCGGTTGACAATAAGTCGCCGGTTAGCCGCGAATTTTTTTCCGAGTCTCTTTGCGGCGACTCGGTTACCGCTACCGTTATCCGACTTAAGGAATGGATGGAGCCATGATGAACGAACAGTCCACTTCAGGACGATCAGCAGCAGGTTTTGGACGCAAACCACGATTTAGCCTTGCTACGCTATTGAACGCTCTGGCTCTGTGTGGCGTTTTGCTTGCATGGTACGTCGACCACTGCCGTTTGAAGGAGCAAATTCCAACACCACCGAAGTTGCAAATGATGACTTACCGTCTGTCCAATGCTTCGCCTGAATTAGCTGCCGAGAAACTAACTGAGTTGTTTCGATCCGAATCAATTGGCTTCGACGCAAATTCAAATTCTGTCATTGTGGCGGCGGAACGAAATGTTCACGACCAAATCCAAATGGTATTGCGCCATATCGACCGGAAGGATACAGAATTTGTTGACGATACCGCTCAATTTACCTTCACAGCAGATACTAACGCGTCGGCTGAGGCCAAGTGAGCGTCGGATAACGAACGGGGCCAGACAACTGCAAAAACGAGTAGTCGTTGTTTGCTAGCAGTTAAGTGCCTGCGTTTGCCCTGATAGCAAAAACGAATCGAAAAATGCCTTGACGAAAAATGTCTTGGCGTGGCTCCAGCCTTCTCCCCTCCCAGCTTTCATCCCCGCAGTGCTCGGACAACGCGATGCGATTGTTCCTATCTCCGCTATCATCCCCAAACCAATTCTCAGTCCAACTATTCTTAACCATCAAAATGGGCGGCCAAATCGTTCTTGTCCAAAACTCGTTGGAAACTCGTTGGAAACTCGTTGGTGTGGCCCCGGTCCTCTTGCCTTGGTGTGGCCCCGGTCCTCTTGCCTCCTCAAAAACTCGTTGGTGTGGCCCCGGTCCTCTCTCCCGGTCCTCTCTCCTCAAAAACTCGTTGGTGTGGCCCCGGAAACTCGTTCCGGAAACTCGTTGGTGTGGCCCCGGTCCTCTCTCCCGGTCCTCTCTCCTCTTCGCCCCCCAGTCTTCGCCGTCAAAAACTCGTTGGTGTGGCCCCGGTCCTCTTTCCTTGGTGTGGCCCCGGTCCTCTTTTGATGGATTCCGGGCGGTAAACGGCTTCGCCGAGTTACAAGAACGGGCGGAAGGCAACATCGTTGATGGAATGTCGATCATTGAAGACCAAAACGGTAATCTGTGGACGGCGGCTTTGCGGGCCGGCGCGTTCAAATACGACAGACAGCAGAAAGTCCATTACCCAATCAAGGAAGGTTCTACCGCGATTGAGGTGTTTGCTGTTTATAAAGACAATCGAGACGATTTATGGCTTGGGACGCACAACGGAGGTGCATACAAATTCAACGGCACGACGTTTGAGAAGTTCCGGCCATGAAGGTAGTAAAAATACCGAGATGAACAACGCATGGCTCAAATTTCCTATGCAAAGCGATGACCTATGAGCTAGGCATAGGCATGTATCCAGAAACAACCACCAAAAATGATTATTGTGGTAGCGGGCAGCAAAATCGCCGAACCAAAAAATGCACCCGAGTTGCCGATCGGGCGTTTCCTCAAATCCAAAGTCTCTTGGCGGCAACCGGGTGATTTTAGGCGTTCGTCCGCTCAGCGCAACTGAGCCAGTCATCCCACAGAGGTCAACAATCGCAATGAAACAACATGTATCTCAGCACCTACTTTCC
The DNA here is from genome assembly GCA_031400405.1 of Mariniblastus sp. Classification (GTDB taxonomy): domain Bacteria; phylum Planctomycetota; class Planctomycetia; order Pirellulales; family Pirellulaceae; genus Mariniblastus. The sequence continues at coordinate 3,968 of JANNPW010000082.1, forward strand.
TTCTTTAGCTTCATTGCGATACTCACGACGTTGATTTCTTACTTTCCACGTAGCGTTTGTGCCCAAGACTCCGTGACGCCGCAAGCTGACTCGGTTCTGGACGAACTCGACGGGGAGTGGGTGATGACAGGAACCGTTGGAAATGAAGAAGTGACACACGACGTTTTCGTCGACCGAATTCTAAAACGCCAGTATGTCCGTATCCATGAACTTTCACGCGAGAAGGATGCAGACGGCGAGCCCGCTTATGAGGCTTGGATACACATCGCATGGGATAAAGAGAAAG
>JANNPW010000092.1:0-18159 GCA_031400405.1 Mariniblastus sp.
ATTTCCAGCTGTCAATACCAAATTTTTGACAGCCCAGGCTTGCCCTGCGGATACTTCGGTTTTTTACTACACAACGAGTCCACGCCATCCTCGCTTTGCCGCCGGATTTGCCGGTGGGAAATCCGGCGGCAAAGCGAAAGGGGGTGAGTCGTTTTGTGGGTAGCAAAAAGCCCAACGATCCGCAGGACAAGCCTGAGGGATTCGTGAAAACCAACAGCCATTTTGTTGGCGTTCGGCGAGAATTGTCGAAAAGAGCGAGTGAGCCACCAAGACACGAAGTCACCAAGGAAGTTGCTGGGACAATCAAAATTCCCTGTGCGTCCTGGTGACTTGGTGGTTCTAAGCATCGAATGCAACGTTAAAACTTACGGATACGTTGACTGTCTTCGATGAACAGTATCGTCTTCCGGCTGTTCAATTTCCTGGAGCCGCAGCCAATTTTTGCATTCCGCTCAATTCGCGCTCCCACTGCGCGGTCATCGTTTGGACTCGTTCCGGATTCTGTGGGGCCAGATTGTTGGCCTCGGCTCGATCCGTGCGCAAGTCGTACAACTCCCAGGGTTCATTTTTCGCCGCCACCAGTTTCCAGTCGCCTACGCGGATCGCGCGATGGCCTTCGTGCAACCACCATAGACAATCTCGTTCAAGCGCCACGTCGGCCGCAAACGTGGGCACCAAATTCCGTCCCGGCAATGGTGGCAGGGGCCGCCTGCCCCAATCCGCTGGTCGCTCGATGCCCGCCGCAGCCAGAATCGTGGGCACCACATCAATCATGTGACAAGCGGCGTGTCGAAGTTGGCCCGGTGTTTGGATGCCTTGGGGCCAATGGACAATGAGTGGCGTGCTGATTCCGCCTTCATGCACCCAGGTCTTATGTCTTCGAAACGGAGTGTTCGACGCGCTGGAAAAACCGGGTCCCAGACAGAGATAAGTGGCCGCACTACCTGGTGCAGCGGTGGGGTCGTGACCACCATCGCGAACCATCATCTCGGCACTGGCGCCGTTGTCCGACGCAAACAGGATCAACGTGTTTTCGAACTGCCCCATCAATTTTATTTGCTCGATCACGCGGCCAATTTCGCGGTCCATCCGATCGACCATCGCGGCGTGAATCGCCATCTTGGTGGCTTGAAAACGTCGCTGTTCATCATTCAGATTTTCCCAAGGAAGCGGACGGTTGATTTCGCCCGGGCCAAACTTTTCGATCGCGTCTGGATAGGGATAGGGCGGACCAACATTCGGTTCAACTGCCGAGAGCGTCGTTTGATGAATGCCCAGTTCCCGCTGCCGCGTAAATCTCTGTTCGCGCAATACATCCCAGCCGGCGAGGTAACGATCACGATATCGAGCAATGTCTTCCGGCAAGGCGTGCAACGGGAAATGCGGCGCGATAAAGGCGATGTATTGAAAGAACGGTTGATCGACATGCTTGGCAGCGTGATCCTGTAAACATGTGATGGCATGATTGGCCGTCGCGGTCGTGACATAAAAATCGGATTCGTCGGCGGCGACGACGATCCGTTGATCGTCGAGCAAACTTCCCTCATCGGAAAAAAAGTTGCCTTGGTTTTGAGTGTTGTAACTCCGGTCAAAACCGCCCGCCAACACCTGGCCATCGACATGCCATTTGCCGCTGTGATAGGACCGATAACCATGTGGTTTCAAATAGTCCGGCAACAGCCGCGCCCATTCGGGTCGTCGGCCTTGCGCACCACCGCCGAAACCTGGAATTAGATCCCGTCGAACCGCTTGCGCGTAATAACCGGTGAGCAACGAAGCTCGCGTTGGCCAACATCGCGCCGTGTTATAAAACTGCGTGAACTGCAAACCGTCTGCCGCCAAAGAATCCAGATTCGGCGTGTGGATTTCACCGCCGTAACAACCGAAGTCCGAAAAACCGGCATCGTCAGCCAAAATAATTACTACATTGGGCTGGTCGGCCAGGATTGGCGAAACAAATAGTAACGTGGTCAAAAAGAGTTTACTAAGGTTGAGCATGGCGATTCGGCAAGTTACAAGAGGCTGGTATGGGGGCTATTGTAGTGTCCAATCAGTACCTCCGGGGGGCGTCTGCAAGTCGCTGGGTTCCGCCAGCGACTCGTCACGTCGATGATCCAATTCCGCGTTCGACCGCTGTCGACGACCATTAAACGTCACAATCGGGCGGCTTGGGGCGTAGATATTAACTTACCCGGTTGGCGACTGGAATTATTCCAAGTCTGGTGTCAGAATCTATTGAGAGGAAACGTTTTCTGTTATTGGGTTTTTTCAAAGGGGAATCAGCCATGCCACTTTTTGAAGTTGAAACTGACGCGCATATTATCATCACTTGGGCGGACAGCGAACGGACGGCGACCACGGTGGCCAATGATTCGTATCCAGGTGAGAAGGTTGTCCGATTAACAAAACGCCCCCGCGATAGTTGGGTGATTTCCAAAGGTGTGTTGGGATTGACGGAAAAAGCCGATCCTTGCGTTGTGGCGCGGGACTGTCTGGCAAACGCCGCTGGCGACAAAGTGCATGCGATTCGGTTGTACATGCAAAAAACCGGAAACGATCTGGAACAGTCGCGGCGGGCAATCGAATCCAACATGGTGATGGGCTGGTAAGGTTGACGCGAACCGCTGATCAAAACGGGTTACTGGCGATTCGCCATCGTCAACTCGACGGTCTCCGAAGTAAACGTCTGATTAGAATGACATTACCGTTGTTTTTGTTTCGGTAACTTGTCTTCCCTGTGCTTTCAAACGGGGCAACGATCGTTGCTCCGTTTTTGCTTGAGTTAACCGGAATTTCGTGTGGCAGTTTCACCTGCTGTGCTGTTGATCAATCTTGATTCTTTCAAATACGTTTCATGTCCAGCTTGATTTCTTTAACCAACATTGTCAAAAAGTACCGGACGATGTGTGCGCTAAATGAGGTCTCGTTGGAAATTAAACCGGGCATCACCGGGCTGCTCGGACCCAACGGAGCGGGTAAGTCTTCGTTGATCAAGTTGATTTTGGGATTGGTAAAAATCACTTCGGGGACCGGAACGATTCTGGGCCATCAACTTGGCCGCGAAGGTCGACAAATTCGCGACAAGATCGGCTACATGCCAGAAGACGATTGCTATATACCAGGCTTGTCGGGAGTGGAAGTCGTTCAATTTTCGGCCTGTTTGGCCGGGCTGCCTCAAATTGAAGCACTGCGTCGCGCGCATGAGATCCTGGATTTTTGCGGGATGAAGCAGGAACGTTATCGGACGATCGAGACGTATTCGACCGGCATGCGACAGAAGACAAAGTTCGCCGCGGCAATTGTTCACGATCCCGAGTTTTTGATTTTTGATGAACCGACGTCGGGACTCGATCCAGAGGAACGCGAGTCGCTGTTGGACCGCATCAAATTCCTGAGCGTTCAAGCGAACAAATCGGTGCTGATCTCGACCCATATTTTGCCCGATGTGCAAGCGATCTGTGATAATGTGCTGATCTTGTCCAGTGGCAAAGTGTTGCTGAGTGATTCGCTGGCCAATTTGAATCGGACGAACTCACCGACGATCAGTTTTCGGGTCGCGGGCGACCATGAACCGATTCTGCAGAAGTTGCGGGCCAGCGGTTTGACGGTCAGTTTTTCGTTTGACCGCCGAGTGGTCGTCGAAGGCGTCGGCGAAGGTTTGTCCGACCAAGTTTGGCGCGCCGCGCACGAAACCGGCACGACCATTCAATCACTCACTCCGGCCAAAAATTCGCTGGAGGAAATTTTCCTGACCACGATTCGGGAGTCTGTCCATGCCATTGCATGATGTGGGCTATCGAAAGTGGACGGGACGTCGCACGTCGCAGTTTTCGCGCATGTGGATCATCACTGAAACCGGTGTCGTACTGGCGGCACAATCTCGGTGGGTTCGGCGGTTGCTGTTTTTCGCTTGGCTGCCGGTGATGTATTGGGGCATTGGATTTTTTGTCATCGAGCGCTCGCTAAATACTCAATCCAATTTCGTCGTTGAGGTCATGGAGGGAGCTGGCGCTCCGGAAATCGCCACCCAGCAAATGCGCAATCAGACGCGCGGACTGAGCAACCGCAATGGTATTGCGCATGTCTTGCGCGAACAATTTCGAATGATTCCGCGGGTCGATGATTTAGCATTGAGTTTGGAACAGGGAGATGAAGAAAAAACGCGCAACATGGTTTGGTCCTGGTTGTTGATGACCTTCTTTCGTTATCCCCAATCGATATTGATTTTGTTTTTGATCGGTACCATAGCGCCAACATTGATTTCGCGAGATATTCGCTCGCGGGCTTTTTTATTGTATTTCTCCCGCCCGATTGGCCGATTCGAATACATTTGCGGCAAACTGCTGATTCCCGTTGCGTTCATCATCTTCGTGACCACGCTTCCGGGGCTGGTGTTGTACGTTTTTGCGATCGGGATGTCTCCGTCGATTGCCGTGTTTTGGAGTACTTGGGATATTCCGCTAAAAATTATTGCAGCCACCGTGGTGCTGGTATTGCCGACCGCTTCGTTGGCATTGATGTTGTCGTCGTTGACACATGAATCCAGGTTTGCCAACTTCAGCTGGTTTGCGGTCTGGGCGCTGGGACATGGTGCCTGGATGGCGGTCCTATTTGCCACGGCGATCCAGCTCCGTGAGGCACCGTTCGATCCGGAGGTGCTAAACAGTTCATTGGTTCGAAATTGGTCCGTGCTTTCGTTGTATAACAATCTGGGTGACATCCAATCATGGATCTTTGGCTTTGCCAAATTTAGCGACGTGTGGCGCGGTGTATTGTCGTTGGTGGTGATTTCGTTGGTCTCAATGATCATTTTGTACCGCCGGGTTTCGGCTCCGATTCGAGCTTGACTTTAAAACGACGATGATTGAAATCCAACAAGCCACCAAACTTTATAAAACCGTCATCGGCGTGAACGACATCACGTTGACGATCAAGCCGGGTACTTACGGACTGTTGGGCCCCAACGGATCGGGCAAAACGACCTTGATCAATCTGATTCTGGGTCAACTTAAGCCGACCCTGGGTTCGGTCCGTTTGTTTGGTGAGAATCCATGGCGGCGCAGTGGTTTGCTGCGCCGAGTCGGGTTGTGCCCGGCATCGGAAGTGAATTTTCCTGGAGTGACGGCGTTGGAGTGGGTGACGTATCTGGTTCAGCTGCATGGGTTCAGTTTTTCCGAGAGTGGCCGGCGGGCCAAAGAGGCGCTGGAAACGGTGAAACTTACTTACGCCATGAATCGACCGATGCGTGATTATTCGTTGGGGATGCGACAGCGGGCGAAAATCGCTCAAGCGATCGCGCACGAACCGGAATTGCTGATCTTGGACGAACCGTTCAACGGGCTCGACCCGATCGGTCGATTTGAAATGACGGATTTTTTGCGAAATTGGGCGGCGCAAGGGAAGAGCCTGATTTTGGCCAGCCACATTTTGTATGAAGTCGAATCCGTCCAACCTTCGTTTTTGTTGATTTCCGGCGGACGGTTATTGGCTTCCGGTTCGCCCGCCGAAGTGCGCGAAATATTGGCCGACGCGCCGTTTACACTGAACATCCGCACGTCCGATGCAAAAAAATTGGTGGGGCTATTGATCGATTTGTGCCAGATCGAGTCGGTGCAATTCGAATCGAACGAGAGCTTTCAAATTACCACGCGAGCTGTGGGCGAAGTGTATCAGTTGCTGCCCCGTCTGTTAGCGGAGCATAATATATCGGTGCGGGAAATCAGTTCCACCGATGATTCGCTAAAGGCATTGTTTTCAACATTGATGAAAATGCATCGCGGAGAGTGGAATCGCGGAGGTAAGTCATGAGACGATGGTTTTATGGAGCAGGGGCGACCTGCCGGTTCGAGTTGCGACGATCGTTTACTGTCCAACGAATTGCCGTGTCGGTCGTGTTAGCGCTATTTCCCCCCATGATGTTGACCTTGATGATCGGAGCCACCAAGGTTGCTCAAGCCGCGATTGACCCACTGGCAAAACCGGGTGTGGTCCGAGAGATCCAGCTGGTTCAGGGCTTCGCTCCGTTCGCCATTGTGTTTCTCGTTTCGCTGGTCTGTTTGTTGTCCTTACTGTTATGGGCCACGCCCAACGTGTACTCCGAACTTGAGGGAAAAAGCTGGAGCTTTATCGCGAGTCGACCTGGTGGCAGAATTTCGACCTACTTGGGAAAGTTCCTGGCGTCGGTGCTGGTTTCGTTTGGCGTCGCGTTGATCGCGCTGACGTTGTCGGTTTTGATTGCCGATCTCATGTTGTCGACGCCTGATCCCGAACGATTGTGGATGTCACTTACCGCCATCTATTTCATCGCCTGTTTCGTCTACGGGGCGATTTTTTCAATGTTGGGTACGTTGTTTTTCCGACGCTCGATGGTCGTGGCGGCGGGCTATTTGATGGGATTCGAAGTCATCTTGGCAACGGTTCCCGCCGTCATTGGCAAATTGACCGTGCGGTTTCATCTGCAGGAATTGGGTATTCGCTGGATCGGTTTTTTTCTACCATTCGAAAACCAAAGGGAATACCAAATCCTGTATGGCGAACCGTGGCCAACTTGGGCAAACTTGGCAATGCTTATGGGAGCGGGCCTCATCACTTTGCTGATCGGCGCCATAGTGATCGTCAATCGACAGTATATTACTTCCGATGAAACTTGACCTGGCAGCGCCAGGAATGACAATCCCAGGTGGAAATTTCTGTTTGATCACGGGCAATCACGTAACGCACGGCACCGTGTTGATCGGTGCGAAACAGGGTTCGATCATCAGCGGCGAAAACTCGAACGACGGACTCGCGGATCCGGTGGTGGCCACCACTAATGACGACCGATTCCGGCGTTGACCATTGCATGAACTCCGTGGGATCACTATTCATACTGCCATGATGCGGTGCCATCACGAGACTACAGTCGATCGAATCCAGCGCCAACAAACGTCCCATCCCCTCCGATTCCAAATCTCCCGGCAAGAGAATTTTTTCACCAGCATGTTCAACCAACAAAACGATGCTGTCCGAGTTGTCCGTGCCACCGGTGCCGGACTGTGGCGGGCTTAAGATCGTCGTGTTGGGAGGCAGCGGCGCCCGGTCGGCGAAATCGGTTTCGTGGTGGTGAGAAGGAATCGACAGCGAAGCCTGCAATACGCGTGTGGGGTTTGCTGGAGAAACGGCGAACATGGTTCGAACGGGAATCTGCTCCGCCGCCAATCGCGAAAACAGCGTTTGCACCGCGGGCGCGGAACTTGCCAACATCTTGGGTGACACGATCACCTCACCGATTCGAAATCGACGACTCAATTCCGGTAAGGCATTGAAGTGGTCGATGTCGGCGTGTGAAATCACGACGCGATCCAAATAGTCAATCCGCGCGCTCCACAACACAGCGGCGACACTTTGATATCCGTAGGTCGATGAGCCAAACGAACCTGCATCGTACAACAGGTTGGTGCCATCCGGCATTTGCAATAGGACACTGGTGCCGTGCCCCACATCGATAAACGTGCAAATCAGAGGGTTCTCGCGGTGTCGCTGCCGATAACTGGCAATCTGATCCGGCACTAACCATCCTCCGATCAACCAACCGATTGCCAACACGACAATCCACCGAAGACGTAAAAGGGTGGGTGGAAAAATGGCGAAAAAAAATAGTCCGACGTAAAACGTCACGGTGGCAGCCAAGGTGGGGCCCGTGGTCCAAAAATATCCGAGCGGGACGGCTTCCCCGAGGCCGATGAGCCACTCACTAAGGGCCAGATTCCATTGGCAGAATTTGCCGCATACATAGGCCGCCGGTGGAAACCATTGTCCAAAAACCATGACGCCCAATCCGCTATAGAGTCCCCAAGCGATCGGCAGTATCAATAGCGGATTGACGATCAAGGCCACCGGAGCCACCAAGTGAAACCGATACGCAACCAACGGCATAGCCACACACCAAATCACAATACTCACCAAAATTGCCGAACGTGTTTGCCGTCCACACCAATTCAGAGTCCGAATTGGCCAGGGACGCGTACTGGCAATTAATCGTTGGATGGGATCCCGTGGCGGTGGCCAGAACATCCACTCCTTCCCAAAATTCAACGTGCCGACCGCCAGAAACGAAAGTTGGGCGCCCAAGTGGAACAAGTCCAACGGATTGATCAACAATACAAACAAACCCGCCAGTGCCAACAAGTTAAAAGTAAAACTACTCTCCCCCAGCAACCGCCCCACACAAAACAACACAATCAACACCGTTGCGCGAGAAACCGGCGGAAGAAACTCGACCAACCAACAATAGAAAATTACGAAGGCAATCGTCGCGAACAGGCAATGGCGACGGCTGAGCCATCCCAGTCGAAAAAACAAATAAAAACAGCCCGCTAAAATTCCCACATGCAGTCCCGAGATCGATAGCAAATGTGAAGTCCCGGTTTTTAAAAACGCCGCACGCCGTTCAGCCGAAAGTTGTTCGCGATTGCCCAGCATGATTGCCGAGGCAAACGCCGCCTCATCGGCATTAATGTAATGCCAGGCGAACTCGTTCAGCCGCCGGCGCAACAGCGACAACAATTGCGGACTATAGGATCCTGCTGGTTCAATCACCTGGACAGCTTCCGGACAATCAACATGCAAGGTGGCGAGTTTCGATTGAGCGCGATAATACCATTGGAAATCGAATTGACCAGGATTTGTGGGGGGACCAATCCGAACTAGCAGGCCATACACTCGAAGCCGATCACCGGCACAGACATGAGTGGTCGGCGCACGAATGGTCAAATCGAGTTTCCCAGTCGCCGGTCGCCATTGGTCGGCGTCCCGGATCTGCTGTACTCGTACCGTTATTCGCGTTCGAGTAGTTGATTTCTGGTAATCCAATCCCTCGTTGGATTCATTGGGAGATAGCCAGCGCGGTTCGCTCGTCGCCACTGCCTCAACGCAACAGGGAGCTCCATCCTCATTGGCAAACGTGCCAATCTCAGCTGTCGAAAACCAGTTCCAGCGTCCATGGTGCCAAAACCCACCCAGGCCCAGCAGTCCGATCAGCAGACAGGCCGAAGCCAAACTCTCCCTTCGCCAATTTGCCTGACTCGTCTCGGCGCGCCGCGAGGCCCCAGCAATCCAATTGCGATTTTGAAGCAAACACCAACCGATCAGCCCTAGCAAAACAGTTGATAGAAAGACCCGATAATCAACATCCAGCCAACCGTCCAGCGCGATCCCGGCACTCATCGCGAGCACACACAAGACCATGGGTTGATAACGAGGAGGTCGCCGGACCTGAGACGTCGATCCGATCAGCCCGGGAGATAACAAGTCTTGGGACATCCGTTCCTGCCAGCCCAGAGTGCGTTTGAACACCGTTTCTTGATCGTACTTCAAACGGACAACGAAAGGCAATTTGGCTCGCTGCAATCACCGGTCGCGGAAGCCGCCAATCTGGCGAAACGAGCTGCAAGTCCGCTGCGGGTTGACCGAGTTCCACGACAAAATCAATAGTCCATTAGAGTGCTGAAAGAACAGTATATCAAGTTTGCGAATTCGCGTTGAAGTGCAACCTGTTTTTATTTCGGCTGGTGAAGATCCAAAACCAGGCGATGGACCGGAGTTGGGTGAGGTGGGGAATAGGAATCGGCGGGGCAAACCTGCGCGCTAATTATTACCGTCGGCGCAAAAAAAAGTCACAACATGTCGCTCCATCGTCATGCTGTGACTTCTACCCTGATACAGGACCATCCGTGTCCTGACCTCTCGGCAGTTGACTCTGTAACCGATATCGACTGAATCCGTACTTTTACATCAATCGTTTGAATTTTTTTTTCGATTTCACTCGCAAATCCGGCAAATCTTGCCAGTTGGGAGTCCGAAAATTCGGGTCAGGGAAAAGACTCGCTCGTCGCAAAATGATCCATCGGCCTCGATCTGATAGCACTTGCCAACCAACCGGTAGCGTTCCGGTGAATGTCAGGTTGGCAAATTCGCGGACCAATGGCAAAATCCCTCTCTGCCGAATTTACCAATCCAGGATGGATCCCATGTCTACGCTGTTAAAAGATCGACCGTTCGACTCGGCTGGATTCGGCCCATCGATTCTGGCCTCGGCCTCGCGCGGGCGAATTATCCAGCATGAAATTCCGAGCGATCGCTTGCTGGCCCGGTCGATGCTCCACGATCAATGCCCATTGACGCCTGGTGTCTACGGCTGGCTCGATAGCAACCATCAGATCTGTTATGTCGGCAAGTCGAAGTCTTTGCGAAAACGATTACTGTCCTATTTCGCGAAAACACCAGCGGACAAGAAAGCGGAACAGATTCGCCGCCACAGTGAGCGTTTGGTTTGGGAACCGATTTCTGATGAACTGTTGGCTTTGATACGTGAACAGGAATTGATCTACCGTTGGCGACCCGATTTCAATACCCAAGGTCAACCGACTCGTCGGCAACCGGCCTTTGTCTGCCTTGGTCATGGTCCGGCACCCAATGCTTTTTTTACGCGAAGGCTGACATCAACAGCTGCGGTGGCCTTTGGACCGATTGCCGGGACGGGGCAATTGCGCGCCGCCACGGAAAGTCTGAATCAGGTTTTTCGGTTGCGTGATTGCCCCGACAAGACCAAGTTTGAGTTCAACGATCAACGACAATTGTTCGCCAACCCAGCATCGGCCAAATGCATCCGGTTTGAGCTGGGAAGTTGCCCCGCGCCCTGCGCCGGTCACTGCAGCAGCGCCGGCTATCGAGAATTGGTCGAGCAAGCAACCCGCTACCTCGATGGCAGTGATCTTTCGATCTTGAACCGGCTGGAAGTCGAGATGGCGGTTGCCGCGCGCGAGTGTCGATTTGAGCGGGCTGCAGCGCTGCGCGATCATTTATCCAACCTCCAATGGCTTGCCCGTCGATTGGAAAATCTGCGGGCGGCCCAACAGAAACTTAACGGCGTATTACCCATTGCCGCGCGGAATCGAAAAACCATTTGGTTGATCCTGCGCGGTGGTCGGCTGATCGGCAGCGCCGCGCAACCGGACCAAGTTGACCGCGCAGCCAAGGCGATCGATTCCCTATCTCAGACCGCCGCTGCTTCATTGTCGTTGCCCAATAATATTCTGGAGATGAATCTGCAATTGATCCTGATTTCGTGGTTCCGCAAGAATCCCCTTCAACAACAGCAGCTCCTTTCCTTTAGCTCGGCGATCCAATTTTGCGAGGCCCGAATTAGACACGCTGCCTGAAACGAAAGTCGAATCGACGAACCGCGAAGGTAGCGCTACCAGTGATCTCGCCTAATTCCGGTCCGCTGACCCCACTGGTCCCCCTTTGTGCGACAGCAGAATCCACTAAAATACCGGTTGGTGTTTTCCCCACGTTGTTAGTGCGACCCTGCCGTTTCAATGAAACAATCACGAAAAATTCTCGTTACGGCGGCCCTGCCGTATGCCAACGGGCCGATCCATCTCGGGCATTTGGTGGAGTACATTCAAACGGATATCTGGGTGCGGTTTCAAAAATTGCGCGGTCACCGCTGTGTTTTCATGTGGGCCGACGATACGCATGGAACCGCCATCATGATCCGGGCGCGCAACGAGAATCGGACCGAAGAGGCCGTTATTGCTCAGGCCGCAGCGGAACATCGGCGTGATTTTGACGGCTTTCAGATCGGCTATGACAATTACGGCAGTACCCACAGCGATTCCAATCGGCAGCTCTGCGGCGAAATTTGGGCCGCGATTCGCGCGGCGGGATTGGTCGTCGAAAAAGATGTAGAACAACTCTTCGATGCGGTGCACGGAACGTTCCTGGCTGATCGCTTTGTCCGTGGTACTTGCCCGAACTGCAAATCGCTCGACCAACCCGGTGACAATTGCAGCAATTGCGCCGCGACGTACACTCCGGCTGAATTGATAGATCCAATCAGCACGCTTTCAGGATCGAAACCCGAAACTCGCTCCGCGAAACATCTATTTATCGAATTGGAGCAAATGCATGGCTTCCTTGAAGAGTGGACCCAATCTGGTGATCATCTTCAATCCGAGGTCGCGAATTATTTGAAGGGACATTTTCTCGGCAATGTCGACTCAGCCGAGGGTCGAAAACCGTTGCGCGATTGGGATGTTTCTCGACCCGCTCCCTATTTCGGTTTTGAAATTCCCGACGCGCCAGGAAATTTTTGGTACGTCTGGTTTGACGCACCGATTGGTTATATCGCGTCGACGCTAGATTGGTGCCAACGTACCGGTGAACGACTGGACGATTGGTGGAAAAACGACTCCGCCGAGATTCATCATTTTATTGGCAAGGACATTACGTACTTTCACACGTTATTTTGGCCGGGAATGTTGAAAGCTGCCGGCTATAGCTTGCCGCACAAAGTTCACATCCATGGTTTCCTGACCGTCGATGGCGCGAAAATGTCCAAGAGCAAAGGGACTCAGTTCACGGCCGAAACCTATTTGAAATATCTCGATCCGGGCGCGTTGCGATATTTTTACGCTTCAAAATTGGGGCCTCGACTGGATGATATCGATTTGAACTTGACGGAATTTGCCAACAAGGTGAATGCCGATTTGGTTGGCAAGGTGGTTAATCTCGCGTCGCGAACAGCCAAATTTGTCGCGGAAATCGGCCTGTCAAAGTCTTACCCCGACGATGGTGGACTGTTTGCCACGGCCGCTGCGGCCGGTTTCGAGATTGCGGAGGCGTACGAAAATTGTGATTACAACAAAGCCATGCGATTGATTATTGAATTGGCCGATCGGGCCAATCCACATGTAGAGAATAACGCTCCCTGGATCTTGAAAAAGGATCCAGAAAAACTAGCTCAATTGCAAGACGTTTGCACAATAGCACTCAATCTGTTTCGACAACTGGCGATCTATCTGGCTCCCGTGATGCCGGAACTGGCCCGACAAACTGGGGAATTATTGAATGATCCAATTACGAATTGGGATCAGTCTCAGACTCCGCTGACGGGAACAGCAGTGGCGAAATTTGAACACCTGATGAAACGAATCGAAGACAAGGACCTCCAGAGCATGACTGAAGAGAGTAACACCCCGACCACCGAAGAGTCCAATCCTTCAACGGCAGCTGCGATGTTCACAGACAGTGGCGATCCGTTGGCGAAAGAGCCTTTGGCTGAAGAATGTACGATCGATGATTTTGTCAAAATCGACCTGCGGGTCGCGCGAATTGTGGCAGCCGAACAGGTAGCCGAAGCACGCAAACTGTTGAAACTGACGTTGTCGCTGGGGGGTGATCACCGCAAACAGGTGTTTGCTGGAATCAAAGCCGCCTATGAACCGGAAAAATTGGTGGGGAGATTGGTGATCATGGTCGCCAACTTGAAGCCCCGGCAAATGAAATTCGGTTTGAGCGAAGGAATGGTTTGCGCCGCTGGCGAAGGGGGTGAGGAAGTGTTTTTGCTCAGTCCCGATGACGGCGCACGTCCCGGTCAACGGGTCCACTAGAAAGCGCGTCGCGCGCCTCCAAACACGGCGCGCGGCCGTACCGAGCATGTTCCAGCGACTTGTCGACCGATTGATTCTCCAGCCATCGACAAATCCGATCGATGCGGAATACCGTCGACGCGTCGGAATTCCGTTGGGCACCGGTGAAATCGAAGCCTGGGTCACTGGTTCGGATCCGAGTTCGAATCCGACATACAATTCGAATCTCGTGATCCATTCCCACACAACCCCAGCGGTTGGCGCTAACCCGCGTTCGGGCATCGATCGGATTGCCATCAAGTTCCCGGGAACTGGCGGACGGGCCGAACGCAGTGGTCCTCATCCGTTTGAAATCGACACTGACAGAAAAACGGAAGTCTGGACGGTCAATCCGCCAGGTTATGGTGGGAGTAGTGGTTCCGCCACGATTACCTCGACTGCAGCAACATGCGAAGCGGTTTGGGAACATTTGACGACTCTCTATCCAGGTGTTCCGATCGCCGTGGTTGGCAATAGTTTGGGCTGCGCTGCCGCATTGTACCTGGCGGCCGGAAAAGATGTGGCCGGGATTTACTTGCGCAATCCTGTGCCATTGCAGCAAATGATTTCCACCCGGTGGAAGTACAACTGGTGGAATTTTGGATTAGCCAGGGTGTTGGCCCGATGGATTCCTGACGAATTGGACACGATTCAAAATGCCAAACGGTGTTCATGTCCCTTGCTGCTGATTCGATCCGAACGGGATCGTGTGTCGCCGGAGCGATATCAGCACTTGATATTCGGGGCTTTTCGTGGGGAAAAATCGGAATTCGTGATTGAGAGAGCCGACCATCACGACCAGGTATCAGATCGGCAACGCGATGAATATGTCATCTCGATAAAAGACTGGTTGGCCAAAATCGACCGACGATAACAGATCTTGGTCCAAACCAAAATTACGAAAATTCTCGCGAGCTCGCTGCCATCTTGCGCAAATCGTCCATCAAGTCAGGCGAAAACAGACAGAAACTGAATTCGCGTGAACCGAGAATTGAATTTTCGTAAACCTGCGACGTCAATCGTGAAAGTTCCTGTTCCCACCGGATCCGTTGGGCCGCAACCGATGGTTGTAGTTCAGAGTTGCACTCGGCGATGGCCCTGTGACGCTCAATCAAAGTGCCTTCGGTGCGATGGTGAATCCAGTTTTGTTTTTTGGACATCGTGTTTGACATCCAGCCGCTTTGATCTGCAGAGATGAATCGTTCCGGATGATATTTCAATTCCCTCAGACGATGCCTGATTGCCGCGATGTCCGCCGGTGAGTCGTCGGTAGCTCCGGTCGGCAACTTCATGGTCGCTGATACCGCCCAAAACGCCGGCAAGGGATGTCCCCAGAAACGAGCGGAGATCAGATCGGTCAGTTGATCATATTGGCCTCCACCGATGCCGTGAACAAATAAATCGCTCAGCACCAATCGGCAATACATCGTCGTCATCAACGCGCGAGGTCGTAACTTGATTCCTTGACTTGAGAGTTCACTGAGGGCGCCGATCGCCGACTGTTTGGAAAACTCCATTTGCAATCCTTGCCGGTCGCTGAGAAAAAATGAGGGACCAAGCTGTCGGACGAACACCCGCTTTCGTGCCGGTTGTTCCGTCTGCCAGATCCAAAAAGGGATTTCGATCCAATCGTCGGCGCGCGCCAGCTCAGGCACTGGATGCGAGCGACTGCGCAAACCATAAACCGTTCGGTACTCGGCCAAACAGCTATTGTATATTTCGTGGAATCGCTGCAGATCGGCGATGATCTGTCCAACGAAGTTTGCGAAGGATTCAGTGTTCGCGATCTGGCTAAGCGGAATCTCCAATGTCTGCAGATTGGCCTGAGCTTCCAAGCGGTGACGGCCCGCCGCGATCGCCTGCCCCAGATTGGTTTGTCCTTCCTGAGAAATTGTTTTGGCCGCCGATAAGACCTGCGGCCAAAGTTGGCTAACGATCGGATCATTCACGATGGGAGCAATCACAATTTTCGCACGAGTGCCAAACGATTGAAACAGATTTGGGTCGACTATCGGGCGTTCCTCAAATGGTAGATTGACGCCGGGACTGTCAAACGGCACCTGGGCTAGAGCCGCGTTTCTTCCGGTCGTTTTCCTTGTGGCTGGTTGGTGCGGAATTTGAATCGCTGGATTTGTGCCAAGATCGTTGTCCACAACCAGATTAATTGCCGCGCAATCAAACTGTTTCCCCCAGCGGGAAAGCAAGAAGTTCTTGTACCAAACACCGGGATGAAAAAGTTCCGGTTGATGCCCGGCGAGTATGACTTGATCCGAGTTTGCCGGCTTCGCGAAGTCACCATACTGATTCGAATATTGATGAGCCAGTCGCACCAGTTCCTCGCGCGCAACCGCTCGCAAGGTTGCCAGTGAATGCGCGCCAATCTCGACGGAATTAGAAACGGTTCGACACTGAAGGTTGGATTGCCACAACGTTGGAAGATGGCCGACGGCGGGGTGGTGTACCGACTCACCAGAATGCCGCGGTGCAGCGAGAGCCAGTTTGGTGATTGAAAACGAAGCCGCGGAACTGTCTAAAGCTGTCGGATCCAACGGATCCTCATTGTCCAACACGCTGACCTCGCAGCTTTTCACAGTTCGACGGCAGCGCAGCAAAAGCCCGATTGAGCACATCGTGATAATATTTCAATCGAATATTCGCTTGATCCAACTGGCCACCAAATGAACGCGTCTCGTCCAAATAAATCAGCGGCACAGCCATTTCGACGACGGTCAGGTTGGCACAAGCGGCTTGCACCCACAACTCGAGCGGCATGGCATAACCGGTTTCCTTGATGTCCAGTCGTCGCAACGCCTCGACGCGATAGGCCTTGAATCCGCAAAAGGCATCCGTCAATTTCAAGCCTAAACGATCGTTCAGGGTTTGCGTGACGGCGTGATTGATTTGCCGTCTTTCGATTGGCGGTAACGTGTCACCATCGAATGATTTCAGATAGCGACTGCCGGATACAATGTCGGCGCCCGAGGACTTGATGGCAGCCGCGAATTGTTTAATCCGCTGAGGTTGGTGTTGGCCATCGCAATCGATAGTTACCAAAACATCGTATTGATGCTCGATGGCGTAATTGAAGGCCGTTACCAAGGCTGCCCCGTAGCCGCGATTGACTTCATGCGAGAGCAAAATGATATCGTCACGTCGAGCCAACAATTCCGAAGATCCGTCCGTGGAACCATCGTTGACGACCAATACATGATCGGAATACAGGGACACTTCGTCCAAAACAGCATTGACTGATTTGGCTTCGTTGTAAACGGGCAAGGCCGTGAGAAATTTACAGGGCATGTTACGAGCTTGAAATTCAGGGGACAAAAAGAGCTACGAAATATCGCGACCCTCCATTCTAGGTGAGACGTGGAGTGGGTCAACGCGCGGTGTTAACCGACATACGGTCCGCGAAATCGCATGTTCCTTCAGGTGCCAGCGTCGATTTGGCCCAATATTAAAACAAGTATTTCACTTGAATGAACCTGAAATCGACGCTGGCTAACGGATTAACACCGGTAAACTGACCTGAATTACGATAAACCGATTGGATCGGACTCCAATTCACTCGCCCAAACGGCCAGATCGGAAAATTTCTGTTGCAACCGGACCACCAGGCTTTCGACAGCGAATCGTTCACTCGCATAATGCCCCAATTGCACCACCGAGATGTTTTTCGCTTTCGCTTCAAGACAATTATGAAACGTCATTTCACCCGTCACCAATGTGTTACAACCGGCACCTTCGGCCACGGCTAAAAATGATCCGCCACTCCCACAAGCAATTCCGACTCGCGTGCAGGGGGCTGTTAAATCGCCAACGAATTGAACATGCTTCAGACCGAACTGTTCTTTCAAATCTCCGATTAAATCGGCCAGCGATTTAGCTTGCAGATTTCCCACGCGACCGGCGCCGAGCGAATCCGCGTCGCCGAGCTTGGGAATCAAGGGACGAATCTCAGTCAACCCAATTCGCTGCGCCAACGACTGATTGATCCCTTCGGCAGCTGAGTCGAATCCGGTATGCGGACTGTAAATGGCCACGCCAGCTCGAATCAAATTCCATAGCAGTTTCGCCGACGTGTTTTCGACGGTCAGCCGTCTGAGTGGTTGAAATGGCAACGGATGATGCGTCACGATTAGATTGACCGCTTTCGCGATTGCTTCGGCGGCACTCTCCGGCGTGATCGTCAAACAGGTCATCACTCGATTCACAGGTGCCTGCGCATCGCCAACCAGCAGACCCACGTTGTCCCAATCCTCCGCCAAGCGAGTCGGCGCAAAATCATTCAGGAAATCTGCGATATCTTGGATGCAGGGCATGGGGGCAGTTTTCAGTGGTTTAGGTTTCAGTGATCATGATTCATTTATTTGGACTCACTGGTCCGATTCGTGGGCGACATCCATGTTCAGTGACAGGGGCGGATGTTATTCTACGGTCGGGCGAGTTTGGGAATTCTCGATTATGACCAGGATCGCTTAAACGACAATGACATGTGTTGGGACTCCCCGACGGAGCAGGCCTATTTTCCAGTCAAGTTGTCGCATCCTAAACTCAGAATTGACCGCCAATTTTTCCCCAAAAAGTTTCACAAACCAAGAAACCAAACCACTAAAACCTGAACCACTGAACCACTGAACCACTGAACCACTGAACCACTGAACCACTGAACCACTGAACCACTGAACCACTGAAACACTGAGACACT
>JANNPW010000136.1:0-5949 GCA_031400405.1 Mariniblastus sp.
GTGCTTTGACCATGTCGCAACCTGTTGAAATATAAATTAAACTTACATCCCGAAAAAGGAATAAAATCACTCAGGTCAAGTTCCCTGTCAATACCGAATTTTTGACAGTCCAGGACAAGGCAAAAAATGGGATGTCGTGACCGCTCACTCTTCTTTGGCACCACTCGATTCGGAAATTCCATCCACCATTCCGGCCTTGATGATTTCTTCGTAGGTCATCGCCGAGACTTTAACGAAGGCTTTTTCAAACGCTGGAATCATCACTTTTTGTTGATAATCCGTTTTCTCAGTGCCTTTTTTGGTCTTCAAGTTTTTCGTCAGTTCTTCAGCGGCCATTTCTTTTTGGAACAACTTGCCAAACGCAGTTCGTTCAGTCTTGGGCTTCTTGTCGACATGACAAGCGTTGCAAGTAACTTTCATGTCGGGAAATTTTTTGTCCATTTCCTTTTTGAAAACATCATGGGCCTGGGCCGAATGCGTCAACAGAATTGAAAAAACAAAAACGGAAACGCTGTGACAAATAATTGAATTGAACTTCACGGATTTCTCCTTAGGTGTGTAATGTTGATCGAAACTTAGATGCAATCAAGACGAAGTTATCTCGGCGAAAATCGAGCCCGTGCTAAAATGCTGTGATTCGAAATTTCGTTCAGCATTTTCGCATAGAATCACGAAATTTCAACCGATGCTGATTTTTCAGGGCCGAATCGTCGTGTGGAACGCACGAATGCTTACATCCAGCACGCTGAGGGCGCCGCCAAAGCGTCGAATAAGCCTCGTGGGGGAATTCGTCCTAGCGATCTGGTACGAATTCACCGCGGTGTCCGGTGCACATCACGATCTGGGAGTGCATCAAAATCGATTGACGAAGCGGAGTGGTCGGTAAATCGAACCCAATAATTAACGGGGTCATCCAAAGCTGCGGACTGATTGTTGCGGTCGACCGCCATGAACGCCCGCCCGCAAAAAACACAGTCGATCTTCTTGCCCAGTTTTTGGACTTCAATTTCAGACGGACGACGGCAATGCGAGCAAGTTCCTAAAAAAAATAGCCCAGCCATATTGAGCCCTCTGAAGGTTGGTCGATCTAACGAAACTGATTGTATCGCCAATCCGTCCCGAATCAAACCGAGTTCGTCAAATGCTAACGGGGTGTGACAGCAGTTTCAATGTTCACGTCGTCACTTGGGCGAGATGCGATTTTATCATTTTCGTGTTGTTCCAATGCCGTGTTGGTGGCAGAGTCAATCAACGAATGTTCCAGGTCCGATGTGATTTTCAACAGGTTTCGAATGACATCATGGTGATTGAAATCTTCCTGATGTGAACCATGAATTTCTACGCGACCACAGGACCTTCCCTGAACCACCAACGGGATCAACGCATACCATTCCCTTTTTTCGCCCCGATCAATATCAGCGCGGCGGCGCGTGGCATGAAAGGACTCATGGATCCAGGGAGCGTTAACGTCCAGTGTCAATTGATTGAGTTGATGTTCATCCGCAAAATCACACAACTGTTTCCAGTCGAATTGCCAATCGCGACTACCTTGCACATGCACCGAGCTCTGTAACACATCCGGCAAGTTTCGCGACGCGATGTGGAACAACGAGCGGGCCAGCGAATTTGCCCGACGGGTAACCAATTGATACTCGGCTAACCCAAAAATCTTGAAACCGATCATCACAATCAAAACGATAGCAATCGAAACGACTGCGTATTCGGACTGCCGATAGGCCAGCGACAACACAGCGCCGGCCGCCGTCGTGGAACACAGCAACGCGACCCACAGTAAACTGATGCGCGGACTGTACCCACGCTTCATCAGGGTATGGTGCAAGTGCCCTCGATCCACGGCGAAAATACTTCGACCGGTCAGGCGGCGTCGAATGATCGCGGCAGCGGTATCAATGAAAGGGATCGCCAACAGTGCCACGGGAGCAAAAAATGCATAAGCCGAATTCTGCTTGAACATGCAACGGATCGCCAGCGCACTGAGCAATAGCCCGATTAGCATGCTGCCCGCATCACCCAGATACACCTTGGCCGGCGGAAAATTGAACTTCAAAAAACCTAGAAGTGCCCCGGCAATAGCGCTGGCAACAATCGCGTCAACCATGCGTCCTAATAACAATGCCATGACGCAAATGGCGAGACTCATGACGATACCAATGGTTGAGGCAATTCCGTCGGCACCATCGAGTAGATTCACGGAATTAATGGCGGCCAGGATCCAGGCATAGATGACTAGCCCGGAGAAAACACCAAAATTAATCCGCATGTCGGCGATATAGACCTGCTCGAATTTGTATCCATACAAAATCAAAACCGTAACTGCGAGAATCTGTCCTACCAGTTTTTGTCGCCCTCGAATTCCGAACCGGTCGTCAATGATTCCGACAACCAACAGCACGGTCGCGGAGACCATCAATCCCGACAGCTCATGAATATCCTTGGCGCTGGCCAGAATTTTTGTAGTGAATGAACGGACCGGAATCCACGTCGAGAATGACGTTGTTAGATTGGTGAAGGTATCGGGAAAAACTGTCGCCCAGTAGATCACCAGAAAAGAAGTCACGGGGGCAGCGACAAACAAAGCCAGTCCACCGACCATCGGAATGGAATTCTGATGTAACTTTCGCGTATTGTCCGGTTTATCAACCAAGCCGACTCTTCTGGCCACCTTGGCCAGCAGCGGAATCAAGATCACGGCGATCAACAAAGAAATCAGAAACGTAACAGCAATGACAATCATAATCCCTCGGTGCAATTGAATTTCATCTGGTGCAATGTACGCGACGAATCATTCTTTTGTTCCGTCCTCATCTTCCTGTTTTAGGTTTTCAAGCCTAGTTTTAATTTGGGCAATTAGTTCATTATATACTGAATCCGTGCGTTTGAATCGCAA
The DNA here is from genome assembly GCA_031400405.1 of Mariniblastus sp. Classification (GTDB taxonomy): domain Bacteria; phylum Planctomycetota; class Planctomycetia; order Pirellulales; family Pirellulaceae; genus Mariniblastus. Next base: position 2,909 of record JANNPW010000136.1, read on the forward strand.
TAACTTCTGGGCTTCTACCAGCGCTTCCGGCAACTTGTTTTGTTGAAGCAATAATTGAGCCACTCTTAATTGCGTAACCTGATCCATCGGATTTCCCCGCAAAGCCGCCATCATCGCTTCAATCGCCAAACCCGTGTCTCCTTTTGCCAATTGAATATCGGCCAACAACAAGATTTCTTCATTCCGGACCGGCATCGTATCCCCCAACAGCACGACGGCTTTCTCCAGTGCCAGCAATTTGACCTGTGGATTGTCCTTAGTCCAATCCCGGCCGAACTGATACAACATCCTGGCATCGTCGGGAAGTATTTTTTCAAAAATAAGCAGCGGCTGAAGCGGGTCAATGGCACGGTCGGTGCGCCCGGTCAACAAATTCATCAAATCAGGAAATTTGCTGGGCTGTAATTTGAGGTATTCATGGAGGTGCGGAGCCGCAAGCAAACTGTTGCCCGTTTGCAAATAGAAAATTCCAGCGAATAATCGATAGGCGGGATTACTCGGCGCCAAATCAATGGCCCGTTCAATACTCGCCGCCCCTTGACGTTCGATTTCGGGTTCACAACCCATGGCGCTGATCAATTGCCCGAGTTGCAAATGCACGACCGGCTGTAACGGGGCACGTCTTCGACTGTAGGCAAAATAACGGGTCGCGATCGGCAAGTTATCACGAATGAAGGGACTATTCAAAAAACCGGCCACTTGGAATTTCGAAACTTCGCGTTTCAAGTAATAGGCCTGCTCCTGAATCCGTTGGAGGGTTGTCATGCCCCACAGTCGCTCCGACAACTTTAAATTCTCGTCTTTGTCACGCATGAGACTCGCATTGCGAAACTCCTCCTCTTGTTGAATTGCCTCGAGTCGCATCAAACGAGCGCGGTGAATCCAAAGCTCTCCCAGATAATTTAAGGCCGAGGTGGCAGGATTCTGTTTCGTCAACGACTCAAGCACTTCAATTTTCCGATCGGTCGCCGCCAGATCCAACGTCGCAAAATGGAAATTCTCGACTTTCATCGCCATCTCGCGATCCAGACGAGAATAACGGTACAAGTCAATCGCAGTAATCGTCAACGCAGCAAACAACAACAGGGCCAAGCCTTGGGACCACACTTTAGGAAATTCGAAACGCAACAAGCTTTTTTTCTTGACTCGTCCCGCCAATGCATGGGATTGGTACCCCAGTGTTCCGACCAAAACCGACATCAATAACATATTGGCCGGAATATAAAGACCAAAGTCAAAGAATGAAGCCGCGGCCTGGGAAGCCAGCAGGAACACGCCCAACGTACCGGCTCCGATCGTCGTCGCTGATTGACCTTGGAAAATCAGCAGGCTGGCATATCGAAACGCGATCAACCAGGCACCCAAAAATAAAATCAATCCGGGCCAACCCGCTTCCACCAAGGCCTGAAAGAATTGATTTTCGGCGTACTCGAACAATCCCGTTTCTACTTTTACCGAGTACAACCGATGCACTTGCCGATACGAGCCCAAACCTGAGCCCAACCAACCCATGTCCGAGACCGCAGGCCAGGTGTCATGCCAATTCTGAAATCGTCCATCCATTTTTGCGACATCGGCCAAATCTGTATTTTCGAAACGGCTCAGCAACTGATCGCTCAGGCCGATCCAGCCAGTCAAGGCCACAACCATCGCAACCAGGGGAGCCAAGACAAACACCATGTTCTTCGGCCGGCGGGCAACGCCATAAACCAACAACGTCGCCACACCACCGACCAACATTGCTAAGCCACCGCCCCGCGAGGCGCAGCCCACGACCCCACCAGCGATCAATACCGTCGCGACGATTACCGACAATTTACTGGCCGTCAATTCCGATACGAAAAACAGCGCGTAATAGTAAAATTGTCTCCAAAATGGCATCTCTTTGCTGATAATCGGCACCGGCCCGGTCGTCTTGCGGACGGACATTACTATCGGCAGTAAGCCAATACAACAGGCCAAGCCCATGATCAAAAATCCAGCCGCATTATTGCGATTGATAAAAGTCGCAAACGGAGCACCAGCTAACACGGGAAAGGTCCAGAATATTTTCCCGTCGTAGGTCAATTTTTGGACAATTCCAAAGAACGCCAACAACGTCCCATTGGCAGCACAAACTACCAATAAAGTAATAAAGTCACGCGGCGTGCGAAAATACTGGGAACCCAACATCAATCCCGCCAGTGCGAGCGCCAACATTTGCAATTGTCGCCAAGTCTGCTCCAGGTTCACCGAAACTCGGCCTGCGGCCGCCGAGTCGCCGGAATACTCTTGGTAAATTTCTTGCTGGCGTCCGAGGACCAATTCAGCCATAAAAGTCGGCAAGGGTAATACCTGAATCAGTCCCAACAGCATGCCGGCCAAAACAAATATTGCCACATAGGGAATAATCTGCGATTTTCGATCGCTCAGCGCGGATTCGATCCACCAGAAACCGACGCCGACCAGCAAGGCGATCGCCATCAAAGTTTGAGCCCAATGGTAGACGCTCCCAAACGTCCACGGCGACAGAATCAGGACCAATAACACGATCCAACGACCGGGTTTGGAAATTGAATCTGAAAGGCTGACTCTATTCTTGGTCTTGGAACGTTGATCCAACGTTCCTTTGAGGGTCATATTTTCGGGTTGATTCATGTTGGACCAAGAAGTTCGGACTTAGCATTCGGTCGCGAGCCCGAACAAATATTTTACTTGCTGACACTCCTTACCGCGAGCCAGGCCGAATTTCGTTACTCGGTCTCTCCGCCTCGTCGACCCAATGAATTGGTGTACAACACAATTACGGTTCCGGCGGCAATTAAGCTCCACGGCATCCAATCTCGAGTCTGAACCACCTTCAATGGCCCAGACAGATTTTGTTGGTTCATTGCATTGGACGGACTTGTGCCAAATCCTGCCAAGCTAAAGGGTGCGTTTCCTGTCGCTTGACCGACTTGATTGCCACCCCCAAAAAACTGGTCGTTGCCAAACTGCGAACCGCCAAATCGAGACGGGCCAAATCGCGAGGACAAATTGGGAACGCCTCCGTAACCCTGTAT
>JANNPW010000032.1:0-56317 GCA_031400405.1 Mariniblastus sp.
GCGCAGCGACACCACCGGCCACCGAAAGACTAACGCGTCGACCCAGAAAGGGTCGCAGATTCTTCGACCCTTTCAGGGTCGTTGCGTTCCGGACGGAACTGTATCCGGTGGTGTCGCTGCGCTCAACCACCGGCTAATCGCTGCTATCCCTAACGGGATGATGAGTAAAAAATGCGGAATAAAAAACCAATTGATTTGGCGTACCAAAAAAGTCGGGTCAACCCCAGAGTTTTAGCAGCCCAAGCTAAACCATTAACTATTTGTCGTTTGCTGTTTTTGAATTCTGATGGGCCTGCCACACAGTGCTACTTTGTTCGCAGAAAAGTTCCCATTGCGAATCCGTCGTGGACTGATCAGCAATTCCGGCAAAACTGTTCGGGTCCTGATCCAAAATAAAAGCGGCCAGCACCAGTGCCGTGAGGGCGGCGCCCAAACGCGATTGATGATTGCCATCGGCAGCATGCAAACTCATCTCTGGCTGAGCTGTCAACACGCGATCCCACGTTTGGCCGACCGGAATCAACGATGCTCCGGAAGCGTCCGCCATCTCTTGATAAATTTGTTCCGTTCGCTCGGTCTCCCCGGCAACTCCCTGGCGTCCCCATTCAGCAAAAAAGAAGACCTTGGCGCCCCGCGCTGTGGCCCGTTTGGCAATCTCGATCCCTTCGGCGTTGGAATAAATGTACTTGCCGCTCATGCTGATTTCTTGGGCCTGTAGCACCACGCAGTCCCACGCCCGCGTGTCGATTTCGCTCAGGCAACTGGCATCGGACGCCGCCGCCTTAAGCGTCGCGACACTGTGGGTATAGACGTAAGGTTTTTGTTCGGGTTTAGCTCGCTTTATTAACTGGGCAACCCGTTGCGGCAAATTCTCAAATGACGTGTGGCTGTTGCCGATGAACAGAATACTTGGCTCTCCAGCCGTCACCTTTTGGGCATCGGATCGCGCAAGTTCTTGGCTATTGGATGTCGAAGACGAGTTGCTTGCCGCTGACCGCGAAGCTTGAATACTTCCCGATAACGAAGACACAAATTGCTGCAACGGAAACGCGCAAGACAGCAGGCCGATCACGATGAGAATTGAACAGCGGCAAATCGGTGAAATGGGCATGAGTTGCGATGTTTGAAAAAAGGAGTATCTGCATACGAAAAACGATCGCGACCAACCAAATAGCTCGGAACGCTCTCAACAGTACGAATCCTACTCCACAATTCCAACAGTTCAACTGGTTCCGTTAGTTGAGTTCGATGATGATCAGGCAGTTCCGGCAGTAATTCCTCCAGCTCACTGGGCACGATATCGCTCGTTAGTCTTGGGTTCATTGATCCATAGGTTTGGCAATATAGATGTCCGACTCTGCGTTCGGTCAAAGGAATAATTTTGTTTCAGCTCAAAGTGAGGCAAAATTGGCAAAATCTCACTTAAGATTCGCCCCTTTGTCCCGCAGACGTTGCCTATTTTTTCCAAACACACTCGCCAATGGTAAGCTGTGCCGACGCGAACGATTTTGAAGATTGTTCCGACACGAGTTTGCCGATTGTATTGTTATTGACGCTGGGCTGCGACATCATGCCATCGCATGGTGCTGGTCCCTGGCATCGTGCGGTTGGCAAGTGTCTATCCCACTTGTTTTCCGTTTGTTGTTTCGAGTCAAGAAATTGGGATGGTTTTTCATGTGTGCACGATTCTTGGCCGCCCTGGTGGTCACATTTTGTTTGGTGATCGTGGAGTTGCCCTACGTCGAAGCGCAATCGACGGGGTCAATTCCCTCGCTCGACGACGAACCGCGATGGAAAGCTCCTCCCGCAGAATCGCCAGCTAGGTCTGACGAGACCGTAAATAAGCCGGCGGCCCAGCCTGCTAAAGCGTTCGAGAAAGAGGAACTTCAAGACCGCGTCGATGCGGCGGTCGATGCAGCAATCGCCAAACAGGCGAAAGCTGAAGAAGAGAAAGCGGTGGCGAAACCGGATGCTGCCACGCCGCCGGTCAAGGATCTTTCCATGAAGCCAGTTTGGAACGATGGCTTGGAGTTGAAGACCGCGGACGATGAGTTCAGGATTCACGTCGGCGGGCGTTACCAATTCGATACGTCGTATTTGAATGCTCCGGTTGCGGTTCAATCGAACATCGGGAACCCCTATGCGAGCGGCGCGGATTTTCGCCGTGCGCGAATTCGAATTGACGGCACATTGTACAAATCCATTGATTTTGCCTGCGAGTACGATTTCGTGAATTCCTCGCTGGTACGCAATCAACCACTCAATGCGACAAGTTTCGGCTTCCAGGAACAGACTGTCACTCAGCCAACCGATCTGTTTGTTCAACTAAAGGACCTGCCGCGAATCGGCAATTTGCGAATCGGCAATCAAAAAGAGCCGATTGGTTTTGAACATCTGGTCAGCAGCCGGTTCCAACCGCTGATGGAACGTTCTTACAATCAGGACGCATTTTACGGCGGTACGTTTAATGGTTTTACGCCCGGTATCCAGGCATTCAAGAATTACGGCGATGACGACATGGGCTTGATTCAAATGGGAGTGTTTCGTCCAGTCGACAGCGTGTTTGCTTTTAACACGGGCAACGACGACCTCGCATTTACCGCGCGGCTGACGAAATTGTTGTCATACGAAGATGAAGGTCGCTATCTCACCCACGTCGGCGGTGCTGTTCGGGCCGCGACGGCGGTTAGCAATAGTCTATCACCGGGTGCCCGCCAAACATTTCGTGCTCGTGATGCAGTTCGAGCGGGAGTGTCCAGCGACTGGGCCGTGCCCGCCGGAATTACATTGTTCGGCGACGACGTAACGTTTGCCAATATGGAATTAGTCGCCGTGCGTAATCAATGGACGCTGCAATCTGAGTACCTGTTCAGTCAAATCACTGACGCCCAGACTTCGTTGGCAGGGCCCGTTACCGGTTCGGTCAACTATCAGGGCGGCTACATCCAACTGTTTCGCTATTTGACAGACGACTACGATCGATATGATAAAAAGGCGGGTGTTTTTGGCCGCGTAAAACCCGCCCAGAATTATGCCCCGGGCAGTCCATGGCGATGTACTGGCGGCGCGCGGCAACTCGGTGTGCGCTACAATTGCCTCGACTTGAATGACCAAGGACTCAATGGCGGAATACTTCACAACGTCACGCTGGGATACAACTGGTTTTTGAACCCCAACGTAAAACTCCAATCCAACTATATTTTCACGTATCGCGACGTGGCGGATACAACAGCATTCCCAGGTGGCAGTGGTTGGATTAATGGTTTCGGAGCCCGCCTTGCGATCGATTTCTAAGTGGTGGGGCATCACTTAGGAACAGTCCCAAAATAACTTTCCGTTTTCGATTTGTAGCGGCAGGGCGCGAGCCCTCCGGTTTGCGACACCGGACGGCTCGCGCCGTTCCGCTAAAACGGGAATCTAATTCGGGACTATTCGTTAGGCGAGCGGCAGGAAAAATAATACCCGTAAAATGGACATCCTTGTCCGTTGAAAAGCGATCGACGGACGAGGACTTCCATCGTACGGCGGGTAACCTCTCAACCGCCGATCGCCTAAAACTGGAACAATCCACAAGTCCGGGAAAAAATGGTCCGAGACGTTTCGGTCCGGAGTTAGCTGCCACAGCCGCCACAGCCACCGCCACAACCTCCGCCACAACCTCCGCCGCCTCCGCAACCACCGCCACAGCCCGAGTAGGATGCGCCATCACCTCCCGCCCGTGTTCGGTCAAACCTAAGCAGTTTGGCGACGTCGGTGTCTAGTGAACTCGTACCGACCGCCGCGATGCCGAATAAAGCGACTGACATTGCCAAATCGAAATTCGGCAACCGAGTCTCATCGGCGCGCGATTTGGAATCGACGCCAGCAACCGGTTTCCTAGTTCGTTTCAGGAATTCCAGCAACTGTCTACCTTTCAAGGTCAAGCGAGGTTTTTGCAAAACGATGATCAACGCGATGACGCCCAGTAAAATTAGCAATATCAAAAAGCCAACCGGCTTGCCCCTTTCAAGTCCAAGAAAAAGTCTACCAACACCCAACACCAAGACTGCAAACATCACCAACGCGGCGCTGGCCCGGGGAAGCAAAAAACTTCCAAACGACTCGACAAAGCCATCGTCCTTCAACGCGTGAGCAACTTTGACGACTTGGGAACCGCATGCGCGGCGGACTTCGAGCAACGATGTTCCGGCGCCCGAACTAGCGGCGGAAACGATCGCCTGTTGTAAAATCGACAGCGGCGTCGATGGTTTGGCTAGAATGACTAATTTCTTTTTTGATTCGTCCGCTCCGATGTAGCCCAGTTGGCTCAATTCGGCAATCGCGGCGTCGACGGGTCCCTTGGGTCCCTGGCTCAAGAATGCGACCTCGCTCACACCCATTTTGTTGGCGGACTTTTCCAGCGAAAACGAATCCAGAGTTTCGCGGTTGCGCAAAAATTTTCGCAACATCGTGGCCACGAAGATGGCAATCACCATCGCGATGAAATAAAAAATCAAAAAGTCCCGACCATTCAAATCGAACGGATGAACCATTCCCCACATTAACGGCACGATCGAGAGTGAATTGGAAGACGCCTGCATCGCGGGCCTAGCGGGATTTTTTTTAGAAGACCCAGGGAAGATTGCCGTAATCAATCGTCGCAGCCAATAGCTCGGGCGCGGTACCACTACGTTGCGTGCAATATTCACTCGTCGAAACTGAACATCATCACCGAAACGAGTTTCTGCATCCGGCCAAACTTCAACGGGAATTTCGTCGCCAAAAAAAGTCTGATAGGAGAGCTTCGTTTTCGCATACCAGTCCACGAATTTGTGACCTTCAATCTCGCCACCGCGTGTTGGTCCGTGGTGCAACGGACGGCCGGCAATTTTGCCGCACAAATCGTTCCAGTACGAATCGGTATAGATCAAATGCAAGTGCCACGCTTGGTCCACTTGGTCCGAGGGTGTGACTGGATGTCCGGCTTCCAACATGAGAAACAGGAATTTGCGGTACTCCTGGTTTACCAAGATGGCTTGTGCAAGATCCCAACCGTTCTCGCGCGCCAGTCGAGCTTCAAACGAAAGTTCGACGCCCGCCGGGGCGATCTGCAGCTGGTTCAATTCACCAAAGAGTTGCTGTTGACGTTCATTCATGTCGTTCATTCCCAGTCAACTATTATTCATTCGAGAATCAAATCGGCGGCATGATATTGCCCGGCAGATCTTGATTCCCTTCACTATATTCGAACTTGAGATCCAGGACAGTATCGGCAATTCGCCGTGAAGAACCATTAATAATGGAGCTAACCACATTTTGGTCAAAAATAGGAAACGGTTGAAACGCGAAACTTAAAATGACTCGCCGTTTTGGATCAACCACTCGCCGGCTCGATTTCGGGTGAAATTGGATCGTCGCGACGAAATTAGTCCAAAAATCAGGTTCCGAGAATCACCCGAAACTGCCGACAGAAAGGACAACTTGATATCAACGCGCAGTCTCAGAGCATTAACACTCAGCGATTTCTGCGCTATTGCGTATGCTAAATTCCAAGCACTCCAGGTAAATACTTGAGATGTTTGATCTCGAACCATGCGGGCTATTGAAAAGAGGGGCCGACCTGCAACCCAGTCTAACCTGTCCCAAACCCCATAAACTCTCGTGGCGTTAACATGCGGCGAAGTCCGGCGAGCATGCTGCAAACATTACTCGCCGATGTCTTCATTCCACAGGGCGGGTTGTTCGCGTATGAAACGCTGCATCAACTCATAACAACGTGAATCGTCGACCACCACGACTTCGGCGCCGCTGTTTCGCAACGCGTCTTCATCGCCCAGAAACGTGCGGTTCTCGCCAATGACAACGCGCGGAATGCCATACAACCGCACCGTGCCGGCACACATTGGGCACGGAGAAAGAGTGGTAAACAGTGTACACTCGCGATAAAAATTGGCGGATTGCCGGCCCGCGTTTTCTAACGCATCCATTTCGCCATGCAACACCACGCTGTTTCGCTGCACGCGTTGGTTATGCCCGGCGCCGACGATTTGGTTGTCGTGCACCAACACCGATCCGATCGGAATTCCACCCTCGCTGTAGCTCTTCCTCGCTTGATCGAAAGCGGCTGTCATGAATTGACCCTTCTGAGCTTCGTTCATTTCCGAATTTTCCATCTCAACAACCCTCGCCACAATCGGTGAACTTACGGCTCAATTTATGGATACTACGATTCAATAAATGCACCCCAGCATAATTTTGGTGGCGTCACGTTTGGAAGCCACAATGGTAATTTCGTTGGATATCTAACGCGCGGAGAATTCGTTATACCAAACTTTTTGTTAAGTGCTAATCTGCGTACATCCGCGTCATCTGCGGTAAAACCTTTCAGCGATTCTAACTCAGGGAACTTCATCGCCGGACGCCGTAAGGCTTGCCGTAATCGCCGACGAAATCGAAAATGACCGCAGATCAAGCGGATTTTCGCAGATGTTTTTTTTGATCGAATGTTATGGAAACTCATGTTCGGTCGAGGGGGCAGCGGTGATCGGTGTCTTTTGATTCGCCAAATACTCGATCAAGTCTCGTAGTTCCCGCAGGTTCAGCTGTTTCACCAGATCATCTGGCATCGACGACAGACCGGGTTTGATCCCATCGACATCGTCTCGCGGGATGACAATTGTCTTTCCATCGGCATCCAAAAGTCGAACTTCTTGATCGTTCTCGGAGACCAGCAGTCCGGTTTGAATCAAGCCGTCAATCGTCTGCACTTTGATCTGCCCAAACCCCTCGGCGATGACTTTGTTAGGCTGCACGATCGAATCCAGTAGCGCTGGACGATCGCGTTTGAGCGCCACATCGGACAATTCGGGTCCCACCGCGCCACCACTGCCTCCGACCCGGTGACAACGAACGCAGGAAACTTCGTTTTTTTCCAAAAATATTTTCTCACCCGCGGCGTAATTTCCACCGACCAATGTGTCGACATACGCAGCTGACGGGTCGGTGGCTGAAATCAATCTTTGCCGGTATCTCTCGACGGCCAGTTTGAGTGCCGGCTCAGCACGTTTTTCTGCCGCCAGCACAATATCCAAGCGCAGTTCACTCGGCATCGTTTCGATTTCAATTTCAAAGATATTGGCCGCGAGCCAGTCGGCGGAGTCAGCATCGGACATCCTGCCAACGGTATCGATCACTCGTTGTTTGATCGAATGTTCCGCTGAATAGATTGCGAAAATTTTTCGGACCAGCTCCAGACCCTTTTTCGCATCTTGCACGGAAACCAAGTCCGCGACTTCCGCAGCCAACTCCAACGGGATGTTGTCGGTCGAATCGTTGAATTTGTTTTGCAATTGAACCAGCAACGGCAGTAAATTCGGATACTCGATCCGGCTCAGGCTGCGCAATCCCATCACTCGGCCCGCGATCAGGGATTGATCGGACAACACGATCGATTCGATTTCGGTTCCGAGTTGTTTGAGGTCCAAAATTCCGACTGCTTCGACCGCAACCGCTGCGACGGACTCCGGCCCCCCTAGTAATCTAGCAAAATTCTCGATCATTACCGTTTGCGCGTCCTCGATCGTTCGTCCCGTGGTATCAATGGGGCGCCAATCGTACAATACCCAATCGTTGTTAGGCGGCGTCATCCACATCGTCAATGCGCGCAAAGCGTCGGCACGGCGATCCGTTGCAACGGAATCGTCGGCGGCAATTCGAGCCAGCGTGATGGCATTTGATTTGGTGCCCGTTCGCAAATTAGCACCGATGATCCGCCGCAGGATTGCGTCCCGGTCAGGGGTATTTTCCACGCGAGCGGACAGATTGGTAGATTGCCCGGCCAAGACAGGCATCAACTCGGTGACCGGCACATCATGAATGGTGCGAACCGTCTCCAGAAAGACCGAAGGATGCGAATCCGACAGGAATTTTTTCAAAACATTTTGCAACTCCGCGATTGGATAGCCGTCCCGGTTTTTCGACGCCAAAATTTTTCGAATCGCGACGGAAAGAGCGACGCGGACGTGGGCCGATTCGTGATTTGCCAGTTCCAGCGTCGCTGGAACTGTTGTCGCGGCGGTGCCATCGTCCAGCAAACCATGTTTCAAGGCCATAATGCCGCCATGTCGGACCATGGGATCGGAAGCTTGATTCTCAGCTAACATCGCAGCCACGGGCCGAACGCTTGTCGCGTCGCCAATTTTGGCGAGTGCCATCGCCGCATAAAATCGGACTCGCAAATTTTCATCGGCCAACAGGGGAATGATCGTGTTGGCGACAGCGAGCCGGGACTCCCCGGCCAATTGAGCCGCTTGGGCCCGAATTTCAAAATCAGCGTCCCCTAATAGTTGCTCAACAATCTGTGGCAGTTCGCTGTCGGAGCCAACGATCGGCTGCCGCCGACTCGTTGTTGCCAGATTTGATGCAGTGGCGTCGGTTGTTGCGGCGAGTGATTTCAGTCGTTTCCGGTCGAGTTGGCCCAGTCCCCAAATGGAATGGACCCGCTGCAGTCGATTCGCACCGGAGAGGGCAATTGACTTGAGCGATTGAAAATCGTTGCGGGCAACGAATTCAAACTGGGCCTCTTGCCGAATACGTTGATCGGCATGCCCCAACAAATCTGTCAGTGCTTCGGTCGTTTGATCCGCCAGTCCCAGTTTCAATAACGACTGAACCTGCTGTACCAACGTTGAATCGACCAATTTTTCATCGGCAAACGAATAAATGCGGCCCTTGTTTTCACCGACCCAGCCGGTCACCCAATCGGAAACGTACAACTTGCCGTCCGAACCAAAATCCAGATCCGTCGCGAGCACACCCCAGATCGGTTGTTCGCTGTCGGTCAACTTCCAGAAAGCACCTTGTTGCTCGGAACGAAAGGAACGAATTCCACTATCGGTTGGGCCACCGCGAAAATCGCACAAAAAAAACCGACCGACGAAGTCATCACCAAAACCGGTTCCCGGATAATATTCCAGTCCGGAAGGACCATCGCCGACGTTGGCCACCGGGGGAATGATGTAAGCGGGCGTCTCGTCGGTGAAGGGAAGCCAGATCTTCTCACGATTGAACGGACCGCGATCCGGTAAGTATTGGTAGTACATGCGCCAGCCGGAATCGCCGCCGGGCACTACATAAACCCAACGGGCCTTGTCACCGCTGTCGGAGTTGTTATCGCCAGTGAACAAGTTGCCGAGATCGTCAAACGCCAGCTCCTGTGGATTTCGCAAACCGGTGGCGACGACTTCCAGGTTGCTGCCGTCCAATTCACAACGAAAGACGGCGCCCGAAACCGCATCATGAATTTCCGGCGAGACGTTGTAGCCACGATCGCCAATGCTGAAATACAATCGTCCATCCGGGCCAACGATCAGGCCGTGCATGTCGTGACCGCGAAACGCGAATCGAACGCCGAAGCCGGTCTGTAACGACTGGCGTTCATTCGAAACGCCATCGCGATCGTTGTCAGTCAACAGGAACAGGTCGGGAATGCAGGTATAGTAAACTGAGTCGCGATACGACAATACGCCGGCACCGGTGCCCATTTCCAATCGGTTGAAATGGTCGGCAAAAACCGCGGCCCGATCTGCTTGTCCATCGCCATCGGAGTCTTGGACCATTCGAATTCGATCATCGAACGCAGTATAGGCGTGGTCGGCGTCTTTAATGTGTTTGCGAACGTAGTTGATGCGATCCTGAATGGATTGCGCTTGCAGATCGTCGTCCAACCAAACCGCGTGTTCGCGATTGTCTTCGACGCCGGTATTGGGACGTTGACGAAACGTTTCGCAAACAAAAATCCGCCCTTGGTAATCGCGGTGGAAGGCGACAATGTTGGCGACATCCGGCTCGGCGGCGAATAATTGGCATTTTAGCCCCGGCAAGATTTTGAATTGGGTGATTGCCGAGACCGCTTCGCCGTCTGCTGAATTCAATTGGGGGATTTGAGGATCGGGGTACTGAGCGGACAAAGTCGCTCCCCAAAACCCGACATTCAGTGCAAAAACCAAACAGTAGCTGATTGAGTTGTCCAACAATTTCACTTTGGTTCCTAACCGAATACTGATACTAACATTTGAATCGATGAAGGGTTCGATCCATGTTTGTACTCGTTAGTGCAGAAAAATGCGATCATGTTTTCGTTGGTTTTTGCGAGTTGACATGTGTGGAAAACAAGTCGGATTGGTTTTCAGCCTGTCGTGACAAAATCAACCGGCTGGAAGCCTATTTTTCACGTTTTGACTGAAGCACCGGTTAGCCGCAGATGTTTGGTCAAATTCAGCAAATCGACAACTTTGGGGGATAATTCTGACTTTCCGCGGCTGGTTATGATCGGCTGGTGAATTCGCGGGGACTCGAAAGTCCGAATTTTCTCTTGCAAAAACGACTTCGACCAAGGAAATGGCCTTTTCGAAATAGTCAAATAAACTAAGATATCGCGATACAAATTCCAGGGTTGTAATGCTGCCTGCACGGCTTCCCCGCGAATATGGCCGGTTGAGAAACAAGGAAGTTAACACAGGGTGGTGAACTCACCAGGTCGTTTTGGCGTCGCTAAATGTTAGCGGTGCTGGCCTTCTGCCTCTCCAACTTGTGAAGTGGTCTGAAAGTCGAATTCGCGTAAAATTCTGTTTTGTTGGGGTCCAAAGCGTCCGTTTTGATCGATTGGCTTTCATCGATTAATTTGCGTGGCATTGGTTCCCGCAATGGATCAGGCTGGACGCGACCCGTGTGAATTTGAATAGCTGATTGCGGAGCAGTTCGTTTGACTGTTTGGCCAAAGTGTTTTGGCGAGTCGGCTCCCTGTAACCCTTTACCTCGGACAATTTTTTTATTGTTGACGGTGCCTAGATGAACTTGAAGAACTATCGAAACATTGGAATTTCTGCTCACATCGATTCGGGTAAAACGACCCTCAGTGAGCGAATTCTGTTTTATACTGGCCGGATTCACAAGATTGAAGAAGTCCGCGGCGGTGGCGATGGTGCCACCATGGACCACATGGAACTGGAAAAAGAACGTGGAATCACGATCACCAGTGCCGCTACCCAAGTCCAATGGGATGATCACACGATCAATTTGATTGATACTCCCGGTCACGTGGATTTCACGGTTGAAGTTGAACGTTCGCTGCGCGTCCTCGATGGCGCCGTGCTGGTTCTTTGCGCCGTGGGTGGTGTGCAAGCTCAGTCGCTCACCGTCGACCGCCAAATGAAACGATATGGCATTCCACGTTTGGCATTCGTCAACAAAATGGATCGTACCGGTGCCGACCCGTTCAAAGTCGCGGCCCAAATGCGAGACAAATTGAACGTCGAAGTCATTCTTTTCCAGATCCCAATGGGGTTGGGCGAATTGTTCGCTGGCGTGATCGATTTGATCGAGATGAAAGCCATTTACAACGATGGCGAAAAAGGTGAAGTCGTTCGGACTGAGGAAATTCCGGCCGAATACCTCGCCAGTGCCAAAAAATACCGCCAGGAATTGCTGGAAGGTCTGTCCATGTACAGTGACCAGATGATGGAGCTGTTGTTGTCGGAGGAGCAGGTTCCCACCGATTTGATCTATAGCGTGGCGATCGAAGCGATTCGGGCCCAGAGCTTCACCCCCATGTTCATGGGTACCGCGTTCAAAAATAAGGGTGTCCAAACCCTGATCGATGCCGTCGTTCGTTATTTGCCATCGCCGCTGGATCGAAAAATTAAAGCCAAAAATTGGGAACGGCCTGACGAAGATTTCGAGCTGATGCCGGACAAGGATAAACCGTTCGTCGGGATGGCTTTCAAGATTGTCGAAGAGGCCTTCGGTCAATTGACTTTTATGCGTGTCTATCAGGGGACCGTACAAAAAGGTGGCACCTATTTCAACCAGCGAACCGGTCGCAAAGAACGCTTCAGCCGCGTCCTGCGGATGCACGCCAATAAACGTGAGGAAGTCGATATCGCGTATGCCGGTGATATTATCGCCATCATGGGTATCGATTGCGCCTCGGGCGAAACGTACGCATCGGAGTCGAAATACTGCTCGCTGGAAAGTATGTTCATTGCGGAACCGGTTATCAAAGTCGCCGTTAGTCCGGTGGACCGTAGTAGTAGTGAAAAACTTAGCAAAGCGCTTCAGCGATTCCGCAAGGAAGATCCGACGTTTCAGGTTTCTACTGATGAAGAGACTTCCGAGATCATTATCGCCGGAATGGGTGAATTGCATCTCGACGTTTATGTCGAACGGATTCGTCGCGAATATGGGATCGAAGTTCTCGTGGGCGCTCCGAAGGTGAGTTACCGCGAACAGCCAACGGTGCGAGCCGAATTTGATTACAAACACAAGAAGCAATCCGGTGGTTCAGGTCAATTTGCTCACATCAAAGGCTATCTTGAGCCGTTCGACCAATTGAATCCGCCAGAAGGCGTCGTCATCAAAGATGGTTTTATCTTTGACGAAAAAATCGTTTCCGGTCGCATCCCGAAACAGTTTATTCCCGCTGTCGAACGTGGTTTGCGCGATTCGATCGGCAAAGGAACGTTGGCTGAGTATCCCGTGGTGGGGCTGCGAGCGTTTTTGTCGGACGGCAGTTACCACGATGTGGATAGTTCCGAGATGGCGTTTGCCACCGCCGGTCGCGGAATGTTCCGCGAATGCATGCCCAAGACCAAACCTCAATTGCTCGAACCAGTGATGGTTTGCGAAATTGAGACCCCGGATCGGTTCCAAGGGGGCATTGTCGGCGACCTGACCTCGCGTCGCGGGATCATGGAATCCACGGACGTGCGAGCCGACGGTACGGTCTTGATTATTTGCGAAATCCCATTGGCCGAAACGTTCGGCTATGCAACGGACTTGCGCAGTATGTCGCAGGGCCAAGCTACGTTTTCAATGGAATTGCGGGGCTTCCGACCAGCGCCGCGACACATCATGGAAACCATTGTCGAAGAACGACGGAAGAATAAAGAACTCGCCGCCTCTCGCTAGTCGAGCTGGGTCAGCGAGAGGCGTTTAAAAAAACGGCAGCGATTTTCGTTGCCGTTTTTTGTTTACGCGGGACGACCTTAGGAATTCTCCCGAGATAACTTCCCCATCGTAGCGGAACGGCGCGAGCCGTCCGGTGAATGCCCCGCAAATGCCGGGAAACCGGAGGGCTCGCGCGCTGCCGCTACAAAAACACATCGAAAGTGAATGCCATTTGGCTCGCGCTCTTCCGCTACCATCAAACCGCGGAACTTAATTCGGGACAGTTTCTAAATTGGCGCTCTTTCTCCAATGGCTGCCGAATTGTGATTGAGCTTTTATGCCCAGCGTTGCTGGATTTGTGGTTGCTCTGGGTGCGGATGGTAAATAAAATAGCAATTTATGAAACCGATTTCAAATTGGCAATTTTTGTTTTTTCACCGGGATGGCCGGGTTTTGATTGCCGACAATTGAGCGCGACTGAAAGCAGTCGGTTGCGAAGTGGATCCGATCCCCCAGGCCATTTTTCGGCCCATTTTCGAAGGTAGTTGAAATGCGTTACGCGATCTGGTTAACGTTGATGGGAATATTGGCCGGCGGCATTGGCCCTCAGTTATTGTTGGCTCAGCCCGCTGCGCGATCTGGTTTTCAGGTTGCTTGGTTTGACGAGTTCAACACAACGTCTCTGAACACTTCGCTCTGGACGGCAGCGAATACCAATGTCACGACGAATAATTCGTTGCAGGATTACTTGCCGCAACAGGTTACGGTCACCGGTGGCAACATGGTGATTACTTCCGAAAATGTTGCGTCGCGGGGACGTCCCTATCGCAGTGGTTTGGTTACCAGTACCGCCACTCAAAAACATGGCCGCTGGGATATCCGTGCGAACTTGCCCACGTCCACCGGAATGTGGCCGGCGATTTGGCTGTTGGCCGATGCACCGTGGCCGAGCCAAGGCGAAATTGACATTATGGAAAATCGCGGCAACGAATCAACCATCACTAACAGCGCATTTCACTATGGGACCAATCCACCATTTTTGCACAATTTTAAGGATACATCGCAGACCTCGCTGCATAATGGTGCGATCGTAAATTATCACAACAGCTTCCATACCTATTCGGTTGAGTGGGATCCCAACCAGGTCCGGTTCTATGTCGATGAAATACATCATTGGACCGTTCGAGACTCTGACACCGGCGGTTTTCTGTCCAACAATGTGGGAAACATGCGGTTGATTATCAATACCGCGGTCGGCGGTGACTATTTACAGAACCCCAATGCTTCGACAGTTTGGCCGCAAAAGTTTGAGGTTGATTATGTGCATGCTTATTCCCGATTGGCCGGTCAAACAGTTCTGAGTTTTGAAAATGGTGGATTTGAGGCCCAAGGGGGCTCGTTGGCGGACTGGAGTAGGTTTGGCAGTGCGATCAACAATGTGAGCTCAGGAAACGAGCACGTCGCCAGTGGCAGCGAATCGTTGAAGCTGTATGGTCAGTTCAATGACGAAACCAATTATTCGGGAATCGAACAAGGCATCACGGTTGTTGCGGGCGACCGGTTGACGGCTTTCGCCGATGCGTTTGTAGCGGCGAACGATTCGATCGCCGGTTCGGGTAACCGAGTCGAGCTGAAGATCGACTATTACAACGAGCAGTATGGCCTGTTTGGCTCCGCCCAATACATTCGTTCCGATTTCATTGTGTTGGCAGATGGAAACTCCTTGAACAATGTTTGGCTCAACGGTCAGTTGACGTCGACTGCGCCTGCGGGTGCGGTGGAAGCGCGGCTGGCGTTGGTCTTTCGTCAAGTCGGCAACGCGGCCGGGGCGGTACATATCGACAACGTTCGATTCCTTGTCGCCGTGCCGGAACCGTCCGCGCTGTTGATCGGTACCATTGGGGCAATGGTGTTGGGTATACGTCGTCGACGTGCGAAATAATTGGTGATCCGGAACGGTTGGCACACCAATCACGCCAAACAACCAACTTAGATCAGCATTCGAAACGCCAGCGCCAAAATTGCGATGCCCACGATGATGGCAATGAAATTGGAGATTATCCGGCGACGCAGTTTCTGTTGCGGTGAAAGTGCGATCAAAGCAATTTTTTCGCCGCCATGGTCGACTCGTAAAATGCGTTGATCGATTTGTTGTGTACCACCTTTCCCATCTGGCAGCGAGATTTTGAAGTCGAGTTGGTCTCGAATGCGCAATCTCACGGGATCTTCAACATCAAACCGAGGGGGCAACAGGTGGTCGATCGAATCGGGTTGAGGCGGACCTTCAACGGTTTCTTGCTGATGCGATTCGGCGATTGAATCTGTTGCGAGTGTCGTTTGAGGCTTGATTTCGGTAACTTCAGCGCTGGTCTGGTTGGCAGGAGATTGGTGGACTGTTGGTGGCAGTCTATTGGTGGGACTGGTATCAACGGTGGCCTCAACGATATTTGTCCTGGTCGGTGGTGACAGGTCCGCTGTCTTCGTGGGAGGTGCCAGGTCGGATGATTTGACTGAGGAATGACGGTGGATTTTCGGAGGTTGAAATCCAGTCGATTTGTCTGGTTTACGTTTCGTCGGTTTGACGGAAGTTATTTTCGAATCGATCACCGGGGCGTTGTCCAGACCTGGCTCCGGAGCTGAGCTGCGAGAACTGACCGGCGGAATTTCGCCCGTGATCGGAACGTCTGCCGACGTTGGAACGACAGGTTCGGCTTGAACCAACACCGCTTGGTGGCAATGCGGGCAACCGACGTGGGTCCCGAACATATCCGCAGTCACGCCAAATTGTCCTTGGCAATGCCGGCAACGAAAAATCTGCGGGATCGGACTTGTCGATGGCGGCGGCGTGGAACGTGCGGTCGTTGTCGGGTGAAATGCCGTGCGCGGAACCTCGACAACTTGCGCACACGCTGGGCATTGAACAAACTGGCCGGCATAATCCGGCAGGACCTGGAATTGCTGTTGGCAACTTGGACAGCCAAAGACTTGAGCGTTCATGGGAATCCAGGCCGGGATAGCAATTTAAGTAAGGATGATTCCATTTCAGTCGAAGCCAGGTTTGCGACGAACAACGAGTTGCGCAGACCAACCTCAACCCCGCGTATTGAAAATACGGTCTCCGGCATCACCCAGGCCCGGAACAATAAATTTATGTTCATTGAGTCCCTCATCGATCACGCAAGTATGGATTTCCACGGCGGGAAATTCTGCTTGCAATCGGGCGACACCTTCCGGCGTCGAAATGATGGACAACATCTTGATGCTCGGTACTCCCCATTCGACGAGCGATTGACAGGCCATTTCGGCGGAACCACCCGTCGCCAGCATGGGATCCAACACAAACGCGACATCAACCGGAAATCGACGAGGAAGCTTACTATAATAATGTACCGGCAAAGCTGTTTCTTCGTCGCGGTAAAAACCCAAATGCCAAACTTCGGAATTTGGAATCAGATCCAGCATCGGTTCGACCATTCCGATTCCGGCTCGCAAAATGGGTACTAGCCCAATACGATGGAGGAGCTGTTTGCCAACCGTCATTTGCAATGGCGTTTCCACTGCTACATCAACGGTTTGGAGTCCGGCGGTCGCCGAATAAGCGAGCAACGTCGCCAGACGATTAATCGATTGTCGGAACATGGGTGGCGTGGTGTGCTTGTTTCTCAGCACCGTCAAGTGGCAGGCGACCAGCGGGTGTTCGATAATTTTGGTTGCGGCCATCTTGGTTTCAGTTCGAAATGGGAGTTGGAGCGCGATTGGCGGAGAGACTGGACGGAGCATTCGCTGTTTGAAATGATAAT
Source organism: Mariniblastus sp. (assembly GCA_031400405.1). Lineage (GTDB taxonomy): Bacteria > Planctomycetota > Planctomycetia > Pirellulales > Pirellulaceae > Mariniblastus. Next base: position 16,725 of record JANNPW010000032.1, read on the forward strand.
CGTCAGTAGTGGTTCTTGGTAGTCGATGCCGAGACCGTCCGGTCAGGTTTTAGGAAATCGACGTGCAAAATTCCCGCGAAAGAAAACGAACGACTTCGATGCATCATTTTCAAATTTTACCGGTACGGCTGAATTGGAATTTGAACCGGCTAACCTGGCTCATGTTGGCCTGCTTGCTCGGTTGTCGCGATTCGCAGCCGATCGAGGGCGTCGTGGTCGGGGCATCAATGGCACCCACCCTGTTGCCCGACCATTGGGAAATCGCTTGTGTGGATTGTCGGTATTCATTTCCATTGGATGTCTCTCCAACGGTCAACCAGTTGACTAATTTGGTTTGTCCGAATTGTGGCTGTCGGGTAAACGGTTCCGAGGGAGCTGTTTTTCGCTCGGCTCAGCGATTGGAGATTCATCCGATAAAGGACCTGGCTCGGTGGGACATTGCGGCGTTTCAAGTTCCCGGTGGCTCGACGATTGGCATCAAACGTGTGGTCGGGTTGCCGGCGGAGGTGTTGCAATTTCGCGGTGGTGATTTGTTTGCGGACGAGCAATTGTTGCGTAAGCCCTGGCCAATTCAGATCGCTTTGAGAATACCGATCTTTGATTCACGCTACCAACCGGCCAGTTCCGCGCCGAATCGTTGGCGTCCACGCACGGTAAAATCGAACTGGAGCACCGATCAAGACGTATGGAAGTACGAGATCGCCAAAGACGTCCCCAATTCGGAAAACCATGTCACCTCCAACACTATTGGAACTCGACCGGCGCCACCAACCGAGGTCCGCAAGCCGGGTTGGGAATGGTTGGTCTATCATCATTGGCGATGCTGTGCGCATCACGGCAATCGTGATGACGAGTTTCCGATTGAAGACATCGACGCGTTTAACTCGTTGTTGGGGCGAAACTTGCATCCGATGAATGATATTTTTATGGAATTGAAATGCGATGTTGCCGCGAACGCTCAATTGGGCTGGCGTTTCCACCGTGGATTGGAATGTTTTGAATTTCGGATTGATACGGCGGGCCGCCAACTATTGATCGCGACCGACAGTTCCGCTGGAAATCCAGCGCAATTCAGAACGATAGTATTGCCCTCTCACGTGTTCCCGCTGCGCACGATCGAGTTTTCTTCGTTTGATGCTCAATTGATGGTGCGGATCAATGGTGCTGAGGTCCTGGCAGAATCGCTGGAACCAGTCTATCAGCCGGGTGTTGCACCGGTGTTGGAAATCGGCGCAACGTTGGGCTTGGTTCGTCTTGAACAGATTCAACTATGGCGCGATATTTATTACTTTGATGAGACTTCCACCGATCAAACGCTGTCGGCCGAAACCGGTCGATACCTGTTGTTGGGTGATAATGTGCCGGTTTCGATCGACAGTCGACAATGGCGAAATGGAGGAATTTCGCGAAAGTCGTTGATCGGAACGGTCCGCAGCCCGCGGGACTGACAAAATAAGACGTAGGTAAACTCGGCCAAATCGCTTACAATTCACCATCCCAACGCGAATTTAGCGAGCCCCATTTATTCTAAACCTCGAAGTCAAGCGATTGACGACCAACCCATGTCTAAAACAAAAACACGTCGTTCATTTCCTCAAGACGATCGTCCCCAACGTCCTGCCGTCAAAGAATCCTATTCGGCAGACGAATCAATTGGCGGAGTCTATGGTTTTTTTCGTGATTTTGGGACTCGCGAGACGATCGAATCGATCATTGTCGCGATAGTGCTGGCTTTGATGTTTCGCGCATTTGAAGCCGAGGCGTTTATTATTCCCACGGGTTCGATGGCTCCATCGCTTCAGGGTGAACATAAGGAGTTGGAATGCGAGAATTGCGGTTTTCGTCATCGCGCCGGCGCGAGTCAGGAGAGTTCGACGATCGGGAATCGAGTGCAGATCAAAGTAAGATCCACGTTCTGCCCGATCTGCCAATACGAGAACGAGATTCCCCTGAATCCGGTTGGCGACTATGCAACCAATAGTGGTGATCGGCTTTTGGTGAACAAATTCATCTATGATTTTTGCGAACCGCAGCGGTACGACGTGATTGTTTTCAAGTATCCCAACAATAGCAAGCAAAATTACATCAAGCGATTGATTGGACTGCCAGGTGACAATATCTTGATTGAAAATGGTGATATTTATTTGATGACTCGCGGCGCCGATGGACAATGGTCGCGAGAGATTTCTCGTAAGCCGCCGCAAAAGTTGCGCAATGTCTTACAAGAGGTGGACGATACCGAATTCATTGGCACGAAGCTTGAGAAAGTGGGTTGGCCCAGTCGTTGGCAAGAATTTTCCGGCGGAAATAAGTGGGAACAAATCGAAATTAACGGTAAGACTGGTTTCGTTTCGCAGAAAACCGATCAGCCGAGCTGGCTCCGATACCGACATTTTCGACCCTATAGGAACGAATGGCCCACCATCAAAGCGGGGGACTTGCCGGCACGGTTTCGTCAACCTGAATTGCCAGCGGGCCGATTGATCGGTGATCAATACTCCTATAATGATGCGATTGACTCCGGCATGTTGAATACGGATAGCAAGGATCTTGGCTTACACTGGGTCGGTGACATCGGACTTGAATGTTGGGCAGAAATAGATTCGGCGTCCGGAAATTTGTTGTTGGACGTGGTCGAAGGGGGAGCACATTTTGTTTGCAAGATTGATGTGGCGACTGGAATTGCTACGCTTACTTGCAGCGATCCGACCGTTCGGTTTCAGTCGGAAAACGGGCAAGTTGTTGCGGCTCCAACCGCAATTTCCAACCTAAAAGGTACCGGAAAATATCATGTGGAATTCGTCAACGCGGATGATCGGATTCATTTGTGGATTAATAATCGATTGGTCAAGTTTGACGCAGCCGAGTATCAACGCGATGGGATTGTGATACCAAAATATACTGCGCTCGATCCTGGCGACGCGGAACCGGTGGGCGTGTCCGCGGAAAATCTGGATGTTCGATTTACCCGGCTCAAGGTGGTTCGAGACATTTATTACACGTCGGTTCGCGGTGAACAGAACAGCGATTACCTTCCCAATGAGAGCGGCTATCCGGTCGATTATGTACTGGATTTGCAACAACAGCCAGCCGCATGGGGATCTTCTTCTGCCATCAAGTTTTTCGAAACGAAAAAGGGACAGACGAGTCCGATGTTTCAATTGCAAGCCGGCGCGACACGAGACAAGGATCAGTTTTTGCCGATGGGTGACAATAGCCCGCAGAGTGCTGATGGTCGAATTTGGGAGGGCCCCAAATACCTGGAACGGGATCTATTAATCGGACGGGCTTTGGTTGTTTATTGGCCACATACGTTGAACAAACCGATCAAGTATTTTCCGAATTTCGGCCGCATGGATTTCATTCGTTGATTGTGGGTTGGGCCGTGGACAGGGCACAACGCTCTGGAAAAAAGCGGTTTCGGTAGTTTTCGATTACGAGCAAGGAGGAACGGATGTCGATTTTGGCAGTGCATGGATTGGTAAAAACATATCAACGACGACGAGTTGTCGATGGTATTACGCTGGAGGTTCACGCCGGCGAAATCGTGGGGCTACTGGGGCCCAATGGGGCGGGCAAATCGACGTGTTTCAAGATCATTTGCGGATTGGTCAAGCCGGAAAAAGGCGAAGTCTTTTTGCAAGGAACCGATGTTACCCATTGGCCGTTGTATTTGCGCAGCCGTCAGGGAATGGGCTATCTGCCGCAACATACGTCACTATTTACCAAACTGACCGTGCAAGCGAATTTGATCGGGATGATGCAGTTGCTCGCGTTCACACGTCAACAACAACAAACGCGTTGCGAGGAATTGCTTGAGCAGTTCAATATCGCCCACGTACGCAAATCGTTGGCGGAGAATTTGTCGGGTGGAGAACGACGGCGATTGGAGATTGCTCGCTGTCTAATCGCCGATCCAAAAATTATCATGTTGGACGAGCCGTTTGCGGCGATCGACCCAGTGACCGTACAGAGTATCCAGCAAGTAATCCGACAATTGGCTGCCAAAGGAATTGCGGTGCTGGTCACGGACCATGCCGCCCGCGAGATTTTGCAAATCAGTGACCGGACGTATGTTGTCGACGAAGGTCGCATACTCTGTAGCGGTTCGACTAACGAAATTGTTAATCACGAGCAGGTCAAACGGAAGTACCTGGGGGAATTGGAAGTCGTCAATCGCCAATCCGCAGGAAGCGTGGCGGCGCGTCCCGCGGTTGCATCGTTCCGCTCGGATCCGAGTACATCCGAGGTGCCGGTCCAATCCGAATATCGGTTTGACCAAGCAGCGCACCAAGCAGCGGACGAAGAAGAACCGAGTCGTCCTCAAATAGTATTTTCCAAACCGCGCCGCCGACCGACGAATTCCGCGACCAATTTCCGCTCAACGGATTTGGATTAGAATTTTCGAAACGGTTCACCGGTTGGGGAGTTGATAAGTAGCGCAGGGTGTGTGAAGCAAGTCTTGATTGGTTGGTGCGTTGCGTCGGCAATCGTTTGGCTTAGCGCGTGATATTGGCGTGAGGTTTTCCTGACTTGCGCAACACACCCCAACCACAAATGCCGACTTCACGCACCCGACGCTACCAAGCCGTGAACGGTTACAACTAATCTATAAATCAAATTGGGGCATCCACCAGGACCGTTTCGCGACGCGCTGTCAGTTCACGGTTTAATTGTACTCAATCAAGCTAAATGTTTTGTATTTTTTCAACCGGGCGCCGCCGTTGAGGAATTTCAATTCGATCAAGAACGCACACGCCGCGATTGTGGCCTGGCAAGACTCGATCATCTCGCAACAAGCTTGGACCGTTCCGCCAGTGGCTAACAGATCGTCAACCACCAGTACGTTTTGACCGGGTTCGATGCCGTCAATATGCATTTCCAAAGTGTCAGTGCCGTACTCCAATTCGTAGCTGTACGAGTGTTTTCGGAAAGGAAGTTTACCCGGTTTGCGTATCGGGACCATGCCAACACCCATCCGCAATGCTAACGGAGCCGCGAATAGAAACCCGCGCGCCTCAGCGGCAGCGATCACGTCGATGCCTTTGCCCTGGAACTCATCGGCAAACCGGTCGATGGTCGCCTCGAAAGCGGCGTGGTTCAACAACAGCGGCGTGATATCCTTGAACAGGATTCCGGGTTTAGGGAAGTCGGGAATATCGCGAATGAACTCAGTCAAATCCAGAGCGTGGGTTTCAGGCATAATTCGACTCAAAATAAACCAGGGCGGAAAACGAAATCTCAAACCGCCCAAGTATAACCACTCGCAGTATTGAAAACAAAGTGGCTGCACACTTTCAGAACGAGTCCATCAGGATTGAATCAGAGCGCAGCGATTAGAGGTGCATGCCACCCCTTGGTTCGCTATGTTCATAATCAAGCAATTTCCACAGACCATTGGGTTCCCGTTCAAATTTGAGAATTATTCGGCGATGGACATGCCCTTCGTTTTGTCGGCTCGATCCGTAGGCGAACACTACAAAGTCAATTTCCGCAGTCTTCGACCCACCATTGACTGTACTGGAAAAGCCATTGATTCCAACGATTCGGCAACTGGTAAAGTGGTAATTGGGCATTTCCTTACGGATCCGGTCTTTGGCGTCTTCCTGTTTGTCACTTACGTGTGCGAGAACTTCCGCCACGTCGTTTTTTTCCACCGCTTGGGCCAGGATCTGGATAATTTCCGTAACCGCTTCGCGGTCGGTGACGATCAACATTTCAGTCACCGTCGTGCCCGCCGTCAACACGGCCACCAGCAGAGCCAGATAAAACATGATTCGGTCACGAAACGAAATTGCCAACCCCAGGAGTGCAATGACGATAAACGTACCAATGACCAAGGGGACCAGCGAGCTTTCGGTTAGCCAGTAGGTCATGTTGCGACTCCCTGCAATGAGTAACTGTTGTCAATCAACCCGCTCGATTATACCCATACTCGGGTCGACGGGCAAAAAAGTTTGGTTGTTGTTCGTGCCAATTTTCAAAGTTTGAATTCTAGATGCTCGAAAGTTGGGTCGCTCGTTTCTTGAACAATGGTCCGGCATAGATCGCTCCATCGCCGAGCAGCTCTTCAATTCGCAGCAGTTGGTTATACTTTGCCATGCGATCACTGCGCGAGGCCGAACCCGTTTTGATTTGGCCGGTACACAACCCGACGGCCAGATCAGCAATGGTGGAATCCTCGGTCTCGCCGCTACGGTGACTGGCAATGCTGGTGAAGCCATTTCGATGGGCCAATTGAATTGCTTGAATCGTTTCCGTAAGCGTGCCGATTTGATTGACTTTGATCAGAATGCTGTTGGCAATTCCTTCGGTGATCCCGCGTTGCAACCGAGTCGTGTTGGTCACGAACAAGTCGTCACCAACCAATTGCACTCGATCGCCGCAGCGCTCGGTTAGCATTTTCCAGCCGTCCCAATCGTCTTCGCTGCAACCATCTTCGATTGAGCAAATCGGATATTTATCAACCCAATCGGCCAGAAAATCAACCATTGCACCGGAATCCAATTTCCGGCCATCTATTTTATAGACGCGTTGGGAGCTGTCATAAAATTCGGTGGCTGCCACATCGAGCGCAATTTGGACTTGTTCGCCAGGTCGATAGCCGGATTTTTCAATCGCGAGCATGATTAGATCGAGCGCTTCAACGTTGCTGCCGAGATCAGGAGCAAAGCCCCCTTCGTCGCCGACGGCGGTATTCAATTTCTTTTCCTGTAACACTTTTTTCAAGTGATGAAAAATCTCACAGCCGCAGCGCAAGGCCTCGCTGAAACTGTCGAAGCCCAGTGGCATCACCATGAATTCCTGCACGTCGACCGAGTTGTCCGCATGTTGACCGCCGTTGACAATGTTCATCATGGGCGCCGGGAGCAAGGTCGCAGCAGCGCCACCAAAGTAGCGGAACAGCGGTTGATTATTGAACTGCGCCGCGGCCTTGGCGGTGGCCAATGAAATTCCCAAAATTGAGTTGGCGCCGAGGTTGGATTTGTTGTCGGTGCCGTCAAGTTCAATCATGGTTCGATCGACCAGTCCTTGATCCGTGGCGGGCATACCAATCAGGGCCTCGTACAGCGGACCGTTGATATTGTCGACCGCTTTGGTGACCCCTTTTCCCATGAACCGGGATTTGTCGCCGTCTCGCATTTCCCACGCTTCATGGGCACCTGTGCTGGCGCCGCTGGGAACTGCGGCGGTCCCAAACGAACCATCGGCCAGCGTGACATCGACCTCAACGGTGGGATTGCCTCGGCTATCGAGGATTTGACGACCTTTGATTTGAACGATGCTATCCATAATTTTTCTCTATTTTTGAAACAGGTGTCGGGATTGATTTGGCAGCCTATTGTCGCGTCAGAACGCATTTTTTTGAAGGGGTATCGGCCGCAATTCGGTTTTCGATTTGCCTATCCTGACCAAGACGAAGGGATTGGATTACAATGGATCGACTTGATTACAACAGCGATCAAGGCAAATGTTACGAATTTTTTCGGTGCGGTTCATGTGCACTTTTCGCCGGTGAATTCGCATTCACCAACGGTTGCGTTTTTTTCGTCACTTCTGAGGATAAATTGTTTACTGGATTGGTCGAAGAACAGGGAATTGTGGAATCCGTTTCTCGCATTGGGAGCGGCTGCGATATCGCGATTCGGGCAAGCCGAATTTTCGTGGATGCTGCGCTGGGAGACAGCATTGCCATCAACGGATGTTGTTTGACGGTTGTCAAGATCGAAGAAACCGTGTTGACATTCCAAGCCGGAACGGAAACCCTCAGTCGGACGAATCTGGGAAAACTCGGGTCGGGCAGCGAAGTCAATCTGGAGCGATCTTTGCAGGTCGGACAGCGGATGGGCGGGCACTATGTGACCGGTCATATCGATGCCGTCGGTATAGTCAATTCTCGAAACGACGATGGCCAATGGTCCGAGTTCTGGTTTGAGGTGCCTGCATCGTTGACTCGGCAAATGGCGTCCAAGGGCTCGGTAGCGGTCGATGGAGTCAGCCTGACGTTGGTGCAAATTGAATCATCGCGTTTTAGTGTGGCATTGATCCCGCATACGCTGAGCGTGACCACGCTGGGGAATCGTCAGCTCGGTGACCCGGTCAATATTGAAACGGATTTGTTGGCCAAATATGTTCAACAACAGCTGAACCCCTGAACCCCTGAACCATTGCACACTGAACCACTGAACCACTGAACCACCATTCCATGTCCACCCCCAACCGACAAACTGTCTCCTATCTCTCGCGGCGATTTGAAGAAGTCGGTTTGAATCCCAACAAGCGACATGGGCAGAACTTTTTGATCGATTTGAATCTCCTGCACTTGCTCGCCCGCTCGGCCAAGGTCAATGAAAGTGACGTGGTCTTGGAGGTGGGAACCGGCATGGGTTCATTGACGGGGCTGTTGGCGGTGGATGCAGCCGCGGTAATCACGGTGGAAATTGACCAGTACCTGCATCAGATGGCGCGCGAGGAATTGGAGCGGTTCGATAATATTGAAATGCTTAAACAGGATGCGTTGAGAAACAAGAACCACATTCATCCCAACGTCTATGACGCGGTTCGGCGACATCTGGCGGCGGGTCCCAATCGGGTGTTCAAGGTGGCCGCGAACCTGCCCTACAACGTCGCGACACCCATTATTTCGAATTTGTTGCGCTCCGATTTGTACCCCTCGACATTGACCGTGACCATTCAAAAAGAGTTGGCCGATCGCATGATGGCCTCGCCCGGTTCCAAGGATTACGGTGCATTGAGCATTTGGATTCAATCCCTCTGCGATGTCGAACTGGTGCGCGTGATGTCACCCAAAGTGTTCTGGCCGCGACCCAAAGTCGAATCAGCAATTATTCATATTGTGCACCGACAAGAACGTCGTGACGCGATTCCGGATCTGGATTTTTTCCTGAGTTTTGTTCGATCGATGTTCTTTCACCGCCGCAAATTCATGCGCAGCGTCGCGGTGGCTGCATTTAAAGAACAGTTGACGAAACCCCAAGTCGACGCGGTGTTGAATGCTCAGGGATATGGCCCAGATGCTCGAACCGAACAACTGACAATCGAACAAATGCAATTGCTGTCGGAAGGATTTCGACATGCGGTCAAAGCAGCAACACCCGAAGTTTAACGCCATTGCCATTGTGATCGCGAGCGCGGCATGCTTTGGGCGGTTGGACCTTTGGCGGCATTGGGTGGCTCGGGCAACTCTTCGAGTTCGTTGTCCAGATTCAAGTCGGACTTGGGCTTCGGTGAAATCGATTCCAATTCTTTTTTGAATGCTTCGATGTCAGCATCGGTTTCACCGTCGCCGGTTTTTTCTGTTTTGGGTTTACTCAGCGGCTCCAGAAGGTCTCGATTTGAATCGGCTGAATCACCACCATAGCCGGCCTGCGGATCCGAGAACACTGATCCCACGCGGCCATAGGTTCGGTCGACACGTTCGTGCTTGCCGCCAAAAGTTGGATAGTCGTAATCGTAAGGACCGCAGCACATACTGCATCCGCCAAAAGTGGTGAGGATGACGGCGGAACTGATTAATGGGAGCGAGAGTTTCATGGGAGACCTGAGCGGGCAAGTGTTCAGTGTTCAGTGTTCAGTGTTCAGACTATTGATTGGTTTTGATGCGGGCGACGGAGCCGTTGCCTTGGTGGGTGGGCCGTGACATTCCCATGCGTTCCCAATTCATTTGATTGGCTTGAGGAGCACTGGGAACTGGAGCCTGGTTTGTGGCGGCAGCGGAGGTCGAGTCGTTCGCAGGCTGGGACTGAGTTTGAGTCACCGAGCTTGACATGGGGGTCGACGCTTTTAGCCGTTGCGTCGGCTGCGGAGCATTGTCACGAGCGGGCTCCCGAAGGCTTGGAATTCGCGTCGCGGTTGAATCGTTCTGGTTTGACGATTGACTCGAGATCGACGTCGGCAGTTGTGACACATTGGTAACGGGTTCCGTATACGAGGTCGATTGAACGTTGGAGTCACGATAAATCTGTGTCGTTTTCCGCGCCGCTGGCGTTGGGGAAAGTGCCTTAATCGGACCAGGTGAGTTCTTGTCAGACGGATTTTCGAGCATGGGTGAACCGGATGGTTGATTGAAATCGTCCGCTTCCATGGGTATGTTCAGCGAGTCGTCGATCATGCCATCCACCGGTTGTCTGGTCGGATAGGTCGAGTTGGCTGGAACTGCCGTACCTTGAGGGGAGACACCGACATTGTTGGCGGATGGCCAATCTTCACCGCGGCTAATGACCTGAGGACGGGTCCAACCATAATTCAATTCGCGGCTGGCCGATCGGCGACGGGCATGTTCATTGGCATCTAGGTAGGCTTTGCCAGCCCAGGGGCCTTCACTCATTTCCACGCCGCAGTAGGGCAGAATGGTGCCTTTGCGTCGGTGGATCAAGGCAATCACTTTGTTGTATTCGCACATCGCGGTGTAAAATGCGATTTCGGCTTGCGACTGGCGTCGTTGGGCGTCCAGGGCAACGTCAAGAGTTGCGACTCCGGCATCTTTCAACCTGTCAAAATGCTGCTTTTCGAGCGTCGTGTCTTTCCAACGATTGTAGGAGGCCTGCATGATCAACTGGTTGGCGGCCAAGGCGCGAAAGGCTTCCGAAAGCTCTTTGGAGATATCGAGCTCCGTGTCTTCCATACGCGCGATTTCGCGGGCCAGTTTGATTTGTGCGTTGCGGACGTTGGCCAATTCGCGTCGGAACCCGATCGGCATGCGGAAGTCCACGCCGAATTGTAATTCCTGGTAGTCGCCACCGTACAGTTCGTTGAGCGCCCCGCTCGAAGCGTCGGGGAATGGGAGGCTGTTTCCCGACGTGCCATATTTGTTGCCCAGACCCAACCAACGATAGAGTGCCGTGGCGTTTAATTCAGGCAACAAACCGTTTTTCGAATAGGCCAGCGCTAACTCTCTTTTCTTGATTTCCCAACGCAATTGTCGCAGTTCGGGACGATAGGTCAGTGACTCACATAGCGATTCGCACCAGGAAAATTCCAATGGAGCCATTACTGGTTCGTCGCTCGGACGAAGCACCCGTCCATCGGTCGAGGACCATCCCATCAGAAATCTCAATTGGCCCTCGGCGTTCAACAGCGAGTTGTAGGCATCGATCACTTGAGCGTCGAAGAAGTGATACTGCTCGCTGGCTTGGGCAACTTGTTGGATGTTGATATCGGCACCCAAATCAAATTGGTCTTTGACAATTCGCCAAGTCTGCAACGCAGCGTCGCGGCCAGTCTTTGACGCATCCAGATTGCGATAAGCACAGTACAGATCCCAGTATCGAATTTCAATGTTGGTAACGAAGTTCTGTAGTTGGGCCTCGAGATTAGCCAATTCTTGATCCGTTCCAATGCGCGAGATCACGACCGGCATCCGGTTGATAAACGCACCTCGACCGCGCAATAACGGTTGGCGAACTTCGGCTTCAAACGAAGCCCGATACCAGCTGTCGAGAACCTGCAAACCGCCGGTGGAGGAAAGTGGATTGGAGTTGGCTTGATAAGTATTAACATTCCGGAAAAAGATCTGGGTGCCGTTGGCCGATTTCTTGGCGACTTCCGATTGCCATTGCGCTTGGTCCTGTTGGAACACCAACGGCGAGATCGGGCTGGTGGGGATGGTGTTCCGCGGTTCATCGGTCTTCGTGAAATTCAGCCCCGTCGTAAATTGGGCATCAAACTCGGCCAAAGCTGCTTCAACCCCTTGGTTGCCGTCGAGACCGGTGTTGGTGGTGATTCCACCGGGATTCGAAATTTGTCCTGGCGTTCCGATGAAGCCGGGTTCGGTTTCACGAACCGCGACATTGTAAATCGTGCCCGCCGCAGCGGGTCCATTAATGAGGTTGTCCTGGCCGGGCGAAACCCGAGTTCCTTGAAGGCTCGGAGTGCCATAGCCGCGGAGGATTTTGGCATTTTGCACTGAATAGGAAACGGCGTCCTCGAGTGTCAGGTCTTCAAAGGACTGGAAATCAGGATCGATGACTGTCATGGGTCCATGGCTCTGCGTTACTTCATCGAGCGATGGGACTTCCACGTCCGGGTAGTCGATTTTGGTCGCTTTATCGAGATAGTGATTCAGCGAACCCGTCTCGTTGAGATAGGTGGGAACGGACCGAGAGCATCCGCTAGTCATCAGCGCAGCCAAAGGAAACGCGATTGGGAGGACCAGCCAACGAGGCAGGACGAAACTGGACAGCCATCCAAACACTTGAGGTGCTGGTTTGAACGCCAAAAAACCAAATTGCGAACTTGGTTTCTCCTCCAACTCGATCGAGTTGGGGGCTGAATGGAGTGTCAATTTCGAGGGGTTGAAGCTCATCGGGCTATCATCCTGCAAGGTGTTCGAAAAAACGCTTCGTGGCTCGCACCGAGCCACGAATACGTTTTGGCAAGCAATTCGGCTTGCCGTCGAACCCCCCGGTTCTGTCCCTATTTTGACCGCCTGGCAAATCGCCGAACGAGCCAGAACGAGACTGACACATGTGGTATCGTCCACTCAATCGGTAAACTTTGACTAATCGGAAAAGTTTGCCAAAAGAAAGTCCGGCCGCTAGCACGAAGGTGCTCGACGACGTGCCAAAGGGGTAGAATATGGCCTCCTTTCCAGAAAAAATCCTCAAAAACCGGCTTTTCAGCGGTTGAGATAATCGGCGAAACCCATTAAGATCTTGGGCTACCCAAAAACTAGATATTAGAAAGAGACATTTAGGTTAAATCATGGCTGTTCCCAAGCGTAAACAATCCAATGCCCGCACCGGTAGTCGCCGCGCCCACGACGCCCTGACCGCGCGCCAGTTAACCAGTTGTCCGAAATGCAGCAACACGTTGCCGACCCATGTGGTGTGTCCAAAATGTGGATATTATATGGGTCGCGTGGTCAGCCCGGGCAAGAGCGCTGCGGAAGTCTAATTAACGTAACGGTCTGACTTTGTAATGTCGGTTCCAGGCCTAAATGGTCCGTCGGTTTTCACGGTTTTTCATGCGCGACGACACGTGGTCAGTGCGGCGTTTGCGGGTTGAAAGTACTTTCCAAGTCAAGACCAGGCCGTGCCGAAAACCGGCTTTGGGCCGCTATCTTGCAGGTGTCAACGTTGACAGTCGACTCCACGAATTCGATCGGCAACAACCGCCCCGGTGATCCTGCAAACGCTGATTCGATTCCATTGATTTCAGGAATTGAATGCGGTCCGATTTCGAGGCAATTATCTGATCGCGCGACATTCATTCCGCTCCGTTGTAGCGACCTGCGCGGCCAATTGTCGGACGTCTTTCAGATCTCGCCATCCGAACAGCCTCAGTATGACCAATTGTGCGATCATCTGCAGGCAATATTTCATGTCGAGCATCTGGCGTTATTGCTTCAAGTTGAAGAGATCTATGCGCATCTCGACCCCGATAGCGAGTTGATAGATCTGCAGTCGGTTGACGAAAAACAGCGTCGAGCTTTGACCGGAAGTCTAATCGATCGCATGGGCGAAATACTCTTCAGTGCGCATTACAAAAGGCTAACTGCTGATGAGTTGCAACGGATTGTGACGACCGGAACCCAATGGGGAATGCGTTTGGATGTCGATTTTGAGTTGTTTGACCGGTTGGAGATTTTTATCCGTGGCTACCGTACGGTTTCAATGGTTCGCCGGCGGTGGCGAAATCTGTTTCGCCAGGAGCATTTTCGGCTGCCGGAGTTTCAGCGATTGATACTGTTGTTTCGTATCAAAACGCCGCAGACCGGCAAAGCAAAGCCCCGAGGAGACCAATCCTTCGATGCCAACCGCGTCTATCTCAAAGCCTTCAAGAACATTCCGGAAACGGATGTTGAAATTTTGCTGCCTGGTTCGCGAGTCCGCTTGACCCATTTCGACAAGGCACGAATTTTGTTTCCGACGATTTCCGGGGTCATCATCACGTTTTACAAGCTCTTTCGCAGCGCCGTGGTTTTAACGGTTGCATTTTCCTTTAACGCAGTCGTGGGCTGGGCGATATTCATTGGCGTCGTCGTCGGTTACGTCGTCAAATCCGTGCTTAGTTATTTTCGTACGAAATCGAATTATCAATATGCATTGACTAAAAGCTTGTATGTCAAGAATTTGGATAACAACTTAAGCGTGATTTATCGCATTTTGCATGAGGCGGAAGAACAAGAGGTTTCCGAGGCAATATTGGCCTATACGTTGCTTTGGAAACACCCTGAGTTGGCCTCGGCGAATGCAACCGGGGCCCGGTTGGATGAACTAGCCGAAAAATTCTTGATGGAAGTCAGCCACGTCGAAGTAGATTTTGAGGTCCATGATGCGTTGGCGAAACTGGCCCGACTGCAGATCGCGGCTTGCGATCCACACGGAAATTGGCAGGCAATTGGACTCAAGAATGCTCTGAGTTCGCTGGATATAGCGTGGCGACGACTGTTGGAATCGAAGATCGGAGCCGTTTTGCAAGATGTTTCCGAGCAGAAAATCTTGGACGCGGAATAACTGCGAACTATTTCCGAGAGCTGGGATTATTGGGGGAATCGACACGATTTTGATAACCTAAACCAGCTTTTTTCGGATCGTTTCCGATGATTTCGGCCACCATAGCGCGGAAACGTATTTTTCAAAAAACGTAACACTTCAGCGGTCTGAAGTTGATCTCCGTGTGCTCCGTGGCTATACTTTTTGCCACCGAGTTCACCGAGGACACCGAGTACTGGAATTAATTTCTTTGGCGACCGAAAAAATGCACTGCCATTCAACAAGTAGTGGAAGATGTATTTGAGTTTTCGTAACAATTCAGCCAAGTGAAGTCCATGAAGTAGAGGTAGGGTGTGTGCAGCAAGTCGAACTGCGGTGGTGTGTTGAGTCGGCATTCTAGCTGACCAGCAGTTTGCAGCGTGCATTTACAGGAATGCGACTTGCGAAACTCACCAAGACTCCCAATGCCGACTTCACACACCCTACTTCAGACCGCTGAAGAGTTACCAAAAAACAAACGGCATTGGAATCAACCAATGCCGTTTTGAATTAGGAAGTCCGCGAGCCAGCGACTGGGCCATTCGAAACCCGGATCGCCCGTTATTGAGAATGGGCTACCGAATCAACAGAATGAAATCTAGAAATCGCGATCGCCTTGGGGACGTTGACCCTCGTTGCCACCTTCAGCACCGCGACCGCCACCTTGTCCGCGACCGCCACCTTGTCCGCCACCGAAGCCACCATTATTGTCGAATTCGAAGGCCTCGCCCATCATTTCTTTATATTTTTCACGTTGGGCTGCGTCGAGAACCGACAGGATTTCTTCCTCGGCTTGAGTTCTCAGCTTGTTCATTTTTTCGGTTAAATCAGCGCGAACTTTCTCGGCTTTTTCTTTCATCGCGGCCAATTGATCGTCAGTAATACCTAATTCCTCGATCATAGATTCAGGAACTTGACCGCCCGAGACTCCACCCCCGCGTTGGCCTTGCGATTGCGCGACCAACTGTTTCAAGCGGGTAACCTGATGGGGCAGCAATTCTGCGTTTGCTTTTTGGTCGAATTCTTTCATACTCGCGGCTAGTTTCTCACGCATTTCTTCCATGGCTTTGGTGCGTTCCTCTTCACTCAGGTCGCGCATCGTATCTCGCATGCCGCCGAACATCTCACCCATGGCGGCTCGCATTTCCTGTTGCAAATCTTGCATCGCTTCAATTTGATCCGGGACAAGTTCAAGTTCCTGTTGCACTTTTTCGGAGCCAAGCAAACCAAGTCCAGATCCGCCACCGAAAAAACCACCGGGGCGTCCGCCACCCGGCTGGGCGATCGCCAACTGAACTGAGGAAAAAATCACGATCAATGAAAACAACATCAGTCGAGGTAGGAATCGAAACATCATTTTTTCTCCTGGCAGTTAGCCGAAAGTCGTCAAATCTAGTTTGGACAGCAAAATTGCTCAAAAATGAACCTGTCCCCGACGCCGGTGAAGCAGGTGCTACTTGTTTCTTAAACAACCGACCTGCTGGCGGGTTTCGAAAAAAAAACTTTTTCTGGAGATATTGCCAAAATTTTGACCGGGAGTCGCTTTCCGGGTGCGACGATGATCGAGTGGCGCCGATTGTTTGCCAACCGCCGATTGTCTGCCAACCAACAGGCGCTGGATTTCAGCGAGTTAAATTGTTCGCTGGGGTGTCGGTCGTCGGCATATTTTTCCGAAGTTCCGCCACGTCAAGTTGCCGGGGCTGAGCTTCTGAGTTTTGCATTGTCCCCAGATATTCCAGCAATTGGCCACTAGGATGACTGATCGTGATCGCTTCGGTTCGCTGTGGATCTGATTTCGAACGCACAATGATGATTACTTCACTGTCGTAGTTCCCAATCGGGGGTTCGGCGGCGGAAGACATTTCCCAACCAACGGGAGTTGGAAGGGATTTCGAACGACCAGCGGCGGCCAGTGTATTGACCGAGCTATTGCTGAATCCCTGTTTTGGCGCTGGACGGATGTCGATCATCCCGCGATTTTCGTTGGAACGAGAAGGCAAGATGTTATCCGAGTCCGATTCGGTGGCAATTACACTGGCGATGTCCGTCGGTTCGACAACGGAGCCCGATAGATTCGCGGATGGTTCAAACAAGTCTTCGAGATTGGCTTGCGCGATTTGCCAATGGACTGTTTCCAAAGCCGTGAAAATTCCCTCATCTTCTTCTACGGCAGCGGCATTGCAAACGCCGATCAGCTCGCCCGCGGTATTAAACAACCCTCCGCCACTGCGGCCGTTGACGGGGCGTCCAAAAATGTCGTATTTGAGTGCTCCGTCATAAGCAGCGCGATTTTTGATTTGTGAATTTCGAATTGTCGGCATGTCTCCTTGATCGCAACCAATACTGAATATCGCATCGCCGCGATCGATAACATCGGTTTTTTTGGCGACCAAGACCGGTTCAATCGCTTGACCGGCTTGAACGGCAACCAAGGCGATGTCGCGGGCCTCGGCATCGTACGAAATCAATTGTCCGGGAGCTGAGTTCTCTTTTTCGCCAGCAAAACCAAAATCAGCAGTGATTTTGCCTTGGCCTTTCGATTCGCGAAACACATGCCCGCAGGTCATGACCAGCCATTCACCATCATGGCAATGAACGACCGTGCCGGTAGCATAAGAAATTCCTTCCGGGTCTTCGACTTTTAACCGGACCGTTGCATTCAAGGCCCGTTGTTCGGCTGCGTTGGCGGGTTGCCGTGTTCCCTGATGCAATGTCGAGCGTCCCGTCGGCGGAGTCGAACCTACATTGGTCGACGCTGATTTAAGAGGACCTTCCGCTACCGCAGTTGAATTGGCCGATTGGTAACCGGCTGGAACGCCCACGGCGACAAACCACTGTTTTAACGTCTCGGCGTTGATCAACCCGGCATGGCGCCCAACAATCTTGTTGTCGGCAACCAGGATGACGGTCGGGGTTCGGTCGACAGAGAACTGCTGCGCCCAATCAGGCTGTTCGTCGAGAATAATCGTCGTGACGGGATAGCCCTCTTTCGTCAAGGCTTCAATGCCTGGTTCGACTTGGCGACACGGGGCGCAACCATGATTGGTAAAGAAATACATCCGAACAGAAGTCGGATTTTGTGCCGCCACGCCAGCGGGCTGCAGCACCGTTATCATCAGGAAAAAAAGGCCCACAACAATTTGCGGCCTCGCAAAGACGCCAACATTGGCAAACGCAAAACGATTCGTTTTGTTCATTCCGATCCCTCCCTGGATTGGATGAGTCCTGTTGTTCGCACCAACAGAATTCTGTTCGATTGTGGTTTGACCTTCGATTCATTTCTCAGGTCCGATAAAGCAAAATTACAAAATTCGGTAATTTTTACCTGGTAGGGATCAAAATTGTTGACCCCAAACCGAGCCAAATCGCGAAGATTCTCTCAATCGCCACGATTATTAATTACTTTTTTGCATCTTTGGTGCCAAATCGTTAAAGGATTAGAATACAAAAACCGAATACCGGGAACCTTGATTTGTGACTTCGCGGTCCGCCACCGATGCATTAAGATGCTAGCTCAATCAAGTCTCACTATCCCCAGTCAAACTTTTCGAAAAGGCCAAAGTAATGGCGTCCGTATGAAACAGCAAATTCAAATTCGAATCGGTTGTTTGTTTTGGGTAGCCCTACTCGGCATACTTTGCAGCCCATTATCGGCCGCCTTGGTTTATCAGGAAAATGTACCGGACGCGCGTCGCGCGCGGCCCACAGAGTTCAAAAAGCCGGTTTTGATCGAGTTTCATGGTGAGATCAATATGGAATTGACTCGCTATTTCAACAACCGGTTCGAGCGAGCCAAACAGCTGGGAGCTGATTTGTTGATCATCGAAATCGACAGTCCCGGTGGTCTGAAAATCGAAAGCCTGCAAATGGCGAGGGCTTTGCGCGATTGCAAATGGGCCTATACGGTGGCCTTGATCGAAAACGAAGCGATTAGTGGCGGAGCCTTGGTATCGTTGGGATGTGACGAAGTACTGATCAATCCGAATGCAAAATTCGGCGACATCGGTGAAATTGGTTTCGACGCAGAATCATTTACCTGGCGGCTGATCGAACCCAAAATCGAATCGTATCTGTCGCGCGACGCACGAGATCTAGCCGAATCCAAAGGGCGATCCGCTGATTTGGCCGAAGCGATGGTTGACAAAGACGTACTGGTCTATCGAAAGGTCAACGATGATGGCTCGTTCGAATTCCAACCGGTTCGGACCGATGCAGCGAATAAACCTGGCGAACCCTGGCAATTGATTCCGGAAAGTGGGCCGGAGCGATTTCTTACACTGAGCGGACAGCGTGCCAAGGAATTAGGAATTGCCCAACATTTTGCCGAAAATCGCGAACAATTGGCAGTCGAGCTCGGTGTCGACCCCCAACAGTTGCTGGTCTTCAAACATTCATCGACGGACAGTCTCGTCCATTTTTTTAACAATCCGTTTATCACGGGGCTGCTGGTTGTGATTGGTTTGATTGCCCTGTACCTCGAGTTCAATGCACCCGGAATGGGGGCCGGCGGTTTGATTGCCGGGTTGTGTGCCACGCTATTTTTCTGGAGTCGATTTCTCGGTGGGACGGCAGGCTGGTTGGAAGTATTGTTGTTTGCGGCGGGTGTGGCGTTTTTGCTGATGGAGATTTTTGTAATTCCTGGTTTTGGGGTTTCGGGACTGACAGGAATCATATTGCTGTTTGCCAGCATTTTATTGGCGAGTCAGAACTTTGCGTTTCCCCAAACTGCCGACCAGTGGAATCAGTCTCTGACAACAACCTTGACGGTGTTGTGCAGTGGTTGTGTGTTTTTAGTTGTGGCAGCGATTATTTCACGACAATTGGGCTCCATCCCGATTTTGAATCGCTTGGTTTTAGCGCCTCAAACCAACGTCGAGAGTGTCAATAACCAGGCCAAGGATGATTTAGGAAAACCAGTTCCGCGTCCGCATCCGACGGTCTCGGTTGGTGATTGGGGGCATGCGGAATCGCTGTTGCGTCCGGCCGGGCGTGCGAAGTTCGCCGGTTACTCGGTCGATGTGATCAGCGATGGAACCTTTGTCGATGCGGGGTTGCAGGTCCGAGTCATTCGCATCAATGGCAATGTAATTACCGTTGCCATGATTGAGGATAACGGCGATGATTCCCAAACGACTTGAGTTTGTAGCGTTTGACCTAGTTCGATTTCCTGGCCGATTACGACATGATGACTTCTTCAACCGTATCCACGTCGAATTCAAACATTTTCAATGTTCCGAATATGATCTCAGCGGCCCGGTTGGTGCTTTCCTGTGTCTTGTTTGTGCTGATTCCACTCCATTATTATTGGCTGGCTTTGATCTTGTTTGTGGTGGCCGCAGGGACGGATTGGATTGATGGTTGGTACGCCAGGAAGTTCAATCAAGTCACACAATTGGGCCGGATTCTGGATCCCTTCTGTGACAAAATCCTGATTTGCGGCGCGTATATTTTGTTGGCGGTCGAAATGAAGGACCTGTTTCCCTGGTTCGCGCAGATTACTGGCTGGATGGCTGTCGTGGTGGTCGGCAGAGAATTGTTGGTGACGGTTTTGCGCTCGTTGATCGAAGGAGCGGGGGGAGATTTTTCAGCAAAAATGGCTGGAAAATTGAAAATGGTTTTTCAGTGCGTTGCCGTAGGTTCGTGCTTGGTGGCGCTCGCGATCAAGGCGGGTTCGGCCCCCGTCGTTTTGCCAGTCTGGTTGGAATGGTCCGTGATCGGATCGGTTTGGCTGTCGGTCGTATCGACGCTACATTCAGGCTATCTGTATCTGTGGGGAGCACGAACCGCGATCATGGAAAATCGTCTTGAATCGACCTAGGGTGACATACAAATATTTTATCCGGCCAATCTGAACTTAACCCCATTCTTTCATGCTCGGATTTTTGTTTATTGCATCGTTGACCGGCTTGGGACTGGCAGGACTGTATTTCTGGTTGCTAACGATCGCCAGATTGCAGCGATTTCAGGTCATTTTGCCGGCCCGTCCGACGTTCGAAACGCCATTCGGTTTGGTCGATGTGACCATCATGTTTTTCACTTGGATCGCTGGGCAATTCGGCTTCACGATGGTGGCGATATGGTGGTTGCAAATTGACCCAACCGATTTGCCAGCCGCGGGTGCTGCCGCATTGGGCCAGATGACCGGAATCGTTGCCGTCGGACAGTTGCTCTCGACGGTTGCCGGAATGTTGATGATCTATTTTCGCTATTTGCGCTGGGATATTTTTGGTTGGCAACGATCGTTCATCGGTCCGGATATTCGCTTGGGCGGCATTGCGTTTGTCATGGTGGTACCGTCGATTTTGATGTTGCAATGGTTGTTGACGTGGCTGGTGAAATACAATCATTCGACACTGGATGTACTAAGCGACAGCCGTTCATTGTTGACGATCGGTTGTACCTGGCTTGCGGCGGTGATTGTCGCTCCCTTGTGCGAAGAGATTTTTTTCCGAGGTGTTTTGCAGGCTTGGTTGCAACGACTGGTAAACCTCGGGTCAGTATCGCTCGATCAATTGATCGTGGGGGGGTGGAATGGAGATGAATCGGTTGCGGTCAATGCTCCAATGATTTCCAATTCAGATTCAGAGATTTCCGGCATTGTCGCGCCATCGGCCGACGACCCAAATCCCTATCGATCACCATTGGCTGCGAGCGGCGGGTGGTCCTCGGGTCGACCAAACCGCGATCAAGCGGAGCGACTGGTACCCCTTTCGTGGTCCCCCGCGCGCACCAGTTGGATGCCGATCATTGTTAGTGCAATGATTTTTGCAGCGGTTCATATTGGACAGGGCGCGGCACCCATTCCGTTGTTTGTGTTGGGGTTGGCGTTGGGTTTTTTGTATCGGCAAACTGGCAGTATTTTGTCCTGCATCGTGTTACATTTGGGATTGAACGCCTTCAGCATGTTTTGGTTTACCGTTCAGGTGTTAAGCCATCAATGACCGGTTTTGGCAGTCTGACTCCGAGTTATTCCGGCACCGATCGGTTCTGGTTTTTTGGTTGAATTGGGAATCTTTGAAATGACTTACGGATTTGGAATTGTTGGTTGCGGCATGATTTCCAAGTTTCATTGTCAGGCCATTGCCGAAGTAAGCGGCGCCCGATTTATCGGCTGCGTGAGTTCGCGAGAATCATCGGCGCAGAAACTGGCCGAGATGTATGGCGGGACTGCGTTTCGAACGCTGGACGAAATGTTGGCCGATCCAAATATCGACGTTGTTTCGATCTGCACTCCCAGCGGGGCACATCTGGAACCGGCGATCGCGGCGGCGAGGGCGGGCAAGCATGTGATTGTCGAAAAGCCATTGGAAATTACGCTGCAGCGTTGCGATCGGATTATTCAGGTCTGCCGCGATCACGACGTGCGGCTGACGACGATCTTTCCGTCCCGGTTCGTGGCGGCCAATTTGATGTTGAAGCAAGCGATTGATGCAGGCAAGTTCGGGCGATTGACTCTGGCGGACGTCATGGTCAAGTGGTTTCGTACGCAAGCTTATTACGATAGCGGACAATGGCGCGGGACTTGGTCGTTGGACGGTGGTGGGGCGTTGATGAATCAAGCCATTCACAGTGTTGATTTGTTGACTTGGCTGATGGGGCCGGTTGCCGAATTGACCGCACACGTCGCGACCTTGGCTCACGATCGAATCGAGGTCGAAGACGTCGCGACCGCGTCGCTGAAATTCGTCAACGGTGCGCTCGGTGTGATTGTCGCCACAACGGCGGCATATCCTGGAATGTTGAAGAAGATTGAAATCCATGGCAGTCAGGGCTCGGCCGTGAATGAAGAGGAAGACATCAAATCCTGGATGTTTTCCAACATGACCGCGGCCGACAAAGAAATTGCTTCGAAATTGGGCAACAAATCGCCAACCGGTGGTGGCGCCGCGGATCCCACTGCGATTGGTCACAGCGCGCATGCTGCTCAGATTCGTGATTTTGTCGCGGCTTTGAACAACGGAACCGCTCCAGCGATCGCTGGCGCCGAGGGGCGCCGCAGCGTGGAAATTGTTTTGGCAATCTATCAAGCTGCGGAAACGGGTTTGGCGGTCCAACTGCCGTTGGCGAAAGATCCCGTGCTCAAAGCACGCTGTTCCAAGTTAGAAACGAATTGAACGATGTCCAATCGCAAATCCAATCCCAAGACGAAACCCAAGTCCAAGGTCGAAACCCAACGAAAGCGCGCGATAGCGATCAGTTTGCGTGATCGGAGCGCCTTCCTTACTGGGCCGCCATCAACCTCGCGGCCCCGATCGGATCGACACCAATTGATTGCCTTGTCGCTGGCAAGTTTGGTTGCGGGGGTGCTGATGGTTGTCAACTGCGACTGCGTGACGAATTCCAGTCCCGATTTGCAGCGCGGGGAGAGTCGCCATGGCTGGCCCTGGATCTACTTGACTCGCCAAGTGATCGACCTGCCAGTGATTTTCTTTCAACGCGAGGTCTATCACTGGCCTTACCCGGTTTTGGAAAATGAGACTCGAGAATTTTCCATGGTGAATCTTGGGCTTGATCTTGCAGTTATCTTATTGATGACTGTGGCCAGCTACGCCTTAATCAGCACCGTCATTTATCGCTACGATCGGTGGCGCTTTCGACATGCGTGACGCCGGTGATGGACCATCGGATTTTGAGCGAGTTCCCATGAATGAATTCGAGCGTCCTGACGTTGCGGAACATGCCGACCTTGCTGATATTCATTCCGTTGGCGAGCGGTTTGGTGGAAAAACCTACTTCAAACCCCGTTTCGCGGCCGGACGAACCGTTCGTCCAACTGGCGATACACTGGCCGAGGCGTATGGCAAAGCATGGTTTGGGATCGCGGTTGCCGGCAGCCTTTACCTGGTAATCGCATATTCGCATTTGATCGTGGGGCAATTTTCGTCGGGACTTTTTGTTTTTCATTGGCGTGATTGGTTCAATGCTGCCTTCGTAATCGTCTCCCTGGCGGTAATTGGTTTCGCTTGGAGCGCTGTGGTCAGTCTGACAGCGGCGATGATGGTGATCATTGTGGATGCGACACTCGGATTTGCGCTTAAATCGCGCAATGCCGTTTCGATCTTGGGAAGTCTCGCAGGCTATTGCGCGGCGCCGTACGCAATTGCGCTGATTAATTGGCCGGTCAATCCACCGGTATCATCAATCGTTCCACTGGTCATTTTGGCGGTCGTTACCGGGCACATCGGGGCAGTCTGGCACGCCGCCGTTGTTGATCCCAACCAATATGGTTCGGCGGCATCCGCGTCGCATCGATACCAGTTCCAGATTCGCCACTTGTTCATAGGCACAACTTGGTTCGCGGCCGCGGCGGCGATTAATGAATTGGCGAGTTGGTTTTTAGTCTGGATTGCGATTTGGATCGGCCTGCAATTGGTTTTGACTCTCGCCGACGGCTGGTGGCTAAGATTTCTGCGAAGTCGCCATTTGGTTCGTCAAGTGGCCGAAATATCGGAATAAATTTGTCTGTTCGAAAACGACAAATCTTGCGAGAATCATCGCGAACTGGTCGCCCTGGCATGGAGAGCCGATGAAAAAACTCGCCGAACTTCTGGTATTGAAAATCGTGATTTGCATGTTGCAAATCTTGCCGATGGAAATGTGCGCCCGTTTTTGTCGGGGGTTGGCGTGGTTGTTAGCTGATGTCATCAAATTTCGCCGTCGAGTCATCGAAGAAAATTTGCGGGGCGTTTATCCGGATATTACACCGCGCAAAATTCGCGAGATGACTCGTGAGATGTGGTATCACTTGTGCTTGATGGGCTGCGAGATAGCTCAAGCACCCCGCAAGATTCACGACTCGAATTGGCGGAAGTACGTCTTCATTCGTGACAAAGTCCAGATGACGAACTACTTGATCGATTACCGGCCGCTGGTCGCGGTCTCAGGTCATTTTGGAAATTTTGAGATGGGGGGCTATGTCACTGGACTATTGGGTATGCCCAGTTACACCGTGGCGCGGACGCTGGACAATCCGTACCTCGATAAATTCATCAATGCTTTTCGAGCTCATAATGGGCAGTTTATTTTGCCCAAGGACGGCAGTGCGACCGCCATCCAGGAAGTCCTTGATAGTGGTGGAATTTTGACGTTGCTCGGTGATCAACATGCCGGCACGAAAGGTTGCTGGGTAGAATTTCTGGGTCGGCCCGCTGCCTGCCATAAAGCCGTGGCGCTGTTTACGTTGTCGGGTAACGCACCGATGATGGTCAGCTATTGTCGGCACACCGATCAGCCGCTGCATTTTGAAATTGGTTGTACCGGAGTCGCTGATCCGTTGGAGATGCCGCCGGAAATGCGTGACGTTACCGTATTGACGCAGTGGTATAACGATCGCTTGGGAGCGGCAATCGCCATGGCTCCCGAGCAATTTTGGTGGGTGCACCGACGTTGGAAAGAAAAACCTGTGCGCCAGACCAAAAGACAAAAAACGGCGGCATGATAGCCGAGATTATCGAAATCATTTAGCATAGCGGGGTATTTGCCAAGTCCTATTTTCCGTCCTGGCCAGCAAACTGACTGATAACCGGTGATTCGATACCGCCCTTTCCTGAACACGGATACGCCCTACCTGGTCGATGTTTGGCGACAACAGCCTCACATGCGCGGGTTGTTTTCGGCGGTAACCCGTGATCTGTTTGATCAGCAGATATTTTCCAAGCCCTATTTTGAAAATAGCGGGTTGATTTTGGCTTTGGAAGATTCGGGAGCGGGTTCGGCACCACCCATGCCATTGGGGTTTGTGCATGTCGGCTTCGCTCCCAACGCCACGCTCAGCGATCTTGATCGCACGGTTGGTATTGTCTCACAATTGAAAATGGTCCCCGGTGATCGAGCGGCCGAGGTCGGCCGGGGTTTGCTGGAACATGGGATTCAGTATTTGAAACAGGCCGGCGCGACGATTGCCCATGTCGGTGGGAATTTCCCGAACGCTCCATTTTATCAGGGGCTATACGGCGGAAGTCGAATTCCTGGTGTCCTGGATGCGGACCATGCCGCGCGCACGGCGTTGACCGAATTCGGTTTTCAAGTCGCCGATCAAGTGCTGTTGTTGGAACGCAATTTGGTCGGCTTTCGCGCTCAAGTGGACCGCGATCAGATGACGCTACGTCGACAGTTTCAAATCAAGGCGATCGCTGATCCGTTGGAAACCACGTGGTGGGAGAGTTGTACCTTCAGTTTGGCCGAACGAGATCGGTTCACCGTATTCCACAAAACAAAACGGGAATATGTGGGATCTGTTTCATTCTGGGATATGCAGCCGTTGGCATCACAATTTGGTGCGTCCTGTCGGGGGATGTATGACCTCAGTGTCAACGCGGAGTTGCGACGCGGCGGGATGGCGACGTTCCTGGTCGGCGAAGCGCTACGGCATTTGATGCAACAGGGAATTGGTCGCGTCGAAGTGCAAGTTCGACAATCGGATGCTCCTTCTTTAGGTGTGTTCAAGAAGCTCGGCTTTGAGTCGGTGGCGCAAGGTGCTCTGATGTTCAAAGAACTGTAGATTCAGAGCTGTGGAAATTTGCCGGGGCGTCGGCGCGAGTCTCCCGCGCAACCGACCTCGCTTTTAATGCCAAATCGAGTAACTGGTTGATATCGGATTATTTGACATGTATCTACGGATTCTTTTGCAGGACTCCCAAGGGATGGTTGACCGGCCCTACCCTTGGCATTTTTGGAATCATTTATTAGAATTTCCGGTCGAGGGGTTTAACTTGCCGCGTCCAGTTGGCCTGCCGATGTTAACGGATTGGTTACCGGTCGAACGGACGGAATTCCAGCAGTGTCTGGATCCTATTTTCGGAATTTGCGCAAGTCGATCCAGGGTGTCAGTGGGTTACACTTCGCCTTTGTTGTTGAAAATGGCCGGCATTACCTAATGTCGTACCAACAAAAATGGTAGCCGGACAGCGGCCGTTTCGAATTCCTGCAAACGATTTCCAGAGGCAAGTTTTTTGAGCCAGAAAACGATGACAAAAAATAATTCTTCCGACCGGTCAACTGAGCAACCGATGATTGTGGCCAAAGGTTTATGCAAATTCTACGGATCTTTCGCGGCAGTCAATAATATTGAATTTACGGTTCCCCGCAAACAAATTTGTGCCTTTTTGGGGCCCAATGGTGCCGGCAAGTCGACGACGATGAAATTGTTGACTGGTTTTCTGGCGCCGACCCGAGGGTCCGTTTCCATCGGCGGGCATGACATGCAAACCGATCGAATCGCGGGCAGCAAATGCATCGGCTATCTGCCAGAGAACGGTCCTTTGTATGATGAAATGACTCCCAAGAGTGCGCTCGGTTATCTCGCACGAGCGCGGGGGCTTACGGCGGTCCAGCGGTCGGATCGAATGAATTTTGTGGTCGAAAAGTGCAATCTTCAGGAAGTCTTCCATAAGCCGATCAGTAAGCTCTCTCGAGGATTTCGCCAACGGGTTGGTATGGCTCAGGCCTTGTTGCACGACCCGGATGTGTTGATTCTGGACGAACCAACGAGCGGCTTGGATCCCAATCAATTGGTCGGAATTCGGCAGTTGATTAAAGAATTGGGTGAGACGAAGACCGTCTTGCTTTCAACTCATATTTTGCAAGAGGTCGAGATCTTGTGCGATCGTGTGATTTTGATCGACCAAGGCAAGATCGTCTTTGATGACCCGACGGGCAGTATGGGCAAACGTCACGAAATGGAGTTGAAGTTTCATAGCTTGACAAATTTTGTGGTGGCCTGATGTCCTGCCGGCGAGAGTCTGATTTGTGATTCGACGCCGAGCTGCGGCCGATTCACTGGAGTTTTTTGTACAACCCTCAACCCCTTCGGAGAATTGACAACATGTTTCGATGGCACGTTGTTTCCGCAGTATTTTGGCGCAACGTCAAGCAGTATTTTTCGGGGCCACTCGGATATCTGTTCATCGTCGTCTTCGTGACTGTTTGTAGCGTGATGGCGTTCAGTCCGCAGTTCTTTGCGGATAATCTTGCCAATCTGGATCAACTCAGTCGTTGGTTTCCAATGTTGCTGCTGTTTATTATTCCGGCAATTACGATGTCCACCTGGGCCGACGAAAAACGCCAGGGGACGGATTCGATCTTGTTTACGTTGCCGGCGTCCGACTGGGATATTTTGTTCGGCAAATTTCTCGCTGTCGCAGCCGTCTATACCGTGGCATTGTTCTTTTCTTTGTCGCAGTTGATCGTGTTGATGTATGTCGGCGAACCCGATCTGGGCGTCATTGCAACTACGTATTTGGGATATTGGTTGGCGGGTTTGTCGCTGCTTTCCATTGGGATGTTTGCTTCCTCGTTGACTGGTAGTGCCACGGTCGCGTTTGTCTTGGGTGCGTTGTTTTGTTCGGTTCCAGTTTTGATTGGGCAGTATGCTCGGGGTGTCGTTGGATTGGAGCGATTGGGATTCGATTGGAACCTGCGGGATTTTACGATCGGCTTGATTCCGTTATCGAGCGTGATGTATTTTTTGGCCTTGACGGTTTTCATGTTGTACCTGAATTTGATTGTGATCAGTCGTCGCCACTGGAGCCGGGGCCAACATCTCAGTCTTGGACCGCAGTATTTTTTGCGAGCTGTCTCCATGGCGGTCGGTTTGCTGGCGCTGGGCTATCTCTGCAATACCGCGCTTTCCAGTTTGTGGACGCGCGCTGATCTAACACACGAAAAACTGTATACGCTGGATCCAGCAACACTGGAGACCTTGAAAAAGGTTCAGGAGAGCGATCGCGCCGTGACCATTCAGGCATTTGTCAGCAGCGATGTTCCGCGCAAATTCGTCAACACGAAGAATCAGTTTGTGGGTTTGTTGCGACAATTCGGCGAGTCCGGCGGCAGCAGTATGGAAGTCCGAATTATGGAAGTGAAACCAAACTCGGACGAAGCATTGGAGGCGCAAACGGCTGGTATCGAGCCGTTGGCGGATCGTTCCGAGGTCGGTGGCCGAACCGTCGAGCAAGACGTTTATTTAGGTGCCACAATTTCAACGTCGCTGGGCGATGTGACAATTCCTTTCGTCGATAACGAGTCGTCGATCGAATACGAACTCAGTCGTTCAATCGCGTTTACGGTGGACAAAAAACAACAAATCTCCGTCGGGATCGTCGACACCGATACGTTTTTTGGCGGCCCATTGTTTCAGGGACGTCGAGTTCCCTGGGCCTACGAAAATACGTTGCAGGAGCTGAAGAAGCAATTCAAAATCGTTAACATCACGCAGTCCGAACTTCCGACTTATGTGAAAACGGAAACGCCGCAACCACCCAGTGACCCGACAAACCCTCAGCCGGCTAAAGAACCAGAGGTCATCCAGCCCAAAAAAGCACCCGACGTTTTGCTCGTCGCCGATCCGAGTTCGCTCGATGATCTGGCGATGGACGCGCTGGTAAAGTATGTCGAGGCAGGACATCCGACAATCATTCTGGCCGATCCCCTGCCCTTCCGCTGGACTTACCAACATCCGACGCAAATCGGCGTGCTCAATGCGCCTCGACAACCTCGACTTTCGCCGCAGTCACCTTACCGCGAGGTTCTCTCGAGCTCGGATCTCCCCAAGGCGGACAACGGTACGGCCTCACGCTTGTTAAAAGCAATTGGGGTCGAGTGGGACAACGGCGCGGCAGCGTGGAATCTGGACAATCCCCATCCAAGTTTCAAAGGCTTCTGGCCAGAATATGTGGAAGGCCAATTGTTGCAATACTATGGTCCCGTTGATCGGGCCTTTGTTTTCGTTCGGAATCGAGGCAATCAACCGGCCTTCAACCCAGACAGTATCATTTCCAGTGGCTTGAAGGAGCTGTTACTGATCTATCCTGGCTCGGTCCGAAAATCAGCCGATAGTAAATTCGAATTCCAACCCTTGGTTCGCTTGGGAGTCGATTCCGGAGTTACACCATGGGAGCGATTGACTAAAACGCCTCAACAAGAAGCCCGGATGATTGATCCAAGGACTGGCAAAATGTCGATTCGAAAACAGGCTGCCAGCAGTCCGATTACTGCCAATGACCTGGTGGTGCTCGAACCGTTCCCGCAATCCACTTTGGACTCGGAAGACCATATCGTAGCTGCTCGAATCACCGGTTCGACGGAACGACCGCTGGATGTGGTCTTTATCACCGATACGGATTTTGTATCGGAAGTCTCTTTGGCTCAGGAAACGGGCTTGGGACAATCGTTGGATAATTTGTCACTACTTCAAAATTCAATCGAAGTACTCGCAGGAAATTCAGCGTTCGTCAATTTGCGAAATCGCCGTTTGCAGCCGCGTTCGCTGGTCAAACTGGAGCGTTTGCTGGAAAGCTATCGCAAAGAGCGAACGAATAAACAGGAAGAGGCCGAAACCGAAATGCGCGACCAGTTGGCTGTGGAACAAAAGAAACTGGATGCTGCCACCGATGAAATTCAATCCAACGAGTCGTTGAATTTTATCGAAAAACTTCAACGGACTTCGCAAGAGGCATCGGATGCCCAAAAACGGTTTGACCTGCGTCAACGAAAATTGCAGCGCGAACTTTCCCAAACCATTACCCGATTGGAAACCGAAGAACAGAAACGCGTGTCGAGTGTCGAGAATTGGACGCGTTACACCTCGATACTGACGGCTCCGATTCCGGCACTGATTCTAGGTTTTCTCGTATTGTCGTGGCGCTATTTCAACGAACAGAAAAACATCGCCCCGCAGCGCAAAGTCTAAGCTCGTTTCGCCGACGGCTGGCAGTTTAAAGATGAGCCCGATCCAGCCAGAAAAATTGTTTTCCGATGACCGTCTGTAACAACCATTGGTGTTTTAAAAAATCAAGTTTCAGCGGCTTCGGCTGCGATACTGGGGTATAAATTTTATGAACGAACTCGTCAAAACAACGGCCTTTGTCGCGGCTGCCGCCACCATGGTAGGGTTAGCGTTTACCAGCTATTTCCTCAATCGACCCACTGCATCGGCTGATTTCGAAATGGTGGGCCGGCCGTTTTACGAGGAATTTACCTCGAGCGCGAAAGCCAGCTCACTCGAAGTCAATGCGATTGATGCCGAGGCGTTAGCCCTGCAACAATTCAGCGTCAAGAATGAAAATGGAGTTTGGCGGATACCATCGCATCACAACTATCCGGCTGAGGCGGCTGCTCGTTTGGCCGAAACCGCCTCGTCGGTCATTGGGATTGAACGGGAATCTTTGGCGGGTCGGCTGGCGTCCGAGCACGAAAAGCTCGGCG
Source organism: Mariniblastus sp. (assembly GCA_031400405.1). Lineage (GTDB taxonomy): Bacteria > Planctomycetota > Planctomycetia > Pirellulales > Pirellulaceae > Mariniblastus. The sequence continues at coordinate 47,423 of JANNPW010000032.1, forward strand.
TAATCGATCCGTTGACGGTCGATGAAGAGGAACTCGAAGATGCCACAGCCGTGGGTCGACGAATCACATTAAAAGATTCCATTGGAGAAGTCCTCGTCGATTTGATTGTCGGCAAGGAAGCGGGCGACGTGCTCAGCGCCAATTCCGACCCGGCACTTGGCAGCAATAACCAACCGCAGAAGTACTATTACATCCGCAGGCCGGATGAACAACCCACTTACAAGGTAAAATTCAACCTCGACCTGTCCACCAAGTTCGCGGATTGGATCGATCCGGACTTGTTGCGCCTGGATCAGAACAAACTGGTAAGGTTGGAATTGGATAACTATGCATTGACGGAGGACCGCGAAGGACCCTTGGGTCAAGTTCGGACTTTGATCAAAGAGCAAGGCGATAAATTGAATCTGACGCGCGAATCAAGCACCGCGCCTTGGCAAATGTCCGATCTGAAAACTGAAACCGAAGAGTTGCAGTCCGCTCGAATCAGCCAAATGATCAATGTGCTCAGCGAGATGCGAATCGCGGGTGTCCGACCAAAATTCAAATACAAGAATCATCTTTTGTTGACGCCTGATTTAAAACTGAATCGGCAACCGGAATTTGATGAGAATCCGCAAGAGGCTGGCGCGGCGATTTCCCGCCTACAGGATGAACTGGAGGATCGCGGATTTAGCTTGGCAGGTACCCAGGAAAAACTGGAGCTCGTTTCAACCAACGGACAGTTTCAGGCCGGAACTGCGGACGGAGTGCTGTATACATTACAAGTCGGCAAGGAGGTCGAAGGAGCAGACAAAGATATCGAGATTGGTTCGGAATCCACGTTAGGCGACAGCAAACCTGCTGCATCGGCGACCAATCCAGACGCCGCACGAACCGACGTTGCCGCAAATCCAATTGACAAACCGGCTGCCGAAATCCCAGCGGCGCCAGACGGGGAAACTGAAAAGAATCGCTACTTGATGATTCGAGTTTCGTTTGACGAATCATTGCTTGGCGCAGCACCAGTTAAACCGCTGGAGCCTGTCGCGCCGATTCAACCCGCGGGATACGTTCCAGCGGAAATCGTCAAAGAAGGTGAGCCGCCGGTTGATCCAGCGCAGCCGACCGATGGCAACGCCCAACCCGATCCAGCGGCCGGAACTGCCGCGGATGCACCTCCGAAATCGCAGGACGAAGATGTTGCCGCCGATGATGCAACGAAACCTGCCGACGATACAACACCGACACGCGACCCCGCGTTTGTAAAATACGACGCCGATTTGGCGGCCTTTGAACAACAAAAAATTGAATTTGAGTTAGCCCAGTCGCGATACGTCGAGGAAACAAAATCCTACGAAACGAAAATTGTCGATGGAAAGAAATTGGTGGCGGAACTGAATCAGCGATTTGGCGATTGGTATTATGTGATTACGGCCAGCAATCTCAAGACGCTGCAATCGACCCGTACCGAACTTATTTCGATCAAGGATGCGCCACCAGCCGCACCGGAATCATCGCTGCCGAGCAAGCCGGATATTTCATTTCCGGGGACACCAGAACCGGAAAAATAGCCGGTGAGCTTGACTGCTGCGTCACGCCAGAAAACGAATCGCGACATTGACGTAAATCAGGATTCCCAGGATATCAATAATCCCGGCAACAAACGGGTTGCTCATCATGGCGGGATCCCATTCCAGTCGTTCAAAGATCAGCGGCAGTATTGAACCGGTCAATGTTCCGCACACGACGACCAACAATAAAGTGATCGGCACGACCCACAATGCGACCGCTCCCAATTCCGGCGGGATGAACATCCAGGATACGGCGAGTCCAAGTAAACCCAGTCCGCCGCCGAGTAATAAACCCATGATCAGCTCGCGCTGAACGACACGCCGCCAGTCTTTCAACGTAATATGGCCGCGCGACAGGGCGGTGATAATCAACGTCGCGCTTTGGCTGCCCGTATTTCCGCCGCTGCTGATGACCAACGGAATGAAGGGGACCAACCACACCCATTTCTGGAATTGGGTTTCATATTTTTCAAGGGCAAAGGCCGTCAACAAAGCGAAGAAAAACAATAACGCCAGCCACATGCCTCGTTTCCAGCTCAACGTGAGAATTGAGGTTCTCAAGTAAGTCAGATCCAGTGGATCGACACCGGCGATCCGATGTGCATCCTCGGTTGCCTCTCGTCGCAACACATCGATCACATCATCATGCGTAATGATTCCGAGCATTTGATGCTGGTTATCGACCACGGGGATTGCCAATAGATCCAATTTAGCAACCTTGTTGGCGACTTCTTCCTGATCTTCCAGGACGTCAACGGTCACCAGATCGGTTTCCATGATCTCCCGCAGTTTTGTTTCCGGTGACCGCATTCCGCGCAGCAATTGTCGCGCCGAAACAAGACCGCGCAACCGGTTTTCGTTGTCGACGATATACAAGTAATAAATAGTCTCATACAAATCGGCTTGGCGCCCAATTTCGTTGAGCGCTTCTCGAATCGTCAGTTCTTCCGATAGCTTGGCGACATCGGTGGTCATTTTGGCGCCGGCGGTTCCTTCGGGATACTGGCTCAGCCGCAAATAATCCCGCCGCTCTTCGACCGGTAACGCTTGAACGATCTCGGCCAACCGCTGCTCATCCAATTCGCGCAACAAGTCGACTCGATCGTCGGCCGGGAAATGGGCGACGAGGATGGCGACTTCGGCCAGATCATGTTGGGCCAATATCTGTAATTGCTTGTCGTGGGTCAGATACAAAAAAATCTCGGACCGGACTTCCAATTCGGCATATTGTAAGACTCGCCAAGTCTCGTCGGCGTCCAAGCCTTCCATGAACTCGGCGGCGCGAGCTGGATTCAACGCCGCACAAAACTCGCGCAGCTCCAACTCGTCATTGGCAGCAAGACTCTCGCGAAGTTCCGGTAAATAAAGCGTGTTAATCATTCACGGGCAATCAATCGATCCAGTTCCAATTTCAGTTTCGGCAAGATTTCGTCATAGCCAAACGCACCCAACGACTCGGTGCCTTTTTTCAAGTTCACGACTTTCGGGCCGCACCATAATCCCAGGTCTGCATCATCCGTCTCACCTGGTCCATTCACGCGACAACCCATGACGGCGATGGTGATCGCATGGTCCCGCGCGTACTCAGTCATCGCCTTGACTCGTTCCGCCAAATCGACAAACGCTTCGTTCTCGACACGAGAGCAACTCGGACAGGAAATAATATTCAGTGCCTTCGAATTGAAGTCGACCACGCTGCGAACGCGACCCGCATAGATGTCCGCAATGATTCCCCGACCGGCGGTAATTTCCTCGCCTTTTCTATCGTTGGGAACGGTCAACGAAACGCGAATCGTGTCGCCGATACCGTGACCAATCAGTTGCTCAAATGCGATGCGCGTCTTGATTACGCCGTCTGGCGGCAAACCGGCTTCCGTGACCCCCAAGTGCAGGGGTACGTCGCTGCGCGCGGCGGCAAACCGGCGATTGACTTCGATTACTTTTTGAGGGTCGGAATCTTTCAGCGACACACAATACCGGTGGAAATTGATTGAATCGAGAAACTCACAGTGGTCAAACGCACTCTCCAGCATTGGCGAGATCGAATCATGAGAATCATATTTTTCTTTTTTGGCTGGATCGACGCTGCCGCAATTAACACCGACCCGAAGGGCACAATCATGCTCGGCCGCGACCCCGGCGATGTACCGGACTTTTTCTTGCCACGGTTTTTGCGACTCGTGGTGGTACAAATGCCCGGGGTTGTACCGTAATTTGTCTACGTGCGGGGCGACTATTTCAGCCAGTCGATAATTCTCTTGCAAGTCGACGGATAAATTGGCGGAAGTCTGTTTTCGAATTTCCGCCAGCGCCGCAGCATCGGTTTTGCTGTCGACAGCAATTCGCACGACATCCGCTCCGGCGGCTTGCATCAAATTTACCAACCAGACAGTCGCGTCGATGTCGGGCGTTTTCGTGGCCGTCATGGATTGAACCGCAATGGGATTTCCAGCACCGATCGTGATCGATCCGATCTTTACAGGACGGGTTGGGTTGCGTTGAATGTTGACCATGGAAGCAAATCTCAAATGTCGTTGACGGTTTTTTTAACGGACTAACACTCAGCGATCAGTTGTCCCATGGTAGGGCGATTTCGCGGAAATTGGCAGGTCGATCCCGGTGATTTTTAGAAAATTGGTCGAGTCCGTCCCACCCGGGTCAAATACTGGGCAAATGAACTAGAATATCCTCCGTCTCATTGAATGGAATTATTGGCCTTGATACCACAAACTCCGCTGTTAAATATCGTACTGCATCAACCCGAAATTCCCGGGAACACGGGTGCCGTGGGTCGAACCTGTGTCGCGTTGGGCGCGAAGCTGTGGCTGGTTCGACCTTTAGGATTTCGCGTCGATGAAAAGACTTTGCGACGCGCCGGGCTGGACTACTGGCAACACCTCGAATGGGAAGTCACGGACCATTGGGATGATTTGATTTTCCGGCTCAAACCCGAGCGAATTTGGTATTTTTCTCGATTCGCTCAACGAAGCTACACGTCCATCGAGTATCAAGTCGGCGATACGTTTGTTTTCGGGAGCGAGACCGCAGGTCTGCCGAGTTCATTGACTTTGGAAGTCCCCGAACAATTGCTGAGAATTCCGACGACCGACAAAGTGCGCAGTCTGAATTTGGCCACCACGGTGGGCATTGCGGCCTTCGAAGCTGCTCGACAATTGGGATTTTCGGGCGTTCAAGCCGAATAGTTTCGTCGCGGATTGGGATCCATTTTTTCGGCGGATCTAACGGCCAACTTTGACGGTTGGGTTGTTATCCTGACCGTCATCGTCCTTTCTGGGGCTGTGATTTTCCCAACCTGAAGGGACTTGGGTGGTGGCCGCAAAACCCGCCTGACCACCAGAATCTTCGGCCGCTTCAGCCAATGGAAATCGAGAATAAATTTGCCTTGTCCTTGTTTCCTTGATTACCGAAAAATCTCAAACAGGCCTCGACAACCGAACCCAATCCCCTATCATATCGGTGCGGGGTGGAGCAGCCCGGTAGCTCGCGAGGCTCATAACCTCGAGGTCGTAGGTTCAAATCCTGCCCCCGCAACTTGATGAAAAGCTCGAAAAAATAGGCATATTTTTACCTTTCGACGTTCGAAAGTGCAGCAAGTTTCCGACGCCATAAAACGGTACATACCGTTTTATGATTGTTCGAAAGGCTGCAATTATGAGAACGACAGGAAAAATTATTCCGGGGTACCGCAAACATCGTGGCAGCGGTCAGGCCATTGTGACGCTGAACGGTAAGGATCATTATCTTGGTCCGCATGGTTCAAAAGTATCGAAAAACGAATACGACAGGCTAATTGCCGAATGGCTGGCCAGAGGTCGGACCACGGAACAAAGCGAAGATCAACACGAATTCGCGATTGTTGAGCTAATCCTTGCCTACTCAAAACATTGCCGACAATACTATCGAAAAAACGGCAAGATCACCAATGAAGTAACCGCGATTCTGAACGCGCTGAAGGTGGTCAAGGAAATCTATGGTCGACAATCCGCTAACGATTTTGGACCACTGAAATTACAAGTCGTCCAGAACAAGATGATTGAACTGGGTTGGTGTCGGTCACAGATCAACAAGCAAATCAGTCGAGTCATTCGGGCGTTTCGATGGGGAGTGTCGAAAGAACTAATCAACGCCAATGTTGCGTATGGGTTGCGAGAAGTGGCCGGCTTGCGACGAGGCCGGACAGCAGCCAAAGAATCCCAACCCGTGTTACCCGTCGCCGATGCCCTAGTGGATCAGACGTTACCGCTCGTTTCGTCCGTGGTGGCCGATATGATCCGCTTGCAACGTCTTACTGGAATGAGGCCAGCGGAAGTCTGTCAGGTCCGGCCAAGCGACGTCGACACCACAGGCGACGTATGGAAGTACCGTCCCGAGTCTCACAAGACGGAACACCATGGGCACAGCCGAGTCATTGCAATTGGTCCTCGTGGGCAGGACATTCTGAGGCCGTATCTGTTACGGGCATCAACTGATTATTGCTTTTCGCCGGTCGACAGTGAGAAGAAACGACGACAACAACAGACGGAGAATCGCAAGACTCCAAGCCACCATGGCAACCGAGTCGGCACGAATCGGAAAAGAAAGCCAGAAGTAACAGCCGGTCCAGCGTATACGACCGATAGTTACCGACGCGCCATCAAACGTGGTTGTGACAAGGCGAAAATACCGGCATGGGCACCAAACCAATTGCGCCATAGTGCAGCAACGAGGATCAGGGCACAGTTTGGATTAGAAGCCGCACAGGTCACGCTAGGACATTCAAACGCCAATATCACGCAAGTCTATGCCGAGCGCGATTTATCCAAGGCGATCGAGGTGGCACGACAGGTCGGATAGCCAGGCGATACCAATCACGAATGACCTAAGCCGCTTGAGGACAATCCTAAGCGGCTTTTTTTTGCGCCGCATCGATTCGAAATTATTTTTGAGTTTTTTCGCCGAAAGTGCATCCACCCATTGACGTGTTGCTTTTTGTCACACTAGGAAACCGCTTGAGGCATTCATTGCAACCTCATTCATTGCAACCGGAAACGGAGTTAGAAAATGTCAGGCGTATTAGAGCAAAAACTGATCTCGATCAAACAGGCCGCGAAAGTTATTCCAACACGCCCACATGTTTGTACGATTTTTCGTTGGATCGAACGTGGCTGTCGAGGTAAGAAATTGCAATCTTGGACGATTGGCGGACAGCGGTTTACCAGCGTTGAGGCGCTCGAGACGTTTTTTTCTGCCACAAACAATAAGTCACCAGAGGCATCACTGCCCTCCAAGTCGCGACAGTCGGCGATCGAGTCCGCCGAACTTGAATTGAAAGAGTTTGGTTTGTAGTCGATCCAATCAGAAAAAAAGCCGCATAACCCGGTTCCACGTTGGGCGATGCGGCAAAAAAAGGATTCGAAACTATGTTACTCAAATTGTCAAAAAATGACAATCTCCGAGCCGCTGCGACGATGGCGACGTTCGAAGAACAACTACTAATTTCCTGCCAACTGGTTAAACCGGATTTGATTCCGGCAGTGCAAAAAACAGGTATTGAGCCAGGAGATTTTGCGGAGTTGGCGAATCCCGAAATCCAACAAATAATCGTCGAACAATGGCATCGGACGCGAAGTATCGTCATTGGCGAGCTTTACGCTGAGCTAAAATTAGTACTGGGAAATGAAATCGGAATCGCTGATTTGTTAGCCGAGACGATTGGTGATTATTGTTCGTGGTGGCATTGGCGTTATTTTTGCCATTGTGTGGCAGCTGCGAGCTACCGTCGGCTGCTGCATCGGCACGCAGTCGAGACGGTCGACGACATTGGCAATGCGACGATGACATTCGCGGAAATCGAGCAAGCCAGGCTGGATCGTGACATAGAACGGTCTGCTACGTATCGGCGGCTGGAGGCAGTGCTGTGAGCCATAAAAACGGGATCACCATCGCCCCACCAAGGCGCGGTATTGCTGTGTCTGGATCAAACGCAATCGGAAAATACCTGGTCGAGTTTCAACATGCTGGAACGACATTGTATCAAGAACGTTTTGACGTGTTCTCCAACGACGAATCAGAGCGGGCGATCAGACGTTACTTGGAACGAGCTGGCTTACAGGCTGAAAAAAAGGCCATCCAACAGTTACAACATGAAATTCAAAAGTCTTGCATTCAAGCGGAAAATGGGCCCAAAGTTACCTTTGCCGGAATCGATGCGAGTGAACTGGCAGGTTATGTCGGTCAGGAAACGGACTGGCTGGTCGAGTATATTTTTTCCGCCGATCAACCAACGATATTCGGCGCAGCATCGAAGGCAACCAAGACGACACAATTGATTGATTTGGCGGTTTCACTCACAACGGAAACGAAATGGCTAGGGGAATTCTGGATTCCACGCCGGCGTAAAACGTTACTCATTACGGGCGAATCAAATTATCGAGCAACAAGCAAACGCATTGATCGGGCCTTGTCGGCACGATCACTTGATTGGTCGGCACTTGCTGGTTCCCTGCGTGTTGAGGCCGTGGATTTTCCGACGCTCCCAAGTATTTCGGATCAATTGAGAATTGCCGAAACCATTGACAAATACAAAATCGAGGTACTTATCGTGGACCCGCTCTATCGGGGACTGGGGACACTCGACACGAACCGAATGGCCGAAATGGGATCAGCCGTTGTTGGCTTTGCCAAGGCCGTCGAGCCAGCCAGTTTGATTATTTCGCACCACACCATCAAATCCGCGGCTCGTGAATTAACGACCCCCTGCCTGGAAGATTTATCGGGTGCAGGACTGGCGGAATCATGCGGAAATTGGTGGTTAATCGGCAGAAATGAACCGTACCAATTCAATCGGATTCACGATTTGGCGATTAACTTCGGCGGTCGCGATGAGCAGTCAGGTATTAAACGCATCGTGTTCGATGAGGCGACCTGGCAATGGGAAGTCTCCAGCGGGCATGATTTGAAGGAGCAACGCGAGTCTGAGCGGGAAACACGCAAACAGCAGGCCAAAGATACCAAGTTGAACGAAGCCAAAGCCGGTATTAAACACGCTTTAAAGAACATCAAGACCGCTCAACCCAAACAGTGGATCGAGTGCCGATCAGGCGCTGCAACACACATCACCAGAACCGCAATCGCCGACTTGTTGAACGATGGAACACTGACGGAAATGAAGTACGAAAGCACTCAAGGACGTATCCTGATCGGCCTGATTTTGACTTCCGAAATAGAGGCTCGTCAGACTCGTCAGGACTCGTCAAATTGTTTTTGACGAGTCCAAATACGGGGAGGGTCGTGGGGGGGGGGGGCCCCCCCCACGGGGGGGGGGGGGGCCCACCACCCCCCAACC
>JANNPW010000160.1:0-93661 GCA_031400405.1 Mariniblastus sp.
CGTCTCCGGTTTCAGCGCCTTTTTCACCACCTTAAGCCCATCCGTCCAGAATGAGATCATCGACCGGACCGAATTTGAGACGATCTGAGGAATCAATAATCCATCGATCATGAGGAGAAACTCGCATGGGCGCAATCGATATGGAGCGCAACGAACGGATTCAAAAGGTCAAACTGGCGATGCTGGCGATGCAGCGCCGGGCCTGGGAGCAGGGCGTGGCAGCTCAGGCGCTCCTGGAGCTGGGAGAAACGGAGAAGGGCAGGCCTTCTTCCTGTTGATGGAGGCCGCCTGCCGGGATATGGAAGGATCATAACCCCGCCCCCAGCCTCTCCCCTGGTGGGAGGGATAGAAAAACGGTACACCTCAAATTCAGGGCTTTTCCCCACTAGCCTGAGCAGACATAAAAAAACTAACCCCAGCAATCAGGAGAAAAAGCATGGAAAATTTTGAATTCGCCAACTCGACCCGTATTATTTTTGGCAAGGGGACCGAAAATCAAATCGGAAAGGAGTTGAAAGCGTGTAAAAAGGTTCTGCTGCATTACGGTGAGAGTTCGATCAAGAAGAGCGGACTGTACGAACGCGTAACCAGCTCGCTGCGCGTCAGCGGGGTGGCCTGGGTTGAGCTGGGAGGGGTTAAGCCCAACCCGCTGCTCAGCCTGGTCTATGAAGGCATCCGTATCTGCCGCGAGGAACAGGTCGATTTCATCCTGGCGGTGGGGGGCGGGAGCGTGATCGACTCGGCCAAGGCGATCGCGGCTGGGACCGGCTATTCCGGGGATGTGTGGGATTTCTACACCAACCGGGGCAGCCTGCAGGCCGCCCTGCCGGTGGGGGTGATCCTGACCATCGCGGCGGCGGGCAGCGAATCGAGCGACGGTTCGGTGATCACCAATGCGGAGGGCCAGCAAAAACGCGCGTTCGGAAACAAGCTGCTCTACCCGCGCTTCGCGATCCTCAACCCTGAATTGACTTACACGTTGCCGCCCTACCAGACCGCCTGCGGGATTTCGGACATCTGCGCCCACATTCTGGAACGCTATTTCACGAAAACCCAGAACGTGGACCTGACCGACCGGCTGTGCGAGGCAGCCCTCAAGACCATGACGATCTATGGGCCGCGGTTGATGGCGAATCCGGGCGATTACGCCGCCCGGGCCGAGGTGATGTGGACCGGGGCGATCGCCCATAACAGCATCCTGGGGACCGGGCGAAGCGGGGATTGGGCCACGCACATGATCGAGCACGAGCTCAGCGGAATCTACGATGTGACTCACGGCGCCGGGCTGGCCGTGGTTTTCCCGGCCTGGATGCTCTACACCTACAAGGAAGACTTGCAGCGTTTTGTCCAGTTCGCAGTGCGGGTCTGGGACGTGGATCTGGCCTTTGCCGATTCAGAAGGGATCGCGCTGGAGGGGATCGCGCGCATGAAGCGCTTCTTCTCCTCGCTGGGCATGCCGGTCTCGCTCAAGGAGCTGAATATCGGCAGCGAGCGCCTGGAGGAAATGGCCGCCAAAGCCGTAGCCTACGGCCCGCTGGGGCAGTTTAAGAAGCTGGATCAGGCCGGCGTGTTGGCAATCCTCCAACTGGCGCTGTAACGAGGCCGCATAGTGTCTGCAAAAACCCGCGGTTTTAGTCTGAGAGAGGGAGAAGTTCGAGGTGGTGGGGGGGGAGTGGCCCCCCCCCCCACGCCAGATTCATTACTCATATTCTGTGGAACCGCCGCGCTCTGGATTTATGTGGTCGGGACGTTTGCGGCGCGGCAATCCAATGTCGGTGAACCCGAGTTGCGTGACCCCGGCCATTGGTTCCCCAGGAATCCGGTGTACGTGATTGCGTTTTACAGCCTGTTGGGATTGGGGGTACTGGCCAAAGGGCCGATCGGATTTCTGTTGCCCATGGCCATCGTCGGTTGGTTTGGCTTGGTAAAACGATCGCCGCTTGATTCCAGGTCAACCGAGTTGAATCACAACCGGAGGTGGCGAGTCTGGCTGTCGCCATTTCGACCGCGACATTTTTTGGCCACGGTTTGGTCGCTGCAACCACTCACCGGCGCGATCGTTGTTTTGTTGATCGCCGCGCCATGGTTTGCGCTGGTTGACGCGCGGACCCAGGGTGATTTTACGAGGCAGTTTTTTTTCGGCGAACATTTTGGACGTGCGACGACCGTGCTGGAAAATCACGGTGGCAACATTGGTTATTATCCGCTGGCCATACTGGTTGGATTTTTCCCGTGGTCGATTTTTTGGGGGCCGGTCGTGATCGCCATAGTTGCACGAATTCGGGCACTGGAGCGATTTTCAGCAATCGAGCTGTTTTGTATGCTGTGGATCCTGTTGCAGGTTGGCGTGTTTTCGTTGGTTCAAACAAAACTGCCCAGCTATGTGACCCCCTGTTACCCAGCGTTGGCAATACTGACGTCGCTGTGCCTCGTTCGTTGGGCAAGGCATGAATCACGTTTGGCTTCGGCGTGGATTGCGTTGGCTTTGAGTGCCTTGATGGTGGGCGGTGTGTTGGTATCAACTGGATTGGGAATCGCCGCGATCGAGTTTTTTCCGCAGCAACGTTGGCTATTGTTACTGGGCCTGATTCCGATTCTCGGTGGAGCGATTGCGACCGGTCAATTGTGGCAATCGAGTCGTCAACAGGTGTTGATGACGACCATGGCCAGTTCCATATTGTTTTGTTTCACGTTGTTCGGATATGGAACGGTCGCCATTGATTCTGTGCAGCAGCATCAATTGATACTCGATCCGATTGCCAAATCGAATCCCGGTCAATTGGTGGCCGCCTATCGAAGTTTGGAATCCAGCTGGGTCTATTACAGCGGTAGGACAATCTATGAATGTGCTTTGACAGACGCGCCAGAATCCCTACCTTCGTTGCAACGTGACTATCCATGGCAACCGAAACCAAGATTGACCCCCGAGTCATTATTACGTCTGCATCCCAACACGATCTTTATCACGACTGACGAACACTTAGCGGAACTCAAAAATCGCCTGCCGCAGGGATTTGAAGTTTCAGCCACTGCGGGATATTTCTTGAAGAATAAACAGATGATCTCGGTAAGTCGGACGGAAACGAGGATTGCCGATGGAGCCATCGACCCAAACCTCAAATAGTCGACTGGCACCCAATTGAAGTCGTTCGCTGGGCGCATTCGAAGACACGAACTGATTCGGCGCAAGCGATCTAAACCAAATTTCAAGAATTTCCAAATTTTACCCCGAACCAAAACGGTTCAGCGGCATCTAATTGTCCGTGGGTGGGGAAAACCCGCTGATTTTGCCGTTTTTCGGTAAAATCGAGTTGTCGATCAACGGCGACGTTGCCTTTTGGTCGATAACGATTTATGATTGGCCCGCTTGGTGGGGGAGTTCCCATCGACTGAGTCGTGTTGCCCGTGAGTCTTTCGTCGGGCGGCACACTTGACCGAGTCAATATTTTTTTTCTCTCATTTTGCGTGTCAACACGCGGGAGCCTTGAAATGCGTAATTCAATCATCACCAACTCAATCGCAAACGTCATTCGTTTTAGCGTGCGTGTCAATGGTATGTTGTGCGCGTCCACCGCCCCGCAGCAGCAATGGCACCTCCAACCGTTTGTCGGGACAGTTTTCGGCAGGATAACGAGCCATTTCCGGCTGAGTTATTCGGCTAACGCTGTCGCCGCGTCAGGTCTGGATTTCGCGGGTAGTCTACTACCCCGGATTTCCGAACCAATGCGCGGCCGAGCCAACCAACCGGCAAACCCAAGACTGTTTCTGCGACTGAGCTAACTGTTTCTATGAAACGACCGTTCTAACGGACGGTGAAATTAGCCCGTATTCGATCGAAACAGTTTTCTGAGTCCCGGCTCACGAAGATCAGCGCCTATTTTTGCGCTTCGTCTTCAGCGTGAACCGTGATCAGTCTGCTGGTGCAAACGACATCGATCCTGAGCCATCAACTATTTCGTTATGGCTGGTCACAAAATGAGAACCACAGCGATGAACGCATTAAAAATACAATTGGATGAACTACGAGAAACGGGAGACCTGGTTCGAGCCGCTCAAGCCGGCGACCGTGAGTCCTTTGGTGAATTGTTCGAGCGGTTTCAGCCTTCGATCCTCGCGATCGCCATGCGACGCCTGCGAGATTACGCCGACGCACAGGAATTGTGCCAAGACGTTTTCATGCAAGCAATGTTGAAATTGGATCAATTGCGAACGCCCGAGGCTTTCGGTGGATGGTTGCGTCAGATTACCGTTCGTATGGCTATTAACCGCGCCGTGCGACGATCTCCGGCCATCTCGATGGAACCGGAAGTAATGGCGGCTACGGTGATCTGTGATAGTTCCCCAATCGATGAAATCCTGGCGCGAGAAAGCGAACGACAAGTTCGCGCGGGCCTGGCTCGGTTGGGCGAAATGGATCGTGAGACCCTGATCGCTTTCTATTTTCATGGTCAGAGTTTAATCGAGATGGCCGACGATTTTGCGGCACCTCTTGGAACGATCAAGCGTCGTTTGCACGTCGCCCGCAAGCGACTGGCACGGGAGGTCGATGAATTGGCAATTGCCTGACGTTGCCGTCGCGATCCAAGCCATTTGAAAACGAAACAGCCGCCGTTGTATCAACAAGGGCGGCTGTTTTTTTGGCACACGGGGTTGTTCCGTACGTTGATGCCGTCGTCGCCGCCTTGAACCGAGTCGAGAAATGAGGGAGAGTCGAATATTCCTGGTGTTAGCCCAATGATTATCGAGTACAACTAATTCTTTGAATCGTACCAGTGTCATCTTCCGTCAATATCCGATCCAATTGTTCTTGTTTAGCCTGGACATTCTCACGATCGCCTTTGATTATCCCAACCCATAGCCAATGACCTACCAATACGAATACCCTCGGCCGGCTGTCAGTGCCGACATCGTCGTGATTGATCGACGAACAACCTCTTCTAAAATTTTATTGATCCAACGATTGAAAGATCCGTTTGCGGATCAATGGGCGTTGCCCGGTGGATTTATGGAAATTGACGAGACTTTGGAATCCGCCGCAATTCGGGAATTGCGCGAGGAAACCGGTTTGATCGTCGCGGATGTGCAACAAGTCGGCGCTTTTTCGGCTGTTGATCGCGATCCGCGCGGTCGAGTCATTACCGTTGCCTTTCTGGTTGAACTAAAATCTGATCAAACTGCCGTCGCTGCGGATGACGCTCGATCGACCCGCTGGTTTGATCTGGATGCGTTACCGAAACTCGCGTTTGACCATGCCGAAATTATCCGCCAATCACTGGCGGTACTAGCGATCAAAGACGGATCAGGAAAACACCAATAGATTCCTTGGCGGTGATCGAAGTACTCGTCGCAATGGAAATTTTTACGAGTCAATTGGGTAATATTGATGGGCCCGGGCGACTTCAATTGGGTTTGGGGTTCGCAGAATCCAAACGTCAGGACGTTCGTGGCGCGAAGCCGCAGAAACCGAATTTGGGGTTCGTCGGTCGACTACAGAAGATGCCGTGCCTTGATTTCCAAATACTGATTGACTACCGCCGCCGTTAATTTTTCGGGGAAAACATCTAACGCCAAGATGCCCTGGTGTTTAAGGTCGCGAATGACTTGCTGACGCCAAGTCAGTACTTCGACGGCCGCCGCTGCTTGATAGAGCGAGTCTCGATCATCGAAATTGACTTCATCGACAGCCGTGAAGATCTCACGATCACGCAACAACACACACAGGGGCAAATGTTGACCCGTCAAGGTTGCAAGGTATTGTCGGATTTGATGCGCATTGATCTCGTCGATCAGATTCGTAACCAAGATGACCAGCGATCGTTTCCGGCAATGCGAGCCCAAATACAAGAACGCCTCATCATAGCGCGATTCTACATGCCGAGGTTGTTGATTGAACGATGCATGCAGCAACCGATTGATTTGTTTCACGCCGGGTCGAGCCGGCGTGAAATTATGAATCGAGTTGCTGAAACTAATCATTCCCACGGAGTCACCCTGTTTTAATGCGACGTAGGACAACATTAACATGGCGTTCAACGAGTAGTCCAGCAAACTACTACCGTTGGCCGTTCCGGTCATCATGCGACCACAGTCGACCATGAAGATTATTCTTTGGCTCTGGTTCGACTGGAAATCTCGTACCGTCAACTTTCTACGTCGCGCGGTTGTACGCCAGTCAATGCGTTTGTAATTATCGTCCGGCGTATAGTCGCGCAAGCGCTCAAATTCATTGTCCTGGCCAATTTTGCGTGTTCGTCTCAAGCCCATCAAGGAAAGCCGATTCGTTTTCGCCAAGAGATCGTATTCGGAAATCTGTTTCATGTCGGGATAAACATGAATCGTGGAGGGACAAGGAATTTTGAAAAAACCTCGCCATAAACCCAGCCAACTTGAAACGCGTAGGTGCACGACTTGTAATTCATGTTGACCTCGTTGCGTCGGTGTATAGCGGTAGTGAAATCGCAACCGGTCTACCCCGGCGACGAACACCGTGAACCGGTCCGGTTCGGCTTCAAACGAATTTGGTAAATCATCTTTTACCGAAAGCCAGCATTCCCGGCCACTTCGATTGGTCAATTCCAGTTCGACCGCTTGGGACTTGGCCAGGGAAGCGATACGCAACGTGTTGCGAGTCGCGGAAAAATGTCTGGCGGACAATACAGTTGCGAAATCCGCGGCGGCAACAATCCACAATAGCACGTCCAGTGCCAGCACCAACCAACCGGCCATGGGCAGCAACAACATCAGGATGGAGAACGAAGCTGGCAACACAGCACAAAATAACAGTCGGCGACTGGGAAAAACCAGTCGATACCTGGCCGCCAAAAACAATGGCAAACCCAACATCAGCAAAAGCACGATGGGGCGATTCGCCAAAAATTCAATGATCAACTCGAAAAAATTTATCAACGGTGCTGTCGTTCGGTCAAAATTGTCTGGTGCAGGAGTATTTTTTGGTTGAGCAAATCATGGATTCATCGCCGTGGCAGATGAGATGATCCCAAATCAATCCCGCAGTCGCGGAACTTCGACGGTCCGAATCAATTCGGTAAGCAATTGATCCACGGTTTGGCCTTCAACTTCCGCCTCGGCGGTCAATGTTACACGATGGCGCAGCGCGGGCAACGCAAGCTGAACCACGTCATCCGGAACCGCAAAGTCCCGACCATAAAAGGCGGCCAACGTTCGCGCACCCTGCATCAAGCCAATCCCGGCGCGAGGTGATGCCCCAAGATAGAATTGAGGCCATCGACGGGTTAGCCTGACAATTTTGTTGATGTAATCGACCAACAATGGGTCGATTCGCACGAGCGCACTTTCTTGGGTAATCGCATTAATCTTAGCCGGGTTGGTGATCTGCTGGATTTCATGTTCCAGTCGTTGGTTGATGCCCGCTTGCCCACCATGCATCAGTAGAATTGCCGCTTCCTGTTCGGCGGTCGGATAATCGGCAATCAATTTGAACATGAACCGATCGAGTTGGGCTTCTGGTAAATTGTAGGTGCCCTCCGACTCGATTGGATTTTGGGTGGCCATGACGAGGAATGGCAATTCGAGTTCGTGCGTTGTCCCATCCACAGTGACATGCTTTTCCTGCATGATTTCCAGCAAGGCCGCATGCGTTTTGGCGGGCGAACGATTGATCTCGTCCGCCAAAAGCAACTGGGTAAAAACCGGGCCGGGACGAAAATCAAACTCCTGCGTCTTCATATTGAAGATTGGCGCGCCGGTGATATCCGAGGGCATCAGGTCGGCGGTAAATTGAATCCTCCCGAATTGGCAGCCCAATATTTTTCCCAGGGTCCGCACAAACAGTGTCTTTCCCAAACCAGGCACGCTCTCGATCAACACGTGGCCCCCGGAAAACAACGCCACCAAACTTCCCAATACCAGATCATCCTGGCCCACGAAAATTTTGGCGACCTCTTCTGAGATTCGATGGTACAGGCGGCGTGTGGATGTGTCGGCGCCGTCGGTTCGGGTGCCACGCGAATCCTGGGACAACACCGGAGCATCCAACACTTCCACGACGAGTTCGTTTCCCGATTCAGTGGATGGGCGATTCGCAGAGTCCGGACTCGAGTTTGGTTTGTCGTTGCTCGAAGCCACCGACAAACTCGGCACCGAGATCACTTGTCCACATTGCGGACATTTCGCTTGTTTACCGGCGAGACTCGCGTCCACTCTTAAGCGAACTTTGCAGCGCAAACAGTCAAACTCAACCAGAGCCGCATTGGTTTGAGATGACAGGGATTGATTGATATCGTTCATCGAGGGTCCTATTTCAGGTTTGAGTCTCTGCCGTAAATTTCGTGATACTGTCGAATTTTTTCGGCTGCGCGTACCGGTTGCTGGGTTCGTTGTAACAATTTTCCCATAGCAACAATATGGCTGCGAAACGTATTGGCTGGATTGATGTCAGCGTGACTAATTGTCGACGTGATCGGAGTTGGATTTTCGGATGAGCTGGACAGGATTGGCCGGCGTCGGCGTGGACGACCGAAAATGGGAAAATAGGCAAAACAGAACAACAATCCCCACAACAAAAAGTGCGGAACGATGTAACGTAACGGTGGCTCGGAAATCCAAGCCCAGGCGTTGTTCGAAGTCGAGTCTTTATCCGAAACCGAAATCCCGCCAGGCCCGCTTTCGAGGAACACGACGTTGGATTGGAACCGACACTCATCGATCATGGCACCAGCGAGTTTTCGGTGTTCATGGTTGACCAGCCCATAATTCAACAAAAATGATCCGTTGCTGACGATGATTATTCTGTTCTCGTTGTTTTGATGCCCATTCGCTTGCGAATCCTCCGCCTCGCCGATCGAATACGCGAAATCGATTCCATCGGTTGTGACCAACGGTTGGACCTCATTCCAGCTCTCGTCGAGCAATTTTTGGGGAGGCCCGAGCACCGTGGCAAATTCGATATTTGTCAATTTGTTATTGACATTTTCCGCCCATTGACCAGTCACTTGATTGGCTTTGCGGCGCGTCAGTAGTTGATGTTCAAACCACCGACAGGACTTGGTTTCACGATCCACCAGGTACTCGCTTCGCCGCTGGTCCTGTCGCAGTTTTGCTTCCGCCAAACGTCGCAACATTTCCTCACGATTTTTGACGGTGGGCGATTGAATCGCCTGTTGCAAGTAATCCAGTTCCGCATCGAAGTCCCGCCCGACATAGATCAATGTCCGTTGGTCTCCATTTCGCAACCAATCTTCCAGAGCTTCGGCGACTTCGATTCGGGGGTAACCCGTTTCATCCGGAAACCAGACGACGGTGTCGAATTTTTCCAACTTGGGAGAAATCTTGCGAAAACGTTTGACAGCGCTGCCGCGGTCGCGGAACATCTCCAACAACACGCCGGTTCCATTGACACTGGTACCTCCAAGGTCTCCGGCGACTTTTCCATATTCGGTCACCAATTTTTCGCTCCGGCCGCATCCCGCCGCGAGCAGCAATCCGAACATCCAGAACACTAACCGTCTTGACCGACGAATCTGCCGAAACACATTGCGGGCCCTGTTGTTCGACAACTGGGCGGATTGAAGACCGAATTCTGAACTGGTGCATGTGCGAATCATGGATTCACCGAAACATTCTGGTTCACATAGGCTTGAAACCCATCCAGTTTAAGCCAACAACTCTCGAACTCCTGTTGGGTCAAATCGTGATCCCCGAAGAAAACTTTCTCGAACGGCACCATCACTTGTTGGTAGTACTCTGCCAAGGGCACTTGATTTTTCAACTCCCCTAAATACTGGCGATTCGTTTTTCCCTTTCTTAATCGTATCAAATTGGTTTGATCCAACGTCACCAAGACGTGGCTAAACAGATAGACGGAGGCACGGCGGAAGTCACCTGCCGCGTAGGACTGTTGAGCCAAGTGCCGAAAATCGCCCGTTCGCTGTTCAAGTTGAAAAGGTAAATGCTCGATGCTCTCGGCCAGCGAACGTTGGGCAATCGACGACTTTTTCGTCGACTGCGACTCAATTCGAAAGAACGCCCAGATCAACAAACCAATCAATGCCACCGCCACCAATCCCAACGCGATCCAAGCCAACCAGCTCAGTCCGGAACTTAAAGCTGGGGCACCCCCAGTTGTACGCACTGGTCGTTTTTTCAATTTCGCCAAGCGAATCTCGTTTCGGTCGGTTGATTTAGCTGGAGCGCGATCACCAAATTCCAGCGGTCGTACCGAGTCAGTATCTGTGTCGTACCAGGGATAGTTCCGTTGCGACAAAGCTCTCTGCCCCGCGTCGACCTCAACCTGCGCGAACCCAGCTGAATTGACACAAAGCAAACCAAGCCCAGCGAGAATTAGGCAATATGACAATCTCGCAAATCCGCCACGCCTGCTTGCCAGTGCGCCGGAGACTATCAAGGATGGCAATTGAATGACCGATCGCAACTTTGTCACTTCCATTCTCCCGCTGACAACCGCTGCCCTTCGGCCCGCATCTTCAACTCGACCGCCCAGCCTTCCTGTCGAATTCGAATGTCGAGATAGGACAAAAATCGAACGACCGCCGCAAATCCGGCAGTCAGCCATAACGCGACCGGCCAATAGATCGACGACAACGGAAACTCCAAACTGGATTGCAGATTCAAGGTCGTGTCAGTCAAGACAAACATGGAATAAAACGCAAAAGTCAAGAGTGGGAAAAAAATGCAGGTCAGTATGAATCGACCAAACAACTCGGAACCAACCGAACCATGCAACGAAGCGGACCGGCGGTTGAAATTTACACGATTCGAATCCACTGTCCGCATTGGCGTATGCTCCAACAAGATCATCTCGGAAATGAACGGTCGAAGGGCGCGGACCAACATCGTGATCAAAATTAACAAAGGCAACAAAAGGTAACTGTAGGCTAGCAAAGTATCTTCGTCGGCATGCCAAGTCAGCCAAACTACAATCAGGACTGGCGCGACGAGCCGAACGACGCCATGTAACCACCAAAATTTCGGCAACAATCGCCACGATTCAAACATCGTGGCAAACACGCCAACGCGTCCGACAAACATAATTTGACCCAAATAACTCGTAATCAACGACGTCCCGATCTGAGCCTGGCTGATTACGAGAACGGTCGAAAGCCAGAAAAAATGCACGGCATAGTCACTGGCAAAAATTCCCACCGCCAACCAATTCGTCAGTAACCAATTCACCACCGCCCAGGGCGCCGCACCAAGGAACAACAACGCCAACAAGGGCCTAAAGTGATAACGCACCACATGCAATGCCAGATCGCAAATCTCCAACATGCCCCTTTCGCGAATGGCAATAAAGGTATGGTCAAGCCTCATCGGACATCGCCTCCCAACCGGTCGACGAAATCTCAGAGCCCCGGGGGTAGCCGAGCATCACGAAATAAATCATCAACAGGCAGCTCGAAAGTGACGCGACGAGCCCTTTCACCCACCAAGGCATGAACTGTTCGGTCGTCGGCGAAACGAATCCTTCGATCATCGCCGCTAAACAAAACAATAACACCGCACACATCGCAATTGGCAATGCTTCCCGCGCGGTTTGCGTGAGTGAACTCATTCGATCGGACCCGTTGGTAGCCAGCCAGCCCAAACCAATTTTTAGCCCGGCGCCGGCTGACAGTACGATTGCCGTCAACTCAAACGGTCCGTGCGCGGTTACAAAATTCTTAAAATTAATTCCAGCATCACCCATTTCTGGACGAAACATGTAACCAAATACTGCGCCCAAATACACGGCGTTAAATGACAACGTGATCATGCCCGGCAACACAAACAACATGGTCACAAAACAGGACAACCCGATCGATGCGTTGTTAAACACATAGAAGCCGGCCATGAAGGAATTTGCGCCCGCAGGACGGTCGCCAAAACTACCATACATTTCACCAAAACTATCCAGTTGCTCGGAGCCGACAACCGCCTCCGCAAACCCGGGCCAAATTTCGTTGTCGTACGCGAGAAAAGCAGAAATCAAAAACAAACCCCAGAATACAACCGTTACCAAATGCACGCAGGGATCGTTAAAAATCAACTTGGGAGTGTCTTCAAATATTCGCTTGGACCAGGTTCTCCACTGCAATCGCTGAGTGCGGTACATTTGATTGTGTGCTCGGGCCACCAATCGATGAAGGTAATCCACCGTATTGGGAGGCAATTGATAGGACTCGGCCAACGCGAGATCGGCGCAGGCCGCTCGATACAAACTGGCAAATCGAACCACCAATTCGGGATTCGTACTCGATTTGGTTCCACCGACCACCTCGCACAACTGTTCCAGCTCTTGCCAACCCGGTTGGCGACTTTCGATCAGCTCGGCAACCTTCATGTTGATTTCTCCGCGGTGCCTACAGGAAAATCGTCATCAGCATCCGCAGAGGCCGCAAACAATTTGAAATAAACGGAACAGAGAAATAAATCATGATCCGTGTCGGCCATCAAATGAAACTGTTCCAACAACGGAGTTGCCACATGACCGGCAATCTCCCGCGCCCGTGACGGGGGCAAAAAACGACGCTGGTCCGCATAATAAGCAATCGCTTTGGTCAGGCTGGGTGTGGCGACGAACTGATTCGGAATCAAGGCTGCCAGACCCGGCACGCGTGGATCGGTAAAAACCAACAGGTCCGGCTCACGGACACGAGATTCATTGACGACGACTGTCCCGGCAACTAAGTCTCCGACGCGCTGAAAATTGCGACTGAAACTCATCATGATCAAACCGAACAGGCAAGTCGGAATACCCAACGAAACCGGTTCATCCAATCGGAAAAGTGCCGCCAGCGGAACCAATGGCGAAACGTCCAATAGCCGAAAGAAGTTTCGCAGCGTGGCTTGCACACCATCGATGGAGTGTCCATCGATCGACAAGACCCGCATCTGCGTCCAGCGCTTACCCAATGTCTGTCCATTGCAGTAAGTTTCCATTAAAGCGCCGTAAAACCAGTACACAATGAAATACAGGACCATTCCCATTCCGACCATGAGCCCGATAAGACCTTCGATCCAAGCGCCGATTCCGAGCATCTGAGCCAACGGAATGATCGCCAATGCGACGATTGCCTGCAACAGGAAAGCACACACTAGAAAACCGACAATCGAAACCAGCAGATCGAGCAAATACGCAACGATGCGGCGAAATGGCCCGGCCAATTGATATTCAAACGAAATATTCTCCGGCGTCGTAACCCGCAACGTGTTGTCGAGCACTTCGGCTTGGCCCACAGGCGTCGTTAGTCCCGGATTCGAGACGAATGCCGTCGCCGGCTGGGCCGCCGTTTTCCTAGCGCCACTACGGACAGCGATTGAAGATTGAGTTAGCCGAATATCTGCCATCCCGCGACGCATCCGATGAATGATTTAAGTGTTTCAGATCCGAGGGTGGCGATTTTCCGAAAGATCTACAGCTGATATTCCCAGTTACCAAACGTGCTTATTCTTCTGCCGATTTTTTCTTCGACCAGTCGCGGCGTTGCCGAGAGCTCGGAATCTCCAACTTCTCGCGGTATTTGGTGACTGTCCGACGCGCGACATTGAAGCCTTGCGATTTCAATCGACGCATGATTTCGACATCACTAAATGGTTTGGATTTGTCTTCGTGATCGATAAGTTTTTGCAATTCAATTCGAACTTTGTTCCAGGCGATGTCTTCTCCATCCTGGTTCGTCGTGCCGTGTACAAAAAACATTCGCAAGGGCAGGATCCCGCGATGAGTCTCAATCCATTTTTCATCGACCGCACGACTGACGGTAGTCACATGGACGCCCACAATATCCGCAATCTGATCCATCTTCAGCGGCTTCAGATACTCTGGTCCATTTTCGAAATAATCTTTTTGGTGATTAACGACTGCTTGCGCGACTCGCGTCAAGGTACTGCGGCGTTGTTCGATTGATTCAATCAGCCATTGAGCCGCCGTGATTTTCCGCTTGATGAATTCCTTCTCTTCTGCGGTGGCCTGTCCGTTGGCAATCCGTTGGCGATAATAATTGCTGATATACAGTCCACGGGCCGGACTCTCGTCCATTTTAACAAGATATTGTCCGTCTTCATCCGTTTCCAACCACATGTCCGGCGTCACCGAGGGAACAAAGTTCTCGACGAATTGACTGGCCGGTTTCGGATCAAGATGCCGCAATTCTTCCCAGGCTTCGTTGATCTGATCGATCGACATCCCGGTAGCTTTTTGAATTTGCGGCAATCGATTGTTACTCAAATCATCCAAGTGATGCAGAATCAACGTGCGCACGTTTTTTAAATGGGGAATATCCGGCTGCAATTGCAACAACAAACACTCGCTCAAATCGCGCGCCGCAATACCGGCCGGGTCAAGTTCCTGAACATGGGCGAGCGCATTTTCTGCCAGCTCCAAATCCGCGGCTGTGGCTTCTGCCGGGAGTAAATCGCGCAAAGCAACATTCAGCCGGCCGCCGTCCAGCGGAGACAATGATGAGATGATGCGTTCGCACATCGCCAACAATTGTTCATCCAAATCCATTTCGTGCAATTGCGCCACCAGATAATCCTGCAACGTCCCATCCCGGTTCACAATATTGGACATCAAATCGTGTTGTCGATCGCCGGATTCCTGAATCCGGTTGGACGAAGGACGGGAGCCGTCGAAGAAATCGGGATTGTCCTTGTCGAGATTCAGCAGGCGTTCGAAATCGTCTGCGCTACCCTGTTTCTCTTCAACGATCAACTCTTTTTGCTCAACGTCTTTGGTTTCTTTCTCCCGCTCACGAGTTCCATCGTCTTCGGCGTAACTGTCGTCGTCACGTTCGCGTTCCAACGCTGGATTTTCGATTAACTCTCGTTCGATTTTGGCTTCCAGATCCGCTTGTGCCATTTGCAAAATCTCCATCGACTGGATCATGCGGGGAGCCAGCGTTTGGGATTGCCGCAGCGACAGATTTTGGCCAAAAGAAATTTTCATATCAACTCATCATGCGAATGAAAAAACCACGAAGCCTATTGTAGTAAAATTACGAGCCATTGGTCGAACGATGACGATAAAAGGAGCCGAAATCCCAATTTAAATCGGCCACTGAGTCCTGTTGGATACCGGTCGACAAGGGCTAGCGTTACAGGGGCTGTCGACCGCTCAAGGCATCCGCCAAAATCTCTTTGTTGGTGTATTCCAAAATGCTTCCGGTCGTAATTCCGCGTGCCAACCGCGTGAAACGGACGTCGTAAGAGCTCAACAGATTGGAGATATGTAACGCGGTTCCGTCCCCTTCTACTGTCGGATTGGTCGCCATAATAATCTCCGACAATCCTCCGGCGGCGACCCGACCCGCCAGTTGATCCAACGTCAATTGATCGGGGCCAATATTCTCCAGCGGTGCAATCCGACCGAGCAACACGTGATACAAACCACGATAGGTTCCCGATTGCTCCAAAGCCATCAAATCGCGCGGCTGTTCCACCACGCACAACAAAGTCTGATCACGGGATGGATCGCGACAGATATTACACATTTCACTTTCGGCAAGATTGAAACAAATGTCGCAGTACCGAACATTCTGGCGAACGTTTCGAATGGAATCTGCCAGCGCCAGCGCTTCTGATTCAGGAACCCGCAAAATATGATAGGCCAGCCGTTCGGCTGATTTGCGACCGATACCAGGCAACCGCGCCAGTTGTTCGATCATACGCGTGACGGACTCGGAAAGTTCAGCCATGGGATGTCTTACTCGTGTCCCATGAAATTTTTTAGCATGCCTTCCAAATTTTCCGGAATCGGCAAGTCAGCGGTTACTTTTTGCATCGCCGCAACATGCAGTTGTTTAGAATTGGCGATCGCTTGATTGATGGCAGCTGGTAACAAATCGCCGATCATCTCCCAATCATTCCGCTCGATCAAGAGCGGATCAATCGTGACGCTCAAAATCTGTGTCAGTCCATTAGCTGTCACGATGATCATTCCACCGCCTGTCTCGCCCGTCACTTGACGATCTTTTAGCTCGTCCATTGCCGCCTGCATTTTGGGGCCCATTGTGTGAGCATGTTTCATCAGCGACGCCATCGCTCCAAGTCCTTTAAACATCATGATCTCGCTGACTGTGTGGGCAATTTGTAAATGGTTGGGGATCAAACTATTTGGTCAATTTCCGCGGCAACGCAAAAAAACCGACCACCTCGGCATCAAATATCGACATCGTTTGTTTGACGAAATCGACATCCTGAAGCATACGCATTTGTCGGG
This sequence comes from Mariniblastus sp., assembly GCA_031400405.1. Taxonomy (GTDB): domain Bacteria; phylum Planctomycetota; class Planctomycetia; order Pirellulales; family Pirellulaceae; genus Mariniblastus. The sequence goes on from JANNPW010000160.1 coordinate 16,199, forward strand.
CACGCGACAACTGTGGAACTTGATCTGCGGCCAACGATTTCCCATTTTTGGCCACGCGAAACTCCACCACAATTTTGCGGCCGGTAATTTTGGACAATGCCGATTCGATCTTTTGCTTCCGTTCTGGCTTGCGACACTCCCGCACATGATATTCATCATAGAGACTGACCCCGACACAATTATCCGACTCCCAACCCAAAGCTTCGTAACTCGCCGCCAGCTCCGATGTCATGTCACCGAGCGACGTCAGCATCTGCACCCAAAGTTCCCGTAAGTCGGCCGTGTTCGCTGCAACCTCGCCAGACACATGCGCCGTCGTGGAGTCCCTCGCCGGTCCCGAAATTTGATCGGTCGTGACGACGGCGAGCGTTGAAACTTCTCTACCAGCTGACGCCGCCGACAAAGGCAATACCGACGGGCCAGTCGGGCTCACCCGATCCGCGCTCGACAATGCGACTCGCAACGGCCGATCTGGTGCGATTTTCGAAATTGTACTGCTGGGCTGCGCAACCGGCCGAGCCGTATTCAGATGACTGGCTGGAATCGTTGGCGCCGCTTGCGCGGTTGGCTTCGGCACGTGAGTCGAATCAATCGAAGCTGAAGTCTCAGCTATCTCGTTTTTTTTTAAGGCCGGCGACGGCGTGATTTTCTGCAACTCGACCGATCTCGGTGTCGCGGGAGCGTGGGAACGAGTCACCGCAGCGCCGGTCGCACTCGCGGCGGACAACTGTCTGACCAAGTCTGAAATTGACTCCAGGTTTTCCAAATTGCAAATGCGAATCGCCGCGACTTCCACCAGCGTTCTCGCATGCAAGCTGGATTGCATTTTCACAATCGCAGAGTCCAGCAATTGTACGATCGACAAAATTGTCTCCAAACCGATTTGGCCGCCGATGGTCGTGAGGGCTGGCAGTTCGGACTGCGTACATGTCAAAAGTGCGTCGAGACCACAATTTACTTTGACCGCCATGGCATCACGGAAATATCCCAGCAACTGTTCGGCCAACTGGCCGGCGCTGACCCCGTCGTTACATGCTTGTTGGATCAAATTCAAGGTCGTCGTCGAATCATGGGCGACCATTGCGGCAGCCATTTCGCCAATTCGTCCGATGTCGGCCGTACCTAACAATTGATGCACGTGGGCGACGGTGATTTCTGAATCGCAAAACGAAAAAAGTTGTTCCAGCAAGGACTGACTGTCGCGCATCGATCCATTGGCCCGTCGCGCCAACAACGCGAGCGCTTGTTCATCGGCCTGCACTCCTTCCTGTTCGGCAATCTGGCGCAATGAATGGGCTATTTCATGAGTTTGAACCGGCGAAAAATCATAGCGTTGGCAACGCGATAGAACGGTGATCGGAATTTTCTGCGGATCGGTTGTACAAAAAATGAACTTCACATGGGCCGGCGGTTCTTCCAACGTCTTCAACAAGGCATTGAAGGCCTGCATCGTCAACATATGTACTTCGTCGATAATGTAAATTTTGTATCGAGCGCGACTGGGCCGAATTGCGGCGTTGGACCGCAGCGAGCGAATCTCATCAATTCCCCGATTGCTGGCACCATCGATTTCCAACACATCGACATCCTCGCCGGTGGAAACTGTCTCACAAACGTCGCACTTGCCACAGGGCGTCGTCGTAGGCCCGGCAACACAGTTCAAACATTTGGCAAAGATCCTCGCCGAAGAGGTCTTGCCGACCCCGCGCGCGCCGGTAAACAAATAGGCATGGCCGACACGGGATTGAATGATCGCATTGGACAAAGCCGTTGCGATATGCCCTTGTCCGATCAATGCTTCAAACGTTTGGGGACGATATTTAAGCGCGACGACGCGGTAGTTGCCGTCAGGGGAATGCTGGGTCGGGGCAGGGGAATTCATCGGTCTTTCCTCAAGAATAATTCGTCCCAATCATTCTAACCGATTTGCCCCGGCCGGTGACCATGGTCCACGAAGGGTGATGACTGGCCGCTCGCAATTCCAAACGCCCTGCGGGGACCCACAAAAAAAACGCTTGCCGGTGAGAGGACTCCGCACAAGAGTACCCCGCTTAGGGCTGCTCCATATTTCAGGCCTGACCCATTTCGCGGCTCCCCCTCGCGGAGCCCACTCTCCGACAAGCATCCAGTGGACTACCGGGAATTCCAGATTCCCAGTTAGCAATCTATTTCCTATGCAAAACTGTATTCGGCAAAACTGTTTTCGTCAAACCGTAACTGGAATTTATCCACAGATTCCCGGCGATTTTCGGGGCTGTTCAAATCTTCGACGAATCCAGTTGGCCAATCTTGTGGCCAATCATGTCCGGTCCGGCAATCAAACCTGCAACACACCGGTCCGGAACGGCTCATCATCGGCGTGCCGGGTGGAAATCGAAAGTGCCTGGATCAACGTCTGACGTGTCTGATCGGGATTGATGATCCCATCCACCCATAGTCTCCCCGCCGCATAGCGAATGTCGGTGGAAGTCTCATAAGCAGAAACGACCTGTTGTCGCAGGACTTCCAGCTCTTCCGCATCAAGGGACTTTCCAACCCGCTTGAGTGCCGCAATATTGACATCGAGAATCGTGGTCGCGGCCTGCTTGCCACCCATCACGGCATACCGGGCATTGGGCCACGCAAAAATGAACCGGGGATCAAACGCTTTGCCACACATCGCATAATTGCCTGCGCCATAACTTCCGCCGGTAATGACCGTAATTTTGGGCACGCGACTATTGGAAATCACATTGACAACTTTCGCTCCAGCGCGAATGACTCCCGCTTGTTCGCTATCCCGCCCCACCATGAAGCCCATGACGTCCTGGAGAAAAATCAGGGGAATCCAGGTCTGATTGCAATCCATGATAAAACGAGCCTCTTTGTCCGCGCTATCATGATAGATCACACCGCCGATTTGCATCCCTTCTTTGGCGCTCTTCACGACGGTTCGTTGGTTCGCCACAATTCCCACGGGGAAGCCCCCGATTTTTGCATAGCCACAAACGATCGTCTGACCAAAATCTGCCTTGTATTCCTGGAACGTTTCCGCATCGACGAGAAAACTGATCAAATCGCGAACATCGTACCGCGATTGTTCGTCACGCGGCATGACCTGATAAATTTCCGATTGAACCCGGCTGGGTTCGGTGGTAGCGTCCCGGCGAAACATCGGGGCCATTTTATCGATCGGCAACAGGTCGATCAACAAACGCAATCGCAGAAGGGCGGCTTCGTCGTTTGGTTCTTTGAAATCGATGGTGCCACTGATCGAAGCATGCATGGAAGCCCCGCCCAAGTCTTCGGAAGAAACTTCCTGTCCGATCGCACTCTTGACCAAAGCCGGACCGGCCAAATACAACCCGCTTCCTTCGGTCATAATCAGTTTGTCACAGAGCACGGGCAAGTAACCACCGCCGGCAACGCAGTTTCCCATGATGGCCGCCAACTGCGGAATTCCAAGCGCTGAGATCACGGCGTTGTTACGAAAAATTCGGCCGAAATCGTCTTCATCTGGGAAGATTTCATCTTGCAAGGGTAGAAATACACCAGCCGAATCAACCAGATAAACCAGCGGTACACGGCAATGCAGCGCGATTCGTTGAGCCCGCAGGACTTTTTTGCAAGTCATCGGAAAGAACGCACCCGCCTTGATCGTGGCATCATTGGCGATGATCATCACGGTTCGGCCCGAGACTTGACCTAATCCGCAAATCACGCTGGCCGAAACCGCGCCACCCCATTCGGAGTACATCTCCCAACCCGCCCACCGGCCTATTTCCAACCAGTAGGAATCGGCGTCCAACAATTTCGCAATCCGCTCGCGCGCGGTGAGCCGGCCCTTTTCGTGCTGGCGTTTGATCGCCTGAACACCTCCGCCGAGTTCGAGTTGGTCACTTTCGGTCTGAAAACTCTCAAGCAAATTTTGCCAGCTCATTGGGGAATCTCGGCTTCGTTCGGTTTTACTACCCAGTTCGGGTCATCAAATTTTTCTGCCAACCAGGCGTCGGCGACACTTTCAAGTTGATCGTCGAAATTGATTTTCAATTCTTCAAATCGACGTTCGTTTCGTTGGCGGGCCATCCGCAAGTATAATCGGCCTGTATTGAATTCGTGCAATTGAGCCGGTTCGGGGATGGTGCCGTTAACCATGACGGCGGTCAAACGTGAAAAAACGCACGATGCCATAAACAACTCGGTGGCAATATCCGCCAAACGGGCTTGGATAAATTGTTGGTCGAGAATTCCTTCCCGGTGTTTAATCAGCGCCAGTTTCAATTGCCATGAAAATTGACCAATTTGCTTGCCCAAAGCTCTGGCGTAATATCGCAAGTGTTCATGCTTCACTGGCAGCTTCGGACCGGCATTCACCATGTCCGGAATTTTCCGAAACACAGACAGGGGGGAATTCTTGATCCCCTCCAACTGTTTACCGACATGCCGAAAACCAACGCCCGCGATAAAGCAGCGCAACACATCGTTGGCCCCTTCACCAATTAAATTCAAGCGAGCATCGCGCATCATGCGTTCGAATGGTTGATCGGTAAAAAAGCCTTTGCCGCCCCAAATCTGCAAGCAATCGTTGACGATTCTCCAAAGTTGATCGGAAGCGAAAACTTTGAGCATGGCCGTCTCGACCATGTAGTCTTCTGCGCCGCGATCGATCAGATTGGCCGTGTAATAGGTGGCACTTTCCATCGCGTAAGTATCGGCAACTGCTTCCGCAATTTTGCCTTTTACCAATTGGAAATCTCCGAGCGTCTTCCCAAACTGCTTGCGCGAATTCGCGCGAGCGACCATGCGTTCGACACAGAATTTGGCGGCCCCGGTACAACTGGCCCCAAACGTCGTGCGTCCAAAGTCGAGTACCGTGAGCGCCAGTTTCAAACCCTTGCCAATTTCTCCCAGGATATTCGCCGTCGGCACAAACATCTCATTGAACTTGATCCGGCCGGTCGCAGTTCCCCGAATTCCGACTTTGTCCATCCGCGACTCGACGACTTCAAATCCTTTCATGTCCGGCGTCACCAGAAAGGCGGTGATCTTCCCGGTCGGACTACTGGCGTCGGGCGTGCGGGCCATGACGGTCAGAACGTCGGCGATACCACCATTGGTAATCCAGCGCTTTTCCCCCGTCAACAGGTACCCACTGCCGTCCGCCAGTGGGACGGCTTGGGTTTGGACATTCGACGCATCCGAACCGGCCAGCGGTTCGGTCAGCGCGAAGGCCGCCATTTTTTCACCCGCTGCGAGCGGCTGCATCCATTGAATCTTCTGGGCTTCGGTGCCGAACATTTGCAGCGCCCGCAGTCCGATCGAGTGGTGGGCATTCACGAAAACCGCCGTCGAACCGCAGTGCCCGCCAATGATCTCCATGACTCGGCAATAGTTAAATTGCGACATGCCCGCACCGCCGTGCTGTTTGTCAATCGTCATTCCCAGCACGCCGTAGTTTCCCAGCGCTTTGATGATTCCGTCGGGAATACGCGATTCGCGATCGATCCGATCCGGATGGATAAATTCCACGCACAATTTTTTGATTTTCGCGACCATCGCATCACCCGCGGCCCGAGCGTTGGACGGCAGTTCCGGGTAGGGCATCATCGCGGCTTGGTTAAAGTGACCGAAATACAGTTCTTTCACGAACCCGGATTTTTCAGGTCCGTCAAACAACAATTCTTCCACTTCCTGGATTTGTTTGCGTTGCAATTCAGTTTGGGAAACAGACATGGTTTTCTTTCTCTAAGCGTTGTAAGTAGTTGACGACGTCGTGCCGCCGGTGCCCGTCCAATTCGTATGGAAGAACTCACCACGGGGACGGTCGATTCGTTCGTAAGTGTGCGCACCAAAATAGTCTCGTTGGGCTTGCAATAAATTCGCGGGCAATCGTTCGGTCCGATAGCCATCAAAATAGGCCAACGCCGCGCCGATGGCCGGCATCGGGATTCCAATGGTAACCGCCGTGGCCAACACGCGCCGCCAAGCGGCTTGGGCGCGTTCGACGGCAGCCTCAAAAAACGGATCCAGCAACAAATTCGTCAGCGCCGGATTCTTTTCGAAGGCATCGCGGATATTGCTCAGGAAGGCCGATCGAATGATGCAACCACCACGCCACATCAAAGCAATCGCTCCATAGTTCAAGCCCCAATCATTTTCATCTGAGATGGCCCGCATCAACTGGTAACCCTGCGCATAGGAAACAATTTTCGAAGCGTATAACGCCTGCTCCAAGTCGTTAACCAGAGCGACCCGGTCACCGGAGAATTTGGCTTGTGGACCTTGCAGCACCCGGGAGGCTGCGATGCGCTCATCTTTCATCGCCGACAAACACCGCGCGAAAACCGCTTCGCCGATAAGCGTCAGCGGTTGGCCCACATGCAAGGCAGAAATGGCGGTCCATTTACCCGTTCCTTTCTGCCCGGCCTTGTCCAAAATTACATCGACCACGGCCGTGCCCGACTCATCACGGTAGCCCAAAATATCGCGCGTGATTTCAATGAGGTAGCTATCCAGGACACCCTGATTCCACTGGGCAAATGTCTGGTGCATCTCTGCATTGGACAACCCCAAACCAGCCTTCATCAAATGATAGATCTCACAGATCATCTGCATGTCGCCATACTCGATGCCATTGTGAACCATTTTTACAAAGTGCCCTGCCCCGCCCCGACCGACCCAATCACAACACGGTTCGCCGAGTTCCGTTTTGGCAGCGATCGCTTGAAAGATCGATTTGACGTGCGGCCAGGCAGCCGGATTTCCGCCGGGCATAATGCTGGGTCCATTAAGTGCGCCTTCTTCGCCGCCGGAAACGCCCGTACCGATATAGAGAATTCCTTTTTCGGCCAAGTCGGTTGTTCGACGTGTACTGTCGGGGAACTCGCTATTGCCTCCGTCGATTACAATATCTCCTGGCTCCAACAACGGCAGCAGGGAATCAATCACCGCATCTACCGCGGCACCCGCCTTAACCATGATCATGATGCGCCGAGGGCGTTTCAATTGGCCGACCAATTCGGCCGGCGAATGCGTCCCCAAGATGGACTTCCCGGCGGCTCGCCCGGCAATGAACTCATCGACTCGGGACGTCGTTCGATTGTATACGGCGACCGTGTAACCGTGATTTGCCATATTGAGAACGAGATTTTCACCCATGACAGCCAAGCCGATCAATCCGATATCTGCGTTCGCCAAGGTTCTCTCCCCAATTGGTGGTTAATAATAAAATACTGCCCGCCAAGTTTAGCCGATCGCGTGAGTGATAAAAAGCGGATGGTTTTTTATGTTAGAATTTTTTGACACACCTATACAAACAACTTCATCTATTACCTGACCTGCGAATTGAATATGCACACTTTTTTCATTGCCATGGCTTCGTTTGTTGGCTTCATCGCAGCCTACCCTACGTACGGACGTTGACTGGCTCGGCGAGTTTTCGTCTTGGACCCCTCGGCCAACGTCTGGCCTGATGAAAATGTTGTTGTTTGGGTATGCTACGCAGTTTAGTTTCTTGTGAATCCCACCGGCTTGTCCGGTGGATGGTTAGGTTTTTTGCTACCCTGAATCACTTCAAGAAAACGTCCTGCCCCGCGATTACAACGCTATGTGATCCAGGAATTGGCGGGCTCAATTGGTTTGAAGCCACTGACCAATGCGTACAGTGCCACGGCGCTGGCCGTGATCCTGGGAGGCGCAATAGCAATGCTTCCCGGTAAACCAGGTGCGTCGGCAGGGACGGGCGGACTGTTGTTGTGGCCGCTGTTCGGAGCGACAAACCAGCTGTTGGGAACAATCGGATTGTTGACCGTCGGCTTGCAAGCCTGGATGATCCTTGAGTCGCTACTGGCGTGGCGGCACGCCAACGGGGTCCTCGAAACGGCGTTGAAACGCGAGCCAGCTCCAAAAATTTAGCAGAGCATGTCGGGCGAGTCGGGTGAATTAGGCACGTTTGGCTAAAAACTGTTTCATTTCCCGCGAGACATTTTCGAGACTGGATTTTAACTTGGGCAGCAACTCTTTGGCCGCTGCGAGATCTTCATTTTTGGCAAGTAATTCTAACTCGCCTGCGATTCGCGCCGGCTCGCGGCCACCGAGGTGGGTCAAAGCCCCTTTCAAGGAGTGCGCCGACAACCGCAGCTCTTTTTCATCGTTGCGCTGAATTGCCCGCTCAATGCTCGTTTCCATTTTGGATTGATCTTTGAGAAACACAGCGATCAGCTCTTGGAGCAATGGCCGATCTCCGCCCACGGTATCAAACGCGTGTTCCCAATCGACACAGTTTTGATGGGTGTCTGCGGACGCTCCCGGACCCGACAGCGCGGAACGATGCCCGGTCAATTTTTCTATCAGCACAAATAGATCCTGGGCGCGAATCGGCTTGGACAGATACTCGTCCATGCCGGCAGCTAAACATCGTTTTCGGTCATCTGCACTGGCATGGGCGGTCAAAGCAATAATCGGGACGCGAACGCCAAGTCTGGTTTGCAGCTGTCGAATTTCGTGAGTGGCTTGGTAGCCATCCATTTCGGGCATTTGCACATCCATCAACACCAAATCGAAAGCGTTTTGTGGATACATCTCAACCGCTTGTCGTCCGTTGTGAGCTACCGTAATCCGATGCCCTTGCTTTTCCAACAAGCCCACGACCAGTTTTTGATTGACTCGATTGTCCTCCGCCAACAAGACGACGAGCGGTTCCAGCGATGGTTCAATCCGGCCATAGGCCGAACCTTGAGCCGTGGTAATATCATTCAGCAAACCCAAAGCCAGGGCTAACGATGTCAACAGATCTTTTTCCTTGACCGGCTTGATCAACATGTCATCGATTCCCAACTGCTCCCGATTGTTGACCGTTTGATGGGAGACCGCGCGAGTCAACATAATCACCGGCGTGTAAGCCAGACTCGGCACCTGTCGCATGCTCCGGATCAACTCCGTCCCGCTATCTTGATCCAACTCAGCATCACAAACGACGGCCGCAGCGGGAGTTTGTTGCTTGACCAATCGTTCCAAGGTTTCCATCGCGTCAGCCGTCGCAATCGCCTGATGAGTCCGGACAAATGCACGGCTAAAAATGTTATTCAGTACGACGCGTTGTTTGGCATTGCGAACCACCATTAATACGGATTGACCGCGCAGTCCTTCCAATGGCTGTTCGAAAAACGTCTCGGCAAAATGGACATCCATTTCGAAGGTGAACCGGCTACCTCCGCCAACTACACTGTCGACTTTCAGCTCTCCGCCCATCAGCGTGACGAGTTTCGACGCGATCGCCAATCCCAATCCCGTTCCGCCGTATTGCCGCGTCGTCGAAGAATCAACCTGTTCAAATTCGACAAATATCAGCTTGAGTTTGTCCGCCGGAATTCCAATGCCCGTGTCAGTCACCGTAAACATCAACCGGGCATGTCCATCCCGCAGTTTTAGTGTGCTAACGTCGACTTCCACTTCGCCCCGATCCGTGAATTTGATCGCATTGCTCACCAGATTGACGATGACTTGTCGCAACCGCGCCAGGTCCCCCACAATTTCGTCGGGAACATCGGCGGCGAAGTTGACAATCAGCTCCAATTGTTTGGCATGCGCTCGGACGGCGATGGATCGCAACGTGTCACCCAACGAGTCCCGCAAGGAGAATCGCTTGCTTTCTAATTGCAATTTACCCGCTTCGATTTTTGAAAAATCCAAAATGTCGTTGATCAATGTCAACAACGACTCGCCCGATGACTGGATTAATTCCAGATACTCGCGATGCTCTTTTTCACGAATGCTGGTCAACAGCAACTCCGTAATTCCAATGATACCGTTCATGGGTGTGCGAATTTCATGACTGACATTGGCCAGAAAATCGGTCTTGGCACGACTGGCTGATTCGGCCAACTCCTTGGCCTGTCGCAGCGCCTGCTCGGCCTTCTTGCGGGCGGTCACATCCCAAAACATGCCTTGAATTCCGATGCGTCGTCCACTGGCATCACAAACCGGCGCCTTGAGAACCTCCACATAACTAAGGTCTTCGTGCCCGGCGGGATGGCTTTCGATATCATGGAACGCCAATCCCGTTTGCAACACCCAGGCATCATCCTTGACATATTTGTGCGCCATCTCAGGAAACAAGTCGTAATCTGTCTTGCCGACCAACTGCGACAAACTCATGTTGAGCTCATTGCAATAGCGTTGGTTGGCAAACACGATTCGCCCGTCGCGATCTTTGCGGAACACATTGATCGGCATGCTCTCCACGAGCGAGTGGTAGATTGCCTGAGACTCCTCCAATTGCCGTTCGGCATCGATCCGCTTGGCTACGTCCTTGGCCGTGACCCCCACAAAGCTGGGACGGCCTTCCGCATCGAGGATCAATTGAAATGTCGCTTTTACCCAGACCTCGAGATCCGTCGTGCGCGTGATCCGCAACTCGCGCGAAAATTGCCTCAATTCAGCAATTTCAAGCAGATTTTGCTGCAACGCCAACCGGTCATCCGGGTGAATGCTGGCCAACCAGGAATCGGATTGAAGTTCCAACTCCGTGTTTTGAATTCCCAAGACTGTTTCGGCAACTGGATTGAGGAACAGAATTCGCTGCCCATCCAAAGACAAAGCCCAAGTCATTTCGCTGACCAGCATCAACAATCCCGCCGCCATATCCGCGTCGGAAACGGAAGCAGGTACGATCGTTTTTTCATGGTCGGACTTCATAGCGAATTCTCAAAAAATCCCGACGAGGCCAAGCAACACCAATTAGTTGACCGCCGCCAAAGCCGCCCCATAGTTCGGCTCTTGCGCGATTTCCGGAACCAGCTCCGTATAGGTTACCGTACCGGCCGGATTAACAACCACAATTGCTCGTCCCAGCAAACCCTTGAGTGGACCATCGACAATACCAATTCCGTAAGCTTCATCGAAATTCGGGCCACGAAAGGCTGACAAATTGGAAACCTGGGCGACTTGGTTGCTTTCGCAAAAACGCTTTTGCGCAAACGGCAGATCTTTCGATACATTGACAATGACCGTGTTGCTCAGAGCTCCAGCTTTTTCATTAAATGCCTTGGCTGACAGCGCACAGACGGGTGTGTCCAGGCTGGGCAGGATACTTAGAATGATGTTTTTTCCAGCGAAATCAGCCAACGTTTTTTCGCTAAGATCGCCCGCAACAAGTTTGAAGTCGGGTGCCGCCATTCCAACGGTGGGTAGCTGTCCGCTGGTATGGCAAGGGTTGCCTTTGAGTGTAATGTTCGCCATGAGTATTTCCTTTGACTGTTATGTTGAATTAAATTAATGACTATAAATAAATGTGTAAATTCTGCGACAGGTTTTACATGCGACCAGAATACTGAAAGGCTCCCCAAGGCAGAATCTTGTCGAGCGGTCTGGAATCGATACCATTTCTTCGAGTACTAACCAGTACTGCTTACGATCCGAGATCAATTTTTAATTCGGGCGTCGATTCCTGTTCAGCTTGTGTGGGGTTAAGGTCGATTTGTTTTCCATCGAATTCAAGAATCATTGCTTCGCGAGTCCAGATTAATCCCTGCGGTCCCGGCTCTAATTTTGCTCTAACGACAATCGTACCACTTCCTTTAGTTCCGGAAACCGGCGTACGAAATTCGACGACGCCAGGCGCATCCGTGGCCTGCGGACTTCCCGTTTCCGTAAACGAAATGGGTGGGCCCAGCGCCTCGCCAAGTTCTTTCGAGTTTTGGGCGATAGCAACACTTTCGTTATTGAATTCAATCAATGGTCTGACGAAAGCCATGTACACATACGTGCCCACGCCAACACAGATCAAGGCGATTAACGATAGACAACCACAGCCACCAAAAATCCACCACTTTTTCTTAGAACGTGGGGCTTCGACTTTGCCAACAGCACCGCCGGGTAGGCGAGGGTCATTTCCAAAACTCATTTTTTAACCTTTTCGTCAATTCAGTTTCTAACATACGATCAATGCGAGACAAGATCTACATCGCGTCCAATGGAGAAGCGATTTTGATCGGGGGTTCTAATTCGGTTGCGGCTTCCACGCTTTTTATATACACCGTCCGGTGTTGGATCAAACATTGGTTCAAATTGGCAGGCGGTTCCTAGCCGATCAAGCAGCCGCCAAGCAACCGGTCAGCCAACAACCCAAGTTTATCGTTTGCAATCAACAGCCGTCGAGACCTTGACAGGCAAAAACTAGATTGTTACCGTTGAAGGTGACGATGAATGACTATTTGGGATAGCCAGTTGTTTTCAAGAAAAGGGGCTCGTAGCTCAGCTGGGAGAGCGCTTGCATGGCATGCAAGAGGTCGTCGGTTCGATCCCGATCGGGTCCACTCACGTAAAAGTCTTGTTTTCCTTCATGAATTTCGAATTCAGTACCGTCCAATGGTGAGGACGGGCGGGGAATCCACAGGAGCAAATTGAGTATCGATACTCAATTTCCTTCCAAGTTGGAGTATTCCCAATCAATCGACGTTCTTTCTTTAAGCAAGTCCCCACCCAAATATCGGCTTCACAAAGCTTCAGGTGGAAAGAAATACTTTGTTCTCGCTGTACCGCAACTGGTTGAGCACTTTTGCGAGTCGATCGAAGGTCACGGTTGAATGTTCGATACTTAAATGCATTGTATTGACGAGGCGGATGACTTGGGTTCGCCCGATGTCAACTTTCGGCATCCACATTATCGCAAGCTAGTCTCACTGCACGGAACCAAAACGCGAGGGTTCGGATTTATACAGCGTTCCGCATTATAATTGTTCGTCGATTACCGTGCGAATAATTCTGACCGCTTTATGAAGTGGCGAGCAGACAACCAGTGCCGTTAGGGAGCAGCGAGCAGACAACCAATGCTTTTCCTGTTGATTATCGCGATTATTGCGACGCCCGCATTTTACAAACGCTCGCGAGCGATTGGAGTACACTCAGGCAAGTTTGCCAGTATGCCATTCTTGGCACTCGGGATCTTTCTCGTAGCTGGACATTTTGCAGGATTGTTTGTGTCGTGGATTGCCAGTGCGGTCGGAACTTCTACGACTCTGGCAAACGCAATGATGTTCATGCTTAATGCATTCGTGCTACTTTCCTACACTCTGGTTATCCATGCTTATTGGATCGCGTTGAATCGTGGCAGGTCGGAATCGCAATGATACACGCGACGAACAAAGGACTGCAAACGAAGTGCTCGGTCACGCGTTTTGACTTGCGTCGAGTAATTGCTCGCAGTCGCTGAAACCAACCGTTGTCTCGCCTACAAAAGACCCAAACAGTGCTTGAGATCGAAAACCCCTGCCTGTCTCCGAATGACTCGAGTTCTTGGTCTCGGGTGACTCGATATCGAAAGACAAGCCGCATCAGGTTTCTTTTTGTGGTTGGACTGATTCTTTCTTTATCCTTTGCGATCACACTGATTGTTGCCGAAAGGAACGTTTTATCCTTCGCAACCAGTTTGGGCTTTTTCGGCTTAACTGTGGCAGGCCCTTTCATGACGCTGTCGCTGTTGTTTTGGGGCCCCGGGCCTCTGGCGGTGCCAATCTGGTGCGTTGCGGCGTTTGTCGGTTTGGCAACAATTTACTATTTATTGAGACCCAACAATGTCAGTTTGGTGATATCGCTAATTGGCGCTGTGGCGTGGGCGCTGCTCGTCCCTGTCCTTGTTGTCGTTCTTCCCGAGTTGCAAATTAGGATCTGATTCCACCGACATGAGATCGCAATCGGCGGGAAACAAATAAGCAATTTACAGCGCTTAGTGACGTTAGGATCGGAACCGATGTGCCAGTGCGCGGTTCAAGAAAGTCGATTGCGGGAACGCGCGAGCGGGAGATGAAAAACCAGCTGACCGAATTTTCTTGCATCCCAGCCTCCTGCTCCGTTAGACTGCCGATCGTCAGACGTTGCGCCTTAAGGAATCCGCATGCCGCACCCAGCGAAGCGTCTCCATTCAACGTACAAACTATTCCCTACTTAGTCGAGATAATTTGTTATTCGTTGTACGGCTCAATAAACATCTAAAATCTGTTTCACATTCATATTGAACATGTCCAATCCCTACGAATCCCCAACTCCACCGACGCAAAATCGAGGCGCTCAACTTGACGTTCAAGGGCCGGCAATTGCCTTGATCGTCGTTTCGTTAATTGCGATTGTTTGCGGATCGCTTGCGCTCGCGGTGGACGTAATCTTGATTGCATCGGGTGCCGTCGCGAAAATGGAAGAGCTGAACGAGAGCCCGATATCTGAATACACCCAGATCACCGTTCGGACTATTTGGGGCGTCGTGTTGGTAATCGCTTCATCGTTCGTGCTGTATGGTGCAATTCAGATGAGAAGCCTGCGAAAGTATCGGACTGCGCGGGCAGCGGCCATCGTCGCAATGTTGCCGCTGCTAGGCCCATGTTGTATTTTGGGGATACCATTCGGCATCTGGGCGTTTGTCGCGCTTGGCAAACCCGGAGTCAAAAACGCGTTTCATTAGAAATATTTTGGCTTTTCGAATTACGCCGGATAGCCAATAAGCATTTGACATCGCGCAGTGACGTCAGGAACAACCATTCGCGCAAAAGAATTTTTTTGTATTGACCTACACAAATCGTTAGAATGCACGCGACCGTTCCATTTCTAGTTCTTGTACCGGGGTCTGCCATGAGAGCGTTCTTACTAGTGCTGGTGTTCAGTGTTTCGACCATTTGCTTTGGCCAACAAGTGCCGGACACAAAATTGAATACTGACAATTTACCGGCGGCCACAATAGAACCGACCAAGCCGGAAAGGGAAATTACCAACAGGATCGGGATGAAACTTGTATTGATCCCCGCTGGAAAATTCACCATGGGCTCGCCGGACGGAGAAGCAGGGCGTGACGTCGTGGAGACGCAGCACGAGGTCACGATCAGCCAAGACTATTATTTGGGTGCTTACGAAGTCACCCAAGATCAATACAAAAATGTGATGGGAGCAAATCCCAGTCGAGTGCTATTCCGCGATGGAGAATTTGACCGTGATCGTCCTGTTACTAATGTGAGCTGGCAGGACGCCACGGCCTTTTGTCAAAAACTCTCGGAGCAGGCCGAAGAAAAAAAACTCGGTCGAGTGTATCGACTGCCCACGGAAGCGGAGTTGGAATATGCCTGTCGCGCTGGTCGTCAAACCGTGTACTCGCTTGGAAACTCGCCGGAGTCCTTAGGCCTGTTTGCCGCCTATGAAAAAAACTCCAGGGGAATGACCGCAAATGTGGCCAGTAAAAAACCAAATGATTGGGGTCTGTACGATCTGCATGGAAACGTGTGGGAATATTGTGCCGACTGGGATGGAGACTATCAAACTGGTCCGGTGGTCGACCCAACGGGGCCGACGGAGGGCAAACTACGTTCGATCCGGGGTGGAAGCGTTAACATGGGTGCTCAGGAATGCCGGGCGGCGATTCGCTGCAATTGGGACCCGCAGTTCGCCAGTTCCGATATCGGATTCCGTGTAGTCGTGAATGCGCCTGGCAAAAAAGCGGGGGCCGCGATGGACATAAATTCGCTCGCCGCAGTCCATGATCGGCATTCCGCGCGGCTCAACAAATTTCTGTCGCTGGGACAACTTCAAGAGTCGGCGGCCCATTTTCAAGATGTCGTTGCCCAATCTCCACAGGATCAACAAGCGCGGTTAGCGTTGGCAATAACCAAGTTTTCTGCTGCCCTGGAACAACTGGCTCAGTCTAATTATCGCTATGGGGTCTTGGGAAATCGAATTACCCAACGGCTTCCACTCGCTCGCCTGCCGATCCCCAGCAACCCCGACCCGCAAATCGCCAGTTACGAAGAAGCGCGGTCGATCGTGCAAGATTTCCAAACCAATTTGCAGGCAACCATCGAGGTATTGAACGCGATTGATTCGTCGGCCGTGAAGCTAAAACTTTTTCCAGGGAGAATTCGACTGGACTTGGATGGCAATGGAAAAAGGGACGAAACCGAAACCCTGTGGCAGATCTTTCGAAACGTAAATAATGGGATCCGGGAAGATCAAGGTCGAGATTTTGAGATTGGTTGGGACGGCGGTGACGTGCATTGGCTAAAGGGATACATCCACGTATTGCTGGGCCTCTGCGATATGCTGCTCGCCTACGACGAAACAGAACTTTTCGAGCATTGCGGGCACCTTGTTTTCGACAGAATCAAATCGCCGTTCCTGGTTCCACAGGAAGCGGTTGGCAATTTCGCGAATTTTGAACTCGGCAGCATTTCCGACTTGATTGCAGCCGTTCACTTGTTGCGATTCAAATTGAATGACCCGGCCCGCATGGCGGCGGCACACCAACATTTTTTGCAGATGGTTTCCGAGAGTCGAAAAAGCTGGGAGCTCATCCTGGCGGAGACCGACAACGATCACGAGTGGCTCCCAAATTCCAAACAGACCAGCTTGATTGGCATCCCGGTCGGCGACGAAGTCATCGCGGGCTGGAACGACGTCATTGATGAAATCGAAGCGATCTTATTAGGGAAAAAGTTGATTCCATTCTGGCGTGATTATGCGGGAACGTTTTTTGGCGGGCAACGCGAAGTTCCGGCAACCGGACGCGGTTTCAATTTAAAAAAGTTCTTTCTCGAGCCAAACGATTTCGATTTTTTGTTGGCGCTGCAGGGGACAGCCGTGGAACCCTATCTGGAACAGGGTGAATTATCGACGCCCGATTCCTGGAATCGGCTAACCGGAGTTTTTCAGGGTCAGTTTTTTGGCTTTGCCATTTGGTTCAATTGAATCGGTTGGGTTGATTGAACAGGCTGTGCCGGTTTCGGATCGCGTCGGTAACACCGAAGTACTAGTGGTGTGTTACGGAAGTCAGGAAACCCTCACGCCAATGTCACTCGCTAAGCCAAACGATTGCCGACGCAACGCACCAGCCAATAAGGACTTGCTGCACACACGCTACGCTCGACCCGTGAACAGTTACATCCAATCATTGTATCTGTTTGCGATTCTCGGTTTTAACTTGACTTCGTTATCTCAAGAAATAAGTGCTTGAACTCGGGACAAATTCCTGCGATAACGTTCGCAACTCCAAGACCAGCATTTTTGCGGATCGTGACAACAGTGTAGATACCAAGTTGTTTCGGAATTTTCTCACCAGCCATCAGCACTTCGGATTCGAAAATAACATGTCCGTTTCTTCTGTTTCCTCGGTCGGCCCGCCTGCAGGCTCGGCATTAATGACGTCCCGTTTGAGCATGATGATGTTCCTCCAGTTTTTCACTTGGGGGGCTTGGTTCGCGACGTTGGGGCTGGCGATGAGCAACAACTATTTGGGAATGTTTATTGGAGGCGCCTATGAGACTGCCCCGATCGCCGCAATCTTTGCTCCGCTGTTTCTGGGCTTGATTGCCGATCGTATTTTTTCTTCGGAGCGCATTTTTGGCACGCTGATGTTGATCGGCGGAGTCATCATGTTGCTGATTCCTGGATTTGGTACAGCGGCCTCGGAATTCGCCAGTCAATCCTTCACACGCATGCAAGCCAGCGGCGAATATGCGACGGCGGACGCTTTGAGCAAGGCATTTGATCTGGACCAAGCCGCCAATAACTCAGCGGGTAAAACTCTGGTTTGGTTGATCCTGGCTTACATGTTGTGTTACATGCCGACGCTGGGGTTGGGAAACACGATTGCGTTTACTCACATCCCCAGCCAAGACAAATTTCCGCTAATTCGCGTCTGGGGTACGATCGGTTGGATTGTCGCTGGTTTGTTGATTGGCGGTTTGAAATGGGATGGGCAATATACGATTTTCTGGTTGGGTGGATACAGCTCGTTGGTATTGGGGCTGTACTGTTTTACGTTGCCCAATACGCCGCCACCACTCAAAGGAAAACCGATGAACCTGCGTTCCATTTTGATGCTGGACGCATTCAGGTTGTTTGCCAATTGGAATTTTTTCGTGTTTGCGATTTGTTCGATGTTGATCAGTATTCCCTTGGCCTATTATTACGGCAGTACCTCGCAGTTTCTTGGACAGGTTGGTTTCAAAGCAGCGGGCGCGACGATGACCCTCGGTCAAATGTCCGAGATCATTTTCATGATTTTGATTCCGTTCTTTTTTCGGAAACTGGGCGTAAAGGCCATGATCTTGATCGCGATGGCCTGTTGGGTGGCTCGGTACGTGCTGTTTTCGTTTGGCGCGCCCGAGCAGGTCTCGTGGATGATTTTGTTGGCCGTCGCGTTGCACGGAATTTGCTATGACTTTTTCTTTGTCACCGGATTCATGTATACCGACCAAAAAGCTCCGCCGGAAATTCGGGGACAGGCTCAAAGCCTGTTGGTCTTTTTGACTCAGGGCGTCGGCATGTTTTTCGGCTATCGAATCATGGCCGCCGGAAAACTGTTCGACATC
This sequence comes from Mariniblastus sp., assembly GCA_031400405.1. Taxonomy (GTDB): domain Bacteria; phylum Planctomycetota; class Planctomycetia; order Pirellulales; family Pirellulaceae; genus Mariniblastus. The sequence goes on from JANNPW010000160.1 coordinate 34,522, forward strand.
GACTTGAATTTCACGGTCGGTAAATACGGCGAACAAGTCACGAAAGCTACCGAATACAACACGTCCCTGGCCGCTGCGCGTGGAACCGAAGCACCCGTCAGTTTCTTCGAGACATTTGGAAAAATGTTTTCGCGGGATCTGCCGGCGAGCCTCGACCCGAATTTGACAAATGAGACCATGCAACAGTGGCAAAACTTCTGGCTGTTGCCTGCCATCATGGCGTCGGCCGTGTTTGTCGTGTTCCTGGTGTTGTTTTGGGACAAAACCAAAACCAGCCGTGACTAAGTCGACCGGCCGACCCGTTAACCATGTTCCGAACTGACGAATTTCCATGATCAAAGTCAACTGCCCGAATTGTGGCGTGCGATTAACGGCGTCCGACGATCATGTGGGGAAACCCGTCAATTGCCAGAAGTGCAACACCAAGTTTATTTTGTCCAAGCGCTGGACGAATGAACCGTTGGAAATGGTCACCGATTCATCAAGCCGGCTAGAAACGGGAGCCTCCGATTCACACGATAGCCCGGGGCGAAGTCAGTTTGTAGTTCCATTACAGGCCAGCTCCGGATCGTCAAGTTCGATATCGGCGGTCGAACAAATCTCGACTCCCGCGACCGACAATTCAACGACACCTTGGGAAGCGATTGCGCGGCAGGAAGACGCCGCTCGACGACACGCCGTGCACCTGGACGGTTATGTCGAGGCCCGATCATTGGTGGAATTTTTTGATTTCCGATTTCGACGATACTTGACACCCTGGATCATTCGAATCAGTTGGCCGTTGGTCATGGCAGGGGCCATGATTTGGATCCTGATCGTCAGCTATACATTTGTTTCATCGCTGATTGCCAGTGGAGATTTGTCGGTCGGACCGGGCGAAAATTCGAGTGTTGTTTCGGCGCCCGGCGAACCGACGGACCGGGCGCCACTGTTGATTGTCTCGCCATTCTTTTTGAAATCAGGACTATTCCTGACCGGCCTGATCACGATTGGATTGAGCGTGTTGTGGATTCGAGTGGTGTTTGAGACGATTATTTTGCTATTCAGTATCGCCAACACGCTGCGAGTCATCGAAGATCACGAGAAAACACACTAACGCAAGACTCAAGCCGACATGATTTTCCGTAACGCTTGCAAAATATCGTCGGAACTTTTTTTGGCGTCGCCCAACAACATTTCTGAATTTTCCAAATAGAACAACGGATTGTCCACGCCGGAATAGCCGGAACCCATGCTGCGTTTGAAGACGATGACTTGACTGGCTTTCCAAGCTTCCAGGACCGGCATACCGTAAATCGGACTGGTCGGATCATCGAGCGCGCCGGGATTGACGACATCATTGGCACCCACAACCAGCACCACGTCCGTGTTGGAAAAATCGGCATTGATTTCATCCATTTCGAACACCAGATCATAGGGGACGCGCGCTTCAGCCAACAAGACGTTCATGTGTCCGGGCAACCGTCCGGCGACCGGGTGAATGGCAAACCGTGTGCGCGTGCCACCTTTTTTCAACAACTCACTAATTTCCCGAATCGGCGTTTGAGCTTGGGCGACGGCCATTCCATAGCCCGGAATCACAATCACTTCGCGGGCTTCTTTGAGAGCGATTGCGACTTGCTCAGCGGTGGTCGTTTGGTGACTCTGTTGCACTCCATTACCAGCCGAAACGGTGGTCGCTCCGGTACCAAAGCCACCCAGAATCACGCTCAAAAAGGATCGATTCATCGCATGACACATGATGTAACTTAGAATCGCACCGCTGCTGCCGACCAAAGCTCCGGTGATGATTAACAGGTCATTGCGCAACATGAAACCGGTCGCGGCTGCCGCCCATCCACTATAGCTATTGAGCATCGAGACCACGACGGGCATGTCAGCGCCGCCGATCGCCATTACCAGGTGCGCACCGAACACCAATGAGATCAATAACATCAATGATAGCGGACCCAAGCCACCGCCAATCGAGGTCGATTGGATAAACCAATAACCCAACGGCAAACAAATCAACAATGCCAAGAGGTTCATCCAATGCCGCGCCGGCAACATCAAGGGCTTGCTGTCAATTCGCCCTTCGAGTTTGCCCCAAGCGATGATGCTGCCCGTGAACGTAATGCCCCCAATAAAAATGCCCAGGAAGATTTCGATTTTGTGGATCAAGTCACGGCTGGCTGCGTGATGGGCGGCTTCAGCCAATGCTTGATTGGCGGCGGCGATTGGCGCTGCTAAAGCCGTCGAATGATTCCCGGTAGCTACGTCCGCCGCTGGATCGATGAGATCCGCGCCAGAGTGCGATAGAAACACACTTAGTCCAACCAACACGGCAGCTAATCCGACAAAGCTATGCAACACTGCGACCAATTGAGGCATCGCCGTCATTTCGACTCGAGTTGCGAGAAACGCCCCAGCCACACCACCCGCCACCAGCGCCAACACGATCAGAAATTGACCGCCGCCGATTCCGCCGCTGAAAAACGTCGCCAAGATGGCTACGACAATGCCAATAATTCCCAACTGGTTGCCGCGCCGCGCAGTTTCATGCTGACTTAGTCCGCCCAAACTAAGAATGAAACAAACGCCGGCACCGAGCCAGGCAAGATGAGCAATATTTCCCATGTAGAAAATTCCAACTTGGTGACAACTATTAACGCGGCGAAACAACCATTGGGTACGAGGGGTCGCCAGCCGTACTCGTCACATCGAAATCGCCAAACCGTCGTTCGTCAGTCTTGTTTGTGGAACATCGCCAACATCCGATGCGTTACCAAAAACCCGCCCGCTACATTAATCGTGGCAATCAACACCGCCAGCGCCGCCAACAACGAGGGAAACGAATACCATTTTTCGGACATCTGTAACATGCCGCCCAGGACGATGATTCCGCTAATCGCATTGGTCACGCTCATGAGCGGTGTATGCAACGCGGGTGTCACATTCCAAACTAGCTGCCAGCCGACGAAACAGGCCAAGATGAAAACAGTGAAATGCGAAACGAATTCCGGCGGAGCGTAATTACCCAAAAACCAAATCAATAAAGAGGCCAACAGTGCCACGACTCCCGTCAACACTGCCTGGTTCAGCCAGACCGATTTTTTTGAGGCCGCAACATGAACTCCTGTTAACTGGTGGTCGCCCGGTTTCGCCGCCGTGGGCGAGGGGTCTCCGACGCGCGGTGGTGGCCAAATGGTGGCACCTTGATGGGTAACCAGGCAACCTCGCACAACTTGATCATCCAAATCAATGACCAACTGACCATCTTTTTGGGGTGTCATGTCGGTTATTAAATTAGCGATGTTGTTGGCATACAACCGGGATGCCTGCGTCGGCAATCGGCTGGGCAAATCGGTGAACCCGATAATGGTCACGCCATCGATGCGGATGGTTTGATCCGCTTGAGTCAACTCGCAATTTCCGCCTTGTTCGGCGGCCAAATCAACAATCACACTGCCCGGCTTCATTGATCGGACCATTTCAGTCGTAATCAATTTGGGGGCTGGCTTGCCGGGAATAAGCGCTGTGGTGATGATGATATCGACGTCTTTGGCCTGCTGAGCGAACAACTCCATTTCGGCGGCGATAAACTCCGGACTCATTGTTTTCGCGTAGCCCCCGGCGCCTTCCCCGGACTCGTTAAATGCAAGTTCCAAGAATTCGGCGCCCATACTCCGAATTTGATCCTTCACCGCCAATCGCGTATCAAAGGCGCGGACGATCGCCCCCAAACTGCGCGCCGTACCGATCGCCGACAGTCCCGCGACACCGGCGCCGATTACCAAGACTTTTGCTGGGGGAACTTTGCCGGCCGCGGTGATCTGACCGGTAAAAAAACTCCCAAAACAGTTGGCCGCTTCGATCACGGCACGATATCCAGCGATGTTCGCCATCGAGCTGAGCGCGTCCAGTTTCTGAGCGCGCGAAATTCGCGGAACGCAGTCCATGGCAATCGCGTTGATTTGTTTGCGATTGAGTTTGTTCAACGTGGCCTCGTTGCGCGCCGGCCACAGGAAGCTAATCAAGGTGGCGTTCGGTTTGAGGGCGTAAACTTCGTCGTCGTTGGGCGGGGCGACCTTCAACACAATGTCGGCTGCCGACCAAATTGAGTCCATTGGCCTGACCGATGCACCAGCCGATTCGTACATGGAGTCGTCGAAATTTGCCGCGACACCACAGTTTGTTTCGACGAGAACCTGGTAGCCCAAACTGATTAGTTTTTTGACCGATTGCGGTGTGGCGGAAACTCGTTTTTCACCCAAAGCGGTTTCGCGGACGGCACCAATGATCATGATGGGCAATTGAAAACGGGTTAGGTTGTGGGCCAGCGAAGTCCATTGAATCGCTATCTGGATCTTCCAGCGTGCAGGATACCGATCATAATTGCCGGCACAATCATGGGCAAGGTGCCGAATTAATACATGCTGTGAATGTTTGAATTCACACTTGGATTTTCGGACGATAGCGGCAAGGCAAAATGCGGCGGATTGCTAAACCACTGTGTTTGAGGCGTTCGCCGTGTCATCCGACTGGCCAGACTGGCGATAACCGGGATCAAATCCGCACAAACCGATTTCTTTAGACAATAAAAGGACTGTCCGGAAAATCGTTGGAATTTAACGGCCGCATGTTGTTGCGCCGATTGCAAGATGATAGCGCTGTGGTGTTCAAGTAAGGCTGCCGCAAGGGGACAGGCCGGACGATTCGTCTCGATTAGGCCCAATTCACAAACTACCAATGTAAAATTTGAACCGGTTAACAAATCCAGGGCGGCAGCCAGGCTGGTGGAAGTTTCAACCGTTTTGAACGACTCGCTCAAGCTGACTTGGAGTTGGGCGTTGGTTTCGGCGTCACGATCAATCAACAGGATCGTGGAATCAGGAAAAGTTCGAGGCATCGGTTTCGCTTATCTTGGAAGGGCCATAATTAAGTATCGGCATTTTCCACCATTTATTTTACTTAACTCGCTTGAGCCACAAATTCGGTAATCTTTGCCAATATTGCGTGGTAGAACGAGACGTTTCCGGCGGCGTTGTCTGGATTAATCCGAGTGATTGTTTTCGCAGGCATAATGGTAGCAATGCAATTTGCAGGCATCCCTTGCCCGATAATTCGCAATTGCCTGTCCGAAACAATGCACGGTGCCGACGCGAAACTTCCCCTTGGAAACGCATATTGACTTCTTAAAAAATCGTCATTCCGTCGATCTCTGGCAACAGCAAGGTCAACTGCAGATCGCATTTGAGCGGCTTGCTCTTCGACAATAAACCACCTCACACGCGATCTCGCTCGACGAGAATTCGTGACGAGAATCGGAACCCCCGCTTTGTACGCGGGGTCGGAACGGAACAACAAATTTTTAGAGGAAGTTAACCATGATTACCAGATTTTTTCAAATTCTTACTGTGTTCGCCGCGCTGACCAGCGGAACCGCCGTCGCCCAATGCGACAGCGGATGTGGATCAACGAATAACTGTGGCCGAGAAATTTCACAATCTGCGGCGGCTGATTTGTGGGCCGGATATTGCACGGAAAGCTGCTATGACCACGGCAGCCATCGATTGTTCGGCAATCGGGCTCGTGGTAATAGTGGCTGCGGATGTGGCAATCAGGGTTGCGATTCGGGTTGCGGCAGTGTCGGCACCGATGCCGGCTGCGGTGGCGGATGTCGATTGGGAAATCGCGGTGGTCTGCATAGCCGTATGGGCAATCGGGGTGGCATGTCGAGCGGAAATTGTGGTTCCAGCGATGGTGGCTGTGGGTGCGGATGTGATTTAGGATGTTTTGGATATCCAACGTCCTGTGATAACGGCGGATGCGGCGGCGGAAACGTTGGCCGTGCTGGCGGTGGACTGTTGCATCGTCATGGCGGCCGTTGTGGAGGCGAATGCGGCGGTGGTTTCTTGAGCCGTTTGTTTCACCATCACGGCAACGGTGGCGGACGCTTTGCCGGTCGGTCGGCAGGACGATTTTCGAACAGTGCCGATAATTGCGGATGCAACGGTGCCTATTTCGGCGAAGCGGTTGGTTACGAATATGGCAATGCCGGAATGCAAAGTTACGTCGCCGGATGCGGCGCATGCGACGGCGGAGCAACCGCCATTGCTCAACCTGTTGTGGACCATCCGCAAGGCATGAATACAATCCCGGCGACCGACATCCCGGCCAGCCCGGAAAGTGTCGAGATGCCAGTCGTTCCTGCTGACGTTCCGATTGAAACTCCCAAGTAATGATCCAGCGACACAAACTGTCGCTTCGGACTCCAATTAAGAAAACCGAAATGCCCCTGGGCTTCTGCCGAGGGGTTTTTCATTGGAACCCACGGTCCTGGGACGGATCAAACCCTATCGCTTATTATCGCCTGATGAGTTTCATCAGGCTTTTCTGCTTGCTTTTGTCCTCTTGATGTGCGATTCTATTGGTCACGGGGCAAACCGGGGAACCACAGATGATCTGTCATCAAATATTGCTAAGAAAATTTTTGTTGGCGATTTGTTTCGCCTTGCTCGCGGGGGTGTCAACCAGTTGGGGAGTTGTGCAAACAACGGCCAACCCTGAATCCACTGTTTTTGACGAATCTAAAATCCAGGCACACCTGGATGCTGGCGAGTTGCCATTGGCCCAAGCGATCATTCGGGATCTTCCTCCACAATCTGCCGATCAATGGCGCGGTCGACTTGCTCAATTGCAAGCATATACAGGTTCCGCTCCAGCAGCCTTTGCGACAGCGGCAACACTGCAAAACGATGTTCAACGGTCAGAATTGTTGTCCCGTCTAAGTCGGGAAAGCGGCTCAGGTGCTGCGTATTCACCCCGTGAATCCGGCGTGAACGGCAATCCTGCTGCCGGTAATTCCCACGACAATTTCGGCGGCATTACGATTAATGATTTTCAACAATTGATGGGTCTGATTTCGAACACGATTTCCACCGATAGTTGGCTGGAAAATGGTGGAGTTGGCACCATGCAGGCCTTTCCCGCTGGAGTATTTGTGGACAGCGAGGGAGCATTGAAACGGGTTCGAACCAGCCCAGGTCAATCGCTGCTTACACTCCGATCGCAAGCTCTGTTTGATTCCGGGAATCGTCAGCCGCAGTTGCCGGCGGACTTGCGTAAGATTTCGTTGACTCGATTGGAGAAAGCAGTCCAGCTCCAAGTGGCTCAAGGACGACCGATTGACGAAACCATGTTGAATCTTGCCGGTATAACCGAAATCAAATACGTGATCGCGTTGCCGGAAAGCGGTGACGTAATAATCGCGGGCCCCGCCGGACCATGGAACAAAGATCCAGCGGGACGTTCCGTGAATCGCCAATCGGGCGATCCGGTTTTGCAACTGGATGACTTTGTCGTCTGTCTGCGCAACGCGCTGGAAAACAACGGCCGATTCGGCTGTTCGATTAATCCACGACAGCAAAACCTGGCCAATACCCAGCAGTTCCTGGCCGACAGCAAACTCAAGGGTCAGGCTTGGTCGAAGCAGCTGCGAGAGAACCTTGGCCAACAAGATATTGAGGTTTTTGGTCTCGATAGTCAAACCCACGCGGCGCGGGTCTTGGTCGAGGCGGATTACCGCATGAAATTGATCGGCATGGGATTGGAACCCTCGATCGCCGAAGTTCCCAGTTTTCTGGCTCGAGTGGAACTGACACCAGACGGGACCGTCCCTCCGTTAGATGTCGTCCGCTGGTGGTTCACGATGAACTACGACGACGTATTTAGCGATGAAGCCAAACAGGTATTTACTTTTACCGGCACCGGTGTGCGAGTATTAAGCGAAAACGAACTGCTCGGCCAACAGGGGGAACGGATTCATACGGGACAATCGTATGGGCCGACCAAATCGTTTGCACAGGATTTCACCAAACATTATGGGAAAATGGCCGATCAGTACCCCATCTATCGCGAGTTGAAAAATGTGTTTGATTTGGCGCTGGTTGCCAATTTGATTCGGCAATTTCATTTGGCCGAACAAACTAATTGGCACGTGTCGTTTTTTGGTCCGCTGAAGTCTGATCAATTGAGCTATCCCGTGCGAATGTCGCCGGCACCGGTTTGTGTAGATTCGGTGATGAATGAACGTGTGATCAACGTCCGCAAACAGAATTCGACCGTCAAACATACTGTGGTCGGTGTCAGTGGTGGAATTGATTTTGATGCATCCAAAGTGATTTCCATTGATCAAATCAAATTTTCCAACACCACAAAATTGACCGACACTGGGGCGGCTGCCCGTCCTGCGGATGATCAACCGAATTGGTGGTGGGACTAGGCGGCTAGGTTTGGCCGGCTGGGTTCTTTCTCAACCGAGTTTTAGCGACGCAGGGTCGATTCGGATCGCGGATCGATCGGCGCGTCAAATCGCGGTGTCGGCAGTACGTCGAGGCATGCCGTTGCCAAGGCCAGATCTTGGGGCGTGGTGATTTTCAAGTTCAACGGCGAGCCTTCGACCAGCGCAACCTCGATTCCCTGTCGTTCGGCCAATTGCGATTCATCGGTGGCGTTGTACCCCCCTCGATTTGAATACAAATCGCAGACAATTTCTCGGCGAAAAACTTGAGGCGTTTGAGCGAGATACAACCCGGTTCGGTCAACGGTACCCTCGATCAGGCGGCCATCGGCGGATCGTTTGATCGTGCTATGGACCGGTATCGCGGGAATTGCGGCTCCGGTTCTTACGGCAGCCACAAATACTCGTTCAATCAAATTCGCATCGATGCAAGGTCGAGCCGCATCGTGAATGGCTACGAAATCGCAGCTGGCGTGCACGAGCGCCAAGCCATTTGCAACCGAGTCGGCACGTTCATTTCCGCCGCTCACAACATCGATTTTGATCGTCGCAGAAAAACGACTGACCTGCAAACGAAATTCGTCGATATCGTCCGGGGCAACCACGGCGATCAGTTGGTGGACATCGGAGCGGGCCCGAAATAGCTCAACCGAATACCACCAAATCGGTTTCTGCCGCAGCAGAACCAGCGGTTTCCGGACTGCCGGGTTCTGGAATCGGCTGCTTCGTCCGGCGGCTGCGAGGATCACGGAAAATTTCGGCATCGTTGATTCCATCCGGTTGTGGCGGCGTCTCCTGGTTGATTAATGGTTCGATCGCCCTATCGTTCCAATCCCAATTGGACTTGAATGATCTGCTCGACTCCGTTGCGCAGCACGGTTACCGAAACCAGGGCCCCCGGTTCGTATTGTTCCAACACGTCTTGCAGTTCATCAGTATCGTTGGTGGGTTTGCCGTCGATAGCCAAAATCTGATCGGAAGTATTGCGATCCGCCTGGACTGTTTCGAAGATGCGATTGGCCATGCGGACCAGTTTTCGTTCGACTTTTAGGCCTCGAATTCCGGCCAAAGCAGCCGGGCCATTCTCGTCGGTGCGGGCCACGCCAAGGCCTTGCGGCGCTTTCCAAAAAAGATCGATACCCAGTGACGCTCGATTGACTTTGCCAAATTTTATCAATTGCGCGGAAACTCGCCGAATCGTGTTTACGGGGATCGCAAAACCAACACCCGTATTTTCGCCCGTCAACGTTGCAATGGCGGTGTTCATACCGATCAAGAGACCGTCGCTGTCAAGTAACGGTCCCCCGGAATTTCCCTGATTGAGCGCGGCGTCGACTTGAACAATATTTTTCATCAGCCGACCCGACTTGGAACGAAGCGTACGTTGCAGGCTCGAGACGATTCCAACGGTCATGGTTCGCTCGAGTCCAAACGGATTTCCGATCGCAAATATTTTTTGCCCCACCCGCAGCGTGTCCGATCGTCCCAACGAAACTGGAAACAGCATTTCTGGTGGTGCTTCAACCTTCAATAGGGCGATGTCATTTTGCGGATCGGATCCAACAATGCGCGCTGGCAACGGTTCACCCTCAAATAATGTTACGGTGACCATGTCGCTGCCATCGATCACATGGTGATTGGTTATGATGTGACCCAGTTGGTCCAAGACCCAGCCCGAACCCGAACCTTCCTCGACTTGGGTCTCTCCCATAAACGAAAGACCGCGATTAGCCGTGGTATCGATGTTACAAACACTGCGATTGACTTTCTCATAGACCGCGATGTTGACACTTTCCTCTGGTAAGAAAAGACGGTCATCGGCCGTGGCGTTTTGAACGGCCGGAGGACCTATTTCAGGACTGATTTGAGCTGGCACGCCAGTTCGAAAACTGGCCTCTTGGACCGTCGAATTCCGGGTTACCGGATGAGCGAATACATGACTGATTGGAAAATTCCCGCTGACGTAGATTGTCAATACGGAACCCAACACGGCAGCCAACAAACACCACAAAAATGTAGATTTCATTTGTTTACAATCTTTAACGGAAAATCGGTTTTTCGAAGTATCTCGTTGTTGAAGCAATCGTTGATCGGGACCAAACAGCCAGCACAGACGGCCCCTGATCCTCGGATCGCCGGTTGTTGGATTCTACAAACAACCGATGTAAATTCCAAAGCTAAGGCCGTGAATTTTTTTCCAATTGGATTTTTCCGTCACCAAAAATTCTGGTTTGGCGCACCATCCTGCGTCATGTTCCGGACAATTGTAAAACTCATTAACGAGTTCACCGAGTTTGCCCAGATCGCAAACATTCGCCAATAGGTAGCGTTTACCCCATCCGATATGTCGGTTATTCGCCTTGCGCAAATCGTCACGGAGTTACCAAAATGGCACGCAATACCACTTCCACTTGCTTCGCTTTGTTGGTGCTGTTCGCACTCACGGCACCCCTCACAGCAACCCCACGCGCCTCGATTCCGGCTGAGTTCAAACTCTGGCTGGAGACCGGCACAGTCACATTGTTGGATGAGTCGCCGGATGGGTTCAATTCGGATAATTTGTTTACCGGATGTCATCGGTTTGATCAACACGGTTTGGATCGGCACACTCCGAACGCGGTTGCCAGCCCTTCTCCGGATAAATATTGGCTCTATTATGGGGATTGCGATCGTTGGGGAGTCGTGTTTTCAGCAGGGCGATTCCCGACGCTATCTTCGACAGATGTCGCTCAGCCAACCATCAGCCGGCTAATCGGGACGTTGGGGAACAGGATATCTGGACCGATCGTGTCGACGTTCGAGTCGGCTCGAGCCAATTCAATAAAATTGGCGCAACGATCGCTGAAAAATTTTGAGCAATCGCTAATCGCCCAATACAAAGTGTTGGAGTTTAGCTGGGTTGAGTCTTCCAAACATTGTCGCTCCGTTTGTTCGCCAGCCAAACCATCTTTCATTTTGGCATCGGCCCGCAAGATGATTCGCCCGTCCGGCATTCAAAAAAATCTGGAACTATCGTTAGCAGATCACCTCGATTGGATTGCGTCGGAGTGCCAAGCCGTTTCGCAACAACTTCGAAAACGCTCGACGAGCCACTAATTCGCCCGTCTGGCAACTGAGCTTCGCAGTCCAACCTCGTGTGAAAGTCGCGGACCCGATCCTACACAAGGATCAACGCGAAATTCCATTTGGGCTGCGAGGGGTAGAGATTCAGTGGGGTTCGTGCGGTGCTGACCAAACAAGACTTCGATTCATCGCGCAATTTTTGGCTTCATAATCGAGGTTACGATAGAAAGATTCGTCATTATCAAATCGACCGACGATGTTTTACCAATCCCCATCGCCTGCTTGACCTGTTTCGGCCACGAAGAAGCTTCAAAAGCTGGGTCTCAGGCGCCAAAAATGCTGTCAGGCCCCAATTGGTTTTCCGATACTTGAGTTGATTCCGCCATCTTTGGTGGACAACCAATGGCCTGATTTCAAAAATTTAACTGCCCCAAATTTTGAATTCAGCCTCCGACTGTTTGCCATAAATTCGTGAAAAATCTACGAAATAAGGGGAATTCTTGTAGTTGAATCGGTGTTAAACTGGCGCAAATCGGATCTATCGTTTGTTGTCCGCCCGAATAACCCGATTATTATTGAGGTAGCGATGCCAGTTACATTTGACTATCAAGAGTAAAAAACTGGAAATTTGGTAGCGTTTATTGTGCGGTTGAAATACAATAGAGATGTGAGCCACTTGGCTCAAAAAATCAAAAATTGGGCAAGGCAGGGGTGTCGGATATCCGAAATACGCACCTCGTCGTCATCTTTTTCGGTGTTGGAGATCGTTATGTCGATTAGCAGCTCGACCCAAGTCGCGCTTCGAGGATTTATTGTCGCATTGTTCGCCGTCGGCGTGCAGGCGACTTTTTCAACGGAGACCAGCGGACAAGAACACACAAATCAAGCCTCTCGCATGGCGACCTATGATCATGCTGGTGAAATTGGTTTTGCGTTGAGTCTTAATCCTCAACTGGAAAGTCCCGCACAACGGGCCAGTGATATTGTGGTCTATGTCGATACTTCCGCCAGCCAATCCGGTGTTTACAAACGGGACTCGATTGCCACACTGAAAAGTTTTTTGAAGAAACTGAATGTTGACGATCGCGTAAAAATTGTGGCTGTCGATCTGGATCCTGTGCCCCTGACCGATGGATTCGTTAATCCGACTGACAATTCAGTCGCGGTGGCGATCGAAAATTTGAATCAGCGAGTCGCTTTGGGATCGACGGATGTTGAGTTGATGTTGGACAGCGCCTCCAAGGAGTTTGGTGCCTCAAAGAACAAAAACAAAAATGTCGTATATATCGGCGATGGGATGAGCCGGGCGGGATTGCTTCAATCTGCGGCTTTTTCGAAATCGGTGATGTCATTGGTGGGGAGTCAAATTTCGGTGTCCAGCTATGCGATCGGACCCGAGCGGAACATTGAGTTGTTGGCTGCTTTGGCCAACCATACTGGCGGCAATCTACTTTTGGATAGTGATGAAGAAAACGCAACCGAACAGGGCGCGACGAGCTTGAGTCAGTCGGTTCATGGAGCGATCTTTTGGCCGCAATCGGCTAAGTTTGGTGAAACCATTGTTGATTTCTACCCTTATCAACTTCCTCCATTGCGCATGGATCGCGATTCGATTTTGATCGGCACGATCGCCGATCGTTTGCCGGTCGACATGCAAATTTCGGGTTTGGTGAACGAAGTTTCGGAATCTCTCACTTGGACAGTCAAACCCGAACCGTCGAGTGCGGAATTCTCTTTTCTGCCGACGCTGTTGAAAACAGCTCGTTTGGATCAGGGCGCAACACTGCCAACCGTCGGATCGGCTGGGCTACGTGAGTACCAATTGGCACTCCAATCAGATGCAATCGCCTTGTCCAAAATCGGCAGCCAAGCTCTGCTGACCGGAAACAACGAGATCGCCCAAACATTGGCTAATGCTGATCCAAACAATACCCGTGCCGATTTGTTAGCCATGTCGGCCAGTTATCGTGTACAAGATGGTGATCCATTCGGATTGGGAGGTAGCGGCCAAGACGCACCAGCCGATCCGCCAGCGGCCGGTGGACAAGACGACTCTCCATTTGGGGATGACCCACAGGATCCTGCTGCCGGAGATGGTTCGCCGGTCGAATCTGCCCCTCCTGCCGCGGATGATAATCCTGTTGATATTGCTGAACCGATAGTTGACGCGCCAGCTGATTCGTTACCAGCCGCTCCGGAGTCGCCCTTGGCAATCGAGTCGGGACAAGAGCAACCTGGACAACCATTGGTCGTGCCGCCGGCACCCTATGATCCAGCGCGAATGACTTTGATCGCTCCAGGCGCCGACGAAACCACAAACCGTTTACTGCTGGAAGCTCAACAATCCGGTAATAGTCTGATTCAATCTGAAGAGGACCGACACCGAATTATCAACGAACGAGCCAAAGCACGCGTGGAATTTGAGTTGAAACGGGCTCGTGAAGAGTTGCGTACCAATCCCGATGCGGCCATCGAGCGAATGAAAAACATGATTGACGTCATCGATCAAACATCGGACCTCTATCCTGATACGCGTTCGGAATTGCGTTTTTCTCTGGAGTCCTCGCTGCTTTCGTCGCGTCAACAAAAACTTGAATTTGACGATGCCCGCGAACGTTACATTGTCAACAACTCGATCAGCGAATCGAATCGTTTGAATGCTGTTCGTTTGGAACGGCAGGAAGAAGAATTGGCTGGGTTGATCAATCGCTTCAATAGTCTGATGGATGAAGGGAACTACGAGGCGGCTGAATTGGTGACTCTGACAGCACGCCAAAAAGCACCGGAAAATCCTGCGGCTGTCGCTGCCAATGAGAAAGCGCGGATCGCGAAGAACGTTTACACAATGGAAGAACATCGCCGCCAAAAGGCTCAGAATTTCTACGCCTGTATGTTGGCCGTCGAGCTCGCGACAACTCCTTTCCCCGGCGATCCGCCGATGGTGTTTCCTGACGCCGAGGTTTGGCGTCAAAAAGTTCTTCGACGTATCAAGTATCAGGATATCCGTCTAACAGGGAGTGAGAACGACGAAAAGATTCTTCGGTCTTTGGAAGAGCCAGCGGAGATGATCTATGATGAAATTCCGTGGAGCGAAGTCGAAACCGAGTTGGAAGAAAAATACAAAATCAATATTGTGCTGGATCAGTCTGCAGTTGACGACTCGCTTACCGAGGACGAACCGATTACCTCCAACCTCAAAGGCATTCGCTTGAAGAATGCGTTGCGATTGGTGTTGAAACAGAAAAATGCAACGTTTATCGTCAAGGATGAAGTGCTGTTGATCATCTCGCTGGACAATGCTTCCGATCCACAATTTCTCGTTACCAACGTCTACAACGTCGGTGACCTTGTCGCGCCACGAGCGAACCGCGGTGGCGGAATGATGGGTGGTATGGGTGGCGGCATGGGTGGCGGCGGTATGGGCGGCGGCGGTATGGGCGGCGGCGGTATGGGCGGCGGCGGTATGGGTGGTGGCCAAATGGGCGGTGGTGGTATGTTCTGCGTACAAGAAACTGCCGTCCTGAAACTGGGCACCCCCAATTCCAATTCGTTAACCGGTTCCAAGGTTGCGAAAACTTCAGCTCGACCCAAGCGAATCTCACTGTCAGAAAACGTCGATCCAGCACAAGGTTGGAGCCAGTACTTTGCCGGTACTTTCGCTAACTCGGCTGATGTTCGGGAAACAGTTCGTCAGCTCATGGAAGAAAAGAATTTGAACGAAGCAGTTTCTCTCATTCAGGCCGCAATTCAGCATGAGCAGTTGCAGCCCTGGATGTACGAAGCGATGGTGTTGGCGATGCAAATCGCCGACCGCCCCAAGGTCGAAATTGAACGCGCGTTAATGTCAACCGTCGACCTTTCGGATGACCCCAACGATGCCATGTATGCGGCCACCTATATGGCAGCCAATGGCATGGAAAAACGGGCGATTCGCATGCTAAAAGATTTTGCGATTGCTAATCCAACTCGAACCGAACCCTTTGTGATCGGTTTGAAGGCGGCCCAGCAAACTAAAGATGTGGATGGAATAAAATGGGCGACTTTGGGAATTTTCAGCCAGGAATGGCCGGACAATCCGGAAATCGTCAAAGAGGCAAAATATGCCGCCGACGCGATTCGCATGAGTTACCAGAAGCAGGGACAGACGGAAGCCTTGAAATCCTTTGAGTCCGATTTGGCCGCGGCTTTCGAGCGTGATTGCTTTATCGAAGTCAGCTGGACTGGCGATGCCGATATTGATCTGTTTGTCGCAGAGCCCTCGGGCTCCATCTGCTCACGGTTGGAACGCCGCACTTCCGCGGGGGGAGTTTCGATGGGCGACGAATATTCCGCACAGCAAGGTACTTCGGGAAAGATGTCCGAACAGTACATTTTGCCCAAAGGTTTCGCCGGTAACTATCAACTTCTTGTGCGGCGAGTATGGGGCGAAGTTACTTCCGGAAAAGTTACGGTCACGATCCACAATCATTATCGCTCACCACAACAATCCAGTGTGACACAGCAAGTTGAATTGGATAAAATTGGCGCCAAAGTATTGTTTGCCTTGGATCAAGGCCGACGGACGGAACGATTGGAAGACCACGCGATTGAGACCGTTGTGAAGCAACAACTCGCAACCAACCGTCTGATCATGGCCCAACAAATTCCGGCCGGCGGTTCGGGCGGCAGCGGTGGTTCGTCGGGCGGCGGCGGTGCTGGAAACGGTAACGGAAACGGCGGAGGCTTTCCAGGCGGCTTTGGATTTCCCGGTGGCTTTGGTGGTCTTAGCGGCGGCGTTGTCGGCTACCAACCGATTATTACAACCGTTCCTGAAGGTACATTTTTGACCGTCAACCACGCAACCACGGCTGATCGACTCTATGTGATGGTAAGTGCTTCACCATTCTTTTCTCAAGTTAGCTCAGTCAGTACCTTTAACATCTTGGGAACTGCCGATACAGCTCAAGGGCTTGCCGGTGGTGGTGGTCAAGGTGGTGGTGGTGGTGGTCTTGGTGGTGGTGGACAAGGTGGTGGCGGCGGTGGTCAAGGTGGCGTTTTCTAGTCAGACTTGGATACCCGGGCAGCTTACAACAGCAATTTATCAATCGGCCGTCCTTGACACAGTTTCATGGGGCGGCCGATTGGCGTTTGCAGTTCACGTTCATAGTCGACTCCTAACGCCGAGAGAATCGTGGCATGGACATCTTCGACTGGATGGGAATCCTTCAAATTGTCATTGGGAACCGGTGAGTACTGTTTCGGCAACGGCGAGGTTTCACCAATCACTCGTCCCCCCTGAATTCCTCCCCCCGCGAGAGCCAGACTGAATCCATTGGGCCAATGGTCCCGCCCGCCCAACGCATTTAGCCACGGCGTCCGACCAAATTCCCCGCCGCAAACAACCAGTGTCGAATCCAGCACTTCCCGTTGCTTCAGTTCACGGATCAACATGGCAAACGCCGGATCGAGAATCGCAATTCGGGCCGCCTGCAGTTCGTGATTGTTGACATGGGAATCCCAACCCGACAACGTCACTTCGACACATCGAACGCCAGCGGAGATTAATCGAATGGCTGTCAGACAACCTCGGCCAAAGGGCGTATCACCAAATTGAATTCGTTCCTTTTGAGGCACACCGCTGATATCAAATGCCTGCAATAATTCCGAAGACATCATGCGCAGTGCAGCATCGATGTTCTGGTTCTTTAGCGAATCTGGCGCAATGTTCAGGCGACCGGCCAATCGACGTTGTATAAACTGTTTATCAACGTAATCCAGGTCGCCAAGTCGCTCGCGTTGCCGCTGTTTCTCGACTTGCGAACTGACGTCGGGAATCGCCTGTTGTGGGTCAAAGATTTTGAACGCGTCATATTGATCGCCAAGGTACCCACCTCGACCCGGTGTAGAACCGGGCAAAATGGAAACATGCCTCGGAATATCCAAGTTGCGATCTTGTTCGGTGTTGAGCTCGTGGCAAATAATGCTGCCAATCGCCGGGTGAATCAACGTCGGATCGGGGCGATACCCGGTCTTGATATTGTAAATCGCTCGTTCGTGATCACCTTCCTTGCTAGTTACTGCTCGAACCAACGAAACCGCATCCATCTGTTCCGCCAATTGTTCGAATCCATCACCCAACAGTATCCCGGGAACGTTGGTTTGGCGAGCGAGGCTGCCGTAAGCAATGTCCGAGCCTGGATGGGGATCGAAGGTCTCCAGTTGACTGGGAGCGCCTTCCAGCCACAACACGATCAGCGATTTGGCTTTTGACTGCGGGTTGGCTTCGTGCGATTGAGCCAGACAACTGGCCAGCGGAGTCAGCCAAGAGAGTCCGCTTAGCCCCGCCAGCTGCAACAAAGATCGACGGCTGACGTGTTCAATACCGCCGCAGTGAAAGTGATTCATGATTTGTGACTCCGGTTTATGTCTGTCATTTTTTTTGTTGATCAATTGCCAATCAACCCGTTGTTTAGCTTCCCAACTGTCGACTGGCTAATGACTCCAACGAAACTCAGCGCTGTTGATTAAAGCCCAATAGATGTCGACCGCTTTAAATTTACGTTGGTCAGCCGCTTGCTCTTTCAAAGCCAGCACAAATCGGGACTGTTCATCGAGGCTTGGGCGACGAGTTAACGTCGCCAAATAAATGACCTCGACCGTCTTCGCCAAATCAGGCGATAACTGATTCAAATGCAACGGTGCATCCACGGGACTATTCAACCGTTCGGCCAGCATATCGCCGTTCAACAACAGCAATCGCTGCGTAATCGTTTCGCCCCGATCCTGAAACTCGTTTTCCCCCAAATCGCCAAACCGAGTCACGAAATCATTTTGTTGCCCGAATTGCACGACCCGAGTCAGAATATGCGAGGTTGCATCGACGGTGGTCAGTTTCGTGGATTGCGTAATGGCACCAGCGACCTGTTCCGGACGCAATCGTACTAACGGAAACACCGCCCAATTTGTTTCATGCGCGGACGTTACGGGAAACCCCGTAGCGCTGTCCGATGAAAACACGCGGGTTGAGGCAATAACCCGAATAAGCCGTTGCAAGTCATAGCCATTTCCAATGAAATCATCGACCAAAATTTCTAACGCCGGCGGAAAGGGACCGGCCAACGGAATGTCATCAATCGGTTGCACCAACGGTTGACCAAACAACAGCGCCCAGATCCGATTCACCGCCGCGCGCGCAAAGGGCCGATTCTCAGGATGCGTGACCCAGTTGGCCAAACGCATCCGCGGGTTCAGTTCCGATTGAACGAGCAGTTCCGGTAGAAACGGTACGGCCGGTGCAATTGTTTCGGCAGCGCTGGAATCCAATAAATTGACTTCATACGCACCGCGATTCGGATTGTCGCAAACTCCCAACAATGAGTTCTCCGCTTGCTGAAAAAAGGCCGCCAAGGAATGGAAATCGCGCTGCGTACCGGCGGCCGGCTGAGCGGTCGAACCGAGATTTACGTTTCCCAAAAAATCGTCGTGACACTGCAAACAATCAATTCGCATTCCCAAAAACGCGCGCGTCGTCCGGCCGGCCAATTGGACCGGATCGGGTCGCGGGTCGTCGCTGTCCTGGACGATGGTGCGCGTGTAAAAGTTGACGGCTGGCGTGTCAGTCCAGAGACCGTTGGCCGTTAGAATTCGACGAACCAGCGCATCGTAAGGACGATTGGACGCAAATTCGTCGGCCAACCACGACACAAATCTGCGACGCCGGTAAATCACGAACGGGCCGTCTTCGACACCCACCAACGCTCGGGCAAAACGCTCAGCCAAATAGTTGCTGGTCCGCCGATCTTCCAGCAGTCGACTGATCCACCAAGGCAATTGCTCGGCGGCAGGCTTTTTCTCCAGCTCTCGAATTTCCTCGACGGACGGAATCGTGCCCGACAGTCCCAGCGACAAACGCCTTGCGAGTGTCAACGAGTCGACAGGATCGGCTGGCTTCAATCCGGCTGCCAGCCACTGTTGCGAAAATACCCGATCCACATGCGCCACAACGGATTGGATGTCTGTTGGACCCGGACTGTCCGTTTGAAACGACGTCGGTTGTCGGACACGATCGACATCCATTAGATAGACACCGAGCAGCCCGATGCTGCCAAAACAGAGGGAAAGAAACAGTCCGTTCTTGGCCCAACCGATGATATTCATGGTTTTTGTCGAAAAAATGAAACTTGATCGTCGAGGCAGTGGTTTATTCACATGGAATTACCCCCCAAACACATTTCAGGTTTTGGACTTTATCGGATTTGGATGTTGGCTCGCCCCTATGGAAACAGCTCTCGTTGCCGAAGTGGTGGAGATTCCGTTGGCAGAAATCGCATTGGAATTTCCGATCGCAGAAAATCTGTCGCCACAACCCAGCTGGATTTGGCGTTTTGGTTTGTTTGGCCTACGACAGATTCGACATTTGTTCGGAATGGTCAGTGTCGTGTTGTTGCTGGCCGTCGCCGCCAACATTCCGATCCTGCAATTCTTGAGTTTCGGGTATCTACTCGAAGTGATGGGGCGAATGGCTCGACGGCAACGAATTTCCGACGCCATGGTCGGACTGAGGAAAGCCTCTGTGCTGGGCAGTATTGTCATGGGAACATGGTTGAGCTTGTTGCCGATCAGGCTGATTTCCAACCGTTGGTATGAATCGTATCTGATCGACCCCGACAGCAACTCGACGCGATTTCTGGCAATCGTTCAATTCGGTCTCATGATCATGTTGATTCTGCATGTTGCCGCCGCGTTGTTGTGCGGAGGGAAACTTCGTTATTTTCTCTGGCCGCTGATCGCGCCATTTTCGTTGGCCGTTTGGTGCGCTCGACGTATCGCCAATTGGAAGTACATTCGCCGATTGCTCGTTTTGACGACCGATTGGTTCGCACCTGGTTTGGCACATGACATTTGTCACGCGACTCCGATTGTCGACTGGTTCCTGCCTTTGATTTTTTTGCGCCGAGTATGGCAACGAAATTGTTACACCCAGACTCGTGATCAAGTCTGGGATTTTGTGGTGGGTCTGAGGTTGCCTTATTATTTCCTGTTCGGATTGCGCGGGTTCATCGGTTCGTTTTTATGGTTGTTGTTGCCGACGATGTTGCTGGCAGGTGCGACGTATACAACGGGTGGACTGGCGATTTCTGCTGGCGTCTTGGGCGTACTCGTCGCAATTCCAATCTTCGCCGCGCTGCCCTTTTTGCAGGCCCATTATGCAGTCGATGGTTGCTGGCGAAGATTCTGGGAAATCGGCGCGGTATTCCAGAACTTCGGACGCGCACCCCTCAGCCATTTGTTCGCGCTATTATGTACGTTGGTGTTGGCGTTGCCACTGTTTTTCTTGAAGATCGAAGCCATCCCAACCGAACTCTTGTGGACCTTAAGCGTTGCGTTTTTGGTTTTTACCTGGCCGGCGAAAACGGTCACGGGCTGGGCTTATGGCCGAGGTCAGCGGTCGGTTCAAAGCAGTCGATGGTGGCTTAAATATCCAATTGCAATGACAACACTACCCATTTCATTTCTATTTGTGGGCATCTTGACGCTGACCAGATATGTCAGTTGGAACGGCGCTTTAAGCCTGTTCGAGAATCACGTATTCCTGTTGCCGGCGCCGTTTTGGCAATAGTCAAGTCACCGGCTGTTCGCGTTGGTTGACCAACGACTGGAGACAGGCTTATCTGCTGCGAACCAGAGATTCGACCGGCGGACCAAATTCATGATTCACGACGTCGTCGGCGCCATACCAATCTCGACTGCTGTCCATAAATGAATAGACTTCAATCAGTTTTTGAAGTTTGCCGGGGTTCCGCAGTTCTTGTTCGCGTTCTTCACGCGTAAGCGGAAACAACTGTTCCCGTTTGACGGTAAACTCGCTGCCATTGATTAATCGAATCCGTATGCGATTTTCGTCCAATACGGCTAACGGGACACAAACCACGTCGCAGCCATCAAACCGCATGAACGAATTTAACAAAATTGATGTTGCTTCGGCCACGTAATCGTCCGGTACTCGGAAAATCCCGATTTGAAATGTACCATTCGGTTCGCGAGACACCGAACGACAACGGCCGACCGTCACGCCGTCATCATAACAAACCGTCACTTTTTGATCGGCGACCAGGATCAACAATTCCATGTCGCCGATACGTAGTCCGTCGATCGATTCGTTGATCACGACGCCGGGTGACTCGCCAACTCCCAACTTGACCACGCAATCAGCGCTGGAAGCGTTGATTCGCATAAATTTTCTGCGATTTTCGTTCATGGCCGACCGAGTTTTCAGCAACGTTCAAGAGCGTGGAAGGAACAAGACTGCCGAAAGCCTAGCACATGAAAACTCACCGTGTTGAGTCGGACCACTTTTATCTCAGCATTTGGCACGGCGACCTGTTGTGACCAGTAGAATCTGGACATTCCGAGTTGGAATTGCGGAAATTGTACGGATTGCAACAGCGCAAACATCGAAGAAATAATCACCCGAAATCGACTGGCAACCGCACGAAAAAGCGTAATAATGGGACTCGCTGGCAAAACGCTTGATGCGATCAGGCTGCTGCCGTTTAACTTTTTGCTATTTGAAAGGCGCTTCCTGGTGACGCTCAACCACATTCTTGAAGCCTTGGCTCAAGACAACCAACCTGAAATTGCTCGTTTGTTTCCCACTCATACGTTTACTTTGATCGAACTGGCTGACGAGTCGGAAGACGAAGACGGAACGGCGGCATTGACCGCAGAGGTGGAAGACTTTTTGGTACTGGTGGCCTTTACGTCCAACGAACATGTTGAGCAATTTGCGGAGAAAGTTCCGGACATGTTCGAATCCGAGGACGACATTCCAGCCTTCACAGCCAATGGAAACGAGCTAATGGGCTTTCTGCCAACCGATTTCGGGATCCTGTTCAATCCGGAATCCAGTGATTGTTTTGTGATGAGTCCGGCAGTCATCGAACAGTTACGGGCCGAGATGCCGGAATCCGATGATGCATAATTTTGCCGCTGGTAAATGTCGCCGCTTTTCAGCGATCCGTTTTCCCGGTCGGTCGTAAAGCGTAAAGAATTTGGGACCAGCAATTTAACGCTGCCGTTTTCGGCCCGCCAAAAATCGGCGTCGGCAGGAAACTAGTTCCAATATCCGGCGACCCAAATGACGACAAAAATCGCGGTCATAAAGGTCAACAACCAGATCGCAGAACGGAACGAATGCACGAGTATCTCCAACAGGTACTCGTGGCGCGTCGCACCGTAGACCAAACTCACGACCAATACCAAAGGAATTGCGTACCAAATTCGCGCGGCCGTCGCTGTCGCCAGAATCGTGGCGTCGACTACATTGAGCCCGGGAAAATCAATCAAATCAAACATCGTTATTTCCGTTTCTTTTTGTTCAATTCTTGATTTTGCCGTGGAGTCAGAATCGCTGGTCCAACAAATGCGTCATAAATCACCAAAAGATTGAGCAGGCCGGCAATGACCGTGTAGAGCGTACCCATTTCGAAATTATGTTTGTAATCAAAATGCCATTTGCCTAACACATCGGAAGAATTCTGCAACACAGGTCCCGCCGGTGGCGCCATGAACCCATCTTTCAATGTCGGTCCCTGATAGGCTTCAAAATTGTTTTCCGCGGTCACGCGCTCAAAGCGTAATTGAGCTCGCTGGCGTTCGATTGAGTTGCCGCTTCCGGCATTCCCATAATTCGCTGGATATCGCTCGCACAGCACAAAAAATGGATCGCGTCCCTGGCTGGTCTTGAACGATTGGACTAAAGCTGGCAAGGCCGGAGCTCCCACACCTAATTGGCAAAAATATTGCCAACGAATGTCGCCTGATTTTAGCGAAGCATATACGACTCGACCGTGGCCCAACCCCAATCCAAAAAAATAGGTGCTCAACACACAGATCATGAACAGAAAGCCCTTCACGAATCGTCGTTGGTAAAAATGCCCGGCACCGGGCCACAACCAACCCAGGAATGCGGCCCAATAGGGGTCGTGCAAGTCAACCACAACGGGTTCTCCCTCGCTTTGTGGAAAGGTGACTTCCGGCATGTTTTTCGATCCCCAAAAAAGCTGTAAAGAATTGTATTCTACCTTCACCGCACTCCAATGCCAGATCAATCACCCTCCTCGGCAATCGAATTTTCCAGCCGAGGCGATCATTTCGTGTCTCGCTAAACAAAAAATTGGGGATAGTTTACCGGAAGATTGAGAATTGGCGGAATCCAATTGGCGCTCACACCTGCTCCACTTTATCCTCAAAACGCCAGATTGTCCGGGCAGTCTCGTCGGGTGTCACATCAGAAATCTTGCCCTTTCGTTTAGTCGAGCTCGAACTATCCGTCTAGGTGCGTTGAATTTCGCGGCGCGAAACAATCATGACGTTGCCATCATCTCGCTTGCGCCGATAACCTAATAGATGAAACAACTGTACCGCCAGAAAGCGTGCGATTCTCCGGTCTACCACCAACGCTTCTGGCTGCAACTGGCTGCGCGAGATGCCAGGCAACAGCGTCAAAATCGTTTCGAAATTGACACGTCTCAAGAGGCTGGAAAGCAGCAAAGCCCAACGAGGCACCTTGCGAACAATAAAGAAACCATCTTCACCAACTGCTTGGTACAGTGGCATAAAAATCTGTCCCGCCCGATCGGCACGAATCGGTCCGCGACGATCTTGTGCCAACAAAGCGCCTTTTTGGATGGGATGAAAATTGGTAAACCCCGGCTCCATGACAAAGTTGTCATCGAGAGCAAGCCCACGACGATAGACGACTTCGACGATTCCCTGTTGTTCGCCACCGCAGTCTTGTAACAGCCGTCGATGTTGAACTAAATCAGGAATCTGCTCGGCTCGAACGATACCCGCCGCCAACATCGCCAAATAGATAAAGGCTACATGGACGTCAATCGATTTGGGATCATCATGTTGACCCGCCTCAAACGCCATCGCGACGGGACCAAAATCATTCAGGTAGCTGAGCAACGGTCCCTGCAAATATTCCTCGATCCCCAACACGGTTGGGACGGGAAATTGCAAAGCAAAATTGCGATTGTCAAGTTGGTCATTGATGGCAATGAACGGCACAGTCGGCGCGGATGTCGTGTGCAGATCAACAAAATACAGCTTGGAATGATTCGCGGGATCACCCAGCGATTGGCTGTACCGTTTTAATAACGGTTCAATCACATCGAAAATCTCTGTCGCTTCCCGGAATTCTTCCGGCAGACCCGGCGCACGTTGAGTCGCGTCGTAGTATTGTCGCGAAAAATCCTGATCCCAGATTCGATTCAAGTCGCGGGAAAGGTAGCGTCGATGCTGGGCTAACGCCTCCAGGTTTCCAACCAGCCCGAGCAATCGTCCTTGCAACGAAACCTCACGTCGGTCTAAATCCTGAAATACCCGTTGGAGCGCGATTACGCCGGACGGTTCATTGCCGTGAATGCCAGCCACGAAAACCAGCGTTGGCCCGCCTGACAAACCCCGGCGGTCACCAATCAAACGCTCGGTCTCAAACTGCTGCCCCGCAACACCAAACCTGATCATTCCGCCGCCAACTTCTTTCGCAAATTGAGAATATCATTGACCGTGATGATGCCAATCACGCGATTATCCCGCACCACCGGCATGCTGCCGAACTTGTTGGCCAACATTACTTTTTCGGCTTTGTCGAGTGATGTCTCGGGCGCGACGGTCAATATGTCGGAAGTCATGCAAGCGTCCACGAGCGCGTCTGGATCCTGGTTGCCAGAACTGCGAAACCTTTCGATATCACGCGTCGAAATGATTCCCTTGATTTCTCCCTTGCCATCTTCCACCGGCAAATGGTTGAAACCGTTCCATTTCAACAACGTCGCGGCAAAATCAAGTAGGTCATCCTCACGTACCGTAATCAGATTGGTAATCATGATGCTGTCGACGCGATCGTACCGGTTCGGAATCAACGCCAACGTAGATTGTCCCGGAATTTTCCACTCATGCACCGGTCGGTCCGCCAGACAATTTTCTTTCATCATGTTGGTGATCATCAACACGGATTCCTCGACGCTGTTTTTCGCCCGCAATGACCGCAATGAATCGATGATCCAATTGGAACCGGTTTGTTTGCTGGCCACCCGCAGTTCGATGGTTTTCAAATAGCCTTCGTATTCTTCGCGCGGAATACCCGTTTTCTCCAGTCCCTCCGCCGCCATGGGCAAGAGTCTTTCCAGGATCAATCTCCCGGCATCGATCCATTTGCCGAACCAGCGCAGCTCGCTGTTCAAACCATGTTGAGCTGCCTTGAGAAAATTCGAGCGGACCTCTTGAAAATAAAAGTGCTTGCCCCAGGACGAGCGGCAGTCGTCGGGCATCGCTTGCATCAAGCCAATCCAGAACGCGACGTTGGCCATTTGATCATGCGGCGTGGGACCAGCTGAGATATAGCGATTTTCAATTCGCAGATGGGGTTGACCATTGCCGACGCCATAACAGGCGCGATTCCATTTGTAGAGGGTACCGTTGTGCAAATTCATGGCTCGCAATTTCGGAATCTCCCCTTTGGCTAACAACGCCAACGAATTCTCTTCTTCCAGTGCCGCCGAAATAATCAGCAAGTAATGCGCGACGTCATTTTTGAAAATCTCGACGGCCGAAGACTTCAACCAATCATAACCAAACGCCACTCGCGGTTGTTTGTCGCGCATGTAATTGCTGGCATGCCGAATCTCAATACTCTGGCGAAACAGGGCAATCCGCGTTTCGCTCCAGAGTTCCTTACCCAGCAACATCGGTGAATTTACGCAAGCCGCGAGTACCGGGCCGGCCAGCACTTGAGCCCAATTGTATTTGTCGGCAAACTCTGCGGGATCAATCTGCAGGTGAATCTGGAAACTGGTGTTGCAGGCTTCGAATAAAATCGAGCCATGCTTCAAATTGATTTCGTCGACTCCTTCGATGTATAGCGAAAAATCCTCGCCCCGCAACTCGCGCAAGATTTTATCCATCGCGCGAAACCGCGGATTGGGCGTCATGTATTTGAAGTCCAACTCGCTTTTGCGAATCGTCGGCAAAATTCCAGTCAACAGGACATGACAATCAAACGCCTCGGCCTGTTTTTTTCCCAATTGCAACAATTCATTTAACTGCAAATCCATCTTGCGCAAGCAACCGGGTTTGGCTTCCTGGGGATCCAAGTTGATTTCCAGATTCCACTGAGCCAATTCCGACGTGTAGTGCGGTTCATTGATCGTCCGCAAAATTTGGGGACCCGTCATGGCCGGTCGCAAATCGTCCTTGATCAGGCACAATTCCTGCTCGGCCCCGATGCGCGTGATCCCTTTTTCAATCAAGCCCTCTTCAATCATCTGTTCCAAGGCACCGATATCATCGAGCAAGTGCCGCAGGAATGCCGTTTTTGTCTGTCCGGAAAGTGGACTGATTTGTTGGTCACCCATGTACTGGCCCTAGCTAGAGATGGAATTTATCGAACGCGTGGTCGCGACTAAGGCATTTACTTTATCAGTAATCAAATCGTGGGGAAACTCTATTCTACCGTTCCGTGTTGCATTTCAATCACGCGCATAGTTTTCCACTTGCCACCGAGGAAACGCCAGAAAAAAACAATCCCCAACAAGCAGACCCACCCCGTTATCAGCCCCCAACAGGAATAGATTCCCCAGTGGAGTTTTTCCACGACCAAATAGCTGATCGCCGCCAGACAGGCCGCCATCAACAAACTGAGCCACATGACAAACCGGGTGTCACCGGCGCCTTTGATGGCGTTGGCCATGATCATCATCGTCGCATCAAACAGATTATACGCCGCCACAAACTGCAACAATGTCGCCGCCAATTGACGGGAATCTGCGGCGTCGGCCGTCGACCCATCGGCAGTTGTCGCCGCAAAAAATCCCGATAGAAACAGCTCGGGGACAAACCAGTAAAACAACGAGATCAACAGCATGTATCCCCAGCCGATGATCAGCGACGTCCAAGCCGAGCGGGCCGCCAAGTCCGGCCGATTTTCGCCCAACCGTTGACCGACCAGAATTCCGGCCGTCAGTCCCAAACCCCAAATCGGCATGAAGGAAAAACTGCTGATGCTAAATGCCATCGAACTGGCTTCCGCTTCCACCGAACCCAGCCGCGCCAACAACATGATGAAAATTGTAAAACCAACCACATCAAGAAACATCTGCAAGCCACTGGGGACACCGAACTTCATCATCCTACCGAACAGTGCTCCATTCCAACGCCAATTCCCCGTGCCGTATTTTTCGCGATGGGTTTTGCGCAACATCAACGCGAGATAGGTCAATGCCTTAAGCCATAATGAAACCGCCGTCGCATATCCGGCACCGGCGATCCCCATTTCAGGAAATCCGTAATACCCGAAAATCCAAACGTAATCCAATCCCAAATTGACGAGAGCATAAAAACAGTCGACCCACATGACGACTTTCGTTTGACCCCGACCACTGAAAAACGCCGACGCCGATTGCGAGATCAACATCCCGCCGCTGCCCCAACACAACGTTTGGAAATAAATCGTTTCCATCGGCGCGATCGTGGGTCCATGCCCGGCCCACGCAAAGATTACAGGGGCCAGGGGAACTCCCAAGGCGATCACTGGAATGAACAGGGCCGCCAACCAGATCGCTTGCCAAACCGCGCTGCCAATCTTTTGAAATTGTCCATCGCCATGGTACTGCGAGACGAACGTGTTGGCGTAGGAACAGATTCCCAGCGGCAGACACAGAAAAGAAAACCAGACCACATTTCCTTGAAACGCAGCCGACATCGCATCGCCACTGACCCACCGCAACATCATCCGGTCAACAAAGGTCATCACCGTCCAGGAGAGACTGGAAATAACTAGCGGCAAAGCCACGATGAAAACTTCCTTCGCCCCCGCCGGACCAGCTAGAAACGCAGAAACACGGCGCCCGATCGAGTGAAATAAATTGAGCAAGCGAACACCAATCCGTTACAGTCAAATTTTTCCAATTATCTACTTCAAAAAAATGCTGGCGATTGGTTTCACCAGATCTACGAGTTTACTCAGAACTCAACGGCAACATCGGGGCAACAAAAAACCCGGGCGTCATGGCCTCATCGTACCACACAAGTGGTGATAGCAACGAGTTACCCCGAAAGGGGTATAAAGTCATTAGCCGGTGGTTGAGCGAAGCGACACTACCGGAAAGCAGATCCCTATCATTCACGCACCCTGGAAGGGTGCCAGCCACCGGAAAAAACATGAGCTACATCAGCCTTCACGCACACCTCGTTTTCGCTACCAAAAACCGACAACCAATGATTCAACCAACATGGCGGGAACGACTCCATGAATACCTCGGAGGTACTGTCAAAGGACTAGATGCATTTCCTCAAGGCATCGGGGGCGTCGAAGACCACATTCATATGCTCGTCGGATTCAAAGCAACCCATCGACTAGCTGACTTCATGCAAGAGCTAAAAAAATCATCTTCCATTTGGGTTCACAAAGAAATTGGCCTGAAGGAATTTGCTTGGCAAGAAGGCTACAGCGCATTTTCGGTCAGCCCGACCACTCGACCGGCAGTTCAACGATACATCCGAAACCAGGAAGATCATCATCGCCACAAAACACACCAGGAAGAGTTGATCGAGTTACTGGAAAAAGCGGGCATTGAATTCGATCCAAAGTACCTGAATTAGAGATTTGACAGAAGGAAATGTCTGCTGGCATCCCTGCGGGATGCGTGATTTTTTTTTGCCGGCAACCGATGGTGTCGCTACGCTCAACCACCGGCTAATTGCTGTAACTCTTTCAGAGTAATCAAAGAATCGGAGGCGTAGAAAATTATTTGATCGACAAACTGGACTTAACGTCGAAACCGGGAGCCGATCTCAGGGCCGAATCCTGAGACAAAATCACGGCCGAATAGGGCGCTATTCGGATGATTCCGCTGGAACCCAAGCCGTCCCAGGCCGTGTTAACACCGGTCACATTGGGGGTCCAGTAATTTCCAAAGATATTCGAATAACCCGACCAATCGCTGTTGAACCGAACGTTCCAGACGCCGGACCGGGGCAATCCGATTCGATAGTTATCTCGGGCGTTGCTGGAAAAATTGCAAACCACGATCACATCGTCACCGGGACCGCCTTGGGACCAACGATGAAACGCGATCATTTTGTCGTTGTTGTTGACATGGAACACGTTGGTGAATTGGCCACGCAAACCGCGAGTGTTGTTGTACCAATTGCGACGAAGCTTGATCAAATCGGTATAGAGCAATTCGATCCCTGCGTGAGTGATTTCTTTGCTCCAATCGACGGGATCGTCGTCGCGGAAATATTGGTCCTCCAGAATTTCCTGACCTTGAAAAATCATCGGGATGCCTGGAGCCGTCATGACCAACGCCGCGCCCAGCGTCGAGCGTTTTTGCGAGGGCCAGCTGGCCGCGTTGCCCGGCCAGATATCTTCGGGAACGCGAGCCCGGCCGTTAGCCACTTCATCATGCGACTCGGTGTAAATAACTCGCTCAAACGCATCCGCCGAAAATTGTTCGGCGATGGAATTGCGAACGGCATTCATGTCGCGTCCGGCATCGCTGCTGGCTTGGAGGGCCGAGCGCACTGGATGTACAAAACCAGCACTCCATTGGGCATCGAACCCCGCTCCGCCGGCGCCGGTATCGCGAGTGATCGCCGCATTATTTTGCAAGTCTTCTGCGATCATGATTTTCCACGGCTGGGTCGCGTTAATCTCGTTGTTCAGCCATTGCAACAGCGACCAACCTTCCGGGTTATCACCCCAGGTGTGGGTGTGAATATTCAGCGTGGAATCGATGCGAACTCCATCCACGTGAAAATCCTGCGTCCACATCAAAACATTGTCGCGAATGTATTGGCGAACTTCGGGGCGACCGAAATCTGGTCGCGAATCGCCCCACGGCGTAATGGATCGTTCATCGGGATAGAAATAAATCCCTCCCCAATTGCCTTGCGACCAGCCATCGAAACGCCACAAATCCATATCGTTGGGGCCGAAGTGGTTGAACACCAGATCCAGGATAACAGCGATGCCACGGGCATGAGCTTCGTTGACGAATCGCTTGAATTCCCTGGTGCCACCATAGTCCGTCTCGACCGCGAAGGGATAACTCGGATTGTAACCCCATGAGAATCCACCTGGAAACTCGTTGACCGGCATCACCTTAATCGAATTGACACCTAAATCCCGAATATGATCCAAGCGCGCGATGGCCGAATTGAAACTGCCTGGCCCAAAACCGGGACTATCATTCAAGGTCCCAATATGCAATTCATAGGTGACCATGTCATTCCAATTGGGCATTTGAAAGGAACTGTCGGTCCAAGTGAAACTCTCGTCAAAAATGACTGTGTCGCCTGTCGAATTGGTTACTTGTTCTTCGCGTGGATCATTGCGCCACAATGTTTGATTCCCGTTGCGGATAACGTATTTGTAGCGTTGGTTGGGGTTGGCATTGCGGTGATCGATCGACCAGTTGCCGTTGCCTTCACTCACCATCGCAGCATCCAGCGAACTCCAGTTGTTGAACTCACCGGCCACGCGAACCGAGTTGGCATTGGGCGCCCAAACACGAAACGCCGTTCCTGTCTCGAATGGAATCGCGCCCATGCCGTTGTGTATCGATGACTTGGTAGTCCGTTTTGCGATCAGATTGAAAGCGACAAACTTCTTGCCGTCGTTTTTAATACCCTTGTCTCCCCAGGGCCGTGCGTGCACGCTGATGTAGTACCAACCGGTCGTCAGTTTGGTCGGTGTCGAATTGCTAACCTGAACCGTTTCAACGCCCGCGATATAAGGCGCAAAATCGAATTGAGTTAAAGTGGGTTGGCTAGACTTTCGTATGTAGACATCCGGGTTTCCAGATACGGGCGTCATGGTTACTTCGAAATCCGAATGCCAATCATTGACATAAATTCGATAGTGTTTCCACTGGTCCAGATTCAACTCCGGAACAGTGTAGATCTGGCTGTCCGCCATGTTGATTTGAGCCCAGGCAGGCTGACCGATGGCGGATATCCCACAAATCGTCACCACCAAAACCAGACGAGAAAACAGGGACAATCGAGCGACCTGAATTTCGGGTAAAGTCGAATTCATAACCAGCTCCAACCAGGTAAGAACGATAGTTAAAGGCAAATCAATCTGTCGCAATAGTCTCACAAAAAAGGCTGGGGGAGGCCCTTCAGTGAATCCGTGGATTTAGCAAATCTTCGAGCAAGAACTTTGGGGCATGGTTTGGGGATGAAAGTCGATTAGAGCTCGTTCCCATTACCAAGAATAAAAGTTCCTTCGATCCAATGTAGCAGCCTAAATTCAAAAAAAAAGCCGAGAATTCGCCTTTTTTTATTTCCAAATTTTATCCCAATAGTAAAGGAAATCTGATCCTGATTTGAAACAAATTGCGCATAACGGAGAAGGCGGTTATTCCGGTTGCATAAGATATTGGGGCAGATCGAACCCCATTGATGGCGTTTGCAGCTTCAAAGGTTGACCTTGATTGACCTTTGAGTAACCTAACTTAATCGTTTGCGGATCGCGCCATCGAATTGATTGTTTGATCCATTTGTGACCTTAGTTTGGCGGCTGCTGTGTGGCGGCCGCTCGATCCAAATTTGACTAACCTCTTTCGTCCAAATTCGAAATTGGATGGGAGTTTCGAAGTTACCTTTTTTTCAGGAGTTACATCTATGAGATTTCGTGTTTTAACAACGTTGTTTGTGCTGGGCGTTTCGATGATGGCAGCTGGCCAATCCAATGCTCAAGATGGAATGAATCTGGGTGCTGGGCAGACTTTGAAGTTTGTTCAAGATACGGCGACTGGTTTCGGCAATTCGACCGGCACGCAAGCTTCGCTCAGCGGCAGTGAAATCAACGCTGTGTGGGGGGACGTGGCCGGAAGTACTTTGTCATTCTCGGTTTCTGGCAATTTGGAAGCCAACTTCAACAAATACTTCATGTTTTTTGATGCCGTCGCTGGCGGTGAAAACGTGTTGCTTAATGACAACGTGGACGGTGGGTTCAACGAGGTCCAAGCATTGGCTGGTTTGACTTTTGACAACGGTTTTACGGCTGATTATGGTTTGCGACTGGAAGTCGGTTCCGGTTTTTGGGCACTCAATGGCTTCGATTTGAATAACAACACGGCCTTTACGGTCGCTTCGGGAGGTGGTCCAGGAGACTTACCGTTGAACAATGTTGGAAGCAGCGGAGTATTTTTTGGTTGGGACAACAGCAATGCCCTCGGTATCGATGGCGCCTCGGCCGCCGGCGCGCTGACCGCTACAACAGGCTGGGAATTCTCGATTGATTTGAATACTTATATCGGCGCTATCACCCAAGACATTAAACTCGCAGGCTTCATCACCAGTGGCGATGGAACTTTTCTTTCCAATCAAGTCATCGGTGGACTCGGAGCTGGCGCACCCAATTTGGCTGGCCCAGCCGGTACGAATTTCAATCAGTTTGCTGGGAATCAGTTTGTTGTTTTCTCGGTTCCGGAACCCGGAACAGCATCGGTCCTATTGGGTGGCCTGGTAATGATGCTGGCACGTCGTCGCCGATCCTAGATTGATTCGGCGTACGTCGATGTCCCGGTGGACAGTTGTTTTCAAAGCCCCTCGAATTCGGGGGGCTTTTTTTTATTGATTCGGTCTCCAGCGTAGACATTTTTTTTGCTCAACCGCCAAATATTGTTAGAATACTGACCTGCAACAACGCCTTAGGCATTTTTTTTCGACTCAAAATTGATTTTCGATGGCCAAAATCATCGCCCGCGCGCCTAACATGTTTAGCTCCAAGTCGAATTAGCCTCAAAGATTAGCCTCAAAGTCGGAATGTACCGGGTCTGAACGTGACTGATGACCACAAAACTGGCACCCCCTCGAACACGAATCATAGTGAGTCCATGGTTCGCCTGCTTTCGCAGCATCAGCGTTGGTTGTTCGGATACTTGACAGCCTTGTTGGGAAATCCAAGCGACGCCGAAGATGTGATGCAGGAGGTTTGTGTAGTGATGTGGCAGAAACATGAGCAATTTCAGCTGGGAACTAATTTTGTGAGTTGGTTGAGTGTCATTGCGTATCATCAAGTCCAAAAGTTTTGGCGTGAAAAGAAAAAACAGCGAATGTTTTTAAGTGTCGAGTTGATGGATCAATTGGCTCAAGCCATGCCCAACGAATTTGAATTACTCGAAGCGCGTCGCCGCGCGTTGGCCGATTGCGCCAGCGATCTGAGAGATACGGATCGTCAGCTGTTGGGTCAATGTTACGGTAATCGGAATGTGACCACCAAATTGGTGGCCGAAGAGTTAGGTCGTCCCAGTGATACAGTCTACAAAGCTTTGAATCGAATTCGCAAAGCCCTATTTGAATGTATCAATCGAAAAGTATCAGCCGAAGGAGTCGCCTGATGGATAATTTACGTGAGAATCGTGAAAAAATATTGGCTGAAGTTCTGCAATTGACATCCGACATTTGTAATCAACAGATTTCGGAAACTCAGTCTCGACGCCTGGAAGAAATTCTGGCCGAGAATCGGGAAGCACAAGTTGCCTACCGCCAATACATGTCGATGCACGCCGAGTTGTATTGGTTGGAAGGCTCGCTGTCGGTTGCCAATTCGTCGCCGCTCCATTCCGTCGAAATGGTTGATCCAACGGATCGGCCGACAAATTTTCTGGGAACACAAACTGGAAAATTTGATCCACCCGTCGGGCGATCGCTATTGGCGTTGGCCGCCATGTTGTTGGTGGGGCTGGGAATCGGCATCTCCTATCCGCGTTGGTTTGCGTCCGCGCCTGCCGAACTCGTTCAGGTCGCTTCCGATGAGCTCCAGGGACAATCCTCTGGTCCACCGACGAACGGGGAAACGGTGGCCAGAATCACCGGTTCGCTGAACTGCCGCTGGAATATTCCGCGCAATGCCGAAGCGGTCGGCTACGGTTCCAAATTGGTTTCCGGGCAGCAATTGGAATTGGTGGAAGGAGTTGCCGAAATCACATTTGAAAATGGCGCCTGCATGATCTTACAGGCTCCGGCGTTGCTGAACGTGTCGGCTGCCGATGAGTCGGTGTTGCATCGAGGTCGAGTGACCACGACTTGCCCAGCGGGGGCCGAGGGCTTTCGCGTTAATACTGCAGGATTGACGGTCGTTGATCTTGGTACTGAATTCGGTGTGATGGCCGATGATCAAGGCAACACCGAAGTCCATGTGTTCCAGGGTCTAGTGGAAGGGCATTTTCGGGAATCCGAAAATGGTCCGCTCAAAACCTTACAGTGGCACACCAATGAAACCATTCGCTATGATCATTCGAAGAACCAAGTGAATTCACTCGATAAACCCGGTGCCGTCTTTGTACGTACTTTATCCGCCAGTTTGGGCCCGATTGGTGGTTTGTTGGCCGGCGAAGATTTTGATTATCCCGTCGGTCGTCTGGGCGGTCAGAACAGCGGTTTTGGCTGGGGTGGACCGTGGGAGGATATGTCGATCGAAGGCGAACTCCCCGAAAGCAACTCGGTTGATGCAGGTAGTCTGAGATTTGGGATTTTATCTAACAGCGGCAATCATGCAGCACTCAAGGGGGATTTCAACCGTATTCGCCGCGTACTAAGCACTTCATTTAGTGGTGTATTCGATACCGCTGGTTTGATTGAAGACTTCGATGGTGCCCGGTTGATTGGCCGTGATGGGACGACGTTGTATTTGAGCTTTTTGCAGAAAATTGACCAAGTCGAACAAGTCTTTTACGGCTTTGAGTTACATCGAGGAGACGGTAACAAGAATCGAGTATTATGTGTGGGACACGGTGCTGCCAAGGGCTGGAAAGAAACTGGCAACCGCTCACCCAACAAAGCGGCGGGTGTCACCGGTTGGGCCGTGACCTCGGAATCAAATGGCACGGGCAATTCGCTGCTGGAATTGGGTGATCTCGGATCCGAGTCAACCGAGGTCGCCTTATTTGTACTCAAAATTACCTTTGGCCAAGACAACCAAGACACGATTGAAGTATTCAAGAATCCGGCCTCGTTGTGGGATGAAGAATTATGCCTCCCCGACGTTATTGGAAAAGGGAATTTTTCCTTCGATCGGATCAGCATCGCCAATTTCGAGGGCCGGAAGACTTTTGAAGTAGATAGCATCAGGATCGGAACCAGTTTTTCCGGAGTCACCCGACCGCGGTGGCAAACTGAATCCATCGGCACAGGGAGTTCATCCACCAACCAATGATTCGCTGGCATGCAATCCTAGCTGCCAAGTTATGCCACCGGTTCAATTACAGTCATTTTTTAGTTTCCTTTTTTCGAGAACATTCATGAACACAAAAACTCATCCCCGAAATGGTTTTACCTTGGTAGAACTCTTGGTTGTGATCGCCATCATTGGCATTCTGATTGGCATGTTATTGCCCGCCGTTCAACAGGTCCGCGAAGCCGCCCGCCGTTCGGCTTGTTTGAACAATCTCAAACAAATTGGTCTGGCAACACACAACTTCGAATCGGCCGGCATGCGTTTCCCGACAGCCGGAGATTGTTCGGACGGCTATTGGGATCCCACGCGTCAACTCAAGCAAGTTTATGAAATCGAAAATTTGGGTTGGGCCTATCAGATTTTGCCGTTCCTGGAACAAAACAGCGCTTTCAACCAACGAGCAGTCAGCGGAATTTGGTTGGGCGGAGTCCCCGCGGTAGCCGAACAGAAAATGCCGATGTTTGCTTGCCCGACTCGAGGACAGCGAATTTCATTGAATCAGTTTTTTCTGTTTCCAATCATGCTCTGCGATTATGCCGGGATGGGCGGCGGCTGGGCCAATGCACAAGGAGGAATCGCGGGCTGGGGATTGAGTTTTTCCAGCGGTAGCGATCCAAGTTCAACCGAGTACGATACGACCTGGACCGGCATCATTGCCAAGGGCGGGCATGTTAACAAAAGCGTTTCTCCAGCCCGCGTCACGGTCTATCCAAAAGTCAATTTTGGCAGCGTTTTGGATGGATCGTCAAACACGATCCTGTTCATGGAAAAAGCAGCCAACTCATCGTTTTATAACTTCCCGGCAACACAATACAGCGATTGGTGGGAAACCGGAACTTTCCATAGCGCCGATTGGTCGTCGATGCGAATTTGTTGTCGCGCATTTCCATCTGATCCGTGGGGAGGTTGGCGTGGGTTTGATGTCGGGCTTTGGGACGATACAGCCCGCCGTCCATCCAATGTGTTAGAAAGCACTGGACGCACCCGAGAAATGGGGTTCGGGTCGGCGCATCCTGGATCCGTTAGTGCGGTCTTCGGTGATGGTTCGACACACAACGTAAGTAAGCAAGCCAACTTGAACATTGTAAACAGCATGGGTCACCGTTTTGACGGATTGAATTACTCGGCGAATGATCTTCAATAAGACATTTCAATTTGCGACTCTCAGCCCTGCCAGATTTGGCAGGGCTTTCTTTTTAGGTGAACCATGAATCCAACTCCATTCAGAATTTTTCACGGACTTGTTTTGTTGTCGTTGCTGGGAGTCCTGTTGAATTTTCCAGGCTGCGGTGGCGAACCGGCCGCTCAAATGATGGCCGAAGTCAATGACCTGAACATCAAACGAGTGAGTTCCCTGTATGCCGTATACCAGGGACAACATAATTTCAAAGGACCAACCGATGAAGCCGAACTCAAAACCTTCATCGGACAACAAGATGCAGAGCGATTAAAAAATATTGGCGTTGATCCCTCCAAGCTCGATAAGTTGTTTGTCAGCGAACGGGATAAACAGCCGTTCAAGATCCGCTGGGGATTAACTTCCCTGCCGCGGCAGGGTCCGATTCCAATCGTCTTTGAACAGGCTGGCCAAGATGGAAAATTCATGGTCGCCTTTTCCAGCTATATCTGCAAGGAAGTCGAGCAGGACGAATACGATCGTCTGTGGGCTGGCAAGATGGACCAAGAGCCCGCCGACGCCAATCGCGGAGGCCCCCCAGACTAGACAGCCTTAGCTCGATTGCGATCTACAGTCTCACCGACAATCTCGCCGGTAATTCTCGGTATCAATTTCCATCGACAGTTTTGCCAAATTGTTGCCGTCCGTCCACAACTCGATTAAACATGAAATTTGCACACGCTTTCCTCCGATTATTGAACCTTCGATCGCCCATCCAATGCGGATTGGGATTCCTTGCCTGGGGCGTATCGTCGCTGGTCGCACCCGCCTGTGCTCAGATCACAACCAGCGAGGTTCGCGAGTACTCGGCCGCGTTTGGTCAACCAGTTGTCGATGGGAAATTGGACGATGTCTGGAAAACGGCTGCTGTTACGTCGATCGATCGTCTGGTTTCCGACCATTCAAACCTGCCCGCCGGTAAGGCAGCTTCCGCGGACTGGCGCTGTTTGTGGGACCACGACCAGTTGTATTTTTTGGTCGAGGTAAAAGACGCCACGCTCAATAGCGACAACCCTACTCCCTGGGAACAGGATTCCGTGGAGTTTTTCATTGATGAAAACTGTCAACGCAAATCCAGTTACGAAGCAGATGATGGTCAATATCGAGTTTCCTGCACAGGGATTGTGACCTATGGGGAATCAACTTCGAATAAAATTACCTCGGCATTTTTGCGAACCGAGAACGGCTATCGTTTGGAAACGGCAATTCCCTGGCAAAAATCCAATCCCCATCCGGAAAAGAAGCTTGGCTTCGAAGCGCAATTGAACGATGACGCCGGCGCGGGTCGACGACAAGCCATGTTGAAGTGGAATCAAGCCACTAACGACTCCTGGAACGATACGTCTGGATTCGGAACAATTCGGTTGATCGGAGCAGGCGGCAAACAACCTGCCTCCGATCACCATGCCGTCGATCCAGTCGAAAATGAGGCCGACGCTCGGGTTCCCGATTGGGCACAAGATGCCATTTTCTATCAGATATTCCCCGAACGATTTCGCAACGGCGATCCCACCAACGATCCAACGCGCGCCTCGCTTGAGTTTCCCGAAATCGTTCCTGCAACATGGCAAATTACTCCGTGGACCGCACAGTGGTATACGCGCAGCCCGTGGGAAAAACAAATGGGGTCCAGTTTCTACGAAGATGGTGTGTTTCACCGCCGGTGCGGTGGTGATCTTCAAGGCGTGATCGACAAACTGGATTATTTGGCAGAGCTGGGCATCAATACGATCTATTTCAATCCTGTGTTTTACGCGCGCTCAATGCACAAATACGACGGCAATAGCTTCCACCATGTTGACCCGTACTTTGGTCCCGATCCGGCCGGCGACCTTGAAATGATTGCTACGGAAACCGACGATCAACAGACTTGGCATTGGACTTCGGCTGACAAGTTGTTCTTAAAGTTGGTTCAACGGGCTCACGATCGACAAATCCGCGTGATCATTGATGGTGTGTTCAACCATTCCGGTCGTGATTTTTGGGCTTTTTCGGACATTGTCAAAAAGCAACAAAAATCGGCGTATCTCGAGTGGTTTACCGTCAAGGAATTTGACGATCCCAAAACGACGGAAAACGAATTCAAGTATGCCTGTTGGTGGGGCGTCGATACACTTCCCGAGTTTGCCGATAACGCTGCTGGCACGGACCTGCATCCCAAACCCAAGGCCTACATTTTTCAATCGACGCTGCGCTGGATGGATCCCAATGGGGACGGTAACCCGAGCGATGGAATTGACGGCTGGCGATTGGATGTCGCGAACGAGGTTCCTGATCAATTCTGGCGCGACTGGAACGCCGAGATTCGCCGGTTGAATCCCGCGGCCTTTACGGTCGCCGAGTTTTGGGACGAAGCTGGAAACTACTTGGCGGATTGCGGATTTAGTTCCACCATGAACTACTACGGATTTGCCTACCCAGTCAAAGGATTTTTGGTCGACAACAATTTGAGCGCTACCGAGTTTGGCCAAATGTTGGTCCAACGGCAAGCCAAACATCCGCGCTCGGTCCAGTTCGCATTGCAAAATTTGATCGATTCACACGACACCGATCGAGTCGCGTCGATGATTGTCAACGCCGATCATCGGCGGCCCTATTTGAATCGCGACAAGTTTGATTTCGACATTGGCGAACGAGTCAGTCCCCGCCATTTCCCGGACTACGATGTTTCTCGACCATCCGTAAAACAACAGGAGACCTTGCGTCTGGTTGCCTTGTTCCAACTGACTTTCGTCGGGCCACCGATGATTTATTATGGAACGGAGGCCGGCATGGATGGCGCCGATGACCCGGACGATCGCATGCCGATGGTTTGGAATGACCTGGATTACGAACCGCGTTCCGTTGGACCTGCCGGTGATCTGGCTGAGCCCCAAGCGATCAAATTTGATCAACAACTGCACGACTATTATCAGAAATTGATTCGACTGCGACGAGAAAATTCGGCGCTTTGTCGTGGCGAATTTGAAATCGTAGCGACCGATGACGCAGCCCAGACTATTTTGTTTCAAAGAAAGTCGGCCGAACAAACCCTGTTTGTCGGAATTAATCGCGGCGATCAACCGTTGGCACTGCCGCTGCCGACCGGACTGACCAAGGTCAATCAACTGGAGTTGGTGTTTTCCAGCGGCGAAGAACGATCGACCGCCACGGACGGCAATCGCCCCGATTCGCTGGTGATTCCGGCGATGACCGGCCAGATTTGGCGAGTGATCAAGTCGGAAGTTGACTAGGATGGCTTCATGAACCGGTCATCGTCCGTGTTGTTGGTGTGCCTGGCCTGCGGTGTGATTGCGGTTATTGGTTTGGGTGCGACAGGCTGTTCAAATTGGAGCACTGCATCGCGATCCGGCCAACAGGTCATCACGTTGTGGCACCAAATGACCGTCGGAGAGCGGAAGGTGCTCGACCAGGAAGTCGCGCGCTTTCATGCCAGCCAGTCTCAAATTCGAGTCAATACACTGTACAAGGAAACCGAGGAATTGCGCAGCGGTTTTCAGGCTGCTGCGCTAGCGGGAACCGGACCCGAGTTGATCTTCGGGCCCTCTGATTCATTGGGCGCCTTCGTCACGATGGGAGTCGTCCAGGACATGAGTCCGTGGTTTGACCAATCCCGAGTCGCCGAATTTATCCCGCAAGGGCTAACCTTTCTTGCTTCGCCAACGGAACCCGAACGACCAGTCCTGGTTCAAATCGGTGATCGAGTCGGAAATCATCTGGCGTTGGTATATAACCGCGATTTGATTTCATCACCGCCGGCAACGACTGACGAGTTGGTGACGTTAGCCGTGAAAACGACCATCGATCGGGATCACGACGGCAAGACCGATCAATACGGTTTGGTCTGGAATTTTGTCGAACCATTTTTTGCTGTGCCGTTTATCACCGGTTACGGCGGATGGGTCTTCGATGAAAGCGGCGATCCGGTTCCGGCTTTAGATTCCCCCGCCTGTATTGCAGCGCTGGAATTTTTAGTTTCCTTGCAGACAGAACACCATGTGCTGCCGGCAAATTGCGATTATGAAACTGCGGATGCACTATTCAAAAGCGGATCCGCCGCGATGATCATTAATGGCGATTGGAGCTGGGGAGACTATCTATCGAACCCCCAAATGAATGTGGCGATTGCCCCCTTGCCGATTGTTTCAGCCACCGGCAAACCGATGGGCCCGATGGTCGCCACCAAGGGCTACTCGTTAAACGTCCATGCGCGGGCGGAAGAGTCTGCCGCCGCGATGGAATTTGTCGATTTCATGACGTCGGCAGAAACGCAGCGGAATTTTATGGCAAAGCTCAAAACTTTGCCCTCACGCAAGAGTCTGCTGGATGATCCGTTGCTAAAGGAAGATCCCACCTTGATGGCTTCCGCGTTGCAAATGAACAACGGTCGAGCGATGCCCGTCGTGGCGGAACTGCGCGCGATTTGGGATTCCATGCGGCCTCACTATCAAGCCTTACTCGCCGGTAATGTCACGCCCGCTGAGGCAGCCCGCCTGATGCAAGCCGATGCGGTGTCGACGATTGCTCGATTGAACCAGGATATTCAACCCAACTCGACCGGCCTGATATTGAAGCTGGTGGCATTGATCCTGACTGTGACGTTGCTGTGGTTCCAACGGGGAGCGTGGGGGCAACTGGCCCACGATTGGAACCAGAACCGATTGGCCTATCTGCTGATCGCGCCATCCTTGGCAGTGATTGTGCTCACGATCGTCTATCCGTTTTTTTATAACGTCGTGTTATCATTTTCGAATATGTCGTTGCGAAATTTCCAGAATTGGCAAGTTACGGGTTGGCAAAACTACCAACAGATTTTTACCGAGCAGAAGTTCTTCGTCGTGCTCTTGAAGACGGTCGTCTGGACCGTGGTTTGCGTTTTCTTGCATGTAGTGATTGGACTGCTGTTGGC
Source organism: Mariniblastus sp. (assembly GCA_031400405.1). Taxonomy (GTDB): domain Bacteria; phylum Planctomycetota; class Planctomycetia; order Pirellulales; family Pirellulaceae; genus Mariniblastus. The sequence goes on from JANNPW010000160.1 coordinate 76,187, forward strand.
AGTTGCGTTGAACGCTCCCTTGCGCGGCAAGTCGATCTATCGGGTGTTGCTGATTTTGCCTTGGGCCATTCCAGCGTACATCACGGCACTCACGTGGCGCGGGATGTTCGATTACGAATACGGGGCGGTCAATTTGATTGCGAATCAGTTTTTTGGACTGCCGCCGATCAATTGGCTCAGCGATGCCACCAACGCGTTTATTGCTTGCATTATCACCAACGTCTGGTTGGGGTTTCCGTTCATGATGGTCATTGCACTGGGCGGGATGCAGGGTATTCCGCGTGAGTTGTATGAAGCGGCCAAAATGGATCGAGTCCCGCGTTGGAAGCAATTTTGGTACATTACTCTTCCAATGCTGAAGCCAGTTCTATTGCCAGCCGTCACGCTGGGCACGATTTGGACTTTCAATAATCTGAATGTCATTTGGTTGGTATCGAACTCGGGCGAACCTTCAGACAAAACACATATTCTGGTTTCGTATGTCTATAAAGCCGTGTTTAATCTGTATCAATATGGTTACGGTGCCGCGTTGTCGATGGTGATCTTTGTATTGTTACTGTTGTTTTCGCTATTGTTCATGTGGCGGACCAAAGCAACGGAAGGGATCCACTAATGGCCGAAGCCCCCAAGTCCCGTTGGATCGCCGCAACTCGCCATGCCGTCTTGATGCTATTTGTCTTGATTTCGGTCTATCCCGTAATCAATGTTTTTTCGGTTTCACTGCGACCCGGCAATCGCCTGCGCAGCACCGATCTGGCAGTTATTCCTGCAGATTGGACGTTGGATTCCTATCAGAAACTGTTTACGGAACAACCGTTCCTGCAATGGCTGGGTAATTCGTTGCTGGTTTCCCTGGCAGTGACTGTGTTAGGCGTCGGGTTGGCGGCGACCGGCGGTTATGCACTCAGCCGGTACAGGTTTGTCGGCCGGAAGGCCAGTATGTTGGCGATTCTAACTACGCAGATGTTTCCCGCCACCATGTTACTGCTGCCGTTGTATGTCATGATTGCGTACCTGCATTTAGTCAACACTTTTTTGGGATTGTTGATTTTCTACACGGCCACTGCCTTACCATTTTGTTTGTGGCAGATGAAGGGATTCTATGACACGATTCCGATTTCGTTGGAGGAAGCCGCTCGGATGGATGGTTGCAGCCGTTGGCAAACATTTGTCAGGGTCAGTCTGCCGTTGGCCGTACCGGGTCTGGTCATTACAGCACTGTTCAGTTTTATGACGGCTTGGTCCGAGTATATTGTCGCCGCTCAGGTATTACAGGAGCGGGACATGTTTACGCTGCCGTTGGGGCTCAAAAGTTTTCAGGCCAGTATGTCGACGGAATGGGGTCTATATGCGGCCGCTTCCATCCTGGTCAGCATTCCCGTGGTCATTGTTTTCATGTTGCTCAGCCGCTACCTGGTTTCCGGCTTAAATATGGGCGGGGTCAAGGAATAGTCAATCATGGCGCAAATTCGGTTGAGTAATTTATGCAAACGATTCGAAAATGGTTTCGTCGCGGTCGACCAGGTCAACCTGGAAATTGCCGACGGTGAGTTCCTAGTCTTGGTCGGTCCTTCGGGATGCGGCAAATCGACAACGCTGCGAATGATCGCCGGGCTGGAGGAAGTATCATCCGGCGATATTTTTGTGGGCGACCAACGTATCAATGATCTCGAGCCGGGAGCTCGGGACATTGCCATGGTGTTTCAGAATTATGCGCTTTATCCGCACATGACCGTTCGCGAGAACATGTCGTTTGGACTGCGCATGCGCAAAACACCGAAAGCGGAAATCGAAAAACGCGTCGCTGCGGCCACACAAATTTTATCACTCGAATCATTGCTCGACCGTCGCCCCCGGCAATTGTCCGGTGGCCAGCGTCAACGAGTCGCGGTGGGCCGCGCCATTGTTCGTCAGCCTAAAGCTTTTCTGTTCGATGAACCGTTGTCCAATCTCGATGCCAAGTTGCGCGTGCAAATGCGAACCGAGCTGGCTCGTCTGCATCATCAATTGCGCACCACCACGGTTTACGTCACCCACGATCAAGTGGAAGCGATGACGTTGGGTGATCGCATCGTCGTCATGAAGGATGGCGTCATCCAACAAATTGACACGCCCTTGAATGTTTATCAGTTTCCAGCGAACCGATTTGTCGCCGGTTTTATTGGCAGCCCCGCGATGAACTTTATCGACGGCGAAATTTCTGCGGGCGTGTTCCACGCGGCGGAAATGCGTTATCCGTTGTCTCAACCGGCTAGCAAGGCAGGGACGCTCGAACAGGCTAGAACCTTGCCCACGGGTCCGGTGACGCTGGGCTTTCGACCTGAGAGCCTGACGACGCAGGACAACGCTCCTCGATTGGCCGAAGTCAGGCTGGAAGTTGTTGAGCAAATGGGACATGAAACCATTGCCTATTTTTCGCTGGCGGGCAATTCCATGGTGGCTCGTTTAAGCGGCAAATCGACGGCCCAGCCCGCGGACCGAATCACTTTGCATCTTCCGGTCGGGGATTGGCATTTATTCGCCCGCGAAACAAATCGGCACGGACAACAGCCGCGACTGTGATTTGGTTTGTTGTTTCTCGTGGATGGCAATGGTAATATGTCCCGGCGACTATTATCTTCCAAACATTCGAATTCTATCTGCCCAAACACGAATAAATGAACATGAAGCTTCGACTTACGGTAATTGCGGGACCCGATGCTGGCCGCACTTTTGGCATGGAATCCGGACAGACATTGACCGTTGGCCGCGGCGAAAAAAGTGATTTTAGACTTGGCGATCCCTCGGTATCGCGAGTGCATTTTCAACTGAAAATTGCGGACCAGACGGTTTTGATTGCCGATCAGGGAAGCTCCAGTGGGACGTTGGTCGACGGTAAAAACGTTGATTCGGTTGAGATCCCCATCGGCACTGTGATTCAGATCGGTGACTCGCGATTGCGCCTTGATTCAGACGGATCACCGGACAAGACGGTTGTGCCCGCTGGCCGGACTCCCCTGGCGGAAGTCAAGCCACTGTTTCAATTGATCGGGACAGAACTGGGCCCCTACAAGCTGACTGAGATCATCGGGAAAGGCAAATCCGGGATGGTGTTTAAGGCCTTCGACGCCGAAAAGAATCGAGACGCGGCCGTGAAAGTCCTGACCCCTCAATTCACTGCCAACGATGAACAACGGCAACGCTTCGTGCGCGCTATGAAAACCATGTTGCCGATCAAGGATCCACGGATCGTGCGATTGTACAACGCCGGCATCAATGGTCCCTATTGCTGGTCGGCCATGGAGTACATTGAAGGAGAAAATTTGGCGCAGTTGATTGAACGGATTGGCATCGACGGCATGTTGGATTGGAAGAAAGTCTGGCGCGTCGCGGTCGATATCGCAGTTGCCTTGAAAACCGGTTTTGAGAATTCGGTCGTTCATCGCAACGTCACTCCAACCAATATTATTCGCCGCAGCAGTGATGAAATGTGTCTGTTGGGCGATTTCATGTTTGCCAAGGCGCTGCAAGGTACTTTGGCCCAGCAGGTCACACAGCCCGGCGAAATCCTCGGCGATCTGGCCTATTTGGCCCCCGAGCGAACTCGCGCTGATGCAGTCCTAGATACGCGATCGGATATTTACGGTTTGGGAGCAACTTGTTATGCACTACTTACGGGCCGCCCTCCGGCAGCCGGTTCGGCCATGACAGAAATAATCCATAACGTTCGAGAGGTGATCCCACCCCCCCCCAAATCGTTTCAGTTATCGGTCGACGAGTTGTTTCAGGGAGTCGTGATGAAAATGCTGGCCAAGGACCCGGGCGGCCGATTTGAAACTCCAGACCAATTGATCAAGGAACTGCTGCGAGTTGGAAAATTCAAAAATCTGGATCCCAAGTTCTAGGGATTTCATTCAACTTGTTCCGAGCTGCGATTCAAACCAAGCCACTACATTCCAAAAGAGATTCCATGAACTGTTTTCGCCTGATAAGTGTCTGTTTGTTGATGGTGCTGTCTCTACCGTTATTCGGTCAGCAGAATGCCAGCGCCCAGGAAAAATTGTCGGCTGCCGATCAGGCGGCTGACAACCCGACTCAACTCTGGTGTGAATACCGTGGCGGCAAGGGTCCCGGTGCGGGAAAACGAATCGTCTTGATCGCTGGAGATGACGAGTATCGCAGCGAAGAATCCTTGCCCATGTTGGGAAAAATTCTGGCGCAGCGGCATGGCTTCGATGTGACCGTGCTGTTTCCCGTCAATCCTGAGACGGGATTGATTCAACCTAATTACCAGACGAACATTCCCGGGATGCACCGAATTGAAGGGGCCGATCTTGTCGTGTTAGGGTTGCGGTTCCGAACTCTGCCCGATGATCAAATGAAGTTCTTCGTGGATTTTTTTGAATTCGGAAAACCGATGATTGGCTTTCGCACTTCCACTCATGCATTTCGTTACCCCCCTGATAGTACGAGTCCGTACAAGAATTTCAGTTTTGATAGCAACGAGTGGCAGGGTGGATTTGGTCAGCAGGTGCTGGGTGATACGTGGGTGAGTCATCATGGCGAACATAAATCCCAAAGCACCCGCGGCGTTGCGACTCCGGAACACAAAGACCACCCAATACTTAGCGGTGTCGCCGAGGTGTGGGGTGACTCGGACGTCTATGGGATCAATAAACTTCCGGCCAGCGCTAACGTGCTATTGTTGGGCCAAGTGCTTTCCGGCATGAAACCGACCGACTCGCCGGTCGTGGGTAAACAAAACGAACCGATGATGCCCTTGGCTTGGTGCCGCGACTACATGGGCAAGTCGGGCAAAACATCGCGAATTTTTTGCACGACGATGGGAGCTGCCACCGATTTCGAAAACGAAGGCTTGCGGCGCCTGTTGGTCAACGCCTGTTATTGGTGTCTGGAAATGGAAAGCCAAATTCCAGCGCAAGCTAACGTCGAATATGTCGGCCCCTACCAGCCCACGCAGTTTGGATTTGGCACAGAAAAAACAGATTTGAAACCGGCCGACTTCGATTGGGTTGAACCAATGACCGAAAAATAGACCGGATTCCTACCGGGTAGTGTTGTTAATGCTAAACAAACGATTTGCAATGTTACCCTTTCGGAACAACCAATTGACCGACCAGATTTTTCCTCGATCGAAACAAAGCCAGCGAATTACTGCGCCCGTTGTTACGAAGGTACAGGGGAGTTTATTTCGATTGATCCGTTGGAGTATGTCGATGGGATGTCATTGTTCAGCAGGTATTTAGGGTTTGTGAAAACTGACCCAAATGGAGAGAGAATACTTTATCCGGTGATTATTGGCGCACTTGGCTGTGTCGCAGGAGTTATTGCTGGCCTCGCTCCAGACTGGGGTATTTCAGAGACTGGCTTTCGATTCGTTTCTGCTATCGGTGCAAACGCAGTCACTAAACTGCAAACATGCAACGACAATTCGTATTTGCAGTTGCCTGGCCCCGTTTGTTTTTCTCCGTGGGAGTAGATTTTATGGATGATCCAAGGGTAAACGATGCGTTCAGGGCATTGTCACAAGGCAACAAATACGAAGCGTTGTCAATAATCGAGGGATGTATTGATTCCGCAAAAGATGACAACTCGAAATCGTATTACTCAGGAATACTTGCAAGGATCAATGAAATACTTTTGCGTTACTCTGACGCGATCGATGTCTATGAAAATGCGATTTTAATCGATTCGACTCCGTTCAGTCTTTTGAATTATGCAGAATTCTTGGTAAGGCAAAATCGAAAGTGCGAAGCACAGGATTGTTTGGAGAGAGCGAGAAAGTTAATTGCCTTACTGAAAAAAAAGAAAGAAAAAGAACCGGCGGCGCATTGGGCCAGTCAAAAATTCAAACAAATAATTACAATGATTGAATGATCTTAACAGATCGGATTCATTGAACGTTAGGGCCGAGGATTGAGACCGTTTTGATTTTCTTGAGTATGCGATTTCAATCGAGTTTTCAATTGACCGCGATGATAGTCGCTGAAAGGGTAGATCGTTGAAATTGGTGACCGCGGTTGACTTTGGCAGGGCTGTGAGACTCAGTCGCGGCCTTGGAGCGGTGATTTGCTAAAAAGTTTCGATGTTGATGTAGGGTTTTTCGTGTCAACGATTGAATCTCGCGCAGCGGCGAACAAGTTCGCTGATAATGGCGTTTGATTTTGAGTCGGATTGGCCCGTGGTGAGTTGATGATGCGGCGATGAGGAGTGCGGCGAAAGCGAATCCCAGTTTTCCGGCGGGCTTTTTCCGATCGGAAACGCAACTGACTGGCTACCTTGCCACCCAATAAAAATTACCTCCCACTGGCGGCGAATCGCCGCCAGCGGGAGGTTCAACTAAAGATTGAGGCTGACGAACCAGTCCACCCGTCTGCCGGGCGCGGCAATACGATTCAGTTCGGGATCAAGTAAACGCGTGCCTCACGGCAATTTACCGCACCGCTGGGCGTTTTCCAATCGATCAACGTTTCAATACTTCTTGCTTGAATTGCTGAATGATCGGAATTCGATCCAGCCATGGCGAGGCATCGGCCTTGTTTTCATCAAAAGGGCAGGGGGGACCCGCAAATCCTCGGGGGATCTGACTATAACACTGCGGTCCATTTTTTGTCTCTTCGACATAGTGATACTCGTACCCCGGCAGAAACAAATCGTCATCTGCGACGACACTAATTGTCCGTACGCCGAAACTGGAAAGTTCGGTCGTCAATGTTTGCGGCGGAAAAATCCAAGTGTGTTGGGGGCCGGCGATAAAGTAATATTGGATCGCTTTGTTGCTGGAAAGAATTCGAAATCGCAGCATTTGGCCACCATACAATTTGCTCTGCGAAGTGCTCCGCTCCACGATTCCGTGGCAAAAATCCGGCTCGTAGCCAGCCACAAATTGCAGCGAGCCCGGGTCCGCTGGGTTGACGAAGCGGGCAATCGATTGCCCACCATTGATCCGATTCGCCGGGTTGCTGGCCGCGCGCCTTCTCGGCTCGGAGAAATCACGATAGGGCTCGATCCGATCACCAGGTGCCGATCGCAAAATCATCGCTAACAATTTTGGGTTCGTTCGCCGATGCGTCTCCGAACAGGACAATCCTTCCAAGGCAGCTTGCAATTCCAATGGCATATCGGTCGTCGCTTCGTCTGATTCGATTATCTCGTAACCCCCACGAACTTCCGATCGCACATCACCTTTGCCGATCCACAGTTCACCCTCTTCATGGCACAAATGAGAAGCCGCGCGCCAGGTCAACGACAGGTCTTTGTAAATAATCCGCGCATGGATTTTGAGTCGACCCGTATTTCGATCAGGTTGCATGATGTAGGCGACGTAAAATCGGATCTCCGGGATTTGCCGGAGTTCGGTTAGATAGAATCTGGTGTCGAAAATTTCCAGTTTGAATCTCGGCTGTTGCCCGAGCTTGAGCAACTGTTGCGGATCATGCCGCATCGAACCGGCAGCGAGAATCTTTACGCCGTGGCCAATCAAGTCGCGAAATTCGCGGGCGACGCTTCGGGAAGTCAAGTCCGCTGGACGGACATCCACGACCAGTTGCGTGGGAATTTTTGGGGCGAGTTTGGAAAGTGGCATAATTCAGGTAGGATCAGGGATCGCAAAAAATGCTCAAGTGCATCCTTGTGGCGGCGACCCGCAGCGGTCGCCAACACGTGTTTCGGAATGTTTGAAACGATCATACACTGAGACTGTTGGAACACGGAAGAGATCATGAATTCGCCTCAGACAAAATCGAACCGATGAAGACCAACGCTCACCGACGATTGCGTTCGATCTGGAACCAAATAGGCGGGCGCTGGTTGTGTTTGGTGTGGGCTAGTTGTTGCTTGGCGGCCCCGTCTCGAGCACAAACAATTCTGACCGATTGGTCGGTTTCATTAAACAAGGGCCAGACATTTCAACCGATCCACGTACCGGGTACCATCGAGGATCAACTCGATCCTAACTTCGACGGAGTTTCGATCTACCAGACTCAATTGCCCTCAATCACGCTGCGAGCAGGCCAACGATTTTCGTTGCGATTTCAGGCGGTCGCGACCGACGTTCAAGTCTACGTGGGCGAAAAACTGGTGGGCCGGCATTTGGGTGGCTGGACCCCGTTCAGTGTTGATTTGACGGATGTGGTCGCGCGGGCTGCGAAAGCGGATACCGTCCCGTTGCTCCGAGTTGTCGTCGACGAAAAACTGGGCCATAACACTCAAGGATTTTTGCCAATTATTACCAATCACTTTGGTGGGATTTGGCAACCCGTCACGTGGTGGGTTCATGAAGCCGCACACATTAACAGCGACGCATTGGCAATCCGGGGAGACTTGACCAAAAACCAGGTGGACTTCGAGGTGCCCATCGTTCAGGAGGAAAAATTCGTCGGAAGCATTTCCTATTGGGTTCATGCCGTCGACGCCAAGTCCGAAAACGCGAACGATGAATGGCGGGAAATGAACATCGTGCAAGAATCCAGGAGTCCGACGGCCGATGCGAGATCGAATGACGGACAGACTACGACTACGGTACGTACCACCTGCCAATTCCCCACGACCATGCAGGCTTGGTCTCCCGAGTCTCCGCAACGATATCATTTCAAGGTTGAATTGCACGGCGATCAAATCGGCCAGGCTGGGACAACGTCGACGCCAATTGACACTTGCCAGAAATTCGTTGGATTTCGAAAATTCGTGGCGGACCATGATCGTTTTCTGCTTAACGATCATCCCATTGTTCTTCGAGGCGTTTTAAATTGGGGCTATGCGGCACCGAGCGTCGCTCCAACGTTGGACGAGAATCGAATGCGAGAAGAAATCGAGTTTGCCCAATCGCGCGGATTTAACCTGATGAAATTTTGCCTGTGGGTTCCACCGGCACGGTATCTCGAGTTGTGTGATGAGCTCGGAATGCTGGCCTGGATGGAGTATCCGACGTGGCACCCGCAACTGGATCAACAACATTTAGCCGATTTGCGGCAGGAGTATCGAGAGTTTTTTGAGTACGATCGAAACCACGCCTGCATCGTATTGCGAAGTTTAACCTGCGAAACGGGCCCCAGTGCGGACTTGACCGTGATTCAATCCTTGTACGATCAATGCAAGGAGTTCATTCCGCAGGCCGTCGTCGAAGACGATAGCAGTTGGATCGCGTGGAACCGCGTCCATGATTTTTATGACGACCATCCCTACGGCAATAATCATTCCTGGGTCGAAACGCTGGCCGAACTCAAATCCTACATTGCCAAACACGAATCGCAACCATTGATGTTGGGCGAAGCCATTGCTGCCGATACCTGGACCCCACCGAAACTTGAGGCGATTCATTTTGCGGAACAGAATCTCGCTCATGGGGCCTGGGCGGTCAAGGACAATCTGCGCTGGCAAACCGACATGCAAGCGCTGGCCAGTGAGCGCGGCACTCAATTCGATCCGCAACTCCTGTTGCCTCAATCGCGCCACTACGGCATGTTGATGCGCAAATACCAAATCGAAACTTTCCACCGGGAAATTCCCAACGGGGGTTATGTTGTGAGCGTGATTCGGGATTTTCCCAAAGCCGCGATGGGGCTGATTGATTTTGAAAATCGACCGAAAACGTCAATCGAAGATTGGAGTTTCCAAGCCGACGCGATGTTGTTGCTGCAATCCGAGATGGACCGGCGAAGTTTCGATGGCGGTCAGAAAGTTCAACTGACGGTAGTCGCAAAAAACATGTACGCCCGCGCCATTGACGCCGGACAACTTCACTTTGAATTGCTCGATCCGGCCCTGACCGTTGTCAAGCAACAACAAATCGAATTGAATTCCGTCGACGCCGGGACAAGTTGCCGGTCCGATTGGCAAATCGATCTACCAATCGTGGAACAACCCCAAAGATTTCTCATTCGGGCAACCTGGCTTTCTCCAGGCCGGCGAATCGCTAACCAATGGCCGGTTTGGGTTTTTCCCCAATCGACTAAACCAACGATCGTAGTTCATTCCTCTGCGGCAGGACTGGCTCGAGAATTGTTGCTCGACGCAAACCCCTGGCCGGGAACGATCGACTCGAAATCAATTGTCCTGGCCCGACGATTCGACCAACCGTTGCTTGAATTCCTGGCCAATGGCGGCAAGTTGCTGCTGTTACCCGACGGCTTGGCCGGGAGTTTTGCCACTACCGAGCACTGGTTTCTGCGCGGTGGGCCGGTGCTATTCGGCCGCGGCGAAACGGGACTAAATCGACCGTTTGAACTTTTCCACGACGGAACGCGAGAACAGCACGACTTACTCACTGAGTTGCAACATTTTGATCTGGCCGGGCCGGTAATTACCAATATCGATCATTTTTTGCCATTGATCGATCCGCATCTGGTTTTATGGGACAACCACGATGCCAAAACAGTTAAGACGCACGGACTCGTCTTTGAAATGGGAGTTGGGTCGGGCCAAGTGTTGGTTTCCGCCTTGAATCACTCCGGTCCGACAAACTCAGCCGGGCGTTGGCTGTTGGAAAAAATGTGTCGGTATCTCGAAAAAACCAATCTATCGAGCCGACTCAGCCAGGACACCCGGTTTGCGACCTTGAACAAAATGACCGCCGAAATTAGCCGGAAGGAACTTGTCATTTCCGAAGGACCTTGGAGATTTAAACCCGATCCAGACGAAGTGGGAGTCCAGCAAAACTGGGCAGCGCCGGATTTCAATGATCAGCCGTGGTCATTGATTCGAGTTGATCAGCATTGGGACGGTCAGGGTTTTGAATCACTGGACCATTGGGCCTGGTACCGGTGCACGATTGAATTGCCGGCGGACTGGCAGTCCGAAAAAACGTTTTTGAATTTCACTGGAATCGATGATTATGCGGACATCTACATTGATGGAGCCAAGATTGGAACCGCCGGAAATCTCGCCGAAAGAATTACAGCCTTCGATCAACGAAACAGTTTCGACGTCTCGCAGTTCGTGAAAAACAAACGAACGCTGCATATCACAGTCGCGGTATTTGATTGGTATGGTGCCGGCGGAATTTTTCGACCGGTAACACTCTCGACGAATCCGCTCAGCGCAAACCCGCCGATCCTGAAATGATTGTTGATCTACCTGGTTGCCCCCAAACTCGCCAATTTCATTTTCGAAAGGCGATCCATCAAACGCGGGAGCGACACTGTTCGATTGCATCCAATTCTCAGGCTACAAAAAAAACTGTCCGGCAGCCGTTACAGGCGGTCGGACAGTGATATTTTTTTGTCTCGAGGTCGACGCGTCACTCAATCCAGCGAATGGGAGCTATTTGACTTCGACCCATCCATTGAGATCGTTTTGTTTGGAAGTCTGAACCGGTTCGATCGACGACCGGAATGTACCCCGGAACCTTGGCGATTCGTTTTGCGGCGGAGCCAATTGTTGCGACGGACGAGCTGGTTCGGCGATCGGGCGAGCGGTACTGGTGTGACTGGCCAGTCGAACCGGCGAATAGTTCCATTCTTTGCGAGCTGGAGATTGAGCCGTTTGGTTCGAGTAGGTCGGTTGCGGAATGGCGGCCGGTGTCGGCTGTGGGTAGTTTACCGGAACGCTGTTCATATCTGACCCGTTCGCATCCCAAGCGCGAATTTGTTCGAGTACTGGTCGCACCGAAGCTTGGGGGTTTGACCCGGACAACGTTGGGACCAAATCGGCAGGTTGGGTCGTCGCATCGTAGGTTCCACCCGTATTGAGGGCACCCGCTGGCGGATTCGAATTGGGATACTCGTAATAGGTTCCATTGCCGCTGTTGGGTTGCGTTGGGCTAAAATTTGTCGCTGGGCCAGGGGCCATTGTCGGTCCCAAATTGCTTTGACCACAGGTCGTGCAACCCATATCGCCAGCTGCGACGGTCCCACAGTTTCCTGTGGCACATGTCCCACAATCTCCCGTGGCACAATCGTTCGTAATCGTCGTCACGGGGACCTGATACGACTCCGTCCGATACTCCGGTCGGTAGGTGGTGTAAGGCACGCGTTGCATTTGATAGGTATAAGTCGTGCAGGGGCGCATACAAGTCACCGTGCAACCCGTACAGGGATCCGAATTGGTGACCGGTTTATATTGGGTCACCGGAACACGGGTCCAGTTCGTACGATAGGCCGTACAAGGCACGTAATTCACGACGGTCCGCGAGCACGTTTGTTGACACGTTTTCATACATTGACCGGGCTGCAAGCCGCACGCGTTGGGAGCGTATGCCGCGACCTGAGGGGTATTGCAAGCGGTTTTACGTCCACACAGACTGGGCCGGCGACAGCCTCGAATCCAATCCAACAATGGACCGGCTGTTGCGTCGCTGGGGGCGGACAACATCGGAACTGCGACGACGGCAACTGCCAACAATAGTGTTTTGATTTGTGACATCTTTAACTCGACTCGGATTGGCGTCAAAACTAATTTAATCATTTTTTCAACATCGTTGAACCGCGATGAATCACTAACACATTCGACCGGGGCTTCGTGTAAAGGTAGAACCGTTTTGAAATTTGAAAAGACAAAAAGGGACAAAATTTCCGAGCTTTGATCAAAACCAGTTCCGATTCTAACGAACAGCCAACTTGGAAAGACTGACGAGTTTAGTCCGATTTGGAATTCTTCCCAAAAAACTTTGCGGATGGCGTAAAAATTTGCGGGTTATCCGGATTGAAACGAAGGCCTTTGTTGTCTTGATTATCCGGCTGCCGACATCCGTGTGCGGCGCTAAATTCAACTTCGGACAGGCCTGAATTTACCGGAATTTGATTCGAACGAGCCGCACAAATGTATTTACAGTTGCGTCCAAATTTTTGCGCTGCTGGCGGACGATGCTATGAGTCCCGGCTAGCACTGGACAGGTAGTTCAAGCCAGAATGCAGGTTGAAAAAAGTTGATTTACGTTGTTGCTGGTTTGGTTCCTCAATCTCAATCGAATTCGGTGTGTCTCCATGTTTTTCGTTTTTGAAGGTGTCGATGGAGCCGGGAAAACGACCCAGCTCCAACTTTTTGCCGAATGGCTGAATTCGCTTGGCCATCGCGTCGTGACATGCCAAGATCCGGGCAGCACTCAGCTCGGCGACGAGTTGCGGCGTTTATTATTGGGAAATCATCAAACACCAATTCACATGCGGACTGAGATGATGCTGTTTACGACTGCTCGGACACAACTGGTTGAAGAGATCATTAAGCCAGCCTTACTTGTTGGCCAGACGGTCGTGTTGGATCGTTACATTTTGTCGACCGTCGTTTATCAAGGCCACGCGGGAAATCTCAAGCCTGACGAGGTTTGGACGGTCAATCGAATTGCGACGGATGGGTTGCTGCCCGATGTGACGTTTGTGCTGGATCTCGACGTGCAAACTGCCAGCCAACGAATGGGAAAATCGCTGGATCGCATGGAATCGAGGGGTGCTGCCTATTTTGAGAAAGTGCGACAGGGATTTATTCACGAGGCCCAACGTTGGCCGGATCGTGTTGAGTTGATCGACGCCGCCCAGTCTGTATCCGACATGCAAGCCGAAATTCGGCAGCTCGCCAGCGGGTATCTAGCCCGACGTAACAATGATAAAATCTAGCCTTCGAAAATTCAGCCGTGTTTTCTGATTGATAAAAACCCATGCCTTGGTCGGCCCTCTCTAGTCACGAACAAAACGTTGAACGGTTCCGCCATTCAGTGCAACACAATCGACTGGCGAGTACCTATCTTTTTGTCGGCTTACCGGGAATCGGAAAACGATTGTTTGCCCAATTGTTGGCCGAGGCTTTGTTATGCGAACAACCGCCAGGAATTTTGGCAGCTTGTGGAGCGTGTTCCGCCTGTTGCCAGGTGCAGGCCCAAACGCATCCTGACTTGATCGTGATTGCGAAACCGGCTGACAAAGCTTTTATTCCCGTCGAGATGTTTATCGGCGATAAAGATCACCGCCGCCAGCAAGGCTTGGTGCATGACATCGGTTTGAAACCGTTTCGCGGTAGACGCAAGGTCGCAATTGTGGACGATGCGGATTGCCTCAATCAGGAAGGGGCCAATAGTCTGTTGAAGACGCTGGAGGAACCTCCTCCCAATTCACTCTTGATTTTGATTGGGACAAGTCAACAGCAACAGTTGCCGACGATTGTCTCTCGATCGCAATTGATTCGATTCGAACCGCTATCGCCGGAGCAGATCAAAGCAATTCTCGCCAATCAGGCACAATTGGAGACCGAAATCCCGTTTGAGTTGCTGGCGGCAGCGGCCGAGGGTAGTGTTGCGCGAGCGCTACAACTTGCCGATTCGGAGATTTTCGAATTTCGAAATGAACTATTGAAACAGTTGGCTTCGGGCGATCCCGGCCACAGTGATTTTGCCAAATCGGTTCTTGGATTTGTTGATGCAGCCGGCAAAGAAGGAGCGCTAAAACGGGATCGGTTGGTCATGATCGCTGATTTCGCGATCAGTTTCTTTCACTGTTGCTATCGAGAGGTCAGCGAATTGAATGGGACCGCCAATCCAGATTCCAACATTGCCGAGGCGGTTCAGCTGGCGCAGCGAAATTGGAGTTCGTTGGCTACGAACCTGGTCGCCGAAATCTGCTGTCAGGCAATTGACCGGTGCCTTGATCTTCAAACCCAAGTCCATGCCAACGTGAGTCCAGCAAACGGCGTGGAGGCATGGTTAATTGAGTTGGGTCAGATTTGTCGCGGCAAAGCCCGACTGCTGGTTTAGTGCGGGCTAGATTCTGTCGATGTTGTCTCACTCACTCAAGAGCGGCGATAATTTCCAATAACTGCGGGACAAATTGTCGATTAGCGCGGGCCCGGTGACTGAGCACGCCTTTCACCGCGTCGCCCAATTGCCCAAACGTCTGATGATATTCGGGTATCTCAAACAAGGGATCATAACCGAAACCAGCAATTCCGCATTCTTGCGTCAGTATTCGACCGTAACAACAACCGAAACAATTGATACGTTGGTTTCCGTCGGGATCAGACAACGTCATATGACACGTGTACCAAGCCGTCCGTTTAACAATCGGCACGCCCTCCAGTCGCTTTAGCAGCAACGCGTTGTTATCGGCATCGGCAGCGTGAATACCGGAAAAGCGCGCGGAATAAACACCCGGCGCACCGTCCAGGGCAACCACGCTCAACCCGCTGTCTTCTCCCAACACCCATTGGTTCAAATGCCGGGCTTGGACGGTGGCCTTCAAGGCCGCGTTCTCTTGAAACGTCTCGCCCGTTTCCTCGACCTCCACGGCAGAGGGAAAGTCATCCAAGTTCTGGAGTTGAATATTGTACGGCGCCAGTAGATATTCCAACTCGCGGCGTTTCTTGAGGTTGCGGGTTCCGAGGACGAGCGAAAACGGGTGCATGATTTACTCCAAGGTTGAACGATTAAGCCGCCCGATTCTAACTCAATACGACTTCAATCGTCATGACCGTTACGCGGATGTTGTATTTGGGAATCATTACTGGCAAGAATTGGCCACACCCAGCTGGTCATGTTGCCATCGAACATCACTTGCCGGTTTTTGTCATTTCCGCCGATCCTGTAGCACCGAATTGAACTAGAGTTTGGTGTTCAGCCGGATTCCGCGATCCGCTTTCCCAACTATCGCCACGTTCTAATTTCGACCGACTATGACCAAAAAAATCGACCCCTTGAAAATCATTCGACGCAGCGTCCGGGAGTCAGCTCAACAATTCGAATCCCTTTTCCAAAATACATCCCAACAACGCCTTGCTCGTACGTTTCGCTACGAATCACTGGAAGATCGCCGTGTACTGACGGCGACCGGATTTGATACGGTCACCCCGGTTACTGCCGTTGATTCCGGTTACGTGGCAGCAGAAGAGTTAACGTCACTTTTATTTCCAGCTGACCAGGACGCCGAAATTCAATCGTTAGTTGTCGAAGTGAATGGCAAACAATTCGAGTTGACTGCGCAACACAATCAGCTCCGGTTGAATGCCGGAGACAAACTTCAGGTGATCAAGATTGGCTTTCACTCGGCCGCGCCAACTGGTGTTTTTGCGGCTGAGGGATACGTCAACAAAATCAGTGACCTAAACGCGGCCAGTTTAATTGATTACAACGACGGTCGGTTTTCGGCGCGAGAATCAAATCAAGACGCGACCGGCGGGGATGGCATGGTCGGCGGTTTTAGCGAAGCTTGGAAAGTCGACGATGGTTGGGATCGTCTAAGTATCAACTTGATGCATTACACCGAGGAATCGACGGAAGTCGCCGGACGATTTTTCGTCATGCTGCAAATCGGCCAACCGGATTTTGCGTTTGATTCCGAAGCCCTCGATCAAGTTCGCAAACAGGAAATTGTTGTTGGCGATGCCGTCACAATTCCGGGCCGGTGGGTAAATGGAGTCGAAGGGACATTTCATAACTACGCCGAGGTCAACATTTACGATAGCTCCAATCCGGACGTCATCGTGTGGGCCGGTGCCATGGTCGGTGGAGCCAATTCGACTAATTCGGTCAACGGGAATTTTGTGAACTCAAACGCCGCTGACGCCTACTCCGAATCCTGGATACCAGACTCGGCGGGCGAATACACCGTCAAGTATTACTTGGATCCAGAACAGTTGGCTACCGAGTCCAATGAAGACAACAATTATTACGAATTGCAAGTTAGTGTCGCAGCCGAAATTGCCCCGCCCGTAATCGTCGTGGAAGCCGAAGTGAAAGGCCTCGAAGACACTCCCATCAAACTGCAAATTTCGACGGATGCCAAAGCCGTCTTGATCGCTGGTGTCCCCACAAATGCCAAGCTGAGTGCGGGAACTCAAGTCGCTCGGGGAACCTATGAAGTCAGTCGCGAGGACCTCGTCGATTTGACCATCACACCCGCTCCGCAGTCCGATGTGGATTTTCAATTGACGGTAATTCCAATTGGCGCAGCCGGCGCGCTGCCGCAATTAACACAAACGGTTAATGTGCATGTCATACCGGTCGTCGACGGTGGCCAGCTCAACGTTCGTGACTTCGGAATTTTCGCCGGAGGTTACGGTGCGATGCCTCTCTCATCTTACTTCGCGGATCTGGATGGATCGGAGACCCACAACATTGCGATTACCGGCTTGCCCGACTTCATGGAATTGTCGGCTGGTGAAAAATCCGGGACGACGTGGCACCTTCAAGCAAACGATCTGGAAAATCTCCAAATCAAATCCGCTGAAACCAAAAACACCAAGGGCTGGACTAAATACAATGGAAACTACATTTACAAAGCATTTGACGTAAAATTCGAAATTCAATCGAAGGAAGCCGACAGCACCGACTCCACGTGGACCAGCGGCAAGTTTGCAGTTTATGCTTGGCAGTATCGTTGAGTCGTTTGGTACATCCAACAATTATGAGCGGGTTTAGCCTGGACTGCTAAAAATTCGGTATTGACATCGTGTTTCGTGCAACCGTTTTTATTCCGCAGTCGAAATTGACCTCGGGCCAACGGCCCAGAAGTTTGCCTAGCCCAGGCTAAAGGCCTGGGTAACGGAAAGAACAAGCAA
>JANNPW010000161.1:0-29955 GCA_031400405.1 Mariniblastus sp.
GGCTCATGTCCATTCGCCTCTCAGCAACAAAAATAGGTACTCACTCTAATAACCACTAAACATAGCGCGATACAAAAAAAAGCCAACCCCATTAACTGACAAATAATGGGTACACTAAATCAACAGCCCGCTAGCGCCAAAACGGCTAAGCATCTCAAAAACCGCCTCCAAAATCCTTCACGGCGTAGTCAGCAATCCCCACCAAATTTTCGAATTGGGTGTAGCCAAGGCTACAGTTTGGCCGAAGAGAGATGACGAGGTGCCTATGAATCGCGTTTTCCTACTGCTCTACCTACCAATTTTTCTTGTGCCAGGCGATTGCTGGGGACAATGTCGATCGTGCTTACCAGCGACGATTTTCTCGTGGTCCGGCGAACGTTCGCCTTTGGGAGAACTTGATTCAATCGCTACCGACCGACCGGACTTTACGGAGGCCAGTAGTACCGTTGGACTGGGCGTGACGCAGCTGGAAATGGGATACACATTTGCATCTGCCAGCGGCGCTGCGTCCCACTCGTGGGGCGAGCCACTTCTGCGACAAGGTTTGTTTGCAAATTGGTTTGAGTTAAGATTTGCGGCGGCGCCAGTTTCGGTTTTCGGAACCGGGTCGGAAAGCGGTTTCGAGGATATTTACGTCGGTCTGAAACTAGCCCTTACTCAACAAGCCGGTATTCTGCCCGAGGTGGCCATCGTACCCCAGATGACGATTCCTACGGGTGGCTCGGCATTCTCCGCAGACCGCACTTTAGGCGGAGCGAATCTGTTATACGGATGGGACATCACCGACGAATTTTCTTTCGGCGGCAGCACCCAATTCAATCAGTCGGTCGACGACGCGTTGATTCCCTATGATGAATGGGCTCAATCGTTGACGGTTGGCCGATCGTTGACCGAGGAGCTGGCATCGTATCTCGAATGGTATGCGATTGTCCCCGTTGATTCTGCTGGTGTCCAGACAAATCACTATTTGAACGGGGGTTTCACCTACTTGTTGTCCGCTGACGTACAACTCGACATTCGTGCTGGACAAGGGCTGAGCAGCACTTCCGACGATTACTTTGTCGGGGCCGGGGTTTCATTCCGCCACAAGTAGGCGACGGCGGGCTACTTCGTCGCGTTCCTTGATGGACGGCCGGACGATATACTTCTGGTTGCCAGTACCACCGCTGTATTTAACAGTCCCGTCATGTCGGTCGAAAAATATCTTAAACCAGCTGTCATCAACCAAATCAAACGGCTGGATCTACGCGCGCAATTTGTGGTCAAAGGATTCTTACATGGCTTGCATGCCAGTCCCTTTCATGGCTTTAGTGTCGAATTCAGCGAGCACCGAAAGTATTCGCCTGGCGACGACCTGAAGGATATCGATTGGCAGGTCTATGCCAAGACCGACAAATATTATGTCAAAAAGTTTGAATCTGAGACCAATATCACAGGCTATTTGGTGATGGATCTCAGCCAATCCATGGGGTACACGTATCAGCAAGAACTGACCAAGTTCGACTATGGTGTGTGCCTGGCTGCGGCATTGGCTTACTTGATGATTTCTCAGCAGGATCCGGTCGGACTGGTTACGTTTAACGACAAGATTCGCGAAAGCCTGCCGCCCCGATCGAAACGGACGCAGTTGGGCCATGTCCTGTCATTGCTGTCGAGATTGAAGCCTCAGGGGCTAACCGATTTCGCGCATAGTCTGGGGCAACTTTCATCGATGCTGAAAAACCGCAGTCTCGTGATGATCTTTTCGGATTTGCTGATCGATGAATCGTCGTTAATCACGGCTTTACATCGCTTGCGACATCGGGGCCACGATGTGATTTTGTTTCATATTCTGGACGAAGCGGAAGTCAGTTTCCCGTTTCATGGTGTTTGCGAAATGCTCGATCCAGAAACGAATGAAGAACTTAAAATCGATGCGGACGGACACCGTGCCGATTATCTCGCACAGATCAAAGAGTACCGCGACAACCTGGCACGTCAATGTCGCGACAGCGGGATTGACTACGTCCGGCTCGATACCAGTATGCAATTCGATGCCGCCTTGATCGAATATTTGCACAGTCGTCGGGCGAGGGGGTAGTCATGATTTGGGCCAATGGCATGATCCTCGGCTTGGGCGGTCTCTTAATCGCGATTCCGATCATTTTACATTTCCTGATGCAACCCAAGCCGAAGAAATTGGTCTTTCCGGCGTTAAGATTTCTCAAGGAACGTCAGCACTCCAGCCGTTCGCGATTGCGATTGCGTCACTGGCTATTATTGCTATTGCGCTGTCTGCTGATTGGTTTGTTGGTATTGGCGCTAGCCGGTCCGACCGTGGCTTCGCGGGAGTATGGCAACTGGTTGACACTGGGCGGGATTGGATTCAGCGGGTTGCTCGTCGGCATCGTGCTGTTGGCTGCCTGGTTTCGAAGCAACCGGAATTGGGTGCTGATTGGAATTCTGGTCGCGCTGTTTTTGGGCCATCTCGGTTATGGGGGTTGGGCAGCAACCCAATTGTTGGGGACAGAATCAGGCGAAATTCTCGGCGATGGCCAAGCACCGGTGGCGGCCTTGATCGTCATCGATATTTCGCCGCGCATGCAGTATCGCCTGGAAAATCAAACGCGATTGGAAGTCGCGCAGGAAATTTCACTTTGGCTGATCAGCCAATTTCCGCTCGAGAGTCAGGTCTGCGTGTTGGCCACAGATCATGACCGGGCTTTTTTTTCCGTCGATGTAGCGGCTGCCAGTCGCCGGGTCGAGACGTTGGAAACAACTTTTGTTGAGAATCCAATTCCAGCGGCGTTGTCGGATGGTTTGACGCTACTCGAGAAAGCGCCGCAGGAACGCAAAGAGATTTACATCGTTTCTGATTTGACAAAACAAAGCTGGGTCGGCGACAACACCAAGCCGGTCCTGCGACGATTGGAGAAGAATCCGGAGATCAGTCTATTTGTAATTGATGTGGGTGTTGAACAGCCAATTAATTTTGCGCTTGCCGCACTAGAGCTCAGTAGTGCGGAAATTTCCGAAAAGGGTGAGTTCACGATCTCAACTCAAGTCAATCGAATTGGCGGCGCAGCACAACGGACCCTTAAGTTGTCGCTGGAGAAACCGGATAGTACGCGCCCGATTGTTCGTGATGGAGTGACCATTTTTCCTGACCAATTGCTTGCCGAGCAAACAAAAACGGTCGACGTTCGGGAAAATAGTTCCGTGACCGAATCGTTCAAGTTCAGCCAACCACTCCCCGTGGGAACCTATCACGGACGGATTGAAATCGAGGGTCAGGACGGTCTGGCGGTGGACAACGAGCGGTATTTTACCGTCCGCGTCCGATCGGCCTGGAAAATTCTCGCCGTGCATCCGGTCAATGTCAGTCCCCGCAACTTGATCAGTACGATTGCACCGATGGTCAATCGTGAGCTGGGTTCATCGCAATACGATTGCACGGTTTTGTCACAGGCGGAATTTCTGGTCGAGGAGAAACTGGGAGGCTACGATGCAGTGTTCCTGTTGAATCCCGAACCCTTGACCGAGCCGATTTGGCAACGGTTAACCGAGTACGTTAATCAGGGTGGTGGACTGGGGATTTTTTTAGGAAGCAATGCTGCTCAAGGTGGACTGGCAGATCCCAGCTTTCAATCGCCAGCGGCACAACAGTTGTTGACCGGTCGATTGGATCAACAGTGGTTTACTGATCAACGGGATTTATTTCTCAGCCCGCAGGACACTTCCCATCCGCTCTACAAATCGTTTCGACAGATTGAAACGGGCGTGCCGTGGAATCGATTTCCGATTTTTCTGCATTGGGGAATCGAGCCCGATGATCGTGCGACCGAGTTGCCGACTCAGGCGCTGTTGAGCTTTAGTAATCGAGAGCCGGCGATCATTGAACGACGAATCGGCAATGGCCGTGTGCTGGTGATGTTGACTCCAATCAGCGAACGGGCCGTCGAACCAGGTCGGCGAATTTGGAATGAGCTGTTTATCGGAAAATTCCTGCCAGCCTGGCTGTTGGTTCGGGCCATGACGGCCTATCTGGTCCAGGATGATGTCGAATCTCTGAACATCACCGTCGGACAAGTGGCCAGTTTCGATAATGACTTGCGGCAGTTTCCGGAATCGTATCAATTGTTTCAACCGCGTTCCGACAAACCGCCGACCGTGCTGAATGCAGCCGCGAATTCGTTAAAGTATCGATTCACGGAATATCCCGGACAATACCGCCTGAAAGGAGTCTGGAGCGGCAGTCCGTTGTTGCGTGGATTCAGTGTCAATCTGCCGGCATCGTCGACCGATCTTACCCGTGTGGAACCGGCTGAGTTGGATGGCGTGTTGGGACCAGAGCGTTATCAGCTGGCCAAACAACGCGACGAAATCCAACGGCAGCAAGGTACGGCGCGCGTGGGTCAGGAGTTTTATGGATTATTAATGTTGATGATGTTCGTGGTGTTCGCGGTGGAGTATTTGATGTCCAATCGTTTTTATGCTGGAAGATAATCCGACACCCCAATGGATTCATGGAATCGTTAACCTTTCAACCGATTATTCCCACCTGGGTATTGGCCATCCTGTTTTTGTTGGGTGGGCTGATGCTATTGATCGGCCCGTCATTCGTACAATTGCCGAAGCATCGTCGTTGGACTTTAAGCCTGATTCGATTGGGTGTGTTGGCGTTGGCATTGCTGGCGGTAATGCGACCTGGTTGTGTGCAACAAATCGAAAAGAGCCAAGCCGCCGTCGTGCTGTTTTTGATTGATTCATCGCGCAGCATGCAGTTGCCTCACGTCACGGATGATTCTACTCGCTGGGGTGCCGTGCAAGCGGTCGTCAAAGAAAACAAATCTCGAATCCGTCAATTATTGGAACAGAAAATTGATGTGCGGTTTTTCAGTTTCGACAATCGCGTGGTCGGTCTGGAGATGGTTGACGGAGTTGTTACCTTGCCCGCGCAGCCCGAGGGGGCCGAGACAGACATCGGGTCAGCGTTGTACGAAACCAGTTTGGATGTCCGCGACGAACGATTGCTCTGCGTGTTCCTCCTTAGCGATGGAGTACAAAATGTATCTGATCCGCCAATCGAATTGACTCAAGGTGCGGAGACCTTGAATGACCTGGAGGTCGCCCTGTTTGCGGTACAACTGGGCCTGCCGGGCGACACGGGTCAATTGGCTGATCTGGCGATCACCAATTTCGCGGAGCAGCAAATCGTTAATGTGAAGAACAAACTCTCGGCTCGCGCTACGTTGGTCTCGCGCGGCTATACGAATCAGGATATCAAAGTAGATTTGATCCTGATCAATGCGGCTGGCGAAGAGACGATCGTGAAATCGGTGTTTGTACGGCCCGCCGCCAACTACGACGAGACGAATGTCGAACTGGACTATCATCCCACGGAACCGGGTGAGTTTCGGATCAAGGTTCGAGCCAATCCGATGCCGGGCGAGTTGGCAATTCGCAACAACGAACTCGATTCGTTTTTGACGGTCAATGACAAAGGTATGCGAGTCTTGTTTCTCACTGGCGACGTCGGTTGGGAGCAGAGTTTTTTGCGTCGCTCATTGCCGACGGCCGATTTTATCGAACTAGATTTTGTCACGATCTCACCCAGCTCCCGAAAGAACTGGCCCGAAACCAAGTATGAGGCCCTGTTCAAAGATCCCACCTATGACGTGTTTATTATTGGCGATCTCGATTCCAGAGCCTTACATGATCCAGCGACCTATACGAAATCACTCGATGCATTGGCGGAAGCGGTCTATGGAGGCAAGGGGCTGTTGATGCTGGGTGGATATCACAGTTTTGGGGCGGGACTCTACCACCAAACTCCACTGGCCGATGTATTGCCGATCAATATGAAACCAGATGAACGACAGGATTTTGGTGTCGATGCGCGGCGGGATTTGCATATCAACTCACCGTTCAAACTGCGACCGGCCAAAGATCACTTTCTTACCCGGTTGGGTGACGGCACGTCGCAGGACGAACTTTGGAAGAAGCTCCCGGAGTTGACCGGTGCCAACCGGATCTCGGTGAAAGACAACGCGGAAATTTTGTTGGAAAGCGATGACGATGTCGGCCGACCGATCATGGTCACAACCAACGTCGGCGGCCGCGTGTTGGCTTTTGCCGGAGATTCGACCTGGCGCTGGAAAATGAACGGCTTCAATGCCGAGTTCGACCAATTTTGGCGGCAAATTATCTTGTGGTTGGCGTTTTGGGATGCCCGCAATGATGAGAGCGTCTCGATTGTACTGTCCCAACGGCGTTTTCAACCTCAAGCCATTGTCAAGTTCGATGTGGTCGTAAATACGATTGCCGGTGAAGTTGTTGATGATGCAAAATTTACCGCAGCGTTGGTGACCCCCAATGGCGAGCGACAGGTGGTCGCGATCAGCCAGTCCGGTGCAAAATATTCTTCGGAGTTAAACCCCGAATCACTGGCGGAATCTGGCGTGTATCGAATCGAGGTCGAAGGCCAGCGAGGTGGGGCCACGATTGGAACATCCAAACGCGAGTTTGTCGTAATGGATCGGGACAAAGAAAAATCCAATCCGGTCGCCAATCCAGAACAAATGGCGCGCTTGGCCAGTCAAACCAGTGAGCATGGCGGGCGGGCGTTGGTTCCCGAACAAGTGTCTGAAGTATTGGATCAATTGATCAACGATCCTCCCATGACGAAAATTGAAATCCCGGTCAAGCGTCGGTTGGGCGAAGAGTTTTCGGACGCAGCGTTGTTTTTGTGTGTTTTTGTTGGGCTGCTGGCGACCGAATGGTTTTTAAGAAAGAAGTGGGGCTTGGTTTGATTCTAGATGTTTTAAAAATTCAAGCCGTACGTTCGATTCTGAATTGCCCTGCGACACGATCATCGGATTTGCGAGATTCCTCCGTGTCTACTCAAAATAGTCGGCTGGTTTGAAGGTGCGAAGTACGTTAAGTTATTTCCCGTTCACCATTTCAGTAGCAATACAAGCGGGTCCCTCTCATGACCGATAATCCATTTGCTTCCCCGCAACCCGTTTCTGGCGACTATTCGCTGCCGTCGAAACAAAAAGCGCCTGGCGCGTTGATGGCCATTCTGATTATTTGTCTGGTATTGGGAATTTTGGGTTTATTGGGGTCTTGCCTCGGCGGCGTCGCTTTGGCGTTCCAACCCCAACTCAATCAATTGCAGGCTAATAATCCGGACCCGATCGCCAAGAAAATGCAGGCAGATTTGCAGGACGTCCAACAGCAACAATTTATTCCCAATCTAATCATGATTGGCTTGAATTTTATTGTCGCTCCCTTGTTGATCACCGGTGCGATTGGTGGATTGAATCGAAAACCGTGGGGATACAAATTTTTGACGGTTGGTTTGTTACTGGCCGTATTTTATGTGGTCGTACGGGCAGTGCTCACGATAATAATCCAGCTTGCGACGATGGGCACGGTGACTAAGGCGATGCAAGAGGGCATCCAACAACAGGGGGGTGCCAACGCGGCGCAAGGCGCCGAATTCGCTGGTAACCTGATGCAGTTCGGGATTTATGCGGTCATCGCATTTTCGGTATTTTGGACCCTGCTGCAATTAGGATTTTACATCTGGAGCTGGACTTATCTGCGCAAGGAGCAAACCAGAAGTTATCTGGGAGTCGATTGATTCCAGAGTCGATTCGTGCCAATTACTCTCCAGTCACCGAACCGATTTGGTCCAATTGACGGTTCGATATTTTTCTGCGGCGAGTTGTTCCGTTAATTGTTGTGGCCAGGGGAACAAATTTTCTCCAGCGTGCCATTGTTTGATGATGGCGTTTCGCAAGTCGACAACCGGTGGCGGCAATTGGGTCAAGAACTCCAAGTGCTCGCGGCCGGCCCGATAGGCAGGTTGTCGTTGCGGTGTTCCAAGGCAATTGGCGACCAAAGCTAGATCAAAATCGCAGATGATCGTGCCGTGGTACAGGAAGTTGTTTTTGCGACAACGCAGGCTGTTGCCGGAAAATTTCCGATTGCCGAATGTCAGGTCCGAAGTACCCAGAATGCGAACTTCGAGGCCTAAGGATTGAATCGCCGATCGCAACTGGTTTAAGACATATTGATGGGCTTGATCCAGCATTCTTAGGTGAGCGCGGTTCCGATAGTTCAGCAGGACGGCATACATCAAACAGCCGGGGCCGGTCACAATTGTTGCGCCACCACTACACCGACGCAAAATCGGAATTTGGTGTTGTTGGCAGTATTCGAAATTGACTTCGCGTTCCAACGGCGAACTGCGCCCTAGTACGACCAGGGGGTGTTTAGGCTCCCAAAACCGCAGCACTTCCACCACATCGGATTGCGATTCCGCCTGTTCCAATAACGCTTCATCGAGCGCCAAATTTTCAGCGGGATCGTCTAAGGTGAGGTCGAGCAAACGCATGATCTAAATCGGATCGCTATTCTCGGGTAAGCACTCGACATAAAACCAGTTATGAATGGGCTGCAGAATTTTCAAAACTTCCGCGAGCAGTTTTTCATCGAGTGGCTCCTGAATCCATTGGCACCACTGCGCAACTCGTTGCGGGCTGGCCGATCCGGTAACACAAGTCGTTAGATCGGGATGCGCGATGGAAAACTGCAATGCCAGTTTCGCAATGTCGGAGCCGGCGGAGGCACAGTGATCCGCCGCCAGCTTAGCAACTCGGCGAACTGCGGGCGTCGCTTTGTGCCAAGCCGGTAACGATGCGTTAGAAAGTAAGCGGGCACTGAACGGTGCCGCATTCATAATCCCGATTCCCTTCGTTTTCATTTCGCCGACC
This sequence comes from Mariniblastus sp., assembly GCA_031400405.1. GTDB lineage: Bacteria > Planctomycetota > Planctomycetia > Pirellulales > Pirellulaceae > Mariniblastus. The sequence goes on from JANNPW010000161.1 coordinate 8,763, forward strand.
AACTCGGCCAGCATGGTGTTTTGCAAAGTGTAATGGTTGTAGGACAAGATCACGTCGAGCTCGGTCTGCCGGGAAATTTCGCGGAAGATTTTCATCGGATAGCCGGAAATGCCGATGAACTTCAGTTTCCCGGCAGCTTGTAATTTGCGCAGCTCAGGGATTGTCTCTTCAACAATCTGTGTCAGCCCAACGAACTCAATGTCATGACAAAGCACGATATCAAGATAATCGGTCTTCATTCGTTCTAAACTGATATCGACGCTTTCTCGGACTCGCTTCGCCGAGAAATCAAAATGGTGGGGCGCATATCGTCCAAGTTTAGTGCCGAGGTAGTAGCTGTCGCGCGGCACGTCGGTCAGCGCCAAACCCAATAGTGACTCAGACAATCCACGGCCATAATAGGGCGATGTGTCGATCAAGTTCATCCCGTTATCGAGCGCCACACGGACACTCCGGATCGCCTCATGCAAATCAATTGTACGGAACTCGGCACCCAGTGATGAGGCACCAAAGGACAATACCGACACTTCCATTCCTGTTTGGCCAAGCTGACGTGTTTGCATGTCGAACGAGTTCGCCCCAAATTCCAGTTAAAAAAATACGTTTTAAGCCTGTGCCGAGAACGAGCCAACTCGCCAGAGACCGCGCCTCAAGTTACAATCCGATTTCGGCAAATCGTGGAAAAAAATAGGAGTGCTGGAATTGGCTGAATCAATCAAATCGCTGCGCTTGAACGGAAAAGAGTATATCAATCCTGGCAAGCTGGCGGGACCGGTCACCCGCAATTTGGCCGTGGAAACGGTCCAACTTCTTGAACCGGGAGTCGGAGAAGTTGTCGTCGAACCGATCTACGTCGGGATTTGCGGGTCCGACAACAGCGCCAGTACGGGGAAGCCAAATTTCGACTGGGTCCAGCGGCCCAGGACAATTGGCCACGAAGCGAGCGGACGCATTGTCGGGTACGGGCCTGATACCGAGGTTGGCAGCGGACTGAAGTTGGGCGACATCGTGTGTATCATTCCCATGCAAGGCTGTGGAGATCCGCGATGCCGAGGCTGTCGGCGCGGTCGTCCGAATTACTGCCGTCAGAAACAGATTTTCGGATTTCATTGCGACGGCGCGATGGCCGAAAGAATGATCGTAAATGTTGACCGCTGCTTGCCGTTGGCTGCTGGATTATCGCCGCTGCAGGGTTCGATCGTCGAACCGTTGTCGGTCGTGGTCCAAGCGATTCATCGCAAGTCCAATCTCCAGCCCGGGATGGATGTGGTCGTGTCGGGATGTGGGATTATTGGTTTGATGGCGGCGGAGTTGGCTCGGGCAGCGGGCGCTCGCGTGGCGGTGACCGGTGTCGAGCAAGATCGAGCGATTCGATTGAAATTAGCCGAACAAAGAGGCTTTGTGCCAATTGTGGTGTCCAGCGAACGCCCGTTGCATGAGCAGCTTGCCGCAGGAATTGAAGATCTCACTGGAAAACGATTTGGCGATGCCTATGAACAAGGAACGGTTGATTGCCTGATCGAATGTTCGGGATTCCCGGCTGCGCTCGGAACTGCTGGATTGTCGGTTCAACTTGAAGGCAGCATCTGCGTGATTGCCACGTTTGGTGCCGAAGTCCCGTTCAATGCCACGGCCTTCACTCGTTCTGGACAAAGTATGCAGGGGGTGATGGGTTCGAACCGCGAAGATTTTGAAATCGCACAAAAATTACTGCAGGAAGGCGTGTTTCCAGTTGAGGTTTATTCGCAACAGTACGCGTTTGAACACGTTCTCGAAGCCATGGAAGATTCGATCATGGCCAAAACCCCCAAAGCCATTCTCGCCATCAACGTCTGAACCCTGACCACTGACCACACGCAGAACCGCTGAACCACTGAACATCAATGTCAAAAATTTTCATAACTGGCGGCACGGGCTGTATCGGAGCGGCGACGGTTTTCCACCTGCTGACAAAGTTCGGCGATTCGATCGAACAGATTCTGATCGCTACCCGAAACAGCAGCACGGAGCAATTGGAAATCTGGTTTGCCGAGTCTCTCGCCGGGTGGCTTGACCGGAAAAAAATAATATTTGTCGCGGCCGATTTGAGCGACAGCCAATGTCTGGCCAAGACCCTGCGAGAATTTCAGCCGACTCATGTGATTCATTTGGGGGCATTACAGAGCCCGGCTTGTGATGCTGACCCTGAACAGGGTCTCGAAGTGAATTTGACGGGAACGTTAAAGTTGTTTAACGAGGCCGCGCAGCTCAAGAAACCGCTCGACCGATTTGTATTTGCCAGTTCCGCCGCCGTGTATGGCAAACGTCTGAATTATCCAGCGGCCACGATTACCGAGGAGGCTCAACTTGCCCCGCCGAATCTCTACGGCGTATGGAAAGTTGGCGGCGAACACCTCGCAACCTTGTTTCATCAGAAGACCGGGGTTCCGACAGTATCATTGCGATTGAACACCACGTATGGACCGGGCCGCGATCAAGGGACCACGTCCGCGGTGACACGGATCATGAAGTCATTGATCTTGGGTGCGCTGCAGGGCCAAACGATTCCCGTCCTGATGCCCTATGAAGGCCGAGAGAACTATCATTATGTCGAAGATGTCGGCGCCCACTTCGCAGGTGCCTGCCTCATGCCATTTAGCGGATGTCGCCCGTTTAACATCAAAGGCAAAACCATCGCAGTTCGCGAGTTTTTAGCAACAATTGCGAGCGTGGCTGAGGAACTTGGCATTCGCGAATTTTTGCAAACGGGAATTTCCCCCACGGCAACACCCAACCTGTTTATTTGCGACCTGGATCACTCCGCAATCGAATTGCAATTTCCAGGTCTCCCTCGCACTGAGATCGTCGACGGCATTCGCAAAACTTTATTACGATTTCAGTCGTTGGCACCGACCGGAAGAGTTCGAATCTAAGGAGCCTCAGCACAATCTGTGGTTGAATGAATTTATGAGAGCCATTGAAATCACCCAACCTGGCATGATCACCGAGGTTTTCAAAGAGCTGCCTCGCCCCGCAGCGGGTGAAGTCCTGTTGAAAGTCAACCGAATCGGCTATTGCGGCAGTGACTTGGCTGCCTTCAAGGGAGCCAATCCGTTGGTGACGTATCCGCGCGTGCCGGGTCATGAAATCGGAGCAACCATTGTTGAGTTAGGTCCAACGACTTGTAATTTTGCAGTTGACCAACAGGTTTTAGTAATTCCCTATTCAAGTTGCAACCGTTGTTCGTCCTGTTTGAAGAAGCGGTTCAATTGTTGCCAGCACAACCAAACTCTCGGAGTGCAGCGGGATGGGGCCTTGTGCGAGTTCATTGCCGCGCCCGTCGAAAAATTATTATCTTCCGAGCGACTCTCGTTGGTCGAACTGGCTTTGGTCGAACCGTTGACCGTGGGCTTTCATGCTGTTGCGCGCGGACACGTGACTGCGACCGACACGGTGGCCGTCATCGGTTGCGGTGCGATTGGTTTGGGAGCTATCTCAGGCGCTTCCTATCGAGGTGCCAGAGTGATCGCTATTGACGTTGAAGACAATAAATCTGCCGTGGCGAAAGCTTGTGGCGGAAGTGAGTTTATCAATTCGAAAACCGAAAATGTGCACGAGCGACTGCAGGCCCTGACAAACGGACATGGGCCCGATGTCGTAATCGAAGCGGTGGGCCATCCGCTCACCTATCGCCAGGCGGTCGAAGAAGTTTGCTTCGCTGGTCGCGTGGTTTATATCGGCTGGGCCAAAGCCCCGATCGAATATGAAACGAAGTTGTTTGTATTGAAAGAACTGGATATTTGCGGTTCCAGGAACGCGCTCCCGGTGGATTTTCGCGATGTGATCACCATGCTCGAAGCGGGACGTTTTCCGTTGGAACAGGTCATTACTCAAACTGTTTCGCTGGCCGACGCACCTGCCGCCATGATTGCCTGGAGCGCGGAACCAGGTAGTATCACGAAGATTCAGATTAACCTTGACGCCTAGTTTTCAGCCTGACCTTTTTTTTGGAATCGAATTCATGACTCGGGTGATAGAAAAATTTTCATTCGGTGTAGGCGACCGTTTTGCCCATCAAGGTCGCGCTCAACTTGCGGCGATCAAGCAGTTGAGCGACTTGGGCGTGGACGTCGTTCCCGTGTGGAACAAATCCAACCGGGAACACTTGACGATCGGATCGGAACCAGCGAGTTGTCGCGCGGCTGCGGATGCTGCCGTGAAAGCGAGCGGCTGGACCAAGTCGTATTATGTGGATGCCGACCATATCAATTTGAAAATCGTCGATCGGTTCCTCCCCTGCAGTGATTTTTTCACGATTGATGTTGCCGATGCAATTGGGAAACCGGCTGAGGCCACGGATGTCGCGATGTTTATCGACAGCATTCCCGCTCTGATTGGCACGATCCAGATTGACGGCATCGCCGAGTCAATCAGTTTGACCCGAGAATCCATCGAGCGGATTGCGAATCAGTATCTGCAAGCCGTCCAATTAGCCGGTGAGATTTACCGTTACATTGCGGCCCACAAAGGGGCCGGAAAATTTATTACGGAAATCTCAATGGACGAAACGGCTCATCCGCAAAAGCCATCGGAATTGTTGATCATTTTGGCCGCGATTGCCAAAGAAGGAATCCCAATTCAAACAATCGCACCCAAGTTCACGGGACGTTTTAACAAGGGCGTGGACTACGTGGGTGATGTCCAGCAATTTGAAACGGAGTTTTCCGACGATTTGGCTGTAATTGCTTTTGCCGTCAAACAATTTGGCTTGCCAGAAAATTTGAAACTGAGCGTGCATTCGGGCAGCGATAAGTTTTCGATTTACGGGGCGATGCATCGAGTCCTGGTTCGAACCGGAGCGGGGCTGCATGTGAAGACGGCTGGTACCAGCTGGTTGGAAGAGTTGATCGGGATGGCCGCGGCCAGCGGCGCTGGTTTGCAACTTGCCAAAGAAATTTATTCTCAAGCGTTCGAGTACCAAACAGAATTATGTGCACCCTATGCGGCGGTGATTGATGTCGATCCAAGCCGATTACCCGCTCCCGCGGTGGTTAATGGCTGGACCGAAAGTCAATTCGTCAATGCGCTGCGACACGTTCCGGAACATCCGGAGTTCAATTCGTCGTTTCGGCAGTTACTGCACGTTGGATACAAAGTCGCGGCCAAAATGGGCGATCGTTATTTGAACATGCTGGAGCAGTGTGAAACGAGCATCAGCCAGAACGTCACCGAGAATTTGTTGGAACGCCATTTGAAGCCGTTGTTCCTCGGTTGATTGGATTTGCGATTTTCAATTTTCCGCCACGGCTGGCGGCGTAAACAGGCGTGATATTCCTTCGGTAAACAAAACCAACGCGGCGACCAAGGCAATCAGACCATAAATTGGCAGTGTTCCGCTGGTGATGCTAATCAATCCCCCGATAAACAATCCAACTTTCGCCAGTAACCGCAGCGTGGATTGCCGAGAAATCCGGATGGCGATCCAGCATCCCAACCAGGCAAGAAACCCGATCGCGATTCCCATGACTGCCGATTTCCATCGACTGATGAAACGAGTTTCCAAAGGACGCGCAGTAACGTTGACTTTTCCTCGAGGTGACTTGAAGTAGAAACTGACGCCGCGCGAAGGAAGTTCGATGTCCAAACTATTGAGGGCCGCGATTGAAAGTTCGTTTGTCGCGGGGGTTGTCGTCGATTGCCCAGTCGCTGGATCAAGTCGATCCCCATCCGCCAATTCATCAACAAAGGAACCTAAGCGGCGGCCGTTTGACTCGCGATTGTCTTTGTTGTCTGATTCGATACCATCGCTTGCCGGCTGGTTCTTTTCCATTTCGCCCCCACCCTGTCTAGTGGCAAACCCCATTCCCCCACCCATTGATGTTCCCCTTCCACCCCTTCCACCGCCGCCCAGTGCCTCTTCCGCATTAGCGCCGGATTGGGCCAATTGTCCTCCAGCACTACCGGGCAGACCTGGTTTCGTTTCGGAAAGAACTGATTCAGTCTGGGGCACGCTAATGACCGGGTTTCGAAAACTGATGGCGTCGTCCAGTGTCTGCGCAGTCGGTGACTCACGTTGCGAAATTTCGGTTTGTTCCCCCTCCAAGCCATTGCGGCTCAACCACTTGTTGTCAAACGAGCCGACCGGACCTTTACCAGGCTGTTGTTTTTTAGATTCGTCGGGTTGGACGAAATTCTGATTTCCATCGTTACGAGTATTACGAGCGATTTTGGCCGACTGAGTCGCGATTAATCCATTGAACAAGGCGCGATTGTCGTTTGTCGATTTATCGGTTTCTTGGATTTCCACCGAATAGTCTTGTTGCGCTTGGCGAATCGCCTCGGCGTTTCCTTTGATCAGTCCTTGTAGTTTTCCTGACGACCGATGGGATTCCTGTGTTTGAAGGCCGGCCAATTCCTGTTCAAGTTTGCCCAGGTTCTTGAACGCCCGTGATTTCGAAAAAGAACCAATACTACTGGCTTTGGACTGAATTTGTTCAGCCAGCAATTGAATCTGTTGTGCTTTGTAACTGAGGTAACTCTCTTCCAATTCACCCCGATCATCGACTTTCGTCATGGTTCCGTCGAAATTCAGCCAGCGATGGGATTCTGGCAATTGCAAATGCAACTGGCTGAGTTGAACATTGATATTCAGCGTATCGATCACCGGGAAACTCACCAACTTTAAGTTCGCGAGGACACCCAATTGCCCGGCGTATTTCAATTGCACGGAATAGTCCAATTCGCCGAGCGGCGTTTTTATCAATGGAATTCGCAAGCGTCGATCGCTTTGTGCGGCGGGCCAGGCGACGGGTTTGACCGACTGACCGGCAACAACGGTTGTCAACAACGTCGCTCCCAAAGGCAATTCGATCTCCAGGTATTGTTCGGAACGATTGTTGATTTGAAAATTCTGCAACGCCCGATAAGCACCACTGGAATCAACGACCATTGTCGTCTTGGCAAACTCGATACTCGCAGCGACCGTCTCCAACGATTCGCGACGCTGGGCGACAAACTGAAGGGTCGGCCAAATGGCGTCCGATTGTACGAAATACGCCAATGTCAATTCGCCACCGGCCAATTTTTGTTTCAATTGGGCGAATTGACTTAACTCTCGATTGAGCGGTCGGAAGTCAGGGGATTCCAACACTTCAATCTCATCGCGGCCCGCGTTTTGAAGCGTGGCATTTCGCTGTTCGGTAACCCCAGTCAGTACTCGTGGAATCGGAACTGGTTGCGGCGTGTCCGACAGGGGGCGGTCGTTTTCGATGACGATGCGATAATTGTCGATCACGTCGTCTTGGAGATCCAACGTGACTCGAACGACCTGCGGATTGTCAGCAACATCGGCGATTGTCGTTTCACGAACCATTTTTGCGATGATCCTGGCGTTTCTCATTTCAGCGGGAATCTCAAACTGAATCTGTCGAATGCCGGCTTGCTGGATGTTGAAATCCAGCAGCAATGTTTCTTCGATCGCAAATAGAGTCGTCCGAATATTAGTCACGGTTTCCACAGAGACGCGCGGTTCGATCTTGGCAAACCGCAACTTTCCCGAGTAATCGGCTTGGGTGATGCGGAGCGCCAAACTGGTGATCGATCGTTGATCCGGATTCAGCCAACTGTCAAGTTGTTGACGCAACAAGTTTTCACAGTGGTTCAATTCAACCGCAGTCACCGAGATCGCCGGATCGACTTGAATCGCCAGCTCGCCGCTTTGTTTGTCGGCACCGTTGATTTTGATTTGTGGGATCGGCCATTCTGCGCCATCCGACAGATCTGTCAGTCGAGCGTCCAGCAGGATCGAAAAATTCTCATCGACTCCCGAAGGAAACGTCAATTGAATCTGTTGTCCAGCGTCGGTTTGCTCCGCAGTCCAGGTTTCATTCAATCCAGCCGATATTTTTCTGATTTCGGCGGCGCGGGGAAGAATCAAGCTCAATCCATAAATCCGGCGTGCGCCGATTGCGACATTAATCTGGGCCTCCATTTCAGCTTCGTTGCGCCCGATTCGCAAAATAGTCTGCGTCGTTGCCGAAAGCGATGGTGGCACCAAATTCACTTGCAGGCCAATTTGAAACGGGGCCGTAACAAACTGAAAAATCTGATACGACTCGATTCCAAGCGGGCTGGCTTGGGCATCGATGCTGGTCAAGTCGAGACGGCATTCAGCCAAATTTGCCTCGATTCGATTGGCGGCTTGTAGGGCCAATGTCTTTAAAGCGATGATTGGACTGCGTCGAATCGTGTAGACCCCTTGATGAAGTGCAGCGCCATCGACGGTCAAATAGGGTACTGAAATCGAAACCGGATTCGCGGTCGCCACAAAATCACGGTGGGACAGTTCGATGGTGAAAGCTTCTCGGTCCTTTGCGGCATCAAGTAGTGTCACCGAAAGCAGGTTCTCCGCCTGGTTCTCGGTAACTTTCCAGGCGCGAATGTTGTCACCATGTATGCGTTCGACCAAGAACGCTGTCGGCAGTTTCAACGTGAACCGATCCCGTTCCGAACCACGAAAATCCAGCTCGACATGCCAGCTCAAACGCAGACCATCTTCGCGCACATCGAAGAGTGCTTCGGAAGTTGCCGTTAGACTCTGATCGATCGCCTGCGCGGTCGAGCTTGGTTTCCATTGCAGTTGGAAACTGCCATCAGCACTTAACACGGTTTGAATTTGCTGATCGGGTTCCGCTTCGATCGATCTTTGGTCAACGTCGGTGTTGATTCGGATATCGGTCGGTTCCGACAGGGATTTAACATTCAATTTTCGCGAGAGACCGACGGGCAACTGGCCGTCGAGAATTCTCCAGCCGCCAACACGAGTCGGTTTAATTTGGAAAGCAAATTTGACGACTCGGGTTCCCTTGCCACTCAGGAGCAGTTGCACACGGGGGTGTCCAGAATCCGTTGGCGATTCCGCCGTGCTACTCTGAAAATGAAGTCTTGCTGGTTGCCCATCCACTGTCGCGTCCATCATCGCGCCACCACGGAACGGGAGTTCAACTGAAACGGGATCATGGTCAAAGAGTTCGATGGTCAACTGTCCGGCGATCGTAACATTCTCGTCCGAGTTAAGCTGGAGTTCATATTCGGCCGCTGAAAAAATGAAATCAACGGGCAACTGAGGCGACTGTTCAAGCTGGCTTTGTTGTTCGTTTGACTCGCCAGCCTGTTGTAAGTTCAGGTAATACTGATAGGGCAATAATCGTTTTTCGGATTGTTCGGGTCCGTTCGCATCCGTCGAGTCAAACGGGATAATAATGGCATCGTCCGGCAAGTCGATTTTCAGGGGCGTCTGGAATTCTGAATTCAATTGTCTCAATTGGTTGACGTCGTCAATTACCTGTTGTGCGTTCGCTGGGTCGGTAGTTCCCAGGGTCAGGGCAACCGACAAAATCATCAAAGGAATTTGCCACGCCGGCGTCCTCCAATACCGGAACACCAACTTGATGATCGCGACGATCAAATAATAAATTGCGACAAACACAAGCGTCATAATGGTCAGGTTGATGAGGGCGCCCAAGGCATCGAATGCCGATCCCAACAGAGGTATCGCGCAAACAATGATAAAAATCACGATCAGAAAGAACAACTTGCGATTCAATTGACCGTTGGTGATCAGTACGCCCAACGAGGCGATCAACAAGGCAACTGTGATGGCGACCCAATTCAACCTGGATTGATTGACGATGGTCGCGTTCAAAGTTGTTTGTTCGCCGAGGCTATAGAACTCAATCGAGTTCCCATTCGTGGTTAGTTCGATGTTCAAACTGCGCAGGCCACTGAGGGCCCAAGACATTGGGGAACTCTTGCCATCTGTGGGCGCGGCGATTGGCGGTGTTTGGCCGCTGCCTGCGGCAGCCATTCCCGAACGATCGACAAGCGAACCAAGGTTGTTCGATGGCGACACTGTTTGAGCGGCTGGCTTAGAACCAGCGTCAAGCATGTCGGGCATGTTCCCCGTAGATTCATCTTCCCAACTCCGGGGAGCACTATCCGTCGTGGGCGGTAGATAATACTTGGTTCTCCTGCGTTGAGCCATTTGAACAACGTTCCATCCAACGCCGCCGCCCAGTCGATAGATCCACGATCCCAATTGTTCGACGGGCGATGGCAGTCGGACCAATTGTTCTGATTGGAAGTTTGCGCTGCAATCGGAAACTATGAACCCGTCGGGGGTCACCAATTGCCAGTGTAAATCGACCAGCGGAACCGGCTGCGCATCCCTCAGCTCTCCTGCTTGATCGGAGTCACTAACCCCATCACCGAGCCACAGTATTGGCGCCGAGGCGGCAATTTGACCGACGAATCGAAAGGGCTTCACCGGTGACTCGAAGACCAATTGCAGGTCCCGACGTTTTTCTGTTTCGGAGCCAACCAGACTGATTAACAACGCGTCCCCTCGTCGCTGCGGTTTGGCGGGCAGGCCGTCCAGTCGGACGGCCCACAAAACTGATTTTGGTGGCAGCTCGATGCGCAAGAACGGCTGTTGTTGAGTCGCCAACAAAAATCGAGCCGCCGTAATCGCCCCGCCGTTGTTGGAAATCGAAGTCACCATCTCGGCCCGTTCGACAATGGCAGTTGGCAATGAATAGACCGGGCGGCGAATGCTATTGACGGTGATGGCCAGTTTCTCATCGGTGGACGAATACGCGCCCAGTGTATGGCTACCCGGTTGGTACTGCGCTTCGCCGAATTCGCCGATGTCGACCACGCGAGCGGTCGTTTCGACGTCAATATCGAGTTCACTATTGCCTTCGATCGCCAGCATTGACGATTGAAACGCGACGTCGCGCATTCTGAGAGGCGACAACGTCAGCCGTTGCCGATCGGCATCAGCCAACGGATTTGCAAAATCAATGTGCAAGCGGACGTTACCCAGTCGCGGCCGTGCCAATTGAATGGTCCAGATTCGCGTCGAATCTGTATCCTCACTTCGATAATCTTTCAACGGATCATCAGGCGACTGGATCGAGATCGATTTGGGTGTGCTGAGTGGCAATTCAAATCGGAATTCGCCGCAAGTCGCTTGTTTGACTTCATAAATCAATTCCGCATGCACCAATAGTTGATTGGGTTGAATCGAATAGAAATTGTAACTGCGACCGGTAATCGTCGGTCGCAAGCGCGTCAGTTCCAGCGACAGTTCGTAGGTTGAATTACCAAAACGGTACGCGAGCGGCGCACTGACGGTCTCGGTCTTGAACTCCTGGTTGTCCGCCTCGTCGAGTAATTCCAGATTGACGAACTTCGTGGGCCTGATCGCGAAATCTTCCGCGGTCACCACCGCAATCGTGCCGGTGTGTTTTGTTTGGCCAGCAACAATCAGCTCAGGAAATTCGACCGCGTTGGAATCCCATTTTTCGAGCCAATTCAACGGCGTCTGAGAGGCTTTCAGGAAAAGTTTGGTCGGCATTTCGGCCGAGATCCGGGTCGACAATCGAATCAGGAACTCAGCCCGATCCTCGGAATCCAGTCGATCAAACCGAACGGGCGCACCAGCGCTATCTGCTAATTCATTCAGTCGCCAGGATTTCGGCAATGTCAACTTGAAATCGAATCGCGAGTCATGGCGACTGGTCAATGACAAACCCGTTTGCAATTCGAGACGCTGATTTTCAATGACCAATCGGGAACTGGATTTGACGATTAGTTCAGGATCGGGAGTTGAGAAACTGTCCGTGATCGAATATTCACGCTGGGGTGCATAAAACGCCGCCAGGACTTTTGACGAACTACTTAAACCGGATACCGAAATTGAAGCGGGGATGGCGGCTAACAGAAACTGATGATCGATTGGAATCAGCCCGGTTGATTCAAGCTTGGTCGACTTCAAGCCCACGTCTGACAACAATCCAACCACAGCGACCTCGCCGACGACATCGATTGGGCGAATGATGGGTACGGACCAGCCTCCGACATTGCTTTGCTCGCGTCCGGCAATGATGCTGACCACGAATGGCTCACGTGTGGGTTGACGCAGCTTGACCATCAATCGTCGACCCGCGTTATCCGCTCCGTTTTCGGCCGGGCCACCTTCGGCCGAAACCGCCACGCCCGCTGGTGACTGATTCTCCGCCGTGGCTGGATCGACAACTTCCCATTGGCTCAACAACTCAGCCGTTACGGACGAGACTTCGAATCCGGCAGGAATCGCAAAATTGATTTCTTCGATCGCGCCATGAATCACATCCAGCGAACAGGTTACATGCAATTCGTGACGGAGAGGCATGAGATTGTGAATGATGACGCTGCGAGAAACAACAACCTGGTCGTCTTTCAACTCACGGTTATTCAAGGACAACACGACATCCATGGACTCGCGAGTTACGAGCAGGTCGAAAGTCGTCAGATTGCGAGTTTCGTTGTACGCGCGTTCGACGACGACCGCGCCACTTTTGATTTCCACATTGCCGGACACATTCAAACTGAATTGGGTCGCGGATGTCGCCGGCAATTGCAACGTCAGCGACTGTCGAGCGGCGGTAGTCTGCACCGGCACGGTCAGCTCGAGCTCTAGCGTTTGTGGCGTTTTGCCCGAGGTGAGCAAGACGATTTGACCCGCCGGATTTCGCCATAACCTGGCCGGTTTATCACCGAGCATTGCCGATCGAATCGCGACGCCACTCAAAGATAATGGAATTTGAATCAAGCCCTCATTCAACGGTTCGACAATCAACGTGCCTTTGATCTGCGCGATCCCGACTTCGATGGTACCCGTGTACCGGGCTGAAACAATCGCGCTGTCCAGCGGGGCTTGCTTGATTTCTCGAATCTTCGCGGAAGCTAATAGCGATTCGTACTCCGCTTGGGTCAGCAAAACACGATTCGAATTTCGATCAAGCAAAATACTCAGGTTGTCGAACGGCACGTAAATGTATCGATGCAATTCTTGAAACGGAGCCGGTGATCCATCGACTTGCGCGCGTACAAGGGAGGCAGAAAACAGACTGTAGACTAATGCCAACGTCACTGTCTGAATAAATCTTCGTCGACGGCTGGCCGCTAAATGCACCGCCGGGTCAGGCTGGCGAATCATTGTTCACCTCCAGCGTTTTTCTTGTTTTCGTTTTCGTGCAAATCGACTGCATCCAAATGCGACGCGGGGTCGACTCCGACGAAATTGGGATCAACAGCGAGCACCCGATCAAAGACCGATCGAATCGAATTCAGTTGATGATCCGATCGAATCGGTGATGCGGTCTGGAACCATCGCCGAACGTGGAACACCGCCCAGGTCAATCCGACCAATCCAGCCGTCAACAGCAAAGCCTCACTCAAGAGATGTTCAGTGACGAGTGGAAACAGTACGCCCAGAAAAACAAGTACTGCCAATCCGAGCAGCATCCCGGCAAGTTGTCGGGTAATTGTCGATCGCCACAACACCAAGCCAACCAATACCATTAGCCCGCAAACCACGACGTTGAGAATGGTCAGACCGAAAGTCCGCAATTGAAGCGAGCCTTCCGGAGCCGGCACCGGGCGCAGCGCCGAGAACACATAAGGTCGTCCATCGACTTCGAATTTTTGACTCGCGTTCCCATCGACATTGACGCCCTCGACGACCCAGCTCAATAGCGCGTCGACGTTTTCCTGACGACGGCGGAACATACGACGGGTCAGTGAACCAGCGCGACCGGAATTAAGAAACGCGGCAATGCTTCCGGAATTCTCGTCAATCGCTTCATCGGTCCAGGGTCCAGATTGATGCAACAAGGCCTGTTCCTGAGGTAGGTAAACGCACAAGTAGACTTTTTGCACCGCAGGTTCGTCGGTAAACACCGGCAAATCGATTTGGTTCGGCAAGCCGGGCAGATTGTAACGAATCTCTAGCAAAAACGGCGTGTCCGAGGTCTGTCCGGTCAATGGAATATAGATCAAATCCTTTCCTCCTCGTTCAGGTGTTACGCGTCTCCCATTGATTCGAATGGGTTGGTCGTCAAAGGAAGTGGCAGCATCAAATCCAGCCGGGAGTTGTAGGGAAATTCGTTGACCCACACTGCGAACCTGATAGAGACATTGAACCGACAGTTCATTTTGGCGCAGCGCAACGACGCGAACTACGGCCCGTGAAATGCTGGTCTGTTTAAGTTCCTGAAGTTCAAATCGTGTGGCTATCAGATTGAGTTTCCAATCGTCGACGAACTCAAATGCCAACGCCGAATCGCTGATTTGTATCCCTTGAAAGAGATCGGTCTGCGGGTCAATGGGGCGCAACCCAATCGTGTCCGCAGCGGGGCGAACATCGACCGTTTCTGATTTTGTCAAGACAATCTGCCCGCTGGCTCGATCGACAGCGGCCGGAATGAGCCGTTCGACCGAAACCGCAGCGCTTTCGCCCAAGGTCAACTCCGCAATTTTTTCTTCCCACGTAAAACGAAACTCATGTTTTCCGAAAAACTCGGTATCGCCGGTGAGCTCCCAGGCCGTGAACCCATCGCGAACGTCGTCGGGCTGTGGCGCAATCGCTTGGTACAAAACTTTTTCCGAACGATTTCGCAGTTCGCCGACTAATGCCGACGGAACATCGAGCCGCAGAGATTTCACGCCGCTATACAAGACTTCATAAAACAGCCGCGCATCGTACTTGACCACGCCAGATTGAATCGAAACCGTGACCACTTGTTCGGCTGTCACTTGCGGCTTCCGTCGCTTGGCTGTTAGCTTGACTTCGGCCGGCGTATGGGAAAAACTAAACGCCAAACGAGGTTTTAGATCGTCGACGAGCAGGGCCGATGCCAATTTCGCTTGGGCAGTTTCGAAACTGTCCGCGCGAAGGCCAGTGGTTGAGGCTGCGTTGATTTGCAGACTTTCCGTCGAATACACAATTGCATGGCCTTGGGAGAATTCGATATCCTCGAGCGCGGCCTTCGGCAGGATGGCCTGGATTTCCGCCGCGGTTTCGCTGGGGGTGAGCAAGTTGACATCGGTCAGTTCTCGAGTCAGCGACACCAGTAAGCCCATTTTGCCGAGCGCTTTTTTGCTCAATGTGACGATGACACGATTCGGATTGATAGGATCTCGATAGAATGTGTCGATCGGAATATTTGTCAGTCCATCCAGCGTCAGCGGTCGGATTTCTCGAATCTCGAATTCGACGGGAACATCGAGCACTAACTGAAACACACCGGTCAATTGAATGTCGTAAATCGCGGAGAGTTCAACCTGCATTTTAATGGGGCGGATCGCGATTTCTACCAGTTGCTCGACGTTGATTAGTGGTTGAATTTTTTTTACCTTGAGCGAAAAATCAAACGGAAGTGCCGCGTAGCGATAGGCGAAATCCCAAGCCTGATTGGTCAATTCCGGTGGCAGTTCGGTCTGATCCATCTGCAACAGTCCCGTTTTTTTGTCGACCTCGCCACGCAGGTCGGTCGCGAGTCTCACGACAACAACACCGCTATTGCGTGAAATATCGTTGACCGCAATCGGTGGTGCCGAAAACACGCTGCCATCGCTGTCTTCGACAAAGGACTCCAATTCGATTGCCAATTGCTGCCGACCGAGCGTCGGTTCGAAGAGCTCAACAAGAATTGTCTGCGGGCCATTCGGATTGGCCGCGTCGACCGGCTTAACATCCCATTTTTTTACGTTTCGATCAAACACGTTGACAACTTTTTGATCCGCCGGCACCGATAACGAAAGTGACCTGATTTCAGCGCGTGAGATATCGAGAGTGACCAGGGCACTTGTCCGGGCGACACCCTGATCAATCTGGAATTGTGTTTTGGTTTCTGCTGAGACCAGCGCCGATAAGCCGGCCGCGCCTTCGGATTTGGGAGTCCAGACGATCTTGACCTCCGGTGCTGCGCCGACAAATGCTTGAATCTCATCGCCGGGATTCGTATTGTTTGCTGGATCAGTTCCGGTCGGTTCCATTGGTTTCTTGGACGTCGCGATCATCGGTTCGATTTGCACGTCGATGTCGGATTGACCAGAGCGAATCGTCCAACGATTGATGGAAGATTGCGGCGCGGCGAAACTAACATTGCTTTGACCGCCCAGTTTGTTCAATGCTTTTGCATACGACAGACTGAGTTCGATCAGGCGGGGTTCATCCGTGTCGTGCGTGACGAGCAATTCGAATTGTCCGTCGTCCAGCGAAACGACTCGAGCGGGCTGGTTGTCAATCGTGGCACTGCGAATTGCGACACCGTTCAATCGCAATGGAACGCGATGCCAACCTGCACGTAAGATTTCGATCTTGAGTTTCGCATCGACGTTTACAATTTCCTGACCGAGCGTCGCGACACTTTCGATATCGGCAATGATAGCTCCCAATGGCGGCCCGAGTTCGGGTGGCGCAGTAGAATTGGCACGCGCGGCATTCCAAAGCTGCTGAAATTGGTCGTAGGGGAGAAATACGCCACGGCCATCCCGCTCAAAAACCTCGCGGAGTTTGTCATACGGAACGTAGATCGTTCGTTCATTGATCGCGGTGCCCGGTTTTTCCGGAGGGTTGGGTTCCTGTGCCGGCGCCGTGAACGGCAGGATGATCACCCAACAGAATACAAATCGACGCAAAAACGCGATGGCCAGCGGATACATAGAGAGGCTCGATGGAGTTAGAAGGGACCAACGTAGGACTTGCGCGACAATGGGTCGGTTCCCATATTTATTGGCAGATTTGACGATTTTTAGAATGGAATTACCAGTTGGCACAAATCAGCGTTGGGCAAAAGCAACTGATTGCCGGCCTGTCGAAGAGATCCGTTGCCAAAAGTAACGAAATTGTTGAAAATTGCGGTCTCGAATTTTTTTGTTTGGAATCGCGGTTCATGAATTTTTCTAAGAAACCCAAACCTGTTGACTGGAAAAAAATTCTGATCGTCGCGATCGTTTTGGCCATTGGCGGCTACCAATGGTACGTTCAAAACGTCGCGGTCAATCCGGCGGCAGACGTTGTCGCGGTGGCGCCGAACGAGGAACCTGCAGGGCGCGAACCAGATTCGCCCGCGGGGACGACGGCCGAAAAAAAACAGGTTTCAACCAAGTCGGACACAAAAGGGCCTACCAAGTCGAAAACTTCCGGGGCGAGTGCTGACACGCTGCCTCCGTCGCCGAGAACGCCAGCCAATCATTCGAAAGAGACCGCAACCAAAAAAGTTGGCTCCAAACAGCCGGCCGTAGCGGATAAAAAGGGTTTTTTGGAATCGGTCGGAGGAAAGAATCTTCGTTCACCGGCGGGACTAGTTTATGGAATGGGTGGCGGAGGAGAACATCGGGTCGAACATGTGATGAAGCATGGCGTCGATGATCTCAATCGTCCATCCCATGGTGTTTTTGCAGGCGATCAAGAAGCCATTCTCAATTTACTCGATGAGGCCTACGAAATGGTGAAGAGTAAATCCAAATACGTTAAATCCGAATCATCGCAAGGCAATACAGCGTATACGATTTCGATGGGACGAAAAATCGGATACGAAGGGGGCGAAAAAGGACAGCGCAGCGGCAATCGTGGTCTCAATAGCGTCCGATTGGTGTTGGACGGGGATCGCGTGATTACAGCGTATCCCTATCGCTAACCAACCAAACTCCCTAGTTAGTCGCCAACCAGGCCCGAACACGGGATTTTCGAAGTTGAGTATCGCACGAATCCAGGCTCTTGCCGCAAGTTTATTGATGAAGAAGAATTAATCCGCCGACCTCACGACATTGGCGATTGCCTGGCACAAAGGGAGCAGATTGTTGCGGTTGATACCGGCGATATTGATCCGTCCATCTTTTAGTGCATAGATTGCATATTCGGATCTCAAGCGTTCGACTTGATCAATTGTTAGGCCGGAATAACTGAACATTCCGCGTTGTTCGTTAATGTACTGAAAGTCGCGATCGGGAATCATGCTGGCCATTGTTGCTACAAACGTGGCCCGAAGTTGCAAGATTCGATGTCGAATTTCCGTCAATTCCTGTTCCCATTGCTGGCGAAGTTCGCTGTCGCCCAACACCGTCTCGACTATTTTCCCACCATGTAGGGGCGGGTTGGAATAGATCGTGCGGATGGTTGCCTGGAGTTGGCTGCGCATGGCTAAGCCCGAGGAACCGCGCTGTGCCACCGCCGTTACGCCACCGACGCGTTCTGCATACAGACCGAAATTCTTGGAAAACGAATTGCAGACCAATGCTTCGCCTCCCGATTCGACGAATTGACGAATCGGAAAAGAATCCTCTTCGAGATTCACTCCGAATCCTTGATAGGCGAAATCAAAGATTGGAAATAGCCCTTTTTGTTGGATCAAGGTGTTGAGCTCGATCCATTGTTCCGGCGTCGGGTCGACGCCAGTGGGATTGTGACAGACGGTGTGCAATAAGATGGCCTGGCCAGATTTTGCTTGTGCCAGCGAGTCAATCAAGCGCCCAAAGTCCAGACCGGTATTGTTGGCGTTAAGATATTCATACCGTTGAATCGTCATCCCGGCGGCGTGAAAAATCTGTGGGTGATTGGCCCACGTCGGGTTGCTGATCCAAATTGTGTCGACCTCGAATACGCGTCGCAGGAGCTCACCTGCGATGCGCAGTGAAACGGTCCCCCCCGGGGTTTGAGCTGTGGCCCAATGAAGATTGGCATTGCTGGCCACAGCCGCACCCAGTACCAATTTCCCGACCGCATTGTTGAAGACTGGCGATCCGTCGATGGGCAAATAGTTCTTGGATCCAGCGGCATCAAGCATGATTCGCTCGGCAGCTCGAACACATTTTAAAACTGGCGTCTGGCCAGATTCGTCTTGATAAACTCCCACCGACAGGTTGACCTTATCCGATCGGCTATCTTGTTTGAATTGCTCGAGCAATCCAAAGATCGAATCGGGAGGATTGAGTGGTGCCGAATCGAAAAGGGTTTTGGTTTGTTGAATAACAGTCATCGGATGCAGTCTGGCGTCGGCCTATCGATTGTGAGTAATCAGCAACAAAAGTTGTCAATAGTCGCATTTTATCTGGTTTGCAACTTGCAGGTAGGCCCCCGGAATATCTTTCGTCCGGGAAAAAATTATCTTTGAGCGGCCAACAACCGAGTCTGTCGTCGGCTGTTGCGGGCTGCCGATTGGGAAGCAATAATCCTTAAGCGTTTGGATCGCCAATAACTCTTAAGAAAACACTTCGGTCAATCATGTCACAACGAGTCGGTTTATGGATAGTGGGAGCGCATGGTGGTGTCGCTACCACCGTCGCAGTCGGTCTAGCTGCGTTGAAAAAAAAAGCTGTTGACGACTGGGGGCTGGTTAGTCAATTGTCACCTTTCCAGAACTTGGGTTTGCTGGATTGGTCTCAAATCGTGTTGGGTGGGCATGAGATCCGGCGGACTGATTCCATCACCGAAGCCTGCCTGTTATCCGGCGTAACGCCGGCAATCCGTCGTGAACTGATCATTCAATGCGAACACGACCTTCGCGAATTCGATCGCAATGTTCGACCGGGAGTGTTGTACAATGTCGGGGAGACAATCGGAAAATTAGCGACTGCTGGCTATGCCGAACTTGATCGGACAGCCGGTGGGGCAATCACTCGTATCCAAGCCGACCTGCAGGAATTTTTCGAACGCAACGAGCTTACCCAATTGATCGTGGTCAATCTCGCGTCCACCGAACCGACCGTCAATTCGAATTTACTTCCTCCCACCTGGGTGGAGTTGGAAGCGACGTTATCGCGTCCAGACTGTCCGCTGCCAGCGAGCTCGTTGTATGCAATTGCGGCCTTGGAACGCGGCTGGCCGTTTATCAATTTCACGCCGTCGTTAGGTAGTTGTCCGGCGGCGATTCAGGAATTGGCAATCGTGAACAAGACGTGTCATATTGGACACGATGGAAAAACAGGTGAGACGTTTTTGAAAAGCGTACTCGCGCCGGCGTTCGCCCAACGGAATCTCGAGATCATGAGCTGGGTCGGCCATAATATTTTTGGAAACATGGACGGAAAAGTATTGGATGATCCCAGGAACAAGCAAACGAAAGTCATTAGCAAGGATCGATTATTGGGACAGATTCTAGGCTATGATCCACAGACGCATGTCAGTATTGAATACATCCAAAGCCTTGGCGATTGGAAGACTGCTTGGGATCACATTCACTTTCGTGGTTTTCTCGGTACGCCCATGATCATGACGTTTACCTGGCAGGGTTGTGACTCAATTTTGGCCGCACCGTTGGTCCTGGATTTGTTTCGATTTACCGAATTAGCCGCGCGACGAGGCGAAACTGGATTGCTGACATTTTTGGCCAGCTTCTTTAAATCGCCGCTCGGGACAACTGAGAACGAGTTTGCAAAACAATTTCAAATGTTGACGGATTGGGCAGCCGATGTGACCAACCGGCACGCGTGACACAGCGTCGTTTTCTCGTTGTTTTCGTCAGGCTGCGGCTCGCTGAAAAAACTTGAACCGCAAGAGTGTTCTCGATGCACTTTCCACGAGAGACGGACTGAAGCAACAACCGATGGCAGTCATTTATTTCAAACGATACCGAATGCAAGTTGATTTGCGCGAGCGTCGCTTTGACGATTTGTTTGTTCCGCCCGGGTTTCGATTCCATGGGTGGCATCCTCAATTATTGGATGCCCATGCGGAAGCAAAATTTCGAAGTTTTCGCAACGAATTGGATGCCAATGTGTTTCCCTGCCTGGGGGACGCCGATGGGTGCCTGAAATTGATGAAGGAAATCAGTTGCCGACAGGGTTTTGTCCCCGAGGCAACCTGGTTAGTGACGTATCAACATCCTGATTCCGGCCGACGGGAAAATTGCGGGACCGTGCAAGGGATCAGTGAACAGGTTGAGGTCGGCTCGATTCAGAATATCGGCATTGTTCAATCGCAGCGGGGCAAAGGGATCGGTTCGTTGATTGTGTCGCATTGTCTGCGGGGTTTTCAGCGAGCCGGCATTAAATTCGTAAACCTCGAAGTGACTTCACAAAATACCGGCGCAGTTCGTCTGTATGAGCGCATCGGTTTTCGCATTTTGCGAACCGTATTTAAGTCAGTGGAAATCGTCGAGCATTAGCTCGATTACGATGATCGAATCGACGCGCCGGCGCACTGTTACACCATGAATAGAGGGTTGGCGAAATCAGCCGCAGGACGCTGGCCTGGACTGCTAAAAATTCGGTATTGACATCGTGTTTCGTGCAACCGTTTTTATTCCGCAGTCGAAATTGACCTCGGGCCAACGGCCCAGAAGTTTGCCTAGCCCAGGCTAAAGGCCTGGGTAACGGAAAGAACAAGCAA
>JANNPW010000033.1:0-50857 GCA_031400405.1 Mariniblastus sp.
CCCACCAAGCCCAACGCCCCGGCGATGTCGGAATTCGATCAATTGGTCGGGTTGCCGATTCGGTTCGCTAACGCTGCGGAAAATACGACTCAACAAGCAATACTGCCGGGGATTGACGCCGAGACTGAGTCGCGGACAAACCGACCAGATCAGAGTCGTCAGGACATTACTCCATTGGACCTGACGCTGACAGAGCCCGTCGCGCAACGAGCGGCACAGCATATTGAATATGGCAAAACCCTCGCTCGGAGAGGCGCTTCGACTTCGGCGCAACAGGAATTCTATTCGGCACTGCGCGTTGTCGCGCAAGCCAATGATAGTAGAGCGGGCATCAATGAATTTAGCCTGTCCCTGCGACGAGGAATCCTGGCCATGAAGGAAGCGGAAGACTTTCTGGTCACTGATACGGAAACGCAAATCGGATTGGACGTAGCGTTGACGGCGGAAACCCATCGCGCTGGAATTTTAACGGCAACCGAGGCCCAGTCATTAACACCTCTGGAAGCGACCCAACGGTACTTCGTGGTGGCCCAAGAGCAACTTGAACGCGCCGGTGGTCACAATGTTGTAACCGCCGAAGCACTCTACTGTTTGGGAAGACTTCATTCGATAAATTCTCCATCCGATCCGAACACCGGGCGACTGGATACGGCCAAAGCGATCGTTTTTCACCGAGCCGCTCTTTCCAGCGATGATAAAAACCATCGCAGCGCCAACGAATTGGGTGTTTTATTGGCGCGAGCCGGAGAGCTGGAGGAAGCCAAATCGTTATTTAAGAAAAGTCTGATCGTCAATTCAGCTCCCCAAACCTGGGAGAACCTGGCGAAACTGCATTATCGGTTGAATGAACCAGCATTGGCTCAATTGGCCCAAGCCGAATACCAACGGGCTATTCAACAGATGAATAACGGATCGACTCAGTGGATGCCCGCGACGCAGTTCAATGCGGAAGCTCCACTCGATTTTCATGAAGCAATCGCGTCCAAGCCAGACGCGGGTGAAACAACCAATCAACTCAAAAACGGCGCTCAGGGTGAAGAACCGAATACGGATCCAAAATCACTCAGCCAGCGAATCAAGGATTTGTTCTAGAGGTAGTTGCGATCCGCTGTGACATTGAACTCGTTGCGGCGGCCGAGTAAAAAACATTCGATGAAACGTAAAGGCCAGGAAGCCATGAAGATCTCTTTGTTTGTTAAAACATTTGCCGTGTCGGTTGGACTGGTCGGTGGATTTGTTTTGTCTCGACAGGCACCGACCGTTCCCATCGATGCGGAAGTCCGGGGGTCAATTGCAACCGCAGCGCAATTGTCACCCGTAGCCAAACCAATCGACCAAGAGCGGTCCATAATTTACGACAAAAACTTGCAACTGTGCCAAGGCTTTGGTGATGCACCCAGTGCTTGCGATGGTAGTTGCGGTGGCCATTGTGCGGGTGGTTGTAGTACTTCTCCTGCCGTCATGAGCGACGGCTTTGGATATGGGCCCATGGATTCAAGCCAGCCAGCGAAAATGATGCGTGGTATTGACGAGAATGATCGAGGACTGCGACGCGAAGCCCATTGGCGAAACGGGGATGCGGTTCCGTTTGAATCATTCTCATATGGCGAATACATCGGCCCGCACCGCACACCCCATGTCGCCGACTATCAATTGCGAGTCGGTGACCAATTGGAATTTGTGTACTTGCTGACACGGGAAAAAACCGTTGAGCCCTATCAATTCTATGTGGGGGACAGCATTCAAATTTCATCGCCCGTCGAAGCCAGCCTGAACCAGACAAACATCAAAATCTTGCCGGACGGTTCGATCTCCTTGAACTTGATCGGCCAGGTTCGCACAGCCGGAAAAACCGTCTTGGACCTGCAAAATGAATTGAACGAAAAATACAAAAAATTCGTAAAAAATCCTTCGATCGTAGTCCAGGTCTTAACCAGCGAAACACCTCTGTTGGACTTGGTAAATTCGGTGGACGCGAGGCAAGGGCAGGGGGGACAATCTCGGCGCGCAACCGTTACGCCGGACGGCACAATCCAGCTGCCCTTAATCGGTAGCTCGCCTGCGATCGGCTTGACGTTGGCCGAAGCCGGCCGCGAGATTAACGCCCGTTATCGCCAGAAAATTCGTGGGATCGAAGTCACTCCCATTCTGATCCAGCGCGCTCCACGTTTTATCTACGTCGTTGGAGAAGTGCGCCAAGGTGGAAGATTCGAATTGACGGGTCCGACCAGTTCCTTGCAAGCGGTTGCGTTAGCGGGTGGCTTCGCGAAAGGGGGCAACTTGCGCCAAATCATTGTCTTTCGACGCGATCAAAATTGGAAACTAACAGCCACCAAAATCGATCTGGCGGGTGCCTTATATGGAAAAAGTCCGCAGCCTGCCGACGAAATCTGGTTGCGGGACTCCGATATCATACTGATTCCAAAAAAACCAATTCAAAGATTGGCCGATGCCGTAGATTTGTATATGCGAAGCACCGTTTATGGAATTTTTCCGCAGGTCGGTGTGCAGTTCAATTTTGACGACGTTACTTCATTGTAAGAAGTAGTAAGGAGAATCCCAGCGGCTTGGCTTTATCGCGCAACAAATCGGACAGTTCTCGCTGAACGCCACGACGACTCATTTTGCTTCGCCAAAAATCCCGCCGGCTGGCCCATTGGTATCTACACAACTTTGATCGACAAACCGTGGTTTAGCCCAGTTACCAGGAACGGCGCGTTTTTAATACCACCGGCTTGTCCGGTGGATGGTTGTGTTTTTTGCTACAAACTTGCTGGGCCAATGATTCGTTCTTCAGCCGGATTCGCCTTGGGCGAATCCGGCTGAAGAACGACGCGAATGGGGGGGATCTTTGGGTGTAGCTCAAAGCCGAAGCTTCCGCTGGACAAGCCAGCGGGATTCCAATACGGTTCACTACCCACGAAGCAAACTGGTGTAGATACCAATGGGCTTGCCGGCGGGATTCATGAAAACGAATATCCATTTTGGTGGAGTTCAGCGAGAAGTGTCGAAGACCGTGAAATTATTAGTGGCGGAATTATTGATCCCAAGAGTAGGCAACCGCGGAAAACATCCTCATAATATGGTTTTCAAATCCTACTCCAGTGGCGTGCGGCTATGGATCTTGGACAACTCCGCTATTTCAACAAAATTGTCGAACATCGAAGCTTCACTCGGGCCGCCCAGGATTGCTCGGTATCCCAACCAGCACTCAGTCAACAGATTGCCAAACTCGAAAAGGAACTTGGCCAACCCTTGTTTGAACGGCAAGGTCGATCCGTTTGTTTGACGACGGCCGGACAGATTTTGCAAAGCCGTGCGGAACAAATATTGCAATTGGTCGACGCAGCTAAACTGCAGATTACCGACGACGGCGAAACAGGCCGAATTCGTATTTCCGCAATTCCTACCATTGCCCCCTATTTCCTGCCGATGGCGTTAAAGGAAGTTGGTTCGCAATTTCCCCGGGCTCAGTTTGAAATCAGTGAAGACACGACAGCCAAACTGCTGACGCGTTGTTCCAACGGCGATATCGATGTGGGTCTGGTCGCTTTGCCGGCAGCGGCCAAATACCTCACGATCGAACCTTTATTCAGCGAGGAATTGTTATTGGCGTTGCCCGCCTCCCACCCCCTGGCCAGCAAACCGAAAATTTCGGCCAAAGATCTGGTGCGGGAGTCGTTTGTCCTGCTGGGTGACACTCATTGTTTGGTCGACGCGATTGAAACATTTTGCCATTCCAAGAATTTTCAACCGGTCGTAACGTCGCGCATTGAACAATTGGCAACGGTGCAAAATTTGGTGGCCCTGGGTTATGGATTGTCGTTTGTGCCTCGCATGGCAACCCATGATCACCTCGGTGGTCGAATCGCGTATCGTTCGTTAACTGGGGACAAGCCGATGCGGAAAATTGCCGTCTGCCATAACCCGTATCGCTTTCAAAACCAATTGTTGACCAATTTTTTGAAAGGGCTTCGTGAATTCGGTGGATCCGATTGGATCGACGCCTCGGCACCATCCAGCGAAACAAACGCCGACGTTGTTTCGCGTTGGATTCACTAGACGAGCCCGGATTTTTCCTCGCCGGGGTTAGCGATCGAGTTACAGATCGAATTCTAAGCTTGTACCTGAAAGCGGACGAAAGCGGCAAAGCGATCGAACCAGGAGCTGTTTTATTGTTGCCTGTTCAGTAGATAGCTGGTCGCCGACACGAGTTCATCGATCGGCGAGTTGGCATCGATGACGATGCCTTGTTGATCCACCACAACTGCCTTGGGCAGTAGTCCGGTGGGATATTGATCCAACAACGATGGTCCGATGTGGCTGGCTGTCGTGTAATCGATGAATCGATAACTGGAAAGGCTGTTGGCAAAACGCATATGGGCCGATTCTCGTTCCGCATCGGTGCAGACAGCTAACACAAGCACATTCTTGGCGACAAGCTCACGAGCAGTCCCATGGAAATCCTTTAGCGTCTTCATCGACGACAAGTCATTTTCTGACCAAAAAATGATCACGACAATCCGATTGGCTGCTTCCGCCGGCTCGAGGCTGCCTCCCAAGGTCAATGGGCCTGAGATTTCCAATTTTCTTCCAATCAGTTCACACCGTCTGATTCCGTCTTTGCCCAAACGGTGCACGAGTTCTCTCAAATCGGCCGTGCTGCGAACGGGCTCTGAATCCAAAAACGCTTGGTAGATCTGACGAGCCTGATCGAGTTGATTGATTTGTTCAAACCAATTCGCCACGCTATCCACTTTGTTCAGTAGATTTTCGGCACCCGTCGTGTCGCGAGCCAGTGCCAGCGCAACTTTCAGCAATTCTCTTTGGCCCGCTTCGCCATTGACCCAGCGATCGTCCAGTAAGGCCTCGAAATTGCTTTCCAGCAACAATACTTCATCGCGGAGCTCGCGAAAAAAAACTTGTTCTTTGGCTGAGCTAAACTCCGACGACTTTTGGCAGATCGAGTTTAAAATTCTTTGGCCCAGCGCTCGATTGAACTTGGGTAGTGACATGACAATCACATTGACGGTTGACAACACTTGTTCATCGTCGGGGAAATCATGCAATAAATCCATGATCAGCGTGACGATTGGTTGGGGATCGTTGTCGCTGTTGAAGTTCTTAAAAAATTCATAGCATTTGACTTTGGCAAAAGCCAAGCGTGAGGAGCGGGCAATGCGAAGGTCGGAATCCGCGAGATGGCTCTCGGCGGCCGCCATTAGATTAGGTCCCACATCCGGGATGCGCATGTTATTCAACAGGTCCAGCCCGTAGACGATCGACAACGCGGTGATCTGAGACTCAATTGCCATACTGCGTTGAGTATCGGTGAGCGGCATTGACAACATTTGACTCGCTACTCGAGCGCGTTTCAAATTTTCGTCGACTTGGACGGTAAGCGGGGCATCCCCATTCCAAGCGTTTAGATCGAACAACAACTTTTCCAGGGCTTCCACCGAACCATGCTTCAAGACCTGCTCGAAATCCTTGGGGTTAATTCGTTCGGAAGAATCTACTCCGTCTTCATGTTCCGCCTCGGTTGCCGCGCTTGTGCGACCACTGTTTGCCGGCGCTGTACAAACATTCCAGATAATCAGCATGATGAGTAACGTAGCCGACATTCCCGCCACCAAGGCCACGAAATTAGCGGCCTCAGAGTTCACTTTATTGCGCGGAATAAATTCGGCAATTTTTCTGTTTTTGGCCATGAGAGCGGAGAACTGGTATTCGTTGTGGGGTCGTTCGAAACAATCAGATATTTTTTCGCAAAATCTGCGGGATCTTACCGTGCATGTATTCAACCGGACAAAAGGACAAACGGGCCGAAACTGGCTCGAGTCCCGCTATTATAGCCTAACGAAGGCTGGCGAACTGTTGTACGGGATCAAGGAAGGACAATCTTGCTGGTGGGAGGCGTAATTGGAGAAACGACCGTTGTTTTGGGTGTGGCAACGAAAATCATTCGCAGCTGATGTAAGCCGTCCCGAATTTGATTGGCTTCGATTTCTGTTAAATTGCCCGCTGTTTTTTCTTCTAAAATCGCGAGCATGTCAATAAAATGCTTGGCCATCGGACGATTGATCGTCGAATTGCCTGTCGCCGGATCCGGCAAGATTCCCAAGCCTGTCAACGCTTGAGTCGCGAAGGTCGATACCAATAGCCCAAATGACACAGGCGGCAATGGCGGTTGCTCACCGTTTCGTGAATTGGAGGCATTTTTAACTGGCAAGTCTCCGGAGGGCGAATTTCGCCACGCCTCTTGCTCCCTTTCGACTTGCGATTTCCAGCCTTCGTCAACGATGATCTTTGGGTCGCTGGGGGAATCGGGTTTGTCTTCTGTGGACATCGCTGTCTGGGCTCCGATTAAATTTCGTTAAACACGCTGATACTCGTTTTTACTCGACCGGCGGACCGCAGCTTGAATGAACCCGGAGAAAAGGGGGTGCGCCGCAGTCGGTTTCGATTTGAATTCCGGATGAAATTGCACGGCTACGAACCAGGGGTGATCACCGAGTTCGACAATTTCGACCAATGAGTCCGCCTCACTGGTCGCGGCAATAACCATTCCATTGGCTTCCAGCTGCTGGCGAAACAAATTGTTGAGTTCGTATCGATGGCGGTGCCGCTCGGTAATTTCCCGAGTTCCATAACATTCAATCGCTTTGGTTCCATCGGCCAAGCGCGACGTTTGCGCTCCCAGCCGCATGGTTCCACCCTTGTCGGTAATGTTTTTCTGTTCATCCAACAAACAGATCACAGGAAACGGAGTATCCTTATCAAACTCAGTGGAATTGGCCTGGTTCAATTTTACCACGTTGCGGGCAAATTCGATCACGGCGCATTGCATTCCCAAACAAATTCCCAAAAAAGGAATTCGTCGTTCACGAGCCCAGCGAATCGCCTCGACTTTTCCCTCCGTACCCCGTTCCCCGAAACCTCCGGGCACCAGAATTCCATCGTAGCCCGACAACAACCGTTCGGGCCCTTCACGTTCAATGTCCTCGCTTTGAATTCGTCCGATCCGCACTTGAGCGTGGTTTTCAATCCCGGCATGATCGATCGACTCATAGATTGATTTATACGCGTCCCGGTGTTCAGCATATTTTCCGACTACTGCAATGCTTATCTCGGTTTCTGGGTTTCGCAAACGGTGCAGCAATTCACGCCAATTGTCCAAATCCGGCGACCCGCTGGGGAGCGACAATTTTTTTACAATGAGTTCGTCGAGGCCATGGTCGACCAGGCTCAACGGCACTTCGTAAATCGAGAAATCTTTATCGCGTTCCTCGATCACCGCATTCAATTGCACGTTGCAAAACAGCGCAATTTTTTCACGGTCCGATGTGGACATTTCACGTTCGGTCCGGCAGATCAAAATATCGGGCTGAATACCGATTTGACGCAACAAGCCGACGGAGTGTTGTGTCGGTTTCGTTTTCAGTTCCGCGGCAGCTTTCAAATAGGGCACTAAAGTCAGATGGATATACAAACAGTTTTCTTTGCCGACTTTCAGCGAGAATTGCCGAATGGCCTCGAGAAATGGCAAGCTTTCGATATCACCGACGGTGCCGCCAATTTCTGTAATCACCACGTCCACGTTGTCTTTGGCGAGCTTACTGATGCAGGCTTTGATTTCGTCCGTGATGTGGGGGATCACCTGAACTGTTTTGCCCAGAAACTCACCCCGCCGTTCTTTCTCAATAACCTTCAGGTAGATCTGGCCCGTGGTGTAATTGGACTCTCGCGTGAGCGGGCCATGTGTGAAACGTTCGTAATGGCCAAGATCGAGATCCGTTTCACTGCCATCGTCCAGCACGTAAACTTCACCGTGCTGGTAGGGGCTCATGGTGCCCGGGTCGACGTTGATGTACGGATCCAGTTTTTGCATCCGCACGCGCAGCCCGCGTTGTTCCAGTAACATGCCGATCGATGCGCTGGTCAGGCCTTTTCCCAACGAGCTGACCACACCGCCGGTTACGAAAATATGCTTGGTCATGTTGGTTCCTGATGGAGGATAAATTTGCAGCTCAGTTTGCTGAGACTGATCGAATTCTAGCGAGTGTGCTGCCGTCTGACAAACGCCGCATAATCGGCGGGTGTATCGATTCCGACCACCGCATGGTCGATCAAGCCAACGTAAATCGGAACGCCCGCATGCAGCACACGCAATTGTTCGAGCGATTCGATTTTCTCCAGCTGCGGCGTTGGTAATTGGGGAATCCGCAGCAAAAAATCCCGTCGATAAACATAGAGACCAATATGTTGGAAAAAACTGGGAGGATCTGCGTGCAACCAGCGATCGTCCCAAGTTCTGGCCCAGGGAATCGGAGCGCGCGAAAAATACATTGCCCGGCCAAGTTGATCGATCACAACCTTGACGCAACTGGGATCATCCAACCATTTCCGCTCTCGGATCGGCGTCGCGAGCGTAGCCATCTGTGCCTCAGGATGGTCCTGGAAAATGGATAAAGCCAGATCGATGGCGTATCCCGGAAGTTCGGGTTCGTCTCCCTGCAAATTTACTACCAAGTCGTATTCGACGAGTTGTGCCGCGACTTCCGCAACCCGATCGGTTCCGCAAACATGATGGGGATTGGTCAATTGGAATTTGCCGCCAAATCTCTGGACCTCGTCCGCAATTTCCGGATCATCGGCGGCGACGATTACTGTATCGGCGAGCTCGCTGGTGCAGGCAGATTCATAGGTATGTTGCAGTAGCGTTTTTCCGGTTTCGCACAGGAGCAGTTTTCGTGGCAGGCGCGTAGACGCCAACCGAGCCGGTATCACGATGATGGATTTCAAGGTCAATTCGTCCCATGGATTGTGTCGAACACTGGATTCTAGCGGATGTGAACAAAACGATCAATTTGCCGGCAACGAATCGGTCATCCGCCTATTTTTTACGCAGGAGAATTTCGAATTGCCGTAGTAGCTCGGCGCTGGACAGCCTCAGTTCAACCCCGGTTCAGTTAAATTGTCAAACACGTTAGAATCTACCACCGATTGCGGTATTAGTTTTGGCGGTCCGGTCGATCTTGTATTCCTCACGATCCGTCCCCAAGCTCCAGATTCCTGTTTCGACAGATTAAAAACTCCATGAAACGTTTGACGTTGCTGTTCCAGACTTCCATTGGGAAAAAGTTCATTGCCGCTGTTACTGGCTTGGTCTTGTTCGGTTTCCTGGTTGGCCACGTTGCCGGTAATTTGAAAGTCTTCACGGGTGCCACTGAACACGGCGTGCCGCATATCGACGAGTATGGTCAGTTCCTCAAAGAAGTTGGCAAACCGATCTTGCCCTACATGGTCGGATTGTGGATCGCCCGCAGTGTGCTTCTGGTGAGCTTGGTTTTGCATTTGACCGTCGTGATTCAACTAGCCATGGTAAGCCAGGAGGCCAGACCGGTGGGCTACCTGCGAAGTAGGAAAACCGCGGCGTCGCTGCCCGCCCAGTGGATGATGTATTCCGGTTTGTTGATCCTGGGTTTTATTGTGTTCCACATTTTGCATTTCACAACCGGCACGATTCCCCTCGGAAAATTCGAACACGGCAAGATTTTCAACAATTTGGAATCTTCGTTTACACGAACGCCGGTGGCGGCAGGATACGTTTTGATGATGATCGTATTGGGATTCCATTTGTACCACGGTGTCTGGAGTCTGTTTCAAACTTTGGGCTTGGACAACCCCGATCGAAATGCCGCGTTACGGATATTTGCCCTGATTTCAACAGTGGCCCTGTCGATCGGGTTTGCCATGGTTCCTGTGGCTTTCATCCTCGGGCTGATGCCCGACCCGTTCGATTATGTGCAACGATTATTGAAATAATAGTTTTCAGTGGTTCAGTTTTCAGTGGTTCAGTTTGAAAAAAGTCTCAACATGCAACACGCAATTCGCAATCACCCAAAAACTGAAGCCCGAACCACTGAATCACTGAACCACTGAACCACTGAAAACAAAAAAATGCTAACGCTCAAATCCAACGTACCCACTGGCCCGATTCAGGACGCTTGGACGAATCACAAAAACAGCTTGCGATTGGTGGGGCCTAAAAATCGGCCGAAATATCGAGTCATTGTCATCGGGACTGGTCTGGCCGGTGGCGCCGCGGCGGCTTCACTGGGCGCAATGGGCTACCAAGTCGATTGTTTTTGTTTTCAAGATACACCCCGTCGTGCGCACAGCATTGCTGCTCAAGGGGGCATCAATGCTGCGAAAAATTATCGCAACGACGGTGATTCGACCTGGCGGTTATTTACCGACACGCAAAAGGGTGGTGATTATCGAGCGCGTGAAGAAAACGTCTATCGATTGGCGGAACTCAGTACGGCGATCATCGACCAAGCGGTCTCGCAAGGCGTTCCGTTTGCGCGGGAGTATGGCGGCAAACTGGCTAATCGTTCGTTTGGTGGTGTGTTAGTGGAGCGGACGTTCTATTGCCGCGGTGAAACCGGACAACAATTGTTGCTCGGTGCCTATTCGGCGCTGGAAGAGCAAATTGCGAAAAAGAACGTCACCATGTTCACCCGTTCTGAGATGATGGATATCGTGGTGGTGGATGGTGTGACACGCGGAATCGTGGTCCGCAATTTGGAAACCGGAGAAATCAAATCACATGCCGCCGATGCAGTGGTTATAGCTTCTGGCGGTTATGGGAATGTGTATTACCTGTCGACCAATGCCAAAGGGTGCAATGTTACAGCGGCGTATCGGGCCTATAAACGCGGTGCTGGTTTTGCCAATCCCTGTTTCACTCAGATTCACCCGACATCAATCCCGACTTCCGGCGATTACCAGTCGAAATTGACATTGATGAGTGAGTCGTTGCGGAACGACGGACGGATTTGGGTACCGCGAAATTCCGACGAGAAACGAGCACCTGCCGCGATTCCCGAAGCGGACCGATATTACTACCTGGAAGAGCGGTATCCCCGTTTTGGCAACCTGGTGCCACGAGATGTGGCCGCCCGCAATGCGAAAGACGTTTGCGATCAAGGCCTGGGAGTTGGGCCGACAGGTTACGGAGTGTATCTCGATTTCGGCGCGGCGATTACCAACCACGGGATCGAAGCGGTGAAATCCAAATATGCGAATCTGTTTGAAATGTATCATCGCATTACCGACGAAGATCCCGTCCACACGCCGATGCGAATTTACCCGGCCGTGCACTACACGATGGGCGGATTGTGGGTCGACTATAATTTGATGACGAATATTCCCGGCTTGTACGCCGTTGGTGAAGCGAATTTTGCGGACCATGGTGCCAACCGATTGGGTGCCAGTTCCCTCATGCAGTGTTTGGCCGATGGCTACTTCATTCTGCCCGTGACGATCGGTCACTATTTGGCGCGGCACGGCGAAGTCCATCGGATGGGCGCTGACGACCCAGCATTCAAACAGGTTGAGGCCGACGTTCAAGCGGATATCAACCGCCTGTTGTCGATCGGTGGCAAACGCACGGTCGCGTCGTTTCATCGTGAATTGGGAAAAATCATGTGGGATGATTGCGGAATTTCCCGAAGTCAAACAACGCTGGAACATGGTTTGAAGCTGATTCCGGAATTGCGTTCTGAATTCTACCGCGACTTGAAGGTTCCTGGTTCCGGTGCCGCTCTCAACCAATCGTTGGAACATGCCGGGCGCGTGGCCGACTTCCTCGAGTTTGGTGAATTGATGTGTCAGGATGCGCTATTGCGAGATGAATCGTGCGGTTGCCATTTCCGGGAAGAGCATCAGACTCCCGAAAATGAAGCCCAACGAAACGATGACGAATTTAGCCACGTTGCGGTGTTTGAATACCAAGGTCCAAACGAAACCCCGGTCCTGCATAAAGAGCCTTTGGAGTTCAAGGCCTTTCCGCTGGCGCAGCGCAACTACAAATAATTCCGGACCAACGAGTTCAAGGCAGGGCCGGCGTTATCTGCCGGAACAATCAACAAACAATATTTTTTTCAGCCATCAAAAAGCAATCCGTATGAAAATTCGTGTTCACGTCTGGCGACAAAAAAATCGAAACGACAAAGGCCGTTTGGAGTCGTATGACCTCGACGGTGTCGTGCCTGATATGTCGTTTCTTGAAATGATGGATCACCTTAACGAAAAACTGACCGTCGCTGGCCAGCAACCGGTCGCGTTTGATCATGATTGTCGCGAGGGAGTTTGTGGGATGTGCTCGATGGTAATCAATGGGCAGGCTCACGGACCCAAGCACGAAACGACCACCTGTCAGTTGTACATGCGACACTTCCCGGACGGTGCCGAAATTTATGTCGAACCGTGGCGGTCACGCGCCTTTCCCGTCGTGCAAGATCTGGTGGTCGATCGAAGTGCGTTTGATCGCATTATTCAAGCCGGTGGGTTCATTAGCAACCATTCCGGCCCCAAGCCCGAACCGAATTCCATTCCCATCGCGCCGGAGGTTGCGGAACAGGCTCTCGATGCCGCGACCTGTATTGGCTGCGGAGCCTGCGTCGCAGCCTGTCCCAATGGGTCCGCAATGCTATTTACCGCCGCCAAAGTTTCCCATTTGGGATTGTTGCCGCAGGGTCAACCAGAACGTTTTGATCGAGTGAAGTCCATGGTCGAACAGATGGAATCAGAAGGCTTCGGTTCCTGCCGTAACTACGCGGAGTGTGAGGCCCAATGTCCCAAGGGCATCAGCATCGCCTTCATCGGTCGAATGAATTCCGATTACTTGAAAGCGACGTTATTCGAACCGATCGACCGCCGCGGCAAGATGGAATCACAATAGCGGAAAAATACGGGATTCAGAAATAGTTTCGACCAAGGTTGCTCCAACGGCTTACCAACGAATCGAATGGTACATGCATGAATGCCAAACCAATTTCCGAAGACGAACCGGTTGGCTGGACTCCCGTCATCGCGATGTTGATCGGTTTATTGCTTCTCGCGGTCGGTTTGGTTTTGTGGTGGTTTTTTTTCGTGCGACCACTGCAATCGTTCTATCAATCACAAAACTGGACAGAAACCGATTGCCGGATTGTCTGGAGCGAAATCAAAGATCAAAGTGATTCCGATGGTTCCAGCTTTCAGGCAATTGTTCGATATCAATATACCGTTGGTCTGCGGGAACTGACGGGGGACCGCATCTCCTTTCTCAAGGCAACCAGTTCGCCCAAAAAAAGTGAAGTCAGCCGAATGGTTGCTGACTATCCAACGGGTTCAGCGGCCCGTTGCTTTTATGATCCTCAGCGACCCGAGCAGAGCGTGCTGGAGCGTAGCTTCTCGCATCCTATTTGGTTTGGAATGCTTCCTTTGATGTTAGCGGTGGCTGGATCGGTCTTTTATTATTGCGGTTATACCGCTTACGCATCCAACCAGCGGAAACAACTGGAGCTCTCGCAGCTCGTTCAAACTCCTTCTTCGACGGAACAGCCACTGACTGCTCCGATGAGCCGGTCTCAAGCCGACGCGTTGGACCGGCAATGGGATGTTCCCCAAAAATTGAAACCGGCCTCGTCCAAATGGTTTCGCGCAATCGCGATCGGGATCTTTGCCTTGTTTTGGAATGGAGTCACGTGGACCTCGCTTTTCAGTACTTGGGGTCAGGGGTCCAACTTTTTCTCGCTGTTCATCACATTGTTCATGATACCCTTTATGCTGGTGGGGATTTTCGTAGTTGCGGCCCTGATTCATCAGTTACTTGCGTTGCTCAACCCCGGCGTGGAGATAGCCCTTAGCACCGGCACGGCAGTCGTTGGTGGCCAGTTCGATATCGCGTGGCGGACTTCAGTGGGCGTGCGACGGATTCGAAGAATGTCCATCAACATCGAAGGAACTGAATCTGCAACTTACCAGCAAGGTACCGATACCAAGACGGATATACAATTGTTTGCCGTCGTGCCCGTGCTCGAGTCCACTTCGCCGGAGCAAATCAAGTTCGGGAATGCTCAAATTCAGATCCCGGCGGACACCATGCATACATTTGAAGGAGCACATAACAAAATTCTGTGGCACGTGCGCGTCCGTGGTGAGATTCCCTGTTGGCCGGACGTGGACGAACAATATCCATTTCGTGTCAAACCCAATTATCCGGTCGGACTCGATGATCAGAATTAATCTCGACAAGACATCAGGCAACTATCGACCCGGCGAGGCCATTGCTGGCAGCGTACGCTGGGTTGATCTACCAGCGTCAACCTTGCGGATCGACGTACGATTGATCTGGTATACGGTCGGAAAGGGGAGTCGAGACTTGGAAGTCGTGGTAAATCGTTCCGTGTCAAAACCTGCCGCGGAAGGTCAGCAGGCGTTTGAGTTTGCAGCGCCGGCCCGCCCCAACAGTTTTTCGGGAACACTGATCTCTCTGCTGTGGGCGATCGAGGTGATTGAGTTTCCGGACCAGGAAGCGGAACAACTCGAGATTTCAATCACACCGACAGGAAGCGAAATTATACTAACTCCCACAAAAGATCTCTCGCGAAAATGGTCTTTGTTCAGACTGTCGTCGTATCGTTGATTAGACGCAGGACGTTTTGATGGTGCGCTGTTTTCCTGAAATTGTCAGCCCGGCTCGAATTCAATGAACTTTGTCACCGCCCGGCATAATCCCTTTGCGACAGATCTCTTACATGCCGTGCCGTTTCGATTTTTCCAGGCGGACTGGGAAGAAAATCTACAACGCTTGGCAAAGTTGAGTTACCGAGCGGCGATCGTGGGCCAACGTGGTTCTGGAAAATCAACACTCTTGCGAGAGTTGGTCAAACGGTTGCCCACGGTGGGACAACCGGTCACTTATCTCAGTCTACCAATGGAAAAAACCACCCACGGGAAACTTTTGACAGCTGGCTTGGCGAGTTCCTCGAGAGGGGCGGTGTTGGTGGTGGATGGAATCGAACGACTATCGCTAATCAATCGCTTCCGATTAATGCGCGAAACAAAATATCTTCCTGGTTTGGTCACGACTCAACATCGAACAGGGCGCCTGCCGACGTGGATTCATTGCCGAACTTCGATAACTCTCCTGCTGGAAATTTTGCAGGACCTGCAACTTTCACAACCGGAAATCATCGCGGCGGGCGAGCAGGCGTTTCTGCGCTCACGCGGTAATATCCGAGACACTCTGCGGGCATTGTATGATCTGTATGCGATGGGAGAATTCTCGTCGATTACCGATCGATAGTCTGCGGGCTGCCGTCGTTATCCGAAGGACGAATCGTCAAATGTTTGATGGCGTCGCTGACTTCGATGTCCATGGCCGGGCTGTAGTTGTAGCTCGGCAGCGTGCCATTTTGCAACTGCTGTTGCAGCATTTCCAACCGGCGTTCGTTATCAAATTGAATTTGATCGAAGCGCGAGTTACTTTCGGATGGGGCTGCAGCGCTAATGGAAACTGTGGGTGGCGTCCATGCGTGCGGTTGGTTAAGTGTTGCTCGCAAGCGGATCGAATCCGAATTGGATTGATTGGGCTGTGCCCAGCTGCTGGTGCCTTGCCAACCTGACCCTGGAGTTGACGGTGTTGCGATTGAGGGTGTAGCCATTCCCGGCGGAACGAACAAGTGGTACGCATGTGTTTGGCCGGTCGGCTGCGATAGTCGAGCCCGGGCAACTGCGTCCGTCTTCGGCGCTGCGTCCCAGCTCCATTGGCTGGCCGACGCGCGCATGATCAGTGGTTGGTCGGTACTCGATGGCAATCGCGAGAAAGAACTCTGTCCGCCCGCGCTTGGTTTTTTGAGGGGAACCAAAGGAACAGACGCGAATTTTTCAGACCGTCCAATGTCCGTTGACGAATTCGATTTAGATGAGCCAGCTATTTTTCCGGAAGTTAAGATCCCGATCGTGGGCGAGTCACGTTTCGTAGTTTGATCCGTCGAACGCTGCTGTTCAGCCGTCGATCGAAGACTGGGCAAGGGGTAGAAGTTGACGGGTTCGATCGCTATCGAATTGGCTTGGATCGCCGGCGGATTCATTCGCTGTTTGAGCTCTCGCTCTTGGCAACGACGGGCTATCAAATCTGGAAAGTCCGGTCGCGCTGCCGTGTCAGCATGCAACAACACGGGACTCGTAGTGATATTGGCCGATGGTTGGGTGACCGATTCCAGCGGGATGTCGTCAAGATCAATCGGGAGTTGCGCAGGTTTTGCATCGCGCGGTACAATCAAATCGGTGGGTTGAATCTCCTGGTTGGCGCCATTCCTTTTGTTGAGGCGAGACTCGGCAGAATCTTGTACCGCTTTGGCCGCCGCGGTCAGCGCGGATGACGACTCGTTTAACAACAACGGCTGAGTCAATTCCTGGTCCAATGCTCCGAGCGGCTGTTCATTCGTTTGACCGAGGGACTGACTGGCAACTGTTGCCGACGATGGCCACGAGGGCGGTGCCAAGTCAGGTTGACTCGATGCGTGTACGCCGGCAACGGACGTGGGGTAGAGTTGATCGGAGAGCACCACATTTTCGGATCTTGCATTCGAAGCTGTTTCAAGCTGCGGATCGGGATTGCCGGGTTGTTTTGAGTCGCGATCTTTGCCGTGATAATAAGTCCGACTGGACTTTTCCGTCGAGAATCCCGATTCCGGAATCTCGCCAGACTTTTCCAACGTCGGGTCTGGATTTTTCAAGATCGATGTTTCCTTGAACTCACCAACAACATCCTTGATGAGGGTCGGCAAGACCGGCTGCGTCGTGGCCGGAACGCTGACCTCGCTATTGGGTTGATTCTGTTTTGACATTTCCGGCTCATCGCGATTGGCGGTCAACAATCCTGGCAAACGAGTTGCGCAATCGCAATCTTCGGCTGACGCTATCGAATTCTGGCTGGTGGAAATCGACTGCTGTTTTTTCGACCAGTTTGGTTGTCGTAGACAGACGCTTGAAAACAAGCCCTCGCCCGCGCATCTAGATTTATCCCGCCCGGCACAACCGGGAGACAGAGCGGCGATCAAGCCAAATGCAATTAGATACTTCGAGTTCGAATGACGCATGGCGGTCTTTCTGAAAAAATCAAAACAGTGAACCATCCGCTACCACGGGTTGAGCCGGTTCTGCTGATAATTCATCGACGTGAACAATCGAATTCGTCGGAAATTTGTAATCCCAAAGAAAAACCGTTTCAAACTAAAAGATAAGATTTTTGCCTACAACCGGTTTCGCGATTAGAATCGGTAGACGCGTCATAACCGGAACCGAAGATTTGCAAGAATGGCCGATTTACCACGGCGAGAATGCTCGCTAGCGGACATTCCGTCAGGTTTCCAAAACTATCGGTTCAATACAACCAGGATCATTGTTCCCGGCTTTGTTGACCTGTTTACTGACGGGGTCGATGCGAATATCGGTGGGGGGACAAGGAATCAGAAGTTGCTGGAGCACAGTTGAATTTGCATCTCGGTCAATCCAGAGCTGTTGTGCAGGCTCGTCCAGGATAACGGGCATTCGGTCATGAATCGTCGCCATCAGATCGTTGGGCGCGGTCGTGATAATGGAACATGTCTCCACAATGTTCGTCGACTCAGGATTGTCCGGCTGGGGGGTTGTTGAGTCGACCCAGGATTCCCACAATCCCGCAAAACAAAACAATGGACGTTGCGTTGGCTGGATATAGTACGGCTGTTTGCCATTGGACGAGTTTCGCCATTCGTAAAATCCGTCGGCCAAAATCAAACACCGTCGATGTTTGTAGGCCGAACGAAAGGCAGGTTTTGTGGCCACCGTTTCTGCTCGAGCGTTGATCATGTGTGCTCCGATCTTGAGGTCTTGAGCCCAGGCAGGAACCAATCCCCATCGCAAGAAAACGGCTTCCTGCGATCGGCTTGGCGACTCGCGCAAGCACAACACTTGCTGCGTCGGCGCAATGTTATATCGTGGCACAAGGGGAGGAAACGACAATCCCGCGAAGAGAACTGCCAGCGATTCCGCCGATGTTCGTAAAGTAAATCGTCCGCACATAAATTTGATTCGTTGGAATTATAGGACAACTCGGATCACGGCTCCACTTTTTCCGTCGACTAGATTACATTGGGCGACCATGAACCTGGATTTCTTACCGACGGCTTCTCTGGAGCGATTGGCCTTGCGGGCAAACGTGATCCAACGCGTTCGCGCTTTTTTCGATCAACGAAATTTTATCGAAGTCGAGACTCCAATTCTATCGCATGATACTTGTGTTGATCGACACTTGCAGCCCATCGGAGTTCGCAAATCTGAGTTATTGGACTCCGTTGATCGCCCATCGCCGACGGTCGAAACCATGTGGTTGCAAACGTCGCCCGAGTTCGGCATGAAACGGCTGTTGGCGTCGGGCGCCGCGGCAATTTATCAGATCACCAAATCATTTCGTGCCGGCGAGCGCGGACAATTGCACAATCCCGAGTTCACGATGTTGGAGTGGTATCGCGTCGGAGACAATTTGCAGTCGGGCATGGATTTATTGGCGACCTTGATCACTGAAATTCTGGAACTGGATGACGTTGTTCGGATTGATTACCGGAGTTTGTTTGGATCTCAACTGGGGATCGATCCACATTCAGCGACCTGCGGTCAATTGCAACAATTGGCCGGCGCCCACGGAATCGAACTCGGTGAAATGGTTCGCGAGAATTCCGATCGTGATTTTTGGCTACATCTGTTGATGTCTCATGTGATTGAGCCGCAGCTGGGCTTTTCAGCGCCGCTCATCGTGTACGATTGGCCCGCCACTCAATCGGCGTTGGCATTTGTCCGAAACGAGTTGCCGCCAGTGGCCGAACGATTTGAACTGTATGTGCACGGGATGGAAATCGCCAATGGTTATCACGAGCTGTTGGATTCTGCTGAACTACAGGATCGCAATGAGTTGCAAAATTGCCGGCGAGTCGCCGATGGCAGACAGAGTTTGCCGGTCCAGAGTCGGCTGATGTCCGCCATGAAACACGGTATACCCGCTTGCGCCGGAGTTGCCTTGGGGGTCGATCGTTTAGTGATGTTGGCGACAGGAGCATCGACGATCGACGAAGTCATTGCCTTTCCAATTGAGCGCGCTTGACCGTTCAACCGACTGGGTGACCGCCGAAGAAAACTTGACTGCAGTCGTTTAACTCGGAACAAAAAAAATCAGTCCGACGAAATTCGCGGGACTGATCGTGATTGTTTCAAGCATTATTCGAACGATCTGTTCGAGTGCCTATTTTTTTAGTTCGATCGTAGAAACACGACTTTCTACAGTCGATCGCTGTGAGTCTTGTTCAAATTTCGCACGCGCTTCGGCACGTTCAACCGCAGCAATTACGACCCGCTGAGCAAGTTGCAGATGTACCGGATGAAAGAATCTTTCGAACGAACCGTCCATCAGTTCGACGCGATTTTTCACGAGCAACTCTTGCCAAGACAATTTATCAGTGATATGCCAAGCAGCCGCTTGGGCCACTTGCTGGGAAATCTCATCATTGGCCAACATGCGGCACATCTCGGCAATTTTTGGATCGCTATTCAGTTTTTCCAACGGTTGAATCACGTATTCGTTGCCGAGCGTAGGATCAGGTTTGCCTTCTTCGAGGCAAATCGTTTTCAATTGCAGGCGACCGGTTTTTCCTGGAGGAATGTTGAACATCCCACCACCACCCATGCCGCCCATGCCGCCGCCACCCATGCCGCCCATGCCACCGCCGCCCAAGCCACCGCCGCCCATGCCACCGCCCATGCCGCCACCCATGCCTTGTTGACCGCCGCCACCCATTCCACCACCCATGCCACCCATACCACCGCCGCCCATGCCACCCATGCCACCGCCGCCCAATTGTCCGCCACCGCCCGCACCTGCGAACCCTTGGCGTAATACCGGAACAGCTGAAAACGTCGCAGGCATTTCAATTGACAGCGGGCGATTCGAGTTATTGGTTACCAACAAATTCGAATCCGATGCGCTTTTGGTTTTGATGACAACGGCAATTTCACCGCTTTCCATCGCAGAAAACATTTCGACGGATTCAAACCCATCGGCCGGAGTTTGAGACTTTGATACGACGGAGAGTCGTCGGTTCTTGGCGGCGTCTGTTAACGACTTGTCCTTGGGTTCATCCGCCTGGTTTACAGCGGACGTTGTCATAATCACAATCGCTGCGACCATAAACTTGAAACAGTAGTTCTTGATTAAAGCGTTCATCCAAAAATCCTCTTCTATTAAAACCGATGTTGCTTGCCCACACCGGTCGGAAACTAAGTCCAGGTTATTTAGGGTGCCGTAGTCGCCCTGTCTATAAGATAGTCGGAAAGTCCTGCTGATCCAAGCATATTTTTTAAGCGAATCAAGAAATCTACCGGATAAAGTTGCTTTTTTAGAAGAAAATCCAGCCAACCCAACCGTTTGGGAAAAGTGGGTGGCTGTCTGGTAGTCTTCTACACCGACTCAGTCGGCGTTTTTCGAATTCGATCCTTCCCGAAGTATCGGTCGGACAAGGGCATTTGCCAGCACATTGGCGGATTGAATCAGATTGGTGGGGCTATCACGGTTTTTCCGTCCAACTTTGGAAACAACCGATCACGGCCATTGAGCTTATTCGAGCCGCTGGGCAATAGTCCCCGGTTTTTTCCAACGCAGCCGGAAGTTAGCGCGTTCCGGCTAATCCTCATCCGAAATCCATGCGGTCACAAAGCACTAGATCAATGTCGCGATCACCAATGCCACAATGCTCATCAGTTTCAACAAAATATTTAATGATGGCCCAGAAGTGTCCTTGAAGGGGTCTCCCACCGTGTCGCCAACAACTGCGGCTTTGTGAGCATCACTGCCTTTTCGAAGCATCACGCCGTTGTGTTCGTAACCTTCTTCAATCATTTTTTTGGCATTATCCCAGGCACCGCCCGCGTTGGATTGAAACAATGCCATCAGCACACCACTCACGGTAACACCCGCGAGCAAGCCGCCGAGCATCAGGGCATTCGTGTTGCCTTGCAGATCTTCAATCCCAATTTCACCAAGATACTTCGGGACGAATCCGAAGGCGACTGGAACGGCAACGGCGATCAAGCCTGGCAAAATCATTTCTCGAATCGAAGCCTTGGTCGAGATCGCGACGCATTTGCCGTATTCTGCTTTGCCATCAGCCGCGTCAAATATTCGTTGATCGTCTTTGGACCAGGTTACATATTCGGTCCCATCGTTTTTTCGCAGGACCTTCAATGCCGCCCCTAGTTCGGGAATGTCACGAAATTGGCGTCGGACTTCTTCCACCATGGAATTCGCCGCTCGTCCGACAGCATTCATTGACAGTGCAGAAAACAAAAACGGCAGCATGGCACCAATAAACAATGACGCCATGACAAAGGGGTTGGTAATGTCGATACCGTTGACCAACCGGGTGTCTGGATGAGTGGCGTTGTAGGAAGTCATAAACGCCGCGAAAAGAGCCAGCGCCGTTAGTGCCGCTGAGCCGATGGCGAATCCTTTCCCAATCGCTGCCGTCGTGTTTCCAACGGCGTCCAATTTGTCGGTTCGTTCCCGCACTTCCTTGGGCAAATCTGCCATCTGGGCAATGCCGCCGGCGTTATCGGATATCGGTCCATAAGCATCGACAGCCAACTGGATTCCACAATTGGATAACATCCCAACTGCGGCGATTGCAACGCCGTAAAGTCCGGCAAACGAATACGCTCCAATAATCGCTCCGGCAATCACGATGATCGGCAAAGCGGTCGACATCATCCCGACCCCCAATCCTCCAATAATATTGGTCGCCGCTCCAGTTACCGATTGCCGCACGATCGACTTAACCGGGCCCGACCCTGTACCGGTGTAATACTCCGTAATTTTTCCAATCGCTAAACCTGAAAAAAGCCCGATCAAAATCGCCCAAAACACTCCT
This sequence comes from Mariniblastus sp., assembly GCA_031400405.1. Lineage (GTDB taxonomy): Bacteria > Planctomycetota > Planctomycetia > Pirellulales > Pirellulaceae > Mariniblastus. The sequence goes on from JANNPW010000033.1 coordinate 21,795, forward strand.
AAACTGGTGAATTCTTTGTTCTCAAACATCCAACTCGCCGGCAACATCCATTCAATAATCAAATAGGTCAACACCAACAACAATCCGGCTGAACCAAATTCGCCAATATTCAACGCATGGTGCGGATTTCCGCCTTCTTTGACTTTGACAAAAAACGTTCCAGCGATCGATGTCAGAATTCCAACCCCAGAGAGGACGAGCGGCAACAGGACAGCTGACAGGCCTTGGAAGCCATCGTTATTAAAGGCTTCCAATCCGAAAAACGCCGCACCCAAAACCATCGTGCCCACAATCGATCCGACGTAGGACTCAAACAAGTCGGCGCCCATGCCTGCGACATCGCCAACATTGTCGCCCACGTTATCGGCGATGGTGGCTGGGTTCAAGGAATGGTCTTCGGGAATACCCGCTTCGATTTTGCCCACCAGGTCGGCACCGACATCGGCCGCTTTGGTGTAAATTCCACCGCCGACTCTGGCAAACAGAGCGATCGACGACGCGCCAAACGAAAACCCCGTCAGCACGGTAATAACACGAGTCAACTGTTCGGGCGTCTCCAATCCAAACAACTGACCATAAACCACAAACAACACGCCCAATCCCAGGACACCCAATCCGACGACCCCCATCCCCATCACGCTTCCACCGGCAAACGCAATTTCCAAGGCCGGTCCCAATCCAGTCCGAGCCGCCTGTGTGGTGCGAACATTGGCTTTCGTGGCGGCCCGCATTCCGATGAATCCAGCGGTCCCCGAGCAAATCGCACCCAGGGCAAAAGATAATGCAATTAAAGGCGACGTCGTGTCACCCTGAATGTTTGCCGACCAAGCCAGCAAAGCCGAAACTGCCAAGATGAACACGAACAAGACCGAATATTCAGCTTTCAAAAACGACATGGCCCCATCGGAAATACTCGCCGCAATCCGCACCATCCGCTCGGTTCCGACTTCTTGACGAGTGACCCAAGCCAATTTCCAAAACGTAAAAATCAATCCCAAAATCCCGAACACAGGCACCAAATAGCTCAGCAGCTGGAATTGAGTGCTGGCTGCCGGAACGATCACTTTGGCCGCCACGATTTCTTTCGAAGACTGGCTGGCCGACAAATTTTCCATCGTCGGCAAGGTTACCGTGTCCACCGGAGCGGAATTCACGGCTGTACCCGCGTTTTGCCAGGCCATTAGCGGCTGTGTAAATTGAAAAAACGTAAAACAAAAAATGCCTGTAAAAAAAGCAGTATGGAAGATCCGACCGGACATTTTTGACATACTCACTAGCCTTAACAATCGAATTGGGGTGTGGAAATGGCTCTTAACAGGAACCGATACGGAAACAACATTAAACTTGCTTTGCTTTGATTTGGAAAGGTACTATTTGAGAATTTCGTCCGATTCTTCGAGCTTTGATTGCCAATTAAGTGGACCACACCGATTTTCTTGAAGCCAGCCATCGAATAGAATAGTCGGCGGCAGAATCGGTGTTGGCAGACAGGCAAAACCCGCCTGAAGCGACACGGCCGGTGGTCTCGTTTTACAAGATAAGGGAGTTGTCGATGCAATCGGTTGGAATCAAAAAAATCTGCGGAATTTTCGCTGTCGCTCTATTAATTTTTGGTCCGACTTGGGGCTGGGCGCAAGACAACCCGGGTAGTGCCGATCTGGATCAGGCTTTCGACCTGAAAATCAAAGCGCAATCGACTCGAGACCTCGACGCGGTGGTGAAACTGTGTAAATCCGCCATCGAAAAAGGGCTGGATGAAGAAGCCAAGATACAAGCCCAACAGCTAGCCGCTGCATCCCTGTTTGAACATGCCGATCAATTGGCACAGCGAATTTTTGCCGAAGGTGGTCAAGACGCGCGCTGGCAAAAATATCGCAGTGAAGCCCTTGCTCGTCTCGGAAAAGCGGTTGAATACCAACCGGAACTGGCCACCGCACACCTGATGATCGCCCGACTGAACTTGCTGCCCGGCGGCGATCGCGAAGCCGCTAAAGCCGCAGTCGAAAAGGTCGTTCAAGTTGGCGGCGAGGATCGTGAACAACTATCCAACGCCCTGTTCATGCGGGCTTCGTTGACGGAAGACAAGGACGCTCAACTTTCGGATCTCAATCAATCCATCAAGATCAATCCGAAAAATATGGATCCCGTTCGAGTCCGAGCCTTGTACTATTTGAGCGTCGATGAAACCGACAAAGCCCTGGAAGACATTAACCAGTTGTTGCAATCGGAAAATGTCAAAACTCAAAACTACATCGAAACGGTCGTCTTGTTGATGACCCTCGGTCCCAAGTTTGACGAAAAACTCCAGGGTGAGGCGATCAGAATTTTGGATCGCGCCATCGAGCGCGATGCGGATGATGTACGACTGTTTGAACTTCGTTCACGCATTAATATTTTGCGTGAAAAACTCGACGAGGCTGTTGTCGACATTACCAACGCTATCGAGACCGATCGACGTATCAATCCCAAACCTGGCAACATTGGACTTTTGACTCAACGAGCGGGAATTTATCTCGAACAGGAAAAACTCGATGAAGCGCTGGCGGATGTGACGGAAGCCCTGGCCGTCGAGCCGATGTTGGCGCAAGGAGTCATGTTGCGGGGATTGATTTTGATGCAACAGGAGGATTTTTCGGCAGCGATCGATGACATTAAGTTGCTCGCCGAAAGCGATCCCGAAAACCCAGCGCTGCAACGCCAATTGGCGATGCTCTATAACGCGGCCGAAGAGCCGACCAAGGCGATCGAGATCTATGACGAATTGATCAAAAATAACTCCGAGGAAAAGTTTGCCAAAGAGTCCACCGAACTTCAATTTGCCGCAATGGCCGAACGATCAGCCGCCCTGCGCGGACGTGGCGATGCCCGGCTTTCCACCGGAGAACATGCGGGCGCCGTTGCCGATTTTGAAGAAGCCTGGAAGCTGTCCGAGGAATTGCGACAGATTCAAGAACAGGAAAACAAGTCCGGCGAGCCGATACCCGCCGATGATGGGATCCTGAATAACCTGGCTTGGGTGTTGGCGACATCGCCCAATGCCGAAGTTCGAAATGGCGAACGCGCCGTCAAATTGGCCACGGAAGCTGCCGAAGCGACCAAGTTCAAACAAGCCCACATTCTTAGCACTCTGGCCTCCGGATATGCCGAGACAGGAGATTTTGATAACGCCAAAAAGTGGATTGAAAAAGCGATCGAAGTCAATCGCGAAGAACGAGAAAAAGCACCCACCAAACGCAACTCCGAACAACAATTGAGTTTACAAAAGGAATTCGAGAGCTACAAAAAGAACGAACCGTGGCGAGAATTGCAAAACGTCGAGAAAGACAAAGCCGATCGGCAAAAGTCCGAAGAAAAAGCGGATCAAGATCCGCCCAAGGGCGACGAAAACGAACCAGCAACCGACGATGAAAACAAGGATTCCGGCGAGGATAAAGATTCTGAAAAAGACGGAAAATCCACTGGTGACGATCCTGAGAAATCCGAAGGTAAGCCAAAAAAGGATGATGATTCCCACGAATCATAGGATTTTACCACGACGATTGCCCCTGGATTCCTGCGCTGAATTTTCATCCCCGCATCGCGGGAATTCTAACGACGATTCTGCTTCATCCCTTGGAAATTGATTGGATTGATCATGCAACCTCAAAACACCAGCGAGCTGACCGCCCGCAAGTGCGTTCCCTGCGAAGGAGGCATTGACGCCTGTCCGTTGCCGTTTGTGCAACAGCAGCTCGAGCAATTGTCTGGTTGGTATCTCACCCATAACAACCAGCGAATTCGCAAAGACTGGACCGTCAAGAATTTTCTAGCTGGTTTAGAGTTCTTCAAGGCGGTCGGGGTTATTGCCGAGTCCGAAGCCCATCACCCCGACCTGCATCTGGAAAGCTACCGCAACGTTTGGATCGAAATCTGGACTCACGCTATCGGCGGGCTCAGCGAGAACGACTTCATTTTGGCGGCGAAAATCGACCAGATTTCAAAATAGAATCCGCTCATTCGAATGACTGTTTTTGTTTTTATACTCGGGTTGTGCATCGAATCGCCGACAAAGTGTCGAAAACATCCCCACAACTGGCTCAGTGGCAGTGTTCTGCGCATTCCGTGAAAGCCCCCGTTTCCCAAGCGGCCATGACGAGTTCTGGCCAACCCCGGAACATCGACGAGGTGCTGATTGAAACGCCCCCAGCAAGTCGCTATCAACCCACATTCCATGCCACGGCTTTCTCGGCAAGTCCATCAGGCGCTCGGTCTTTTCGCTAAATCTATTCGGATTGCGTAAAGAAAGAATCTTGGTTTGGGCGATTTTTTTACCGTTGACGTTTTCGAAATTGATGCAATCATGATAAGCGTTGCTGGCGTTATGTTTTGACTCCATTCTTCGTCGCCCCTTTCTTGGTACTTTTGCACAACGGGTAATTTTTTGGATGTAACATCAAAATAAATTTGAACCTGTTAAGCGTCCCCTCGTACCACTTTCTATCCCGGTCGTCTCATTTTCCAATTGAACAACTGAATTTTTGATTGTTCGAGATGGTCAGGTTAATGTTTCGTCATTGCGACTCACTCGATGATCTTTCCCACATCCTCAAGTAGTTTTCCGATTTGATTCTGATTGCGTTTTGTTTCAACCTTGGGCTGTCCCCAACCAATTTGGTTTTTTTTGAGAGAGATGTATGTCTATTGTGATGCCCACTGTCGAGAGCGATAACGCCGTCAACGGAACTGTTGTCAACGGCAACCACGTCAATAACCGTATTAATGGTGTGGCGGGATTGGTACACGCGGGTCTGGCACCAGTTGAAATCGTTCGAGATTGGATCGCTGTACCGCCTGGCTTCAAAAACTCATGGGCAACTGGGAAACTTACTCGTAAGCTCGGCAAGGCGACCTCCGAGTTGCGCTTCCAGTCCAGCAGTGTCCTGCCGGAAGTCGGTGATTGTGTGCTCGTCAAGATCACCAAGGTTGCCAATCACTCCCGAATGTTTACCGACGACAACCAATATTCTCGCGTCTATCAGAACGACCATATCATTGGCGTGTTGGGAACACGCTATGCAACCGATGCCTATCATGCAACAAAAATTGATGTCGCCAATTTGCATATGCTGACCAATGGTGGTTTGCTCGGTACAGTTTGTGACAGTCACAACTCGATGAAGAACCCAACCAAAGTCGAATTGGTTGGTTACCTGTGTGACGACGGAGGAGTCCGTATCAACTTCAAAGAAGTATTGTTCCGCCGGGCTCAGCAGTTTCCGGCAGACATCCACCCGGTCTTTACTGTCGGGACCGGAATGAACAGCGGCAAAACCACTAGTACCGCGCGCTTAGGCCAGGCCTTGGCGAGCCAGGGGTTGCGAGTCGCGATCTTGAAATTGACCGGTAGCGCCAGTCACCGGGACATTCATGAATTCAACGCCACCGGCGCCGCGTTTGCCGCCGATTTCAGTGATTATGGCTTTCCTTCAACCTACCTCACAACGCTGGCTGAACTCGAGGGTCTGTACGGTCGCATGCTAAATGATGCAGCGGCAGTTTCGCCTGATGTCGTGTTAATCGAGATCGCCGATGGAGTTTATCAACGCGAGACCGAGGCATTGTTGAATTCTTCGGTGATTCGCTCTTCCACTTCCGGGGTGGTTTTGACAGCCGCTTGCGCAGCCTCAGCAATTGCGATTGACCAATCGGTCAAACGAATGGGCTGGGATCCGATTGCGGTGACTGGCTTGATTACCAATGCTCCATTATTCGTACAAGAGTTTTCCGACCGCAGCGAAACTCCGGTTTGCGATACTGGCAAGGGAATATTGGAAACTTGTCGTTTGATCATGTCTCGGGTTCGATCGCGGAAATTGGCTGCCGTGTCAACGAGTGCTTAACAAACATTTCAACGCAGTGAATAGTCAGCATCGATCTGCCCCGCTGTCGCCGGTCCCCGAGTCAACGATGGCGGATTCGATTTTGGTTTCCGAAAAAAATCCAACCAGCCCGGCCGAACCGCCTGGGCTGGTTTATCTGTGGCATTCGCCGAATGATGCCGGGCTCGGGACAGACGGTTTGCCAGCGCCTGTTGGATTTCTCGAAAAAGCGGTCCGACCGCTACTTCGGCTGAGAGAATCGCGACGGTTGGCGGGTCGTTTTGTTACCGTGCATAACGATTCGGTTACCAAACTCCCCGATTCAGTATCGCCTCAAGGGATCCCGCTCGGCGATGCTGGTCCTGACGCGCTGGGGAATTTTTTGTTCGAACCTCACCATGGCGGTGGTCGGATGGAACGCCATCCCTTTGCTGAACCGGAAATGTGGGAGCGTTACATTTCAGCTTCCCGCTTCGGCGAAGTCAACTCGTACTATCACACCGATGCGGTAGCCGCCTATGTCGATAGCCTGTTACAGGAACTGGGACAACCATCGCTGCCTTGCGTGGTGGTTCGAGTCAATGCCCATAATGCCATTGCCGAACACCAGGGTTGTTGCGATGGCGTCCAACGGAAAAAATCCAAACGTTGGTTTCCGATGCAGGGTGGTCATTACCGTTTACCGACCGAAAAAGTTCTTACGGTCGTCGAGCACCTCGCCTTGGCGCCCGCTGGCGAGATTCATCTCGGTCCGGGTTGGCGACTATCCGTACGGGGGGCGTTCTGCGATTTGACGGGCAGTCCGTACCGCTGCAACGCCTCGCACAACGCCGGCACGATCTATCACGAGTACGGCCATCACTTGACACGACATACCGCCGACTTTCGCGTCAATCGTTGGCGGGATCCACTGCGCCAATGCAATTTCAAAACCGCGCTCGACGAAGCCTATTGTGACTATCTGGCCGCCACGATGTTGAACTCGCCACACATCTGGGCGTTTCATCATCGGCATGATCCGCAACACTTTCATCGCCGCAGCCTGCTTTCGAAAAAAACGCTGGACGATTTCCAGACCGGCCGAAACGCCGACGCCCACGACAATGGCACCATTCTGGCTGCAACCCTGTGGGATTTGCGCCAACAGCTGGTGGCCAACGCCGGCAATGAATCCGCGTCGATCCAGTCGGCGATTCATCATCTGGATCTGATGGTGATTCATTCGTTGATCTTGATTGGCGAATTACAAGACCATCCAACTCGGCCCACGGAACTCGGTACACGCAAAATCCGGGATGGTTTCGGCACCGTCCGACAAGCGATCCTGGAATCAGACCGACAATTGTTTGAAGGACAGTATCAAGCGATCATTCGTGCCTGTTTCAAACATCGAAAAATCCGCTCGAAGTCCCGCGAACACTTGGCCAAACTTTGGAGTCCAGCGGCAACTGACGTTTTGGACTTGCCGTTGACCGATCCAGTGCTGCAAAAACTACAAGCGAAAGATCCGCTCGGAATCGTGCCGGCGTCCGTCGACTTGCTGTCAGCCAGCCAGCTCAATGCCAACTTGCGCGACAATCAGCGTGGCCCGTATTCGTTGATGGCGGTTGGGGACGTGATGATTGGTTCGCGCGCACGCACTCGAACTAACGAGTTTGGTCCGGATTACATTTTTCAGTGCGTGACTCCGTTGTTTCGTCGGGCAGCAATCGTGTTGGCGAATCAAGAGGGTCCGATTGCACGCCACGCCATAAAACTGCCACGGCACCATTCCTACAAAGTCAGTCCCCGGTATACTTCGGTCTTGCGCCGCGCAGGTTTTAACGTGCTGACATTGGCCAATAATCACTTGCTCGATTGCGGACGGGAAGGGGTGCGGGAAACCCTGAAGTCGCTAAGAAAGCATGGCATCCAGGCGATCGGCGTGGGCCTCAACCTGGGCAAATCGCATCAACCCGCAATCATGCAAGCCGGACCCCATGTGGTTGGCCTGCTTGGCTATTACTGGAACGGTCGCACGGCGGCCCGACGCCATCGACCAGGCAGTGCCATGGACACGCCTGAACATTTGGCCGCCGATATCGCGAAACTTCGTCCTTTAGTCGATCGGTTGGTCGTCACCGTCCATTGGGGCGTGCCCTATGAGCGGGAACCGAACGCGGAGGATCGCGAGAAAGCACGGCTCATGATTTCCCTCGGAGCGGATCTGATCATTGGGCATCATCCGCATATCATGCAGGAAATCGAATTGATTGAGGACCGACCGGTTATTTATAGCGTGGGAAACTTCGCGTTTGGCACGGGAAACAGTTGTGCCGAATCGTTAGTGGTCGGCGTTGATTTTCAACCGAATTCCACGATCGTCGATTTTTTCCCAGCGTACGTCAAAAACCGCGATCCCCGGGTCAACTACCAACCGAAAATCATGACTGGTAACGCCGCCGACGCAGCGCTCCAACGTTTATCGGGTTTATCGGTTGACAGTGCCTTGATCAAAATCCAAAACGGCGTCGGAAGATTGACCCAACCGTTTCAGCCCCGAGAGTAGAATTTCATCGGTCGGATCGCATCGCCGACTTGCCAGCCTCGATCGCCATCCGCGCGATCGGGTTAATACTTTTTATGTTTGTCATCAACCATCGTGTCCGTCGATCCAAAAACTGAACATCCGTTTCGGACATTGCTTCCGTTTCTCTATCCGTTTCGGGGCCGGTTGATTTTTGCGTTTGCGGCAATGATCGTTGATGCCCTGCTTACCGCGCTCCGACCCTGGCCGCTGAAAATTGTGATCGACCGTGTTATCGGCGGCAAGGATACGCGTTTGCCGTTGATTGGGGATTGGATCAATGCACCGGAACGGGATCCGATGATCATTCTGTGTTGGGCCTGTGCCGCCACAATTTTGATTGCCTGCGGAACTGGTTTGTTCACGTATCTGTTTACTCGCGTCATGGGCAATGTCTCGCAGCTGTTGATTTACACCTTGCGCTCGCATCTGTTTTCACGACTCCAACGGTTGTCGCTGAGGTATCACACCAGTAACCGACTGGGTGACACGATGACCCGACTGACGACCGATATCGATGCGATTCAGATGTTGTTGGCCCGCGGCTCACTGATGTTTTTCAGCAATGTATTCTTGATGCTGGCGATGATGGTAATGATGCTCTGGCTGAATTGGCAGTTCACGCTGATTGCCTGCAGTGTGTCGCCCGTGCTGCTGCTGGCAGTCTGGTATCACACCCGAAAGATCAAACGTCTGTCTCGGCTGGCGCGCGATCACGATGGTGAGTTGGCGTCGATGGCTCAAGAATCTTTGTCGGCGATTCACCTGGTCAAGGGCATGGCTCAGGAAGATAGTCAGCACAAAAAATTTACGACCCAAGGGCAACGCAGTCTTGGCGAATACCTGAGTCGAGTCAAATTTCAGGCGCGCATGGCTCCGATTGTTGACATCCTGGCGGCCGTTGGTCTGGCACTGGTGATGTTTTATGGTGCCAAAAGCGTGCTCCAAAAAACCATGACCGTCGGCGATGTGATCGTGTTCTTTGCCTATGTCACTAATTTCTACGCGCCAATGCGGGCCATGGCCCGACAGGCCGGCGGGTTTGCCAAAGCGACCGCTGGCGCGGAAAGAGTCGCGGAGGTTCTGCAAAGCGAACTCGACGTCGAGGAAGATCCCCACGCCATTCCTGCCCCCACCTTTACCGGCTTAATCGAATTTGAGAATGTCAGTTTTCAATACGACGACCAGCCCGTGTTGTGCGGCTTGTCACTTGCGGTCCAAGCCGGTGAAACCGTCGCGATTGTCGGACCGACGGGAGCGGGTAAAAGCACGCTCGCCAGCCTGCTGTTGCGTTTGTACGATCCGGTTGGTGGAGTCGTGAAAATCGACGGCTCGGATATTCGAAAATTCAAATCCGACTCCATGCGTCAACAGATTGGTCTGGTCCTGCAGGAATCCGTCTTACTCAAAGGAACTCTCCGCGACAATATTTTGTTCGGTTGCCCAGGAGCCACCGAGTCCGAAATTCAAACCGCGGCGAAACTTGCGCTCGTCAATGAGTTCGCCAACAAATTGCCGGCCGGACTCAATCACAACGTCAGCGAACGAGGCACCAGTCTTTCCGGCGGCCAGCGTCAACGAATCGCGATCGCCCGCGCTATTTTGCGAAATACGCCGATTCTGTTGCTCGATGAACCGACCAGTAGTCTCGATGTCAAATCGGAAGCGTTAGTTTTGCAAGCGTTACAAGCTGCGTCGGACAATCGGACGACTATTATGATCACGCATCGCTTGACCGCGGCCAAGATGGCGGACCGGATCGTGGTCATGGAAAATGGTCGTATCGTGGAACAAGGAACCTACGCGGATTTGATGATTGCTAACGGACCGTTCGCGCGATTGGCCGCCAGCGACCAACCACACGAAATTTGACGCATCGGATTGGGAAGCTCTGACTCGCAAACTATTGCTGAGCCGATGGTTCTTACTCGTTGTTGCGGAAGATGCTCAGCCTTAACGAGGCCGAGCCTTCAGGTCGGAGCGCTCCGGGGCTGGGCGGGCGGTTGATTTAATGCTCGACGAGCCCGTGTTGTTTAACGGCAAGCCACCGTCGATCTGCAATGAAAAACACTTCGCCTATGACTGGCCGTTAAACGCAATACCGTTCAACAAAGCCCGCAATACAAGCCCGAAGCGCGAGCGAGTGAACCCGTTTTGCGGGAAAAGCTCACTTGCTGGCGCGACGGGCTTGTATTCATTGAACGGTATTGTCGTTGAACGATTCAATCAGCAAACCGCGGAGCCTCGGAACGGGCCTTAAGCGACGTGGCGTTTAGCGGGAAGTGCATTTTTTCACTGGTTTTTTACGACAAAACAGCATCCAAATATTGATCGAACCCATTTTTCGTTTGGGACGACCGAAGTATAATCAAGGCTCGAGCTCGACCCGCTCATTCCTTAGTCTCGCCCCCACCATCGGCCTGCCGCCGAACTTACGATGAATACGCCTAATCTCTCGGAAAAAAAAATCACTTTGCGACAGGCCAACCAGATGCTGCCGCTGGTCCAGTCGATAACGACCGACATTGTTGAGTTGACCGCGGAAGTTCGGCAAACTCGAGAACGATTGGGGCAGTTGGGAGAACGACGCATTGGTGGATCGCCTCAAGACATCTACCGGACCGAAGTTCTGTCTATTGAAAAAATCGTGCTGCAACAAACGCAGGCCATCGATGCTTATATCCTGGAGCTGGTCGAATTGGGATTGCGGCCGACACGAGTGACGGACGGGTTTGTGGACTTTCCCGCCCGCCGGCAAGACGAATCGGTTTGTTTGTGCTGGAAATCCGGCGAAGCGGATGTGCGGTACTGGCATCGCGCAACGGAAACCTGCGAACAAAGACAATTGGTTGATCTGGAATTGATTCGGCAATCCGGTGATCATGCGTTTGTTTGACACTCACGCTCATCTGGAAGACGAACAACTACAACCTCAGCTTGAATCGATGTTGCAGTTGGCGAATGAAGCGGGCGTAATCGGCATCACTTCGATCGGTACCACGCTTGAATCCAGCCGACGATGTGTCCGACTGGCGGAACGTTTTCCGCAGGTTCAGTCGTCCGTTGGCATTCATCCGAATCACTGCCACGAAGCTTCGCTCGCGGATTGGGATGTAATTGTACAGCTCGCAGTCGAACCCAAAGTGGTTGCGATTGGGGAGACCGGTTTGGATCGATACTGGGATTATTGTCCCTTCGAAACACAGCGCGCCTGGTTTGCTCGACACATCGAGTTATCCTTTGAGACAGGTAAGCCCTTGGTGATTCACATGCGAGATTGTGAAACGGATATCCTGGACATGCTGCGAAAGCATCAACGGAAAGGCAGAATTAACGGAATCATGCATTCCTTTGCCGGAAGTTGGGAAACAGCGCAGCAATGTTTGGACTGGGGAATGTATGTGAGTTTTTCCGGCATGGTGACTTTTAAAAACTCCGCCAATTTAAGAGCAATCGCGGCTAGAATCCCTTCCGATCGAATCTTGATTGAAACCGACTCGCCTTATCTCGCGCCCCATCCGCATCGTGGTCAACGGCCCAATCATCCGGCGTTGATTACGCATACCGCGACCTGCCTGGCTGACGTTAGAAACATTTCGCCTCAAGTGCTGGCCGAATTGACGACGCGAAACGCCCGGCAAGTCTTTGGTTTGCCGGAAGACTCTGCCAATTAGGAATCGGAAAATAGCTGAACAAGCCTCTCGTGGTAGCATCGGACCGTTCGCGCTAGTGTTCCCCGATTCGTGCTCTTAGTCGAACAACCGAGGAATAAATCAGGGCTGATTTGGCCCACGACTGGTAGACAGGCGATTTAGCATTTTAAGTAGCTTCGGGCACCTGATATTGTTGTTCAAATTTGTTGTGTGATTCGTATCCCACCATGTTTGCGGTGGTGCAGCAACTCGGTGGTGACCGGTCTTCGAGTCTCCGGTAAAGGATCTCAGTCACCCACTTCCGGTCGACTCTCTGGCGATGTCCAATGAGGGGTACAAGCAGGGTTAACGACGTGGAGTGCCGCTCCGCCGACAACGAACATGAGAGTGTTGGCTTGCTGTTACAAGGTCTTCGCCATGACACGATCGACGGTTCACACTCACTTTTTGCCTGCCTGGCTCGGGCGGGTTTTTGCTGCACTACTCGATCCAACGATCGTGTTCTCGTTTGACCGAACGGGGTATTGGTTGCATAGCGCGAGCCATCGTCCGGGCGATTTGGAGGTCAATCTGACCGGGCGGGTCTGTTTGGTAACTGGCGCAAACTCTGGGCTCGGCTTCGAAGCAGCGCGGGAACTGGCTTGGCGAGGCGGCGAAGTTTGGCTGCTTTGCCGCGATGCCGAGCGAGGACAGGCCGCGCTGGAGCAGATCCAACGGGAACAGCCGGACGCGTTGCTGCATCTGGAGCTGCTTGATGTCTCGAACCTGTCGATGGTCCGCTTGTTTGCCAAACGCTTCCCGCGAGATCGCGTCGGCGTACTGGTTAATAACGCCGGCATCTTGCCAGAAACGCGGCGAGAAACGGTGGAGGGAATCGAGACAACCTGGGCGACGAACGTGCTTGGCCCATTCTTGCTGACGGAGCTTTTGTTGCCGCGGTTACGCGCGGCGAGAAACGCGCGGGTGATCACAGTCTCTTCCGGCGGCATGTACCCCACGCGGCTAACGCTTGATGATGTTGAATCGCGAAAAGGAACGTTCAGTGGCGTGCGGGCCTACTCTCTTACGAAGCGAGCCCAAGTTGTGCTGAATGAACTTTGGGCTGAGCATTGTGCGGGAAGCGGCATCACGTTCTGCGCGATGCATCCCGGCTGGGTTGATACCGCAGGCATTCGTTCGTCGCTCCCTGGATTTCATCAGCTTCTGGGACGGCGATTTCGCAATCTCGCCGAAGGGGCCGACACGATCGTCTGGCTTGCCGTCTGCGAGCGGATCGCAGGAATCAGCGGCAAATTCTGGTTTGATCGCCGGCAGCGGTGGACCCATTATTTGCCTTGGACGCGAGAACGCCGCGCCGAGCGGGAACGGCTGTGGGAATTATGCGGCCAACAGGCCAAGTTGGGGGATAAAGAGTAAGAACGCGATGAGCTCGCCGTTCGTGAGGACAGGGAAACCGGAGAGATGCCATTGGAGAGATGCCATTGGGGCCACGCCAACATTGGAAGATGCCATTGGGGCCATTGGGGCCACGCCAACAGGTGCCATTGGGGCCACGCCAAGACATTCTTCGCGAAGACGAGATGCCATTGGGGCCACGCCAAGACATTTTTCGCCAGTGCTTTTTTCAATTCGTTTCTGCTATCAGGGCAAACGCATTCACTAAACTGCTAGCATAAATCGACTACTCGTATTTGCCGTTGTCTGGCCCCGTTCGTTTTCGCATAAATCGACTACTCGTATTTGCCGTTGTCTGGCCCCGTTCGTTTTCTCCGTTCGTTTTCTCTGGCCCCGTTCGTTTTCCCCGTTCGTTTTCCCCCGTTGTCTGGCCCCGTTCGTTTTCTCTCCGTTCGTTTTCTCGCCGTTCGTTTTCGCGAAAAACACTGAACCGAAGGAACTTGGAAGGGTGAAGTGGTCCCCATGATTCGGACCACGCGGCGGGCTTTGCACGGGCTTGCTTGACGGCCAAGTGCCAAGTCTGGCTCTAGTCGACAACCGTCGGAGGAAGGTCACTGGCGATAACCCATTGTGTGTCCAGGCAATTTCGTTTGATCAAAAATTTCAATTCAGGGCGATGTGGCGCGCTACGCGAATGCCGGATTGGAGCGCACCCTCCATGTATCCTACGAACTTGTAACAAGTGTGCTCACCCGCCAGATGCAATCGCCCTTCGAAGTAGGGGTCGACCAACATTTTTCCCAGCGTCGTCACCTGTCCCGGTGCGGGGAAGGAATAAGACGCCAGGGTCCAAGGCTCACTGGGCCAATTCATAAACGTTGATTTCACAAATTGATGACGATAGCCGGGAAATAGTTGCGAAAACTCCTCGGAAAAAATCGCGTCTCGCTGGTCAGCCGTCATCGCGGCGATCGGTTGGCAATGGGGACCGCCGGAAAATCCAACTAACACTGCTTCGCAATCCAACTGCTCGGGAGCTTGGTTGTCGGTTCCTTCCCAGGTCATGTTGATCGACGAGTTAGACAAGCCGTATTGACTCAGGCTCGGTTCCGCTTGGTTCCAAAATCGACGTTTGACGTGGGCAAAATATTTGGTATTCAATCCCATTTGTGGTCTTAATTCTGCTGGCAACGCGGGTTCAATCGCGAGTTTGTGCCAAACACTGGGTGCTACGGCAAGCACGACAACATCGCCTTCCAAGACTTCACCATTTCCGAGGACGACTTCCACGACAGTCGATCGATCAAAAATTCCAACTACATTCGTTCCCAATTTAATCCGGTCACCACCAATTGCGGCGGCCAGAGATTTTGCCAATTGATCATTACCGCCCCGACATCGAAAGACTTCCGTTTCGGACCAATACTTTTCCAATCCACCTCCTTTGATCGCCGTTAGCTGTCCCAATAAAGATTGGTTGGCAACCGCTTGCCCATTGTCCGCCATTTGATTGATCGTCAGCGCGGCTTTGACAGCTTCGGACGCGGCCGTCGACGCAATCCACTGGCCAATCGAAACTCGATCAAGGAAGCCAGCGTTGGGACTATTCCAAGGTTCGTCTTCGTCGATCGCCCGAGCCAACTCATTCAACATATTGAGGGCGAGTTCCAGCTCGGACCACAGCTCGGCTGCCGCCGCGGAGGACAGCCGTTGACCATTGAGGACCACCGACAATTCCGAATTTTCGTCATTCGAAACATCTTGCATTTCCAATTTGAATCGCTCAGCATAACTCAGCCAAGCCGGATGGTTACTCCCGATCAATTCACCACCAAACTCCAAGTTCTTGCCTCGCAAAAACTCGTTCTGATTTTCTCGATTGGACGACAGAACTCTGCCCCCGACTCTCCGCTTGGCGTCGACCAAGGTCACGTGATGTCCGGCCGACTGCAACTCAAATCCGCAAGCCAATCCGGATAATCCGGCGCCCACGATGATCACTCTCTTTCCTGAGCCCGCTCGGGAACTGACAGCCGATCGTGCTACATTTGCGGACAACAATATTCCCGCCAGAGATGCCGCCGACTGTTGCATAAATTGTCGTCGCTGTTCCACGGAAAGCCGAGAACCATAAGTCCTGGATAGTCGCGAAATCAAATTACCTTGCATGTCGAGTCTCGAATCAACCAGTAATTGTTGCCAAAAAATAGATAAACCACTGCCAAGCTGACAATGAGACGGACAATGTTAAGCGGGCATCGCACAGCTGGAGAAGAAGTTCTGAGTTCACGGCCTGGTCTTGTCCTTTCCTTTCGAGGAAACAGTCGCTTGAATACCACCTAACCCGTTTCGCTGAAGCCGAGGCGTAGACATGCTTGCCGTCGGTAACCGAAGACTGTGATGCGAAATTGCCTTTACGGTGATGACCTTGATGCGGCATCGCTTCCAAGACGGTTCGGCGCCAGCGAATTTCGCCGGTACTGCGATCCAGGCACAACACGACAAACTCCTGTGCCTTCCACGAAACGAGAGACTCTTCCGGACGGACTTCAATGTTGGGAGTTCCTGCCGGAATCACATCCGGCATCGGCAAGTTCTTTTCTAAAGGAATGGCTGTTTGCAAGAAAATAGAATCGCCCCAAACGATGGGAGTGCCATGCCCACGCCCTGGGATTGGAACCTTCCATCGCAAATTCTCGGTTTCACTCCATTTGATCGGCGGGTTCGCCGATGTAGAGACACCGTTCCAGTTCGGACCTCGCCACTGAGGCCAGTTTTGTTGATCGGTTTCCAATGCACCAAAGGCGGCTTTGATTCCGACCAAAGCCTCGGCG
Source organism: Mariniblastus sp. (assembly GCA_031400405.1). Taxonomy (GTDB): domain Bacteria; phylum Planctomycetota; class Planctomycetia; order Pirellulales; family Pirellulaceae; genus Mariniblastus. Next base: position 38,101 of record JANNPW010000033.1, read on the forward strand.
AAAGCTTTGCCGATGGGGGCGATGATCTTGGCGGCACCTAGATAATGGTAGCCACCGTTGGAGACACCTTTCAGGCGTTCCCATTCCGCAGGTGTGTAGTTTTTCGCCATGTGCTTCATTTTGTTTTCCCACGAGTCGTCCTTCTCCTCTGCCACCTTAGCGTCAACCGCGGGCCAATAAGTGTCCATCCGCGTTGAAAGCTCTTCGAGTTCATCGTCCCAGAACGGGGCCGTCTCCACCGCGAGCACGTTCCCCTTGAACTCGTCGAGTGCTGCCGGCTTGCGCTGGGCCTCTCGGAAGTGCATCATCGGAGCGTTCTTGTCACCCCTGAGTCCATCGATGCCCATCACGCCGATGACGAACGGCATCTTCGGTGCTGACAAATCTTTCCGAACATCGCGGATGAAGTGCGTGAGTAGATCGGCGTACTGGTCATAACCGCCGGGGTTCATTTGTTCGGGGTAAACGCCACCATCAACATAATCGTTAAACCCTTGAAACCAGACGAACCCTGCCAACTCGTAGCCTTGCTTCTCGTCATAGTCGGGCACCACGCGTTTGATGTCTTTTAATACCTTCTCCACGTGGGTGATCATCTCGCGGTAGTACACGCCCGTGGCAGCGGCTTTCTCGGCATAGAATTGGGGCCGCTCCTCAGTCTTAGGAATACCATGGGCGCCGTCAGGATGCTGATCCCAAAGTTCCTGAGTCTGCTGCGCTAAAACGAAAGGTCCGGCGGATGGTGGGCGGAAATCTGTGTGCAGACTTCGACCTCCCCAGGCCGTCTTGATGATGAGCACTGGCTCGTTCAGCTTCTTCTCCATTGTCAAACCAAAGGTAAACTCCGGGCCGATCTTATCCTCCGGAGCACCGAACCCAGCCGATAGCTTGGCTTTGGCCTCGGTCAAGTCACTGTAAGCGTCGCCAAGGCAACCGACGGACGAGATCCACACCCGTTCGCATACGCGTGGCTGGCCATCGGGGCCTCGCATCTCCTCCAACAGCGGAGCCGTCTTCGGGTCGTCGGCCAATGAATCAAATGTCGTGATACTGGCGTGTCCCTGCATGTTCGATTGGCCAGCGAGGATGAAGACCTTGAGCGGCTGGGCAAAGCAATTCGGAGCGAGGAAGCCCAGCAGGATCGCTGCGGTCAGAACGGTGGTCGGTTTCATGATTGTTCCTAGTCCTTGGTTCGAGTTCCACTCTTCAGGTATGCTATTCCGGGTGTTTCGTTAGATTCATCAATCTTTAATAGAATATCTGGAACAAATCGTTTGGTCTTGCCGGATTGCAGCAGTTTCGCTGCAAACCGCCCACAAACGACGAACCCGCTTGAGGAACAAGAAGAATAAGCTTCAATAGGTTGGTCGGCATTCCCGCAGGTTTTCCAGATCGAGCACGCTACCATGGCGAATACGCAGTCGTTGAAGGCTTAGGATCAATGATCGCATCTGCTTCCGGTAGATCAGTCGCTCGGCGATTCACCGCGTCCCAAAGGATTGGTTTCTGCAAGCGCAACGCGAGAACACCCAGCATGCCTATCTCCGTGATTCTCGCACCGATCTCCAAGGGCGAATAGGTCCTCGCATCGCCCGCACAGGCCAGCACCCATTCGAACATGTGTGAGTTATTGACCTTGCTCCACCGGGGTCGTTGCCCTTTGGCAACCTTTGAGGGATCCCATTTCAGAGCCTCGGTATCGATGCGAGGTTGAGTTCTGGGGATCTTTGCCACTTCCGGCTGATCGGCTCCGCGAAACTCCTTTGCCCCTTTGAGTCGAATATCGCAGCCGGTGTTCCAAAGTCCCGCGGACAACGTTCCTTCGCTGCCCACGATCAGACATCCGGTTGTATCCACAGATCCCTGAGTCACCTTGCCGGGTGGAAGATTGTTGTCCCCAGAATAAAAAATAAGTTTCACCGGGCCTCGATTGCCCTTTGCTGCGAACTCAAAGTTAACGGTGCAGCGAGTAGCGAATGATTCATGCCCCAAGTTCTCCCCCGTTGCTTCGATCCGCGTTGGAGCATCCAGCTCAAGAGCACGATAAGCAAGCTGAAAACCGTGGCAGCAGAAATCAGCCAGTGAGCCACCACCGAAATCGTACCACCCTCGCCATTTGCCAGGATGATAGATGTCATTGTTGTAGGGTCTGGCGGGTGCCGTGCCCAGCCAGAAGTTCCAGTCGAGTCCCTCCGGAATTGGATCGCTCGTTGCCGGCCGATCCACTCCATTCGGCCAGCTATGAGCCGGATGCCAAACGTGTACTTCAGTGATGTCCCCCAGCAATCCGGATTGAATGACTTCGAAGCTGCGGCGAAATCCCTCTGTCGAACAACCCTGGTTGCCCGTTTGAGTCGCCAGCTGCGGATGACTCAGGGCAAGTTTCTCCAGCACTCGACATTCTGCTACGGAATGGGCCAGCGGCTTTTCGCAATACACATGTTTGCCAGCCTTGAGCGCTGCTTCGCAGATGGGCACGTGCCAGTGATCAGGCGTCGCGATGATCACGGCATCGACTCCCGATTCTTTGTCAAGCAGATCACGATAGTCGTGATACGACCGAGCCTCTTTTAGCTCGTTGACCTGCAAAGCACTGTCGAGCTGTCGCTTGTCAACATCGCAAATGGCCACAATCTTCTGATCCAGCTTATGGAGTTCTGGAATCAGATAGCCGCGCATCTGCCCACCCATCCCAATGCAGGCAAACGAGAGTTTCTCATTGGGAGACTGTCTTGCCAGAAGACCTGAGGGCAGAATCATCGGCAACCCAATCGATGCCACTGCGGCTTGAACAAATTGTCGACGAGAGACTTCGTGGAACATGACTACCTAGCTTTCTTGATTGAGTGGATTGAAAATTTCACTATCTTGGACGCGCAAGCGTTCGGGGTGCACGCCAACCTAGCAGCCGCACCACGATCAAATTAAAAGTTCCTCCAGTGGTCCCGCATGTGAGCAACCATTTTGTTTAAGCACAAGATCTACGTTGCCATAATACTCGATGGGGTTGCCATAGGCATTGAGTAGAGTCGTCCACCAGTCGCCAATGTTACGGCAGCCTTTTTCGCCACATTCCGGGTAACGCAGATAACGGCCCGGCAGCTTGAGTCTACCGCCACCGCCGCCAACAGTCAGATAGGGCCACTCCATTCTTCGGTTAGTCCTGCTTAATTGGGTTGGCTTTTCGCCATTCCTCGTATTTCTTGAAGGCGGCCTTGCGGGTTTCGTCTTTCGTGAATCCGGAGTAGATCCAGCTGTCGAACATATCGCTCTGCGAGCCGAGAATGTCGAAGCCGTAATCCTTAAACGACTGGCCGCTGAGTTTCACACAGACCGCCAGGGCATAATCGCAAGCGCGGGTTTCGACCGTGATCTTCGTTCCGTCATTCAAATCGAATTCGGCGTTTGATCGCAACGTCGTCTCGTCCTTAAAGAGTTTTTCCTCAAAATACGCAACCTGATCATTCTTGGACATGCTGGACCCCGCCACCATCGACATCGCGATTACCTTCTGGTAAGGCATTCCCTGTGAGGTTGTCGAGGCGGCGAAATCCATGAGGAATTCGAGGGTGTCCGAATCGCTCTGCAGATTCATGATCTGTTTATTGATCATGTCTTGGATAAAAAACAGGAAGGATTGCATGGCGAGAGGTTCGGGGACTCGTTTGGCCCAAGCAAACAGCAGCTTGCGGAAAGAGCGTCCGTTGTTGGCGTCGATCATCACCGCCTCATATTTTGGTGTCCATAGGACACCGATGAAGCGTTGGTAGTTGCGGTCGCCGCCTTTCAGCTGCTTGAGATTCGCTTCATCGATGGACGGGCCGATTTTCTCGTCGGCAGCGATCAACAACATCGCGGCGCCTATCGTCGCCGGACTTAAAACGCACTTGCCGCGTTTTTCGATCTCGATGATGAGATCGATATAGGCTTCGCCGGTCGTTTTGGGGTTGTTGGCGGCGCAATCGAGCAGTTGGAGGTGGTTTTTGCATAGCTCGATGTAGAACTTGCGGGCGTTCTCGTCTTTGCCGCAGATTTTCTCGTAAGTGGCGCCCAGCGGCAGGGTATTGGCGATGCGCCCTTCCTTATCGGCGGCTAACTCCTCGATACGCCGTTTGAGATCGAGCGTGCGAATCTTCGGGATCAGCGATTCGCAACGGGCCCTGATCTCGGGATCGGGATTTTCGAGACCCTCTTCGATCGCCTTGCGAGCGCCGAGGCCCAGATCCTCCAGTTCCCGGCTCGCCGCTTCCCGTTCACTGAATTTGGGTTGGCAGAGTTTGCGGACTAATTCCTTGGCCAAGTTCTCGATCTCTTGCGGAGTTTTCTCCGTGTCGTCCGACCGTGCCGGTACGGCGGACAGCAACGCCACAACCCACACAAAAATCGGAATCAACGTCTTCATGGAACGACCCTGATAAAGAGGCAACCGACACCGGTCGTACGGACAATCATAGCGAACACCAACGCCGCAATTCCACATAGTTTAATCGCCCGAGGTCGTCGAGAATCTGGCGAATGGTCCATACGAATTTACACTTGCCACACCGTCTCGGCCAAGATGTCACATCACTTGGACTTCGCCTGTCGAACGCAGTACAGATGATCGACCCCGCGGAGATAGAGGTTGCCGCCCGCTACTGCCGGCGATGACCAGAAGTTGTCATCGAGCTTACCGCTGCCGACCACCTCGAACTTTGGCCCCGCTTTGATAATCGCAGTCGACCCGTCCTCGTTCAGCACGAGCACCTGGTCCCCGGTTCCGACCGGGGAGGCAATCAGCCTATTCAGGTTCGGCAGGCGCTCCTTGTACTGCTCCTTCCCGGTCTTCGCGTCATAGCACGTGAGCACGCCCTTACCGGGGACGTACAGGTATCCGTTGTGCGCCAGCGGGGAGGACCAGCCTGCTCCCCCCGCGGTCACGTCCCAGGCCAGGAACTCGCTGGGCTTCTCGCCCTCCTTAGTGGTGATGTCCCCACTCGCCCCAGCCCTGATGCCGAGCAGCGGGCCGGTCGAACTCTGGCCGCCGTTGGAGATGTAGAGGATGTCGCCGTCGACGGTCGGGGACGAGGTGAACGGCTGGAAACCGCTCATTCGCCAGAGTTCGTCACCGGTGTCGAGGGCCAGCGCCGACACCCCGTCGGGGCCACAGACGACCAACTCGGTCCGCTTGCTGTTCGCCCACACCAGGGGCGAACTCCAGGAGGTGTTTATGCCTTGGTCCCCCCACTTGAACCGCCACGCCTCCTTGCCGGTCTTGCCGTCGAGGGCGACGACGAATGCCGATTCCTGGTTGAAGCAGGTGACGAACACCTTGCCCCCGCCGAGAGCTGGCGACGACCCACTTCCCCAATTGGCCACGGTCGGGTATGTGCCGAGTTCTACCTTCCACACCTCGTTGCCGGCGTGGTCGAACGCCGCGACTGTCCCCGTTGCCCCAAAGTACGCGTACACCCGTTCGGCGTCGGCGCAGGGTGTCTCCGTGGCGTAGCTGTTGCACGCGTGGACCGGGTACTTTGGCTTGCCCTTCGTTGCCGACTTCGCCCAGAGAGTCTTGCCGGCCGTGCGATCCAGGGCGACCACCTGCCAGTCGATCTCCACGTCCGGTAGCTGCTCCCGCCCGGTTTCGATGACCCCTTGGCCGAAGCTCTTTGGCTTGCTGAGATTGTCAGAGACGGCGGCGGTTACGAACAGCTTGTCACCGACCACCACCGGCTGCGACAAACCGGTGCCGGGCAGTTTCACCTTCCAGGCGAGGTTCTTGTCCGCCGACCATTCGGTCGGTAGAGCCGCCCCCTTCGTCGTTCCGGACCCGCTCGGGCCGCGGAACTGCGGCCAGTCTTCGGCCATCACGGACTGGGATGCCTTGTCCTGTGCAGTTGCGAGGCTTGCCATGGCAACGATTACAGCGAGTGTTTTCGCTAGTGTTCCCATCTTTGTGGTTCCGTTTGGTTATTCTGCATTTCTGTCTGAACCCAAAGTGGGTTACGAACTTGAATTCGCTGAAACCAAGATCGCGGATTCAAAAAAATGTTTGTTTCTCGAAAAATAGCCGATAATTTCGTTTGACTGTGAGGAAAATAAAAAGGTGTTAGGAAACGTTTTTCATGACAACTGCCTCTTGCTCGGCTTGTTCTACCACGCATGGAACGACCTTTGCGAGCTGCTGCCGGGGGATGAGCAATCACGCGGCGGCGAGGGGCTGTGGATTGGCTGCACTCAGCCAACTCCCAGCTTGTGTAAACTACAGATAGGTAACGATCGATTGGGTGATTCGGACCGGCTCATAGAAACTACAGACTAATTTCGTGTTTCACTTTTTTCTTGCCAGACCTTGGCAGCCTCGTGATCACCTAGTTCTCGATGAACCAGGACAAGTCGATCAGCCAAACTGCTAAACAGCTTGGTACGCGCTGCTTCCAATTCAGGAGTCTGGTTGTATTCGCGAGGATAATTGTCCTGATCCGCCAGACGGTTGACGGCTTCCAGAAGAAGGTCTTTTGTTGCGTGGTTATCTCCTCGCTGCTGGGAAATATCTGCTAGGTCCGCGAGGATTGCCGAATGACGGGTGCCGTGCAAAGAAATTTTGTTGAGGATTGCAAGCGACCGCCGGAGCAATTGCTCGGCTGGGTCGAGTTGCCCCTTCCGTTGAAGGCAGCTTGCCAGCATCTGCAAGTCATCCACGGCTGGGGCGATTCCCTTTGCTGGTTGTTCAAGAAGATTTGCGACTGCTTCTTCGATCGGCATCGACGAATCCTCGGAACTATGGCTCGAAGCCACCATCAAACAAGCGATGGCATGGGCCAATTGTATTTCCGCTTGTTCGAAATGCATTGTCGCTTTTTCGTCGTCTGTACGTTTTTTACCGAGTTCGCAGGCCTCGGCCAGGGCTTGCTGTGCTTCGCTGAGGAGCCCGAGTCGCAGACGAGCTAGCCCAAACTCGCAGAGTGCGTTATACAAGCTCACGTTATCTTTTTGTTTGCGAAACGACTCGATTGCTTGCCGGACTAGCTGCTCTGCTTCGTCCGTCTGGCCAAGGCGATCGAGTAAGTGGCCCAACTGCGCTTGACACTTGGCAGTCAGCGGATCATTTTTCGATCGCTGCCCAAGTTGCAGGAGTTGCCGAAAACGCTCAGAAGACTGTTCGTAAAGTCCCAGAATCCTGAATGCGTTGGCCACATTGTTGAGCGAACTTTGTGTCTCCGGGTGTTGCTCTCCAAGCAAACGCTGTCTGCCGAGGAAAGTCTCCTTGTACACCTCAAGGGCGTCCCACCAGCGAAGTTGTTGCGCGTAAATTTGAGCCAATTCGGAGACAAGCTGCAGAGTAAATTCATGCTGATCACCGATGGTCCTTTTCAGTTCGTCAACTAACTCCTCATGCAGGCTGGTCGCTTCCGCAAAGCGACCGATATTCCAGTTCGACCGGCTCAGCCAGAGCTTCAAATATAATTGGTTTGATGTTCGCTTTTCATTCTTACCATTTTCATTAGACAGTCGTTCTCGGGCTCGATCCAGGAGTTCGCTGAGTGTGATATTGGGATCGGCGGTCTGCTTTAGCGTCCCTTCGGGCATCCCGTTTTGGAAACCAAACAAATTGACTCGCACAAACTCGTCGAAGTTTCGATACTTTTCGGCTTCTAGTTGAGCGGCTCGTTCCGCCTCCGCGGCCTTCTTAGCTTGCTCCTTGGCTACGTCGCGCTCGGCGTTCGCAATTCGTTCGGCTTTTGTCGCCCGCCACGCCTGCCACGTCGTTCCGGCTAGCCCCAGAATCAACGAGATCGCGACCAGCCCGGTGGTCAGAACCGCCAGCTTGTGTCGCTTGAGTGTTTTCTGAAGTCGATACAACATTGACGGTGGGCATGCCGAAACAACATCCCCTGTCAGGAAACAATGAATGTCTCTCGCCATCTCTCCTGGAGATGCATAGCGGCGTGCTCGATCCTTTTCAAGCGATTTCATCACGATCCAATCCAATTCTCCTCGAACTAGCCGGGAGAGTCTCTGGCGTTCTGCTTGAGAACCCTTCCCCTGAGAGGACCCCTTGGAAGCATCGTTGCCCTGCCATTCCCAATCGGATAGTCTCGTACTCGGTAGCGGTGGATCTTCCTCGCGGATGATTCTCAGCATTTCATCCCACGCGACCGTCCGCAATCGTTCTCTAACGATCGGAGTGCTTCCGGTGATGAGTTCGTAAAAGAGAACTCCGAGGCTATAAACATCCGATCTCACGTCCACATCCAACTGATTCATGCGAGATTGCTCGGGACTCATGTACTCCAGTGTTCCGATGATTTGGCCAAACCCAGTGAACATGGTGATCTCGGTCAGCGGGCTTTCAATTGCTTTTGCCACTCCAAAATCGATAACCTTGGCAACGGGTCGGCCATCGTACTCCGCCACAAGCACATTGGAGGGCTTCAAATCGCGGTGGATAATCCCTTTCTGATGAGCATGTTGTATGGCATGACAAACGGTCATCAGCAGTTCAAGTTTCGCGCGAATAGGAAGTTGCTGTTCCCGACAGTATTCCGTAATCGAACGTCCCTTGACCAGTTCCATCACGAAGTAGGGTCGCCCCGATTCGGTCGCCCCGGCATCAAACACCTTCGCAATGTTTGGGTGATCCATCATCGACAGGGCCTGTCTCTCCGCATTAAACCGAGCCAAAACCTGCTTCGAGTCGGCGCCCGGCTTGATGATCTTGAGCGCTACCTTCCGTCGCACCGGAACCGATTGCTCCGCCATGTAGACGACTCCCATTCCTCCTTCGCCAATCTTCTGGAGCAATTTATAGGGCCCGATCTGCTCACCCAGGCACAACTCGATCGGAGACGTGAAGAGATCTTTGTCGATTACGAGTCCATCGGCAGAGTCCGCCTTGAGCAAGTCGCGCACCATTCCCTGGACTTCGAGATCGGGGCATAACTCGGCGAGCAAGCTTTCCTGGCGGGACTTAGGGGCTTCAATAATCAGCTGAAAGATGCGTTCCAATGATTCGATATTGGGTTCAGCGTTTTTTATCGGCATAGGAATCCTACCACCCATCAGCGGGTTGTTGGCTTAGGCATATGAGTTGTTAGGATCGGCCGCTGTGATGGAATCACGACCAAGGTCGGGCTCGCGAAAATATTCGCGTAAAATGGAACTGAAACCCTTCAAATATTTTCTACCCGACCATTTTCGCACGCAACCAAGCTCGCGCAAATCGCCAACGCCGTTCCACCGAAGAAAGGCTGATCCCCAGCAAGTCAGCGCACTCCTGGGAAGTCAATCCGGAGAAAAATCGGAGACTAATAATTTCAGCATGTTCGGATGATTGGCGTTCCAGTTCCGACAACGCGTCATGCAAGTCTAGTAAATCCACATCCCATTCGGGCTCCGCCAGTTCAAGCCCAGAGAGCCTTTGCCGGATCATTTTTCCGCCACGTTTTTCTTGATTTCTTCGGCGTGCGGCATCGACCAAGATTCGCCGCATGGCCTCCCCGGCGACCCCGAAGAAATGGCGACGATCGCGCCAGCCGCTTTCGTGTCGCATGAGTCTCAAATAAGCCTCGTTAACCAACGACGTAGCTTGCAACCAGTTGTCACTTTTTTCGCCCAAGAGTCGATTCCGAGCCAGCGACTTTAGATTTTCATACACCAATTGATAGAGGTCGTCCTGCCGCTCCGGCAAAGACTGTAGCAAATCGGTCACCGCTTCTTCACCGAGCTCTTCGCTACGCCCAGAACCAGCCATTAGCCTCTCCTTGAATTTCACTCAAAGCAACCGGAAGTTTCAGCCCAAGATAACTGATCAAGGAGCAAAATGGTTTCCATTTCTAGCGTCCGTAAGACTTTCAACAATTGTTTCAAATAGGTGAAGGGCTCGAAAGCTTAATTTCGCGAATACCATTGTACTTTAAAACGGAGACAAGCCATGTCCTGCGACACAACCAAAATTCGTCACGGTTTCACACTCGTGGAACTAACGGTCGTCATAGCCATCTTGGGCATTCTCATGGCCCTGCTGTTGCCGGCTGTCCAACAAGCTCGTGAAGCAGCCAGACGGATTGCCTGCAGCAACAACTTGAAACAGCAGGGCTTGGCCTTGCTGCAATTCGAGTCGAGCTTCCAGTCTTTCCCTGCCGGAGCTGAAGAGGGCACTTTGCACTCCTGGTGCACTCGGATCCTGCCCTACTTGGAGCAGGACAGCTTGTACCAACAGATCGACTTCAATGCAGCCTGGGATGCCCCGAAGAATGCGGCATGGACGCGACAAAAATTGGCGGTTTTCACCTGTTCAAGTTCGTGGAAAAGCTATGCTGGCTCAACGGACTACTCCGGAATCAGCGGTTCATCGAACAAAACGACTCAAGATATTGGTCGCAATGGCATCTTGTTTCCGCTCGATCAAACCGAGAGGCCGGTGGCGATAGCTTGGATTATCGACGGAACCAGCAATACCATCGCGATCGCCGAGGCCGTCGCTGTGGGCGAAGACAACTATGGCTTCTGGTCATGTGGAGCAAATTGCCTCGGGCACGATGAAGGTTCCATTAACAATCGCAATGGCAGTTTGGATGAAATCGCCAGTTTACATCCAGGTGGCGCCAACGCTGTATTCGCCGATGGCTCCGTACGTTTCTTAAGCGAGACACTGCCTTTGGATATCGTCGCAGCTCTGTGCACTCGGAACAACCAAGAGGTTGTCTCCGACTTTTGAGTTGTATCGCTTGTTGTTCCGCGTATCGCTTAGGGTTGGGTGTACCGGCTTGAATCGAAACGCATTTTTCGAAAAAGGAAAAGTTATGAATCGTTTTTTGTTAATGACCGCTATGGTCGTGCTCAGTAGTTGTTTTACCGGTTGCATTCAAGTCACTCCCAACCCAGGTGGCGGTCCAGGTGGAATCCGGACCAACAATGTGAATACCACCAATGAAAACTCCCAGATCCGCCTATGGATACTCACCGAAGCGCAGATTGCAAATCCACCCAGAACAAAGATGGAAGCCGAGCGGCTGGAGAGCTACGTGCAGCCGCGGTTTCGAACGTTTACCTTCAGGCGCAATCCAGGTACTTACTACGTCGTTGCCAGCAACGAAACCCACTACCAAAGCCTCGCCGATAACGCCCCCTTTTCGGCAGGTGTCGACTTCTCCCTGCTCGAGGTTGAAGTCCAGCAGGCGCTGGTTCCCGTTTCAGTTCGTAACAGCGCTTCGCCAACGCGTTTGCCTGTTATCACCAGCCCGTAGTCAAGAGGGTTGTTGAATTCCGCGACACTCAGTCGAATCGGTTTGGCGCCGTCATACAGCTCTGAGGAATAAGCGTTCACCGATGCTGTCGGTGAACGCTTTTCTTGCTCGTGCAGCGCCCGGTGATCTCGTCGGCCATCGTCACATGCGGCAGGACTATATTAATTTTTTGTAACATTTCAGCCAAATGAATTTGAGTTTGATGTGGGGTGTGTGGAGTCGGCTCAAAAACGTGGTGTGTTCCGCAAGTCAAACTAATTTTGTTTAGCCCGGAATCAATAAAGACTTCAACGCCGACGCAACACACCAACGAGTTTTGAGTTGCTCCACACACCCTAGCTCAGACGGCTGAAATGTTACATTTTTTTGACACTTCTCGTTGATCGCCACCAATCGCTCTGTATCCTCCGTGCCTTTGTGTTTTGAATTCCAAGCGATTGTTTGTTCTTTCGATACGTTTGCTTGTTGCTGAACCCCTAAAACACAGAGTCACAGAGATCACAGAGGAGATGGTGCGAAATCATGGTTTTAAGGGCTTTTTTGGTGGCGTTCGCCGAGGAGTGTCCATTTTTTTGCAAATTCGTGAAGGGCTCGCAAGCCAGACTTCGCGAATGCTATTGCACTTTACTGGCGCCAGTCAGTTTCGCAGTACTTAACAAAGCATCAGGGAGTAAAAAATGCGCAAAAATTTTTTCGTTCTGTCAACATTCGCCGCCCTTGTCGGCCTGGGTGCATCCGTGGCCATCGCCCAGGTCACCATCGATTTTGCCACCGTCGGCAACGCGGGTAACGCGGGCGACCCGAACAACCCAACTTCCGGCCCGCTCGGCGCGGTCGCGTATGAGTATCGCATCGGCACCTTTGAGGTCACCAACTCGCAGTACGCCGCGTTCCTCAACACCGTCGCTGCGAGCGACCCCAGAGCACTCTTCAACGCCAACATGGGCTCCGACCCCCGCGGCGGCATCACCCGCTCGGGCTCGTCCGGCTCGTTCATCTACGCCGCCAGGCCCAACATGGGCAACAAGCCCGTGAACTTCGTCAGCTCTCTCGACGCGCTTCGCATGGCCAACTGGCTGACCAACGGCCAGGGCTCGGGCAGCACCGAGAGCGGCGTCTACACCTTGAGCGGCAACACCGTGACTGCCATCACACGCGACCTCTCGAATCCAAACCAGGTCTTCCTTCCCACGGAGAACGAGTGGTACAAGGCCGCCCTCCACCAACCCGCCAGTCAGGGCGGCGACACGGACAACTTCTGGAAGTTTGCCACGCGGAGCAACGACTTTCCGATGGTCGGGGAAATCGCTTGGTCTGGCCCTAGCCTTCTCAGTCTGGCCCTAGCCTTCGTCGCCCCAAAAATGAAAATCGCTTGGTCTGGCCCTAGCCTGGGCCGTTCAAAATTTGGGGTTGTGATGCGAATCGGTGTTTCCCAAACGGGGCGTTTTCTGTCCAATTGGTGGAGGTTCATTTCATTGCATCAGCCCGGTCAGATCGATGCCAGTTGCGTTTGAAGGATCATCCACTCC
>JANNPW010000039.1:0-79481 GCA_031400405.1 Mariniblastus sp.
TGGTTGGCCCGCTCCAAAGTCTTTGCCGCAGCATCCGTTCGCACGACCACCGTATCAAAGAAATGTTCATGCTCAAGCTGAAAACCAAGCTCCGTCAATTTCTTGGCAGCAGTCTGCGCAAACCCATGCACACGACGGGCGATGGATTTCAATCCTTCTGGACCGTGATACATCGAATAAAAAACCGCCATGTTGGCCAGCAATGCCTGGGCGGTACAAATATTCGATGTGGCCTTGTCGCGTCGAATATGTTGCTCGCGGGTCTGCATGGCCATTCGCAACGCTGTTTTGCCGCGCCGATCTTTGGAAACGCCAATGATTCGTCCGGGCGCCGATCGTTTGTATTCATCTCTCGTCGCAAAAAACGCCGCGTGGGGACCACCAAATCCCATCGGCACACCGAACCGCTGAGCGCTTCCCAATACGATATCGGCGCCCATTTCACCTGGCGGTTTCAACAGGGTCAGGCTCAGCAAATCGGATGCAACTGCGATCAAAGCGCCCCGGGCATGTGCGGTTTCAATTACGGCCGTCAGATCGCGAATGACACCGGTTGTACCTGGGTATTGCAGAAGGGCCCCGAAACAATCGTGGTTCACTACTTCGTCCCAGGCGCCCGTGACAACCTCAAAACCGAAATAGGTGGCGCGCGTCCGGACCACATCGAGGGTTTGAGGGTGGACGTCGTCGGCGACGAAGAAAACATCGCTCGAACTACTACCGGCCCGCTTGCACAGCGCCATTGCTTCAGCCGCGGCAGTCGCCTCGTCCAATAACGACGCGTTGGCCATTCCCATGCCAGTCAGATCCATAACCATCTGCTGAAACGCCAGCAAGGACTCTAAACGGCCTTGAGATATCTCTGCTTGATAAGGCGTATAGGCAGTATACCAACCAGGATTTTCCAGCACATTGCGCGCGATCACGGCCGGAACATGGGTTCCATAATAGCCCATCCCGATCATGGATTTCGCACACCGATTCTGCTCCGCATAACTGCGTAGTTTACGTAACGTCTCCGGCTCGGAATTCGGAGATGGCAATTCGAGTTCGTGGTCCAATTGAATGCTGGCTGGAACGGTGGATTGAATCAGATCATCCAGCGAACTGGCTCCCACGGTTTCCAACATCGCTTCGATATCGGCTGGACTGGGACCGATATGACGATGAATGAAGTCGTCTTGGGGTTGCAAGGCGTGTAGCGGGTCGGATGGGCGAGTGTGTTTTTCGGAAATTAGCATGGTGGGTGCCGCAAATAGTTTGAGTTAACAATCAACGAAAATAAATTGAACATTCAGCCGCGAAGCGGTTTGATCAGGTCAAACCGTGTAAACACACGCTTAGCCACCATTTTGTTTTTGGTACGTCGCGTAATCCAACAACTTGCCCAGCGCATTTTCATTCGCCAATTTGACTTTGATAATCCAACCTGCGCCATAGGGATCCGCATTGAGTCGATCGAGATTGTCGGGTAGAGAAGAATTCACTTCGACCACTTCACCATCCACCGGGCTGTATAAATCGCTGGTGGCTTTCACGGATTCGACTTCACCAAACGAACTTCCCGCCGAAACTTTACGGCCAATCGCTGGCAATTCCATATAAACCAGGTCGGTCAAGGCTTCCACCGCCACGGTAGAAATTCCGATCGTGGCAATCTGGCTTCCATTTTTTTCAGCCACATGGACCCATTCGTGAGTCTCGGCAAATTTAAGTTCTTCGGGTTTCATGACTGCTCCTGATAAAGTTAGGGATGACTGCAAACATTCGGCGATTTAAGTATTCCGTTTATAAAATGGCAACGATACGATTTTGGCAGCGTGGTATTTGCCGCGAATATCGATCAGGACTTCCGTTCCCAGGGCTGCCACATTGGGTGTCACATAGGCCATGGAAATGGATTTTTCGAGCGTCGGTGAAAACGTTCCGCTGGTTACGACACCCACTTTCGCGCCGTCGACCAAAATTTCGCTGTGTTCCCTGGCCGGACGTCGATCAGCCAATTCCAAGCCGACCCGGATCGGTAACGAAGCATTTTTTTGGGCGGCTAAGATCGCGGATTTGCCGATGAACTCCCGATTCTTCAAGTTGATGGCAAAACTCAAATCGGTTTGAGCGGGATTGATTTCCTCCGACAGTTCATGTCCATACAACGGCATGCCCGCCTCCAACCGCAGTGTGTCCCGTGCCGCCAATCCGGTTGCCCCACCACCCACTGGTGTGGCCAATTCAAAAATTCGACTCCAGATTTCCACGGCAAACTCGGCGTCGACAATCAATTCGCAGCCATCTTCACCCGTGTATCCGGTCCGACTGAGTATTGCTTGATGCCCTAACACGCGTGTTGTCGCCCCCGTGTAATAGGGCAGGGAATCCGGCGCGAGTTGGGAAATTTTGGCGACGGCTGCATTGGCCAATGGCCCTTGTATGGCGATCATCGCGGTCTGTGTGGTTCGATCAACAAAATGAACTCCCGGCGACGATGACAACTGCGAATTCAGCCAATCAACGATCTTGTCCCGATTACTGGCATTGACCACCATCATGTAATAGGACGAATCACCATCCAAACCCGGCAGGTGATAAACTAACACATCATCCAGAATACCACCGGCTGCGTTGGTCATCAACGAATACCGGATTTTGCCCGCCTCAACACCAGCCACCCGCCGAGTGGTGAACCGATCCAGAAAAAGATCCACTTGCGGGCCGGAAAAAAACAGTCGGCCCATGTGCGAAACATCAAACAGTCCGATGGAATTTCGAGTGTGATGGTGTTCGCCAATGATGCTGCCATATTGTACTGGCATCGACCAGCCCGCAAAATCGACCATGCGTCCACCGTGGCTGGCGTGCCAATGATGCAACGGCGTCTCCAGCAGGCGAACCTCATCCGGCGACGACGGCTCGGAATTGTTTGATCGTTCAACGGAATTCACGATGACCTCGATTCAATTATCAAACATCACGTAATCGAAACCGTTACAAAATGGGTAACGCAACGGATAGGCAACGGTCGGATTTTGGGAAAATGTAAAAGAGCAGGCCGGATTATAAACAGCCACTTTAGCGATGGCTAGTGAGTCAACTGACCGGCGGCGTTAGGGCTGGATATTGAATCGCGGTTTTCGACTGGCGATCAACTCCGATTCATAGGCCCGGCGAATCATCGTTTCTTTGGCTCGCGAGTCCGCCGGAAAGGAATGAAACTCGATGATCGTGTTGTCGTTGCCCTGGTCGGCCAGATATTGGGCGAGGGAAAAATTGCTGGAAAGATGCAAATGTTCCTTCATGCGCTGGTTCAGATTATCGGATTGTCCGATATACAAATAACCGGTCTGATCGCGAAAAATATAGATCCCCGGCAACGCGGGAACACAGCTGGGTTCGTCGCGAACTTGAGCACTTGGAAACGACTCGATCTTTCGTCCCCAGTCCGCGATTCGTGCGACTAATTCTGGTTGCAGTTGGCGTTGCTTACGCAATTGGAACGCCGATTTTCGAACCCGATACAAATCGCTGTCGGCGTCGATGGCCAGTACACATTCGTCAAACGCGCGGCGCATTTCCGGATCACACATCATCCGGTCAGTGGAGACTTTATACTGGTCAAACACATGCCTGGCCGCGATTTCAGCGAGGGGAGCGAATTGGCCCAGCGGTTGTGAATCGCGTTGCGTGGCCCTGATCTTTAATAGACCGGCTTTCCGCATATTCAACAAGGTCCAATTTAAGTCAACTGGCAATGCGGCCGGCAGGATCGTTTGGCACTCGGCAATGAATTTTTCGTTCAACTCGGTTTTGAGAACGACTTCGTCAGAACTCCAGCCGTCGTGGACTTTTTCGAAGGCTGCTTTGACAACGACGGGCATTGCGGAATTGGTGGCAGCGGAGGCTGACGTCCTGGTCTGGGCCGGTTCGTCGGTTTGAACGGCCTGCGCGATCTTAAGAAAGTCCAGCGCGCTACACAACAAACAGACGATTAAAATATTGCGTATGCGAGACATCGAACTTCCGTTTAAAAACCTTTCTTTCGGGAAAAACCGCCCGACACGCTGGACGGGGTAAAATTCTCGAAATCCAATTTGATGGAAAAGAATGGTGCACCCAACTGAGGTAGAGCTTCAGTGATTGGCGTCAAAAATGCGCCGCTTGGAAGCGATCCACCGACGTGGATTATCGCTCCCAACGACGATTAAGTACAGGACTTCATGCCCTGATTCGGGTTCGAGCCAGGCGGTTCGCCGACATAACCAGGCCCATCGAGAATCTCGCTTCGCCAGTCTTTCAGGCGGTAAAGGTCGGAACCGCTGCAGTGAATAGGTTCCGAGGCCCCGGCTGGAACGCAATGTCAGCGAGGATTCGCCGCGCCAAGGCCGTTCAGCATCCGCGTTAGCGAGAAAGAACTGCTGGTGGAGCCAGCGAATCACTGGGTTGCCAGGCAGAGCTTCGCAACCAGCTGGTGGCGATCAGCAAGATGAGTCCAAATTTTCTGATAATTTTTTTCGTGTGGACCAGACGTGTCCCAGCCTCCCCGATACTTGATTGCAGTGAGAGTGCTTTGTTGATAGCAGGTACTTGAAATCCGTCAAAGTGAACTCTATCGTTAGACTCGCTTTTCAGCTTTAACCAGTCGACTCCAATCCAAAGGCAAGACCCGACCATGGCAAAAACCAAAATTCCCGCAAAAAAAACCACCGTCACTAAAACGAAAGAGGGAGCGACGCCGGTTGAGAAAATGATGGCCGAGAACGAGCAATTAAAAAATGCTGTTCAACAAATCGAAGCCCAGTTTGGGGTCGGCTCGATCATGGCGTTGGGTAACGATTCGAACCAGCAGATTCGGGGCGTATCCACCGGCAGCCTGTCGTTGGATATGGCTTTGGGAGGTAGTGGATTGCCGTGCGGTCGAATCATCGAGATCTTTGGTCCGGAATCCAGCGGCAAAACAACGTTGGCCTTGCACGTAATTGCTCAAGCTCAAAAAACCGGCGGCATCGCCGCGATCGTCGACGCCGAACATGCGTTCGATCCGACTTGGGCGAAGAAAGTCGGCGTTTCACTCGATACCTTGTTGGTCAGTCAGCCCAGCAGTGGCGAAGAAGCGATGCAAATTGTCGAGATGCTGGTGAAATCCAACGCCGTCGATGTGATCGTGATCGACTCGGTGGCAGCTCTGGTTCCAAGAAAAGAGCTCGAAGGAGAGATTGGCGATTCGCACGTTGGTTTGCAAGCCCGTTTGATGAGTCAGTCGTTACGGATCTTGACCGGTGCAATTGCCCGCAGCAAGACTTGTACAATTTTTATTAACCAGATTCGCGAAAAAATCGGTGTCATGTTTGGGAGCCCCGAAACCACACCGGGTGGTCGCGCACTGAAATTCTACACTTCGGTCCGCATCGACGTTCGTCGGATCGGCGCCTTGAAAGATGGCGAAATTCAAGTCGGTCAACGGGTGAAAGCAAAGATTGTCAAAAACAAAGTCGCGCCTCCGTTCCGAGTCGCCGAATTTGACATGATGCACGCCAATGGCATCAGTTACGAAGGTGATATTTTGGATCTCGGTGTGGCGCATAAGATTATCGCGCGCAGCGGTTCGTGGTTTAAGTTCGACTCGGTCCACTTGGGACAAGGCAAAGAGAAAGCACGTAACTTCCTGGTAGAAAACCCCGAAGTCTGCGCACAGATTCGCGAAGGAATCTTGGGGGCGGGTGGTTACACCGAAGACATCGCCGCCGCCTTCGATGCCTCCGAATCTGGCGCCGAAGAAGCCGTGGAAATGTCTGATTCCTAGAATTTTCCGTGTCGGTTAATGTACTTTTCGAGACGACTCGCGTCGGTTGGATGGATTTCATCCGATCGACGTTTTTTTGTATTCCCGAGTAACGGAGCGAGATGATGTGCCAACGCTGCCGCCCCATTTCATTTTTCGAGAAGACCGGAATTCTGCTGTTCTAGTCGCTAATCCCGGCGAGCGATATATTAACAGCCTCTCAAATCGCAACGGAACGCCATGAAAACGAACGAAATACGCCAAAAATATCTTGAGTTCTTCCAAGGTAAGGGACACACCATTGTGCCCAGCGATGTGTTGGTACCGAAGTGGGATAAAACGGTCTTGTTTACACCAGCCGGGATGAACCAGTTCAAGGATCATTTTCTCGGTAAAGTCACGTTGGAATACACACGCGCGACAACCTCGCAAAAATGCCTGCGGACCGGGGATATCGAAAATGTTGGGCGGACCGCCTACCACCATACGTTTTTTGAGATGTTGGGTAACTTCAGTTTTGGAGACTACTTTAAACGAGAAGCCATTCACTGGGCCTGGGAATTCTTGACCGACAAAAAGTGGCTCGCGATCAATCCCCACCAATTAACGGTCTCGGTCTACCTGGATGACGATGAGGCCGCAAATATCTGGCACAACGAAATTGGTCTATCGCTGGATCGAATCGCGCGGCTGGGCGAACATGATAATTTTTGGCCTGCCGGCGCACCAACCGATGGGCCGGATGGTGTGTGCGGTCCCTGTAGTGAGATTTTTTTTCATCCAGAAAATGGTCCGGAATGTGAAATCTGGAATCTGGTGTTTACCCAATTCAATCGTCAAGGCGATCCGCCAGACAATTTGATCCCGTTGCCCAACAAGAACATCGATACCGGAATGGGGCTGGAACGGATTGCGGCGACCATGCAAGGCGCAAGTACCAATTTCCATATCGATACACTGCGTCCGATCGTCGATGCCGCTGCCGCCGTAGTCGGCATTAAGTATGATCCTCTCAGCGAGCATGGTCGACGCTTGCGACGCATTGCCGATCATGTCCGGGCTTGCACCATGGCGATCCATGAAAACGTTTACCCAGGGGCGAATAAAGAGGAATACGTGATCCGGCGATTGCTCCGACGCGCCGTTTTGCAGGGACACGAAATGGGATTGCGCAAACCGTTTCTGTTTCAGATCGTGCCTGAAGTGATCGCTCAAATGTCACAACCCTATCCGGAGTTGAGGTCGACTGCCGATCGGGTCGCCCAGGTAATTAAAAACGAAGAAAATAATTTCTTCGGCTCGCTGGACGATGGCCTGGCAAGAATCGAATCCATTTTTTCCGCCATGCAAACGGCCCACGAAACAACCGTCCGGGGAGCCGAAGCTGCGGAGCTCTATCAGACGTTTGGCATTCCCGCTGAATTGTTTGCCGGAATCGCCGAAGACAGAAATCTGAAATTTGATTGGCCCGGTTACCAAGCCGCGATGGATCAACATGGAGTCACTAGCGGGAAGGGCTCCAAGGGAGTCATGGGAGATTTTGGTCCCATCGACGATATCAAACGGGAGCTGAAGTCCACTGAATTTCTGGGATATGAATCAACCTCAGCGACTGGGTTGGTGAGCGGTTTGGTTCAACAAGTGGCCGAGACCAAGGGCCCGGAAACGAATTGGCTACCACGCCGCCAAGGTGAGCTAGCCGTCCAGACTCCCGGCGCTGCGGCAGCGGAACAATTTGTGGTTTTGGATCGGACTCCGTTTTACGCCGAATCCGGTGGCCAAGTTGGCGATACCGGCTTTCTAATGGGGCCAGCGGGGAAATTTGTCGTGACCGATACCCAGAAAAATGGCGAGGTGTTTGTGCATTTCGGTCATGTCACTGAAGGGGTCATTCGCGATGGCGAGCGTGTTTCTGCTGTTGTCGATGAACAGCGTCGCGACGCAATTCGTAGATCTCACTCGGCCACCCACGTGTTGCATTATGCACTGCAACAAAATTTGGGTGAACATGCTCAGCAGCGAGGTTCCAAAGTCGTGGAAGACGTGTTGCGATTTGATTTTTCGAATTTGACGGCGGTTAGTCCAGCACAATTGGTCGCGGTTGAGAAACTGGCGATTGCCAAGATTGCCGCTGGCGGTGCAGTTACCGCCCGGATATTGCCGCTGGAACAGGCGAAACAGGCCGGAGCGATGATGTTGTTTGGTGAAAAATATCCCGATCCCGTGCGAATGATTTCAATTGGTGATTTCAGCAAGGAGCTCTGCGGCGGAATTCATGTGAAAGAAATCGGTGAAGTGCTGGCATTTGAAATAGTTTCGGAAGAGAGCGTATCGTCGGGCACGCGACGGATTCAGGCGATTACTGGCGCCAAAGCAATTGAGAACCAACGAAAAATCATAGCGGCCGCCGCTCTGATCGCGGAAAATTTGTCGGTCACGCTGCCCGAGATTCCAGTGGCAGTTGCGGCCCTTGCCGAACAAGTAAAATTCCTGAAAAAACAGCTGACACTCGGGAAAGAATCGTCCGTGGGAAATCGACCAGCGGCAGTTGTTGCCAGGAATTCCACTGAGATCTCGGCGGAAGGATCGAACTACTTCGCCATTCGCGAAATCATGCGAGCTGCCGCGGGTCGGCTTAATGTTTCGGTGCTCGAAATGGCCGACCGTGTGGTGGCCATGCAGGCCGAAACCCAAACCTTGCAAAAACGACTTGAAATGTTGAGCGCCGCCGGCCAACTAAACGTTGATGAACTGATTGAGAAAGCCGAAATCGTCGGCGATTTGAAACTAATTGTGGCTGAATTGCCGGGAATTGATCCGAATCAGCTCAAGCCCTTGGTCGACCAAATTCGCAAAAAAATCAATTCGGTTGCGGTTTTTTTTGCAACTAGCCAGGGGGCAGATAAGGTACTATTAGTCGCCGGGATCTCTCGTGATCTCGTCGAGCGCGGATTGAGCGCCGGAGATTGGATCAAGGAAGTCGCCCCCATCGTGGGTGGTGGAGGCGGAGGCAAAGCCGATTTGGCCCAGGCGGGTGGAAAAAATCCCGCCAAAATCGGTTCGGCATTGGAGGCCGCGAGGTTGTTCTTGCAGGGTCGGAAATAAGTGAAGTGAGTACCACTGCCAATCAGGCTTTGGTAGAATTTGATACGTAAACAAAAACCTTTTTTGAAACTTTGGGAGACAAATATGCGTTTAGCGAGATTTACCTTACTGGGCATGTTGTTGCTGTTCAGTGCGATCACTGCACCGCTGATGGGCCAGACAGCTCCGTTGGAAGAGAAACAGAAAGCAGTGGTGGTATTCGATTTGCGATTGGACTTGCTCATGGGAAGCGAGTTGGCCAAATCTCTAAAACTGCCCGAACAATTCGCTAAAATGGCGGCTCAACAGGGAGGTAATGGGCCCGATCCAAGCACCATCGCTGGATTGTTTGGTGCGATGAGTGCACCGGAAAACATGGAAGCGGCTCAGAGTTTCAATGGCGGCGAACTGCCGGTCGAGTTTTTTGTCAAAATCAAATTCAAAGATGCTGCCGCAGCCACAGCGGCTATGGAAAAATTGCTTGAGTCCGACCCAACCGCCTTTGATCGCAATGGAAAAACCTACTATCGTCCGAAAGAAGACGGTGCGCCGGAAAATGCTGTCGTGCATCAATTTGACGAGACCACTTTGGAGTTTGGGACCGACGCTTTCGTGTTTCATCCCAATCAGAAAGTACTTACCGATGCGCTGACCGCAGCTTGGTCCAAGATGCCGCAAAACGAAGTAGTGCGCGTTGCGATTGACATGGCCGGCGCCAGCGGTTTGCTCGCTGAAGCCGTCGAGGCCGGCAAAGAGTCGGCTCCTCCGCCAGTTGCTGGCTTCCTGGAATTGGTGGATAACATGAAGAATCTCCGCTTGAGCGTGGATGTGTCAGGTGCAAACTTGATCACGCTGCGTACTGCTGGCGTCGATTCAGAACAGGCAGCAGAGTTGCAGAGCGGCCTCGATGCATTGTTGGGGATGGCGAAAATCGGTGCTGGGGAGCCAGTCAAGCAACTTAAACAACAAGATCCCGTATTGAGCGGCATGCTAGAAACAGTTTTGACATCGCTCGAAGCCAAAGTTGACGGAGATGAAGTCTCAGTGGTCATTCCAAAACCAGCTGGTTTTGATGACGCTGTGAAAAATTTTGCCGAGAAAATGCGCTCGGGCGAACAATAGTTGGGGACTGGAAATCATGGCACGCTGTCCTGATTCCCCAGCTACAATGACAGCTCGAGAATAATCATACCGCCTGCCGGCTTTCCAAAGCTGGCAGGCGTTTTTTTGTCGAATAACGGTCCGATTGACGCCTGGAACAATCGCAGCATGACTTGAACGGGCGATTCCTGCCCTGCCAAGGCCAACTCGAATTTACCGAATCCACAGCTGGAACCAACAGGCCACGAACAGTGCGAGCAACAAAACGGTAAATCGCGACAATGATTTTGATGCCTCAAAATTTCGATCGCGTCGTCGCTCCTGGACATCGAAGCCAAACGTGGCAACCAGGGATGGCGATTTTTCAGAGGCAACAGATGAGAGTTTGTTCATCGGGGTTATTCTGCGGACTTCGGATCACGACCAAACGACTTCTAATCGATTTTCAATCGACGTAACTCCGTCGATGTTTCGGAGAGCTTCTTGTGCCATTTGTTTTTCGAAATAGGATTGCACCGAGCCGTTGATCGTTACTCGACCGTTCTCGGACCGCAATTGCACTCGTCGCTGCTTCAAATGCGGATTATGAATGACGGCTTGCTGGATTTGTTCGGAAAACGAATAACAGACGAGTGGGGCGAGGGTTTGCATTGGACGAATGGCGTGAAGGTTAGATTCGGTTCTGGTGGTGTACTGGCCTTAGCTGGGCGATCATGTCGATTTGTGCGGCAGGCGAACTCGAGCAGAAGTATTCTCCGATTGAAAAAACTTCTCCCCAGAAGTATTTACCTTATGAATTTCAATCGGTCGGGAGAATTTATGCGGAACTGAAAAATGTTGGTGCTGAGGGTTGTAACGAAAATACCGGAGTTTCAGCCCTGGCGGATTGCTGGCCGCTAAATGAGTAGTGTGATTCCAGTCATTATTGACCATCCGATTGCCAAACCGATTTGCTGCATTCGCAGCGAATAACGAAACCGATTGCCCACTGATGCATCGGATTGAACGAGTCGAATAAACTCCACTCGTCGCTGAAGGCTCGGATGGAGCAACGTTGCGCGAGCCCAGTCCGCCGGTGACAATTCCGCCAACCGCAACAATGCATCACTCATCGCTTTGGCGCGGTCGCAACAGATAGGACGGCTGGAAGGATGGTCTCCTGGTAAATAGTCGGATTGGATCGCATACAAATCGGCATCAAATTCAATCTGGTGAGATAGCCAGCGGTTGGTCAGCAGCAATCCAATCAGCTCCATAATTAGTACCGAGACGGTCAGCGGATCGACGAAAAGAAACCAGTTCAATTCGCCAAGCATCACTTGAAAATTGTGCTGCCGGCCGTCTGCGATGAGCCAGTTTTGCGAGGCCAGCAGCATCAATGGAGTCGCGATGAAAAACAATCGGATGGGAATGTGGCCCCGTCGAATATGTCCGGCTTCGTGACGCATTACCGCCAGGATCTCCGCCGGTGTGAATTGCTGCAACAGCCGATCCGACAGAAAAATCACGCGCAGCCAAGGAAAAAATCCGGCAACAGCCGCGTTAACTACCTGATGTCCCGTATGCCACGTTCGAATATCAAGGACCCGCAGACGATTGGCTTTGCAGACGTCCCAAAGTTGGTGACGAAGTTCGGAATCGACGATTGGTCCGTTCTTCCAGACCACCATCATCGCAAATGGAAACGCCAATACCAAAACTGCCATGCCAATGATCGTGACTGCTGCAGCCACGGGTTCCGGCCAATGGGTGACCGTGCTCGCCAGGTCGCGACACAGAACCACAGTACAGACGGGCACCAACATCATCAGGAAATAGACTCGAAAGCGGATCGAGACAAACTCCCAACGCGGGCTGGATTGACGCAACAATTGATTCAGGCCGTTTCCCAATCGGCGAAAAAATTCCCGGACCTTCGACGTTGTAGCCTCGGCGACAGGGGCATCGAATCTGCCGCCAGTATGTAATGGGCCTAACACCGCGACCTGAAGTTCATAAAAGACTGCCCAGGATGCGACCATTGAAACAATGGCCGGCGCCAGTATTAGCAAGTCATCGACCAAGGGCCATTGGTCCAACTGCCAATTACCTCGCACGATGTCTTGCCATCGCAACGCCCAAATGATTGCGCAACTAGCGGACAGCCAAACGAGCGAGTGGCTAATCGTCATACGCTGGCAGAGTGATCGTTTGGCGGCGTAAGAAAAATTCTCCCGTTGCATTTTGAACAGCAACGCGGTGGTTTGAAAAAAAGCCGTGGCGGGGACAAGGGCGGCGGTCAAGAATACAGCCAGGCTGCGATGAATCCAATCGTCGGCCACTTTTGCACCGAGTAACTCACTGCCAATCAGGCAAAGCAGAATGAGTAATCCGGCGATCAGGTTCATGGACAGGAATTAAACAACAACGAACAGCTGGCCATCCAGCGCTGTCGCAAATTTGATCGGTGTGGAACAATGCCCGGCGGTGCTCGATTTGGGAAGGCAGTCCTCCCGGGATTGAAACGTTAAAGAGTCAATCTAAATGCCCCCCGGTCCGGCGTCCAGGAAGCTTGATTCAGAGTTCCGCAAACGGCCAAGAAAATCCCTCCGGACTTCCGCTCGTATCGGTTGGGGGATTTGCAGGTAGCTGCGGAAACATGCCGCGATGCCGAGCGCGGCTTATGATAGCCAATTCGGCAACTGACCGACGGGCGGCAAGACAATCATTTTGGCGGACTGAATCGCGGCATGTTCGTAGACCCGTTTTAAGGCCGATTCGGTTGCCACTTGATCGAGATTTAGTACACCAATCGCCGGGCCACCGGCAGCACCCTCCCGACCAACAGCCATCTGAGCAATGTTCACTTTTTCGTCAGCCAGCACTTGACCGACGTAGCCAATAATTCCGGGCACATCGGTGTGAGTAAAAATCAGCAATATTCCATCGAGGTAGGCTTCAGTTCGATACTCACCCAATCGTACCAAACGCGGCATGTTTTTTCCGAACAGCGTGCCGGCCGCTTGCAAACTTCGTCCTTCCCCTTTGACCGTCGCCGAAATTACGCTGTTAAAGGTCCCATGATCGAGCGTCGATTTGTGGATGATTTCGATGCCTCGTTCGCGACAAAGGACTTCGGCATTAACGATATTGGCCCCTTCGATTTTGTCGCCGATCAGGCCAGCACAAAATGCTGAGACCAGTATCCGTGTATCTTTGGCGGCAATTTCACCTTGCACCTCTAAATCGCAGGATTCCAGTGCTCCGCCGTGCCATTGACCCATCAACGTACCCAAGCGATGAGCGACATCGAGGTAGCCGCGCATCAATTTAAGAGTTTGAGGGTCCAGTGAAAATGCATTGACCGCCGATCGAATCTCTCCTGTCGTCAAATAGTTGACCAACAACTCCACTGCTTCGACCGCAACTTCGACTTGAGCTTCATCCGTACTGGCACCCAGATGGGGTGTACATAAAGTGTTGGGCATAGCGAACAGGGGACTGTCAAGGCAAGGTTCATCCTCGTACACATCCAGCGCGACGCCACCCAAGTGGCCCGACTTGAGCCCCGCTTCCAAGGCGACGAGGTCATAAATCCCACCTCGCGCGCAGTTGATTAACCGGGCACCTTTTTTCAGTCTCTGAACCTGAGCGGGACCGATCAAGCCCTTGGTCTCATTCGTTAATGGCGTATGAACCGTCAGATAATCCAGTTGCGGCAGCATTTCATCAACCGTTTCGACTTTGGTGATTCCCAATTCGCCAGCCCGTTCACTGGACATAAACGGGTCATAGCCAATCACATTCATTCCGAACGACTTGGCACGTTTGGCGACTTCCAGGCCGATGCGGCCAAGTCCGACAACTCCCAAGGTCTTGCCCGAGATTTGCGAGCCTTGAAATTTTTTCCGATCCCATTTTCCCGCCACCAGACTGGCATGTGCGGGTGCCACGTTTCGCGACAACCCCAACAGCAGCGCCATCGTATGTTCCGCGGTACTGACCGTATTGCCATCGGGCGTATTCATCACAATGATGCCCAGCCTCGTCGCCGCAGCCTTATCAATGTTGTCCGTTCCGACGCCGGCCCGCACGATCGCTCGCAGGCGACGATTTCCTGCCAATGATTCGGCGGTGATCGTCACACCACTGCGACAAACCGCGCCCTCGTAGTCGCGCAGCGCCTCGCGCAGCGCCTCACCCTTAAGACCCGGCCGAACATCGTATTCGATTCCGACCGCGGCATTTAGTTTTTCCAATCCAGCATCCGCGATGTCGTCGAGGACGATAATACGAGTTTTAGTTTTGGAAGAAGTAGGTAGCTTAGTAGCGACAACGGCCATGTAGTTTGATCCAAATAAGTGATGTTTATCCGTTTTTCTGGGAAAATTCCTGCATGAAATCGACCAGTGATTGCACGCCTTCGAGGGGCATCGCGTTGTAAATCGAAGCGCGAATCCCGCCGACGCTGCGATGACCTTTCAGAGTGGTCAAGCCTGCCGCCTCGGCGCCATTGAGAAAACGATTTTCCGTGGCCTCATCGGCCATCTTGAAGACCACATTCATGGTCGACCGATTGGCCAGTTCCGCATGTCCCTGATAGAAGCCGGCACTGGCGTCGATCACATCATAGATCAATTTCGCTTTGTCGCTGTTGAAGCGAGAAATTTTTTCCAGTCCACCCATCTCGTCTTGCAGCCATTTGCAAACCAAACCGGTCACATAAATGGCGAACGTCGGGGGCGTGTTATATCGCGAACCGTTTTCCGCATGTTGCGAGTAATTCAAATAGTTGGGTAATCGACTGCTGGAGCGTTTTAGCAATTCCTTGTCGATGATTACGACGGTCAATCCGGCAATTCCCAAATTCTTTTGGGCACAGGCATAGATCAGGCCGTAATCCGAAATGTTGATTGGTTCCGAAAAGATATCAGATGACTTGTCCGCGACGATTGGCACGCCAGCGGTATCCGGTAACTGACGGAACTGCACGCCCTGAATTGTTTCGTTCGAGGTCAGGTGGACGTAAGCCGCATTTCGGGTCAGGTGTAATTCTTCCGCCGCAGGAGTCCGTGTGAAGTTGGTCGACTTGCCATTCCACGCCACATTCAATTGGCCGTACCGAGGAACTTCTTCGGCGCTCTTTTGACCCCAGGAACCGGTGACGATATAGTCCGCCGTCTGCGTTGGAGCCGTGAGAAAATTTGCCGGGATCATGGCGTTTTGTAACGCTCCGCCACCTTGCAAATACAGAATGTCATGCGATTCGGGTACTTGCGCCAATTCACGAATCCGTGCGTTGGTATCGTCGAGAATCACATCGAATTCTTTCGCCCGATGACTGATCTCCAAAATGCTATTGCCGACATTGGGCAGCGACAACATTTCTGCTTGAACTTGTTCGAGCACCGACAAGGGCAAAACGCCTGGCCCGGCCGAGAAATTATAAACTCGCGAAACAGCAGTCGAAACCGACATGGAACCTCCTCAAATGCGATCGCTCCCAAACTGAGAGCAGGTAACTTCAAACAGAATTTTAAGCCGTTTGAAGAATCCGTCATAGTGCCGTTTCCCGGACGTCCGTGGGCAATGGGCGTAGAATCTTCCATAATGTCCGGCTAACGGGGCGAGTCCAGATCGAGCATCGCTCAACGTTGCTGGTAGGGCGCAGTTGAACCGTAGCGTGGTTGATTCGCCGGCGAATTCGCGCCAGCGCCGCCCGGTAATTGTGCCAATTGTGTTTGCAGAACTGTCACTCGATTAGCCACGTCCGTTTGTCGGTTATCGAGTTGCAACACCCGATAATAATTATCCAGAGCCAATTGAGTTTGGCCTTGCACGTCGCGAATATGTCCCATGGCTTTCAAAGCCCGGACATTTTGTCCGTCGATTCGCAAGGCGTCCGCCAAGAGATCGGTAGCGCGACGGTTGTCGCCATACTCCTGATATAGCCGTGCCAATTCAATCGTCGGTTCGGTGGAATTCGGATACCGATTCTTCCAAGTGTTCATCAAATCAAACGCGAATTTTTCTTGTCCTGTTTCAATCAACATGGCGGCGAGCCCACGATGGGCATCGACGTGTTGATCATTCAACGCGATTGCTTGTCGATAGAGTTGTTCCGATTGTTTCAGCCATTGTTCGTTTCGCGACTGTTTTCCCATCGCGTAATAACTTGCGCCCAGATTGTAATACGCGTCGGCGCTGCGGGGGTTTAGTTGAATGGCTTTCTGAAATTCATTCACGGCCACCGTAAATTGACCAGTTTCATAGGCTTGTCGACCCGCGACATTGTGTTGTTGAACCCCGAGGTTGCACCCGCTGAAGCCCAACAACAGTGCCAACGCTACAAAACTAGCGCGGACATTTCCCGCCGATTTGGTTTGAAACAACTGCATCTGGTAGGTTTTGAGATAGGATGACGACATGGAATTGTTCTTTTTCGTTTCAGAACCAACGGCTCCACCCAGAATTGTGCGAAATATCTCGGGAACAGTAGAAAAAGATTCAAGTTATGACAATATCACAGCTTGCTAGCGAGTAACGAAAACGGCGATTTCGAACCACCGCTCAAGAAATTCTGGGGAATTCGCCCGGCTGCACGCCATAGTTTGACGCTTTGATTGAATAATGTTGGTCGAACCATTTTTCAATCGTGCGGTCGCGTTCGCGATCGTAGATCACGCTGGCAGAAATCGTTTTTCCGCTGATCGTGCGACGAATCTCGGAGACTTCTACCAGTATTTCGCCCCCTTTGATTACCATGTAGGGCAGGGCAAACATCGTTTCATAGTTCTTGTCGGGCGTATAAACCGTGATATCAGCGTCGGCGCCGACTCCCAGTTGACCCTTGTGCTTCAGCCCCAAAATCCTGGCTGGACCGGAACGGGTGATGATCGCAATTTCGAACAAGCTGTACTCCCGGTTCAAATCCGCGAGTGTCGTTCGGGCCAGCACTTGGGGATCAACCGTCGACAAGATTTCGGCGCGAAAACTTCGATCCATCAACAGTCGCACGATTTGCGGATAAGCCAAAAAGCTCCCGCCATTGGGATGGTCGGTGCTCATCACAACTTGCCATGGATCGGTGACCAATAAATACCACTCCAATCCAATTGCCCATTGCAGCGCATGAACGAAGTTCTTGTTGCGATATTCGATCGGCGAGACGCCACAACCCGATTCGAGTTCGGTATCAGCCGAGTACCATTTTTCGCCGTGAATTTTTTGCAAGAAGTGACCCAATGGTCCATCGCCGGTCATACTCATCGTCCGGCCAAACATGACCTGGCCGACATCGACCGTCAGCTCCGAATGGTGGTTTACATAATCAGCAAGTGACGGAACTTGCGAGACAATCGAGTTGGGGTCCGCGTTGCCGCCTCCATAACTATGAAACTGGATATGAGTCAGATGGGCCTTCAGTCCCGCGACCGACTTCATTGTTTCCAGCGTGGTCGTCCAGTTACCCGGCAGCCCCAGGTTATTGGCATGAATGTGGACCGGGTGTGGCAAGCCCAAACGATTCGCGGCTGCGGTAATTCCCTGCAGGATCTTTCGCGGGGTAACGTGAAAGCCATCGATGACTTGGTCCAGGTCCCGCGCATTACCCTCTACCGATTGCTTCCACAATTCGACGCCCCCAGGGTTTACGATTTTGGGCGCATAGCCCCCGATTCGATTTAACAACCAACCCAAAAAAGCTTCCAGGCCCGCATCGTCACCATTGGCAATGCACTGCATCGCAAAATGATTATTGCCCACCAGCGCAAAAAAACCGGTATCGACATTGGGAATATCATTAAATTCCTGATGCACATGTCGCGCGGCCAGCGGTGAAATGGCGGCATCAAAACACGTGGTGTAGCCGAGTCCCGTGTAGCGATACCCTGTCGTGTAAATGCTGGGAACGTTGGCGAGCGAGCCGCTGTGGAAGAACTGTTGGTTGGTATCGTAACTGGCGACCGCTGCCGATCGAGTTTGCTCTGGCTGCATTTTCCGCGCCACGTTGACTTTGGGGCCGGCGATGTGGCAATGCATATCGACAGCGCCTGGCATTACCACGCGTCCCGACAAATCAATCGTCTGACATCCTACTGTGTCCGCCGGCGCGTCAACAATTTTGCCGTTGCAAATCCACAGTTCGCGGATTTCTCCGTCAATGTGGTTGGCGGGATCATAGAGCCTACCGCCGGATAATTTCAGATATTTCACAATGGGATTACTAGCGAGGTTTTTTCGGTGCGGCAGATTTTTTGCGTGGCCGCCAGGTCTTTTGCCGCGTGCCGGCTTCCAATTCGACTTCGCAAATGGATTGATCGATCGCGTTTAGCCGTGCATCCCGCTGGATCTTAGCTTCGACTTCTGCCAACAGCAAATCGAGTTGTTGATAATTTTCGGCAATTCGATCCATCCGTTTTTGTACGGAAGGGCTGGAGCTGGACACCGCCAGCGGATCGATGTCAATTTTGGTTGAGCGGGAATGCGTGGAATCGAACAATGTCATAATGTAAATCAGTTCCTGAAATGCGAACGATTGATTTTCGTCACGAGGGAGACCGGAAGCAAGTCCCAACCTTTGTCGTCCCACACGAAAACGAAAGATTCCGCAATATTCACCTCGAACACACGAACCAGTACCGGTCGGCGAGGGACGACAATTGCTGTTAACTACGCAAAATGGGTCAAACAAATGTGTCCGACAAAATCCGTTTGCAACGCCTAACGATTTTCACGACGCTGGATTAGAATACCAATTATGCGGAAAAACGGTGGTGCCGCTGCAGCGGGCATCCACCAGGGGAAAGTCACTGCCTGGGAAAAGTTGATGGCTGTTCCAAACGAACTCGAGACCGCGCCTGACGAGCTCGAATTGTTGATTGGTCGAACCGCGCGCACGTTGTTGACTGTGGCGCCACATTTGCCGACTTTGGCAGCGATCCAATCGGTGCTGGCTACTGGAGAACTGGCCTCGAAGCGAGGATATTTCCTGCCGGACGAAGACGAGATGGTGCGCGTCCTGTTCAGCAATTATTTAACGACTCGGGCGGCTTTGTTGTCTACTTTGCAAGATCTTCGCCCGTACGCACTAAAAGAACTGGCGGAGACCCATCTTCGTCGACCCGAGCTGTTTGTCGTGTCCTATTGTGCCGCCTGTCTGTTGATGCGCGCGGGCCGGTTTTTGGTGGATTCGTTTCGCAAACAACCTGTTATCTGGAAAAAACTGGATGAAGCCGAACCTCGATACGGGATTCCCGCCAAGCAATTTACCCGCGTGTACCGGTCCTTGAGCTCGCTTCGCAACGTGTGGACTTTCCTGGAGGCCAGTCGGCTGTGGCAAGAGCAAAAAGACGAACTGCGAAAACTGAATTCTCATCCGATCATGCAACCCGTGATGGAACTCTTGGCCGCCGAAGAACCCTGGATCGAGACCAGTAAACGATACTACACGCAGCATCAACTCAAGTATCGGTGGCATTCGTTTTTGCGGAGTAACCAATCTGGATTCAGAAATGTCACTTTCGCACTGTTCAAAATGTCGGGCGTGCTGATCTCCGAAGTTCGGATGCAATGGAAGCGCAAACGAGTTACTCCCGGCGTGCAACGAAAATTGGCGCGCATGTTGCAGTCCGGAGATGTGTTGATCACGCGTCACGACGATGCCGCGTCGAATTTGTTTCTGCCCGGCTATTGGCCGCACGGAGCACTTTATATTGGAACCGTCGCGCAGCGCGCGGCGTTGGAGATCAACAGTCAGCATGCCGATGAAGAAATCGCCGATCCCATTTGTGTACTCGAAGCGAGAAAAGATGGCGTCCTGTTCCGCAAACTGACGGACACCTTGAGTGTGGATGCCCTGGTATTGCTGCGGCCGAAATTAGCGGCGACCGAAATTCGTGATGGCATCATGCGCGCCATGACGCATGCGGGCAAACAGTACGATTTTGAATTTGATTTTCGACGCACGGATAAACTGGTTTGTACGGAAGTGATCTATCGCGCGTTCCACGGTTGTGGTCAGTTTCGGTTCGCCCTGACCCACCGCCGGGGACGAGTCTGTTTGTCGGCCGAGGATTTATTGGATGCGGCAATCGATCAAGACTATTTCGAGGTCATTGCGGTTTATGGGGTTGGCGGGAATCGATTTGTGATGGGAGATCGTGCCCGTGAGGTCTTAATCAAAAGTTACCGCAAATAGTATTCCGACCTCGGCCTGTCCAAGTATTTGATGCAGGTCTGGGTAGATCGTTCTGGAAATTCGGATTAGGACGATTGAGGTGCCGAAACTCAGCCAAAATCGATTGAAAAGAACCGCTTTTTCGCCAAACCTGTGTCAGAATGAAGTAAGCCGTTTTTTTCAATGTCCTGCTGAGGCTTCCTGCAGTGTCGGTACCTCTGGAACACGCCCCCATTAATATTTCACCATCGCGCTATTGCATTGGTTGGTCCGGGGTTTGGTCAGTGTCCAGGCTGACTCTGATTCTGCTCGGATCCGGGTTGTTTAATTATAGTACTAGCTGTTTTGGACAGGATTTGTTTCGCGCGCCGACGATGCCGAGTTTGCGTTCGATTGATGATCGTGCCGTGAGCGCGGTCGGCAGTAACCGCTTTGGTTTGTCCCCACATTTGACGTCTGCCAATGCAGTTGATTTGGGTGTACGCCAAACAAATGGCAAAATTGATTTCGAATTGAATGCCAATTCCAGTTCCCAATCGCCTCAGGACGGAATTTCTGGTCTGGAATCCATCGACGGAATTGAAGCAGCGGCGAACAATGGCGCTCAAACCGTCGCTGGAGGAAGCGCGGATGATCCGCGCAATGTTGTTCAATCACCGGTTGGCAGTCGCGAGAAAATTGTCCAGCGATACTCGGATGGCAAACCCCAAATCGAACGCGAAGTCGTGCAGGATGCCAATGGGAATTTCGTCAACGACGGGACTTGGTTGGTCTTGGCCCGCCAAGACGAGCGGAGCATCATCGCGTCCGGCGAATACCGCCTGGGAGTGATGCACGGAATCTGGCGGCGGCAACATACCTCCGAAACCAGTGGCCTGTTCGCGACCAAACCATTCAGTCTTTTTAAAGGGCCGTTTCTGTCGGTGGCCACGTTTGATAATGGAAAGCTTGAAGGGATGTGGACGCTGTCGGACGCCTATGAACAAAAAATGTTCGAGGTTCCCTATCGCACTGGGCAGCGCTCCGGCACGGCCACCTGGTGGTACCCATCGCTAAACAAGATGCGCGAGGTCACGTTCAGTGCCGGCGTACTCGATGGTCACCTGAAAGAATGGGACGAAGATGGCAAATTGACCCGAGACGAGGAATTTATTGACGGTCAAAAAGTGGTCCGCAATCTGACGTTCTATCGCCCCAAACAGAAAGAAACGGAAAACTATTTCCTGGAAGCGAAGCTGACAACGGACGGCGAAGACAATTGGTGGGCGGCCCAACCCGCTCCCCTGGTTTCCGTTGGTAAACGATTGCAACATGGTCCGGCTTTGGCTTGGTACGATTCCGGCCTGCCGAAAATGAAGGGTCAGTTCGCTGATGGTGAACGAGTCGGAAGGTTTACCTGGTGGCATTCCAACGGCAACAAACAACTGGAAGGCGCCTATGAAAAAGGCCAGAAGGTTGGCCGCTGGAACTGGTGGCATGAAAATGGCATGAAGGCGATCGAAGGGGCCTATGAAGCCAACCTCCAGGTCGGCGATTGGCGCTGGTGGGATATCGATGGCAAACTCGAAAACAAAGAGCAAATGTCAAAACCAGCTGCGCCCGATCGCGAGCCGCCGATGTTGGACAGCGAAATCGAACTCAAGGGCGATTCGGAGAAGAGTACCGGAGCGCCGAGCAATCCCGAGACCATGCCTGAGGCGGAAAACGAATCGATCGTTCCGCTGCCTCCACTGGAAGGCGCGCGCGAACCAGCTAAGTTGGAATTGAAGGACTTGGAAGGAATCGATCCCCAAGCGACGACTTCGCCGACAGGGGGCGAGGCCAATCCGGCCAGCAACGATCCGGGTCAACTGCCGGACAATTTCTTTATCGACAAATAGCTGAATTGCCCCACGTCGATTACTGGAACAGCGTAGTGCTTGAACAGGACCCGCCCGATCACGGTCTCCGTCGGACAAAGTGCCAGCGCGACGACGAAGTCCGGCACCGAGTTTTATTCGGCGGACGGGTTGACGACTGGCGTTTCGTGGGCCTGGTCGTCGCCTTCCCCTCGCTAAAACGGGCTTAATCGGCTACCATCAAGTCCGCTGCCAATTTCTCAAAACGTGGAATTTCCCCGTCGTCATTCTTCGTTTCTGCTCCACCCCATTGCCGCGCGCCCCGAATGAATACTGCCGAGACCAAAATGGATTTCGTCCGCCAAATCGTTGCTGATGATGTCGCCGCCGGGAAACACAATGGGCGAGTCCAAACAAGGTTTCCGCCGGAGCCGAACGGCTATTTGCACCTGGGGCATGCCAAGTCGATTTGCCTGAATTTCGGGATTGCCACCGAGTTTGGCGGCCAATGCAATTTGCGTTTCGATGACACGAATCCGGAAAAAGAAGAAGTGGAATTCGTCGAATCGATTCGCGAGGATATTCGTTGGTTGGGGTTTGAATGGGACAATGAACATTTCGCGTCCGATTATTTTGACCAAATCTTTGATTGGGCAGTGCAGTTGATTCGCGATGGAAAAGCATTCGTCTGCGATCAAACGATGGAGGAAGTTCGCGAGTACCGCGGCGGCTGGAATAAACCTGGCCGCAATAGTCCCTTTCGCGACCGCTCGGTGGAGGAGAATCTGGATTTATTTCAACGCATGCGCAATGGCGAGTTCAAAGACGGGGCCCGCACGCTGCGGGCCAAGATCGACATGAATTCCGACAATATGAATTTACGCGACCCGGCGATGTACCGCATTCGCCATACGGCCCATCATCGGACCGGCGACAAGTGGTGTATTTATCCGACCTACGATTGGACGCATGGACAATCCGATTCATTGGAACGAATTACGCACTCCATCTGCACCTTGGAATTCGAACATCATCGACCGCTTTACGATTGGTACATTGAACAGTTGTCCATTCATCATCCACAACAAATCGAATTTGCGAAGCTGGTGCTGTCGCAAACCATGATGAGCAAGCGAAAGCTAACCGAATTGGTACAGGGCGGCTATGTCAGCGGTTGGGACGATCCGCGGATGCCGACGATTTCCGGAATTCGTCGACGCGGTTTTACACCCGAGGCGATCCGTAATTTTTGCGCCCGGATCGGGGTCACGAAATTCAACAGTATGACCGATCTGGCCTTGTTAAATTTAAGCATCCGGGAACATCTCAATCAGATCGCCCCGCGTGTGATGGGCGTACTGAATCCGCTGAAGGTGGTCATCGAAAATTATCCGGTCGGTGAATCGGAACTGCGCACCGCGATCAACAATCCCGAAGATGAATCGGCGGGTACTCGCCAAGTCCCGTTCGGACGCGAACTGTTTATCGAGCGCGAAGATTTCATGGAAGATGCTCCTAAGAAGTTCTTTCGGTTAACCGTCGGCAATGAAGTCCGGCTGCGATACGCCTATTTTTTGAAGTGTCATCAAGTGATCAAGGACGCCGAGGGTCACCCGCTCGAGCTGCGTTGTACCTACGATCCGGCCACTGCCGGTGGCCAGGCCCCGGATGGTCGCAAGGTCAAAGGGACGATTCATTGGGTAGCAGCCGAGCAGGCCGTGACCGCCGAAGTGCGGCTGTACGATGTATTGTTTGAACAGGATGATCCCGGCGATGTTCCGGAAGGTACCGACTGGAAAGACTTGATTAATCCGCAGGCACTGGTCGTGCTACCGAACGCCAAACTCGAACCCTCGCTGGCGGAGGCTAACGTTGGTGATCGATTCCAGTTTGAACGCAACGGATATTTTTGTGTCGACTCGAAAGACAGCCGACCTGGCAAACCGGTATTCAATCGGACCGTGACCCTGAAAGACGGTTGGGCGAACTGATGCTTGAGCGTCGATCTTTGAAGCTGCCGATTACGTTGGGCGTGTTGATGATCGTCGTCATCGTCACGCTGATCGTGGGCTGGGTTTTGATCGTGGTGGGAAAGATATTTCAGTCGCCACAGTCCTCCCTGTATTGGACGTTGTTGACGGTCGGATCGTTAATGTTCGTGTTTGTTTTGGTTGGCGTGGTCATGTATTTGTCGCTGTCAGTCAAGGCGATCAATCTCAATCGTCGTCAATCGAATTTCATCGACAGTGTCACCCATGAGTTGAAGTCGCCCATCGCTTCGCTAAAACTCTATCTGCAAACCTTGAATCTCCGTAAAGTTACGGACGAAGAACGGGAGCAGTTTCATAAATTCATGTTGGCCGATGTCGCGCGTCTTGACGGTTTAATCAGTCATTTGCTCGAAGCGGGGATGGTCGATAATCCGCGTGATAAGAAACAACACGAGAATATCGATCTGAGTTTGTTGATTCAAGAGTGTGTGGGGACCGTTTGCGCCAGGTATCGCGTGCCAGAAACAACCTGTCAGCTCGCATTGATACCGGCTGAAATTCAGGCCCCCACCGTCGATGCAAATATGATTTTTCGCAACTTGATCGACAATGCCGTCAAATATGCCGGCACGCCACCTCAGGTAAATATTTCGATGCGGTTTGAAGGCGCACAAATTGTGACGGAAGTTGCCGATAATGGACCCGGTATTCCGACAGGGCAGCGTCGAAAAATCTTTGGCCGGTTTCAGCGATTGGGCAAAGAGTTGGAACGAGAAAAACCGGGTACTGGCTTGGGATTGTACATTGTTCGAACTCTCGTTAAGCAGCTAAATGGTAGTGTACGGGTGCTCGATCGCGAAAAAAAAATGGGGACGGTCTTTGAAGTTCGGTTACCTGGCCAAAAAATTGTTCGCGTGAACAGTAAACTGAATTGACACCCAGCAACCCTGAATTTGCCATGCCTGCACAAAATTCTCATATCCTGCTGGTGGAAGACGAAGAACATTTGGCGGTGGGTATCAAATTCAATTTGGAGGCCGAAGGCTATCGCGTCACTGCGGTCACCAACGGTCCGGCGGCGTTGCGCGCGGTGGGAAATCCTGTGGACCCAGTCAATCTGATCGTGCTCGATTTGATGTTGCCAGGGATGAGTGGCTATGAAGTCTGCCAACAGATTCGCGACTCGGGAAAGAACATGCCGGTGTTAATGTTGAGCGCACGGACGTTGTCGGAAGATCGAACACGCGGCTTCGAGGTGGGAGCCAATCAATACCTGGTCAAGCCATTTGAGTTGGTGGAGTTGATTGCCCGAATCAAGAACCTGTTATCCCAGGTAGCCGGGGTTCCACCCGGAAAGTATTCTTCTTCCAAACTGCTGGAGTATGAATTTGGCAACGCGAAGATCAACTTTCAGACCTACGAGGTGCGAGTAAAGGACAAACTCGTCCGGCTAACGCAATTGCAAATCAAAGTCTTGAGATATTTTATTGAACACGAAGGGCAGGTCATTCCCCGCGCACAATTGTTGGAAGAAGTCTGGGAAATGCCGGGTCACTTAAACACGCGGGCCCCCGATCAGGTTTTGCGACAATTGCGCAAGACCTTCGAACCCAACCCGGCGGAACCGCAACACTTTTTGACGATTCGCGACGCCGGATACAGGTTTGTGCGAGAACCTCACGCCGTCTGACCCCGCCTACTCAGCCTCTTCATGGCAACCACCGTAAGGGGTCTCCCAGCGTCTCAATCAGACTGACGCAGCGAACGCATTTTCAGCTGACGTTCGGACGGTAGTTTGACATCCCAAGCCAAACCACAAATCGCCAACGAGCGAATGATGATCCAACTTAGATCGAACTGCCACCATTTCAAGCCATGTCGGGCTGACGTCGGAAACGCGTGGTGATTGTTGTGCCAACCTTCTCCGTGACTGAGCACGCCAAAGAACAGATTGTTACGCGAATCATCGGCTGATTTGAAATCCTGTGAGCCGATAATGTGACATATCGAATTGATCGACCAAGTCATGTGATGCGACAAACAAACCCGCGCTAATCCTCCCCACAGGAAGCCCAATCCGGCTCCTTTCAGAATTCCCAAGACGGTCAAGTCATAGGGCAGGGCGGCCAAGCCACCAATCACAGCGGGAATTACCAATGTCGCCACGACCCACCAATAATATTTTCGGTCAATGGCCATCAACAGGTCATCCGTGATCAAATCCGGAACGTATTTTTGACGTTCTTTTTTCGACCAGTTGTTCTGGAACATCCAACCAGTATGCGAATGCCAAAAACCCTTCAACGAATTCCACCAGCCCTCGCCATGCAGGTGAGGTGAATGGGGATCGCCATGATCGTCGCTGAACTGGTGATGTTTCCGGTGCACCATGCACCAGTCGATCGGAGAACCTTCGACGGCCAAAGAGCCAAGCCCCGTCCAGAACCAACGAATCGCCGGAGTCGTTTTGAAGGAACCATGGGTCAACATGCGGTGAAAGCCAATCGTGATTCCCAAACCAGTCAAATACCAGCCACCGATCAACATACCGAGATCCAGCCAGCTCATCATGCCGTAGCCCCACGCCATTACAATAGCGGCGATTAAGCCTAGCAATGGAAACACCACCGCGCCCAAGACCAGCATCTTGTGCGTGAAAGTGTTATCTTCGTCATGTACGTGGTGATGGTGATGGTCATGCTGCGCCAACGCGTCGTCAATTTCGGCGTCGGCAATGTATTCACCGACTGGCAGATGACCACCGAACAGCTCCGGGGTGATCAACTCAGTCGAGCCGAGTTCGGCGTTGTCCAAAGTCTCAATCGCTTCGGTTTCCACGACCTGGTCGGAACGCAAACCCTTGTGAAGGGCTTGAGCGGAAGCGTTTTTATTTTTATTGCGGTTAGGCTCGAAAGCGATTGCCATCTTGATTCCTTTTGTATACACATCGTTCTCCACCAATGAGTTGTTCATTGAAGAAGTTCCAAAGTATATAAGGATTAACGACAGCCTTTGTCGCGTCCGTGTATCCGCTGTGTAATAGTTGTGTAAGCGATCAAAAATATATTTAATGGAGTCATATGATCCAGTAGGGCCATTTAATGGATTTCATCCCTGCTTTCCTGGGCAATTGGCGTTGATAGCAAGAGAAAATCAACCCATCGAGGTGACCGATTGCGCCGATTCTGTTTGTTGTCCCACATGACTCGGGATAGGGACGTTGCACGATCCAGGCGATTTGCACCGGACAAACCAGAATCCCCAATCCAAGGTTGCACGATTGCGTCAATCGCCGACCGACATCTTCTCGGCGGCCGGAATCAACCCACAATTGATTGGACATGTTTCTGCATTTCACCGTCGTTCAGTCGAGGGCCAAGTTGTTCGACCACTCGAGACGCGAAATAATTTCCCCACTTCGCCGCTTGCATCGGGGTCAGGCCATTGGTGAGTCCAAACAACGTACCACCGGCAAAGGCATCTCCGGCGCCATTGGTATCAATCGCTGTAACAGGGAATCCGGCGACTTGAGAGATATTCCCGTGCTCAATTACATAGCAACCAGCACCACTGTTGGTAATAAAAGCCATTTCGCTGATCGCTCCCATTTTGGCACAGCAGTCCGCGATGTCTTCGGAGCCAAAAAATTGACGAGCTTCGTCCGCGTTGCAGAATACGATGTCGCAATACTCCGACACAACGCGATGAAAATCATCCGCAAAACGATGAATCAGGAACGAATCAGAAAATGTGAACGCCGCTTTGACGCCCAGACGTTTCGATTGTTCAAAGGCTTCGATACAGGCCGCCCGCGGTTGGTCGGCATCCCATAAATAGCCTTCGATATAACTGCATTTGGACTGCGCTAAAATCTGTCGGTCGATATCGGACTTGTGCAATGTTCTCGAGATTCCCAGATGCGTGCACATCGTCCGCTCGGCGTCGGGCGTGGTCAACACAACGCAGGTCCCCGTCGGCAGGCTCGCTTCGGGAGCCAATTGCACCGGAAACAGGATGCCGGTTTTTTGCAGATCCTGTTTGTAGAATTCGCCATTGGTATCATGAGCGACTTTGCCGAAATAGACTCCCGTGCCACCCGATTGGGCAACTGCCACCATGGTATTGGCAGCCGAACCCCCCGAAGCCAGTTGCAGGTTTCGATGATCAAGTTTGCTCAATACGTGGGCTTGTTGTTCCGCATTCATCAATGACATGCCGCCTTTGTTGACTCGCAGGTCTTGAATCAGTTGATCTTCAACTTGAGCGAGGGTGTCGACGATGGCATTGCCGATTCCGAAGACATCATATTTTTTAGCGGTGGTCACGAGGGGTCCAAATTTTAATGGGGCTGGGGCTGTCACTGAAACAGGGTTAGATTATTGTCGGATGATCCCTGGACGCAACCGGTCGCAAGTTAACGCCGACTAGAATCTGGTGACCAGCCCTTGACCAAGCCTACCAAATTCCACCGATACCATGGCCTATATCCGAACCTTCATTGCGGTCCAAGCGACGGAACGCGTCAACAATAACGTGCTGCGAGTGATCCAGCGGTTGGCCGCGACTCAGGCAGATTTTCGGTGGGTCGAACCGGAGAATCTGCATGTGACTTTGAATTTTGCCGGCGACATTGTGGATACTGAAATTCCAGAGTTCTGCCGATTGATCAAGCAGTCGGTCGAGAAATTCCCGCCGTTCGAAATGTCGCTGCAAGGCGTGGGTGGCTTTCCCGATGCGACTCAGCCACGCACCCTGTGGATGGGCGTTGATCAAGGGGCTGAAACGTTGCAAGCGATGTACAAACAAATCGAAGTGATCCTGTTGCATTGGGGAGTCAACAAAGATCGGAACGAATACTTTCCTCATTTGACGATGGGGCGTGTCCAACGCAGCGGCCGTTGGAATGAAGACTTACTGGCGTTAGTTCATCGGTTGAGATCGCATGACAGTGGAGTTTGTCAGGTCGACAAAGTGATCGTCTATTCGAGTTTCCTCGATCGCTCTGGTCCCACCCATACGCCGATGGCCACAATTCGTTTAAAGGGTTAACGATGTTCGTTTCTCGATTTGCGATGGTGCTGATCGTACTGCTGGCCATCGGCGCCGGGTCGACCGATCGCGCCACTGGCCGACAACAGCCGAATGAGCCTGCTCCGGATCGTAAACAAATCCTCCAGTTGCAAAAATTAAGCCGGCAACTGCGACCGCTGCATCAAAAAATGGAACCGTCCCAACCGGGCGATTGGCTGGAATCCCATCCCGAACCCGGCCAGACTCTGCAACAGTATTTGAAGTCCGGCCCCGTGACACTCACACCGGACCGAAAGACATTGTACGTGCTTCCGCTGGGCGAATTTGATCCGCAACAACGGAAGATCGTGGATCTCAGCGCTGAGTTTCTAAAATTGTATTTTTGTTGTGATGTTCAAACGCTGGACCCCTTGTCACTGGCCGAAGTGATCCCACCGGCCGCGCGCCGGGTGCATCCCGATTGGGGGATGCCGCAGATCAAATCCACGTTTGTATTGGAATCCGTGCTGCCCCAACGAGTGCCGGAGAATGGCGTCGCGTTGATCGCTTTTACGACCAGCGATCTCTATCCGGACAATGATTGGAATTTCGTATTTGGGCAAGCGACCTTTCGTGATCGAGTCGGCGTCTGGTCAATTTATCGTAATGGCGATCCGCAAACGGAATTCAAATTGTGCCTCAAACGAACATTGCGAATTGCCACGCATGAAACCGGGCACATGTTTTCGTTGGCGCATTGTACGGCCTATGAGTGCAATATGTGCGGCACCAATAGTTTGGCGGAAGCCGATCGTCGTCCACTCTATTTGTGTCCGGTGTGTTTCGCCAAGGTCGGTTTTGCGACTGGCTTTGATCCCATCCGGCGGTTTGAACAACTGTGGAAATTTTGCCAGCGAAATGAATTGGGGGAGGAAGCGGAATACTTTTCGAAAGCGTTAGAGGCGATTCGCAGCGGGGACTAACACAGAAGTTCCAGCAACAGCAATGATTCTAAATAATTCAAACTAGTTCACGGGCTCAAGGCGATTTATCGCCTGCTGTCAACGACCAAACGGTTTGTTCGTAAATCGACCATCAACCGATAATTTCACGGACGACGCGTGACGGTTCGACACCCGTCAATTTCAAATCGAGCCCCTGAAATTTCTTCGTAAATCGCTCATGGTCAATTCCGAATAGGTACAGCATCGTGGCATGCAAGTCGCGGACATGCACGATGTTTTCAACACTGCGATACCCGAGTTCATCGGTCGCGCCGTAAGCCAAGCCACCTTTAATCCCCGCTCCCGCCAACCAGATGCTGAACGCATTGATGTGATGATCACGTCCAGTCCCTTGTGCCATGGGGGTCCGGCCAAACTCTCCGCCCCAAACGACCAAGGTGTCCTCCAACAAGCCGCGTTGTTTCAGATCCTTAACCAACGCAGCGCTCGCTTGATCGCAATCCTTGGCCGAGATCGCAAAATTTTTGGCCAGATCCCCGTGATGATCCCAACCGCGATGGTAAAGCTGCACGAATCGAACGCC
The DNA here is from genome assembly GCA_031400405.1 of Mariniblastus sp. Classification (GTDB taxonomy): domain Bacteria; phylum Planctomycetota; class Planctomycetia; order Pirellulales; family Pirellulaceae; genus Mariniblastus. The sequence goes on from JANNPW010000039.1 coordinate 30,502, forward strand.
TCGTTCCAGCAATCGTCGAGCCATCAAACAGTTGGAGGCATAAGTTCCATCGCCCGGGTGTTTGACTCCATACAACGCCAACGTCTCTGGCGTTTCCGAGCTCAAATCCACCAACTCGGGCACGGCCGACTGCATCTGAAATGCCATTTCGTATTGGGCGATTCGTGTGGCTATTTCCGGATCATGAAACCGGTCGTTCAGCATGCCATTGATCCGCTGAATTTCATCGACGACCTGTCGTTGCGTCGATTGGCAGACACCGGATGGGTTGCCAATGAAATGTACCGGTGCACTCTGGCTTTGGAAGGCGACGCCTTGATATTTGCTGGGCAAGACACCCGCCGACCATTGCCGCGCGGAAACGGGTTGCGCCCCTGGGCCAGACGATGTCATGACCACATAGCCCGGTAGGTTTTCGGTCTCCGCGCCCAGTCCGTACAGCAACCACGACCCCATACAAGGTCGACCCTTGATGATCGAGCCCGTGTTCATAAACGCGTGGGCCGTATCGTGGTTGATTTGCTCAGTGACCATCGAACGGATCACACACAGTTCGTCAGCGATCGAACCGAGATGCGGAAACTGGTCCGAAATCTCGAGACCCGATTGTCCCCATTTCTGGAATTTCGCGAAAGATTTACGCGCACGCAAAGTTGCGTTTTGCAATTGAGCCAATTGCTGCCCGTTCGTGAAAGAAGTTGGAAACGGTTGGCCGTCCAGGCGATCGAGTTCCGGCTTGGGATCCAGCGATTCCAAATGTGATGGACCACCAGCCATGCACAAATGCACGATGCGTTTAGCGCGTGGCGGATGATGCGGAAACGAAGGAAGCGCCTGCCAAGGATGGTCCGATCGGTTTGTCGCGCCAGTTTTTTCCTGATCCAGCAACGCCGCAAGGGCAAATGAACCGATGCCCGCAAATGAATCGGAAAGAAAAGTTCGCCGCGACCAATCGCGTGATTGTGGTTGATTCATGCTTAATACCGCGTAATCGTTTCGTGCAAATTCAGGATTACTCGACACACTTGAGACCAAGCGGCCAAATCGATTGGATCGATGTTTCGTGACCGCCGATCACGTCGGTCGTACGCCCGAATTCGGTCAATTTCTTCGACATGATTGGCGTAGTAGTCGTGTTGTTGCGCAAAGAAGTCGGCTAAACCAGTTCGTTCCGAATCACTTGGCGCACGCGAAACGGCCAGCCGAAAAGCAAAATCCAGTAACGCTGGAAAATCACTGTCCGGATTTTCAGCCAACAAGCGGTCGGCAAATGCCACGCTGGCTTCGACAAACTGGGGATCATTCAACAAAGTCAGTGCCTGTTGCGGGCTGTTGGAACCGGCCCGGTCGGCCACACATTCGTCTCTGGACGGCGCATCGAAATTCACCAACATGGGATGCAAAAATGTGCGTTGCCAATGGACATACACGCCACGACGATACTGTAATTCGAAAGGGCTCGCCTCATACCCGCGATCCGGGAATTGCAGATTCGAATAATGCCCTTCGGGTTGATAGGGAAACACGCTCGGACCACCCGTGTATTTGGCCCACAGCAATCCAGAAATTGCCAACGCATTATCGCGAATAATTTCGGCTTCCAGTCGTCGCGGGGATTGTGCGGAAAGCAATCGATTAAGAGGATCCACTTCAACCAATCGGCTGTGCTCGGCAACCTGCTGTTGATAGGTTCGGCTGGTGACGATCAAGCGAGTGAGATGTTTCATGTCCCACGTCGTGCGGAATTCGTCGGCCAGCCAGTCCAGTAACTCGGGGTGACTGGGCCATTCGCCTTGATTGCCCAAGTCATCCAATTGGTCGGACAGACCGGTTCCGAAAAAGTGTTTCCAGGTCCGATTCACGTAGTGCCGCGCTGTCAATGGATTCTCCGGCGACACGAGCCAATCGGCCAAATCCAACCGGGACAAACGACGACCCGCAGTAGCAGCCGTTTGCGGCAGGAAGCCCGGTGTGGCTGCGACGACCTGTTCACCGCTCTCATCCTGCCAATTTCCTCGAGGCAAGATCCGGGATGAGTGCCAGTTTTGGGGATCGGCGGAGACGGCAACCATCGTCATTGAGTAACCACTGCGGCAATCGGCGACCAAGTCACGATAGGTTTTAGCGCTTAAAGAAATTGAATTGGCCGGAGTGATCGCTAAATAATAGGCCGAAAGCAACACGGCCCGTTGTTCTGGGGACAGCTGCTGACCCGCTTGATAAGCCTGCACGGCGAGCCGCAACGACTCGGTCGCGGCGGGTAATCCTGACACGAATCGCGTCAGTGGTGAAACGGAAATGCGAACGCGACCCACATCCGGGCTGGCAATTTTGAATTGCAATTGGTCGGCCGGTACGATGTTCAGTGGCGAACTCAAATGATACACGGCAGTATGCGGAAGTTCGGTCTCGTCGGCGGGCAATTGCCATAGCGCGGGACCCGATCGCCAAACACCCGTTAAAAAATAGGATTCAAAACCGTTGTTGTAGCCATTGGGATTCAAGCGATCGACTTGGGTGAACTCGATGGGAATCGCTGTCGAATCGGAACCCAGATTCACTTCGTCGGTCGGATGCTGATCAATCGCCGCCGATAGACTCAAGTTGAATCGTCCCTGCTTCGCGCGACCAACATGACCGCCATGGGCTTCGTCGGGTAATACTTCGAGTTGGATCATTTTTATCGCCATCGGGGCGGAGATTCGGCCGGTTAGCGTCACAACGTTGTCCGTAGTCGGCGGTCCTGTTAGGAGTACGCTGTTGTCCGGTAGTATCCGCGTGGTTGTATTGTCGTCGACACTGTGAGCGGCCACGACATCGATGGGCTGCCAGCCGTCCATGTTTTGATTCAAGTACCCGGCAAGCGATCGGATCCATGTCTGAAATGGGGCGCTGTTGTAAACTCCTGCTGCAGATTCGGTCGCGATCAAGTTCGCCATCGCGGATTCCAAATAGTCAATCTGTTGGCGCAAAGAATCGCTGGGCGAGCGTAGTTCCGGCGGAAATGGCGAATCATTGGTGAAGCCTTCCAGATCAGGATTGGGTGTGTAGCCATAGGTCGTGTAGACACCCCATTGCCGGATGTCGTCAAAGAAAGCACCGAGTGAATAGAAATCCTTGATCGTTAAGGGATCGTATTTATGGTTGTGACATTGGCAACAACCCGTCGTGACACCAAGCCAGGCGGTTCCCAACATACGTACTCGATCGGCCGTGTATTTGGCCAAATATTCACCCGGCTGCGCGCCCCCTTCGCGAGTCATCATGTTCAATCGAAGCAAGGCTGTGGCAATTCGTTGCTCGTCCGTCGAATTTTCCAACAGATCACCCGCCAGCTGCTCACGGGTGAATTGATCAAAGGGCTTATTATTATTCAGGGCGTTGATAACATAATCGCGGTAGGCAAACACACGTTGATTTTGATCACCGTGGTAACCGACGGTATCCGTGAATCGAACGAGGTCCAGCCATTGGGATGCCATCCGTTCGCCGTATTGAGGTGCAGCCAACAATCGTTCGACTTGTGTTTGATATGCAGTTGGGGATTGGTCGTTGAGAAAGGCAGCGACTTCTGCCGGGGTCGGCGGGAGACCGATCAGGTCCAAGCTCAGTCGGCGCAACAGCGTTGCCCGGTCAGCCCGGTCGGCTGACTTGATATCGTCGAGTTCCAGGCGGGCCAGGATAAATGCATCGATTTCGTTGACGACTCGATCCGTTTGCTTGACGACCGGCACGGCGGGGCGTTGAATGGGGGCATAGGACCAATGCGGTTCATATTTCGCGCCCTGCTCGATCCATTTGCGAAACAGCGCGATTTCATGATCGGTCAATTGATGCAGAAAGTCGGCGGGCGGCATTGGATTGTCGGAGCTGGTCAAGCGTTGATAAACCAACGACGACTGAGGGGCACCCGCTTCGATCGCACCCCCTTCGATGGCTGCTTCAAAAGAATCGAGTCGCAGACCACTCTCATTGGCCGCTTCGTCGGGCCCATGGCACGCGAAACAAGTATTCGACATGATCGGACGTATATGGGCATTAAACGAAACCCTTTCCGGCAATGGCTGATCCAAGTCTTGAGCCATTCCTGTTTTGGTCCGCTGAGGCTCAATCAACTCCCCAGCCGGCCGACTTGCCGGTAGTTGCGCCGGTGTTTCCGTGAGCAACCATGAAGCGAATCCAATCATCGCGCACAAGGTAACCATTGCGGTAGTCGAGGACCGGGGCTGAGGAATCTTTGCTAACATAATTTTGATCAAGTAATCCTCGATTTCGAAATCGGCAAATGGCGAACAGCAATGTCCAGTCCAACGTCCGGTAAAGGAAGCTATTATAACGACAAACCGCGAGAGCCAGGATTTTCATCAAAAGATGCTAAACTGGTTTGCCGAAACAGCGATCTCGACGCTCATTGTCGATTTGCCGGATCGAATCCACCAGTAGAGTCAATTCCCCAAAACGCTGCCCAAACCCGTTTGAATGCGATCCATTTTTGAATGTCGATTGAACACCTTATTCTGTTATGCCTGGCCATGGGATTGGTGGCATTTCTGTATTCCTCGGTCGGCCATGCTGGAGCGTCGGGGTATATCGCAGTGCTGTCGCTGGCTGGTTGGGAGCCAACGGTAATCAAGCCAACTGCTTTGATGCTGAATATTCTTGTTGCGCTAATAGCTACGTGGCAATTTAGCCGACGGGGGTATTTCTCGTGGCGACATTTTTGGCCATTCGCTGTGCTGGCGGCGCCGATGGCATTTCTCGGAGGCTACTTGAACCTGCCGGTTATGGTTTTCAAAATCATCGTCGGTTTCGTATTGCTGTTTTCCGCTTTCCGATTCTTGATGGGCACGACAGAAGATGCAACGGTTAGTTTGCCTCCGTTGAAAGTGGCACTTCCGGTCGGTGCGGGACTGGGATTGCTGTCGGGCCTGACTGGCACGGGCGGAGGAATTTTTTTGACTCCCTTGTTACTCTTGATGCGTTGGGCCAACACCAAAACCGCTGCCGCCGTGTCGGCACTGTTTATCTTGATGAACTCGAGCGCTGGTTTGCTCGGCAATATTAGTAGTGCGCGGAATTTTCCGACGAGTGCCATTCCGTTGGCAGGGGTCGTCGTGTTGGCCGGGTTCGCGGGTTCCCATTTTGGCAGCCACAGATTTTCGCCGACCACCATCAAGCGTTTATTGGCCGTTGTTCTGTTGATCGCGGGCTTGAAAATACTGTGGACTACTGCCGACTGAACACGCCGGCTTTCAGAAATTGCGGTGTCGATTGATGGACGGCTGAAGCGCTGAAATCCAGAAGCATGAACGGATGTTTCTGCGGTTGCAATTTCAGGCCCGACTGGTTTCCATGCGTTGAATGTACTGCCGGAGCCGTTCGTTTTCGTCAGTGACCCCTTTCAACTCGAGCAGATTCTCCACGCGTTTGAGCAACTCGACGCGGTTGACTGGCTTCGACAAAAAATCATTCGTGCCGGCATTGACGGCCCGTTCAATGTCTCCGAGTTCATTCAGTGCAGTGACCATTAATATCATGATGCGTCGAAGTTGTGGGTCCCGTTTGATTTTTGCGCAAACCTCGAATCCGCTAAGTTTGGGCATCATCACGTCGAGCAGGATCAAATCGGGTTGGAATGAAACCGCTTTTTCCAACGCCTGGCGGCCATCGACTGCCACCTCGGTGATGCAATCAAGGCCGGCGAGATAGGCCTCCAGAAGTTCGCAATTGGCTTGGTTATCATCAACGATCAAAATACGATCTTGTTTTTCGGTGGTTTCCAAGGTTTGATCCCTTCGTCCAGACGGGCGTTAAATTATTAATTGGCGACGCAAGTCGGCAGTTTGTGTGGGCAGATCAGCGAACAAAACGGGTGTCGAAGTTGATCCGGTTTTCTGCGAATGATCGACCAGATTGTACCGTCAGCGATGAAAGTCCGCGAGTTACCCTAGGACGGTTCGCTGGAATTGAATTTGCTTAACAGCTGTTTTCCACGCCAAATCGTATAAGCCAGTTTCCAGTCGATCGGGGCATCTAAGTTACCGGTTTCGTACCAGGTGGAATCATGATTGTCGACAATAATTGTCCCGGATTGCCCCTCGCAACGGGCGGTGGCAACCAACACCAGATCTCCAAAAAAACTTCCTACGGTTTGTATTTTTACGTCGTCGAGCGTGTCGTCGTCCAAGCCGGATTGCAGGCGCCGCAGCTCATTTGGAAATACTTGAGTCGCCCGCGCCGATGACATTTGAAAAATATCTTGATGGAGCGTCTGCCAACCGGCAAAAGCGGCGTAAATTTCGTCGATTGGCAAATGCTGCAAGTCGGCGGCAAACGCATGAGTCAAGGGTCCGCAAATTCCAATGTTGCGATGGGCCGATTCGCCCGTTCCATAGGCGTACTTGAACAAATAACAAGCGACCGGATGTTCAAAGCCGGGCCAGAACATTTCGCGATTGTCCAGCAATTCCAGATTGCTCGGGGCCAAGCCCATTTGATCAGGTTCGGCCAGCCAAATGGCCAGCTGTGATTCGGCGAGTGCAATTTCGCCTTGTAACTCTAACGAAATTTCCTGTTTGAAACCCAGCTCGTCAGCGTAGGCCAATACGCGGAGACGAGTTACCGGTTGTTCGGCCAACGTAATCAACGCTTGTTTCCCCGTTTCATCCTGCAGTCGCGCGAGTGCCGCGGCGGCTTCGGTCTGGACTCGGCGATGACGAAGTTTTAGTGCTTGGTGCAATTTGGGTATCGCAGCTTCGTGACCGGTCAAGGCAAAAGTATCGCAGAGCGCAACAATCAAGGCGACGGAATCGGACACGAGCTGGTTGATTTGCCGCGCGGCAAAATTGGCCGGGAAATCACCGTCTTCGATCCGGCTCAATTGTCCCACCAGGCGACCTAAAAGTTCGGTCAACGGGGCCGCTCGCGGCAAGGCCGGATGTTTTTTCACTTGACCGCTGCGCACGTAATAATTGAACAAATCAAACACCACCGGAGCGATTTGGGAATGTGCAGTCGCTTGAGTTAGTAGCAACGACAACAGTTTTTCACCGGGCATAAACCCGGGTTGCATCAAAGGAGCAAATGCCAATCCGATGCCCAACCGATGTTCCGGCGGGTCCTGACAAACCAATTCCGACCATAAATCGATCGCCGCCGGGTTCCAGGAAGTAGCCAGCCAGCGCAGCAAATGATTGCGCAAGTCGCTGTTCACTGGTGCGAGTCGATACAACGTTTCAATGGACCGCAGCCGCAAATCCGACCAGCCATCCGGGTTGATTTGGGGAGAAACAGTCAGAGGTGTTGGACTAGCGTTTCGTTTGCGGTTCAGCTCGCGCGCTGCCAACTGGTGGATGATGGGTTGCAAGATTTGATCCATGCGACTCAGTGGCAAAGGGCTCTCGGGAGCCAAATCGGGTTCGGATTCTTGTAGTTCATCACCAAAATCCGCGAGTTGCTCAATCAATTCGTCAACCCGCGCGTCATCCCAATCGGTCACCGAACGGGCCAAGTTGGCGACAACAGGAATTTGCGAAGGGTCTTGCTGGGCGGCGAGAATCGCAGAGATCAATTCAGTAAACATAGGTTCGGAATATGAATAAAGCAGAAATTAATTAACAGGAATCATCGAAAACCACTTATCCCGCCGACCGGGAGCGTTGACCATCTGCGCCCGCCGTTATAGCCTATAGCCAGAGCGGATGGACGCTTTTCAATCTTCGCAATTTAATGGACGCAAGCGGTCCTCAATACTGTGGCTAAACAAGTCGTTAAACGCAAACAAATTCTGTCCTTCCAGCACATGGGTTTGTCAAAAAAAATGCTGGAAACGCTGGAGCGTATCGGTTACGAAAAGCCTTCGCCCGTACAAGCCGGTGTGATTCCGTTGGCGCTCGAAGAATTTGATGTCATTGGCCAAGCCAGAACCGGTACGGGCAAAACCGCCGCCTTTGCGATCCCGATTCTCGAACAATTGGATCTGGAAGTTCGCAATGTTAAGCCCCAAGCGTTAATTCTCACACCCACCCGGGAGTTGGCGGTTCAAGTCGAAAATGAATTTCGCCGGATGGCGCCCGATGAGGTTTCGTGTTGTTGTCTGTATGGTGGCCGACCGATCAGCAAGCAAATCAGTCAATTGCAGAAGGGTTGCCATGTGGTGGTCGGAACGCCCGGTCGCGTGATCGATCACTTGAATCGCGGCACGCTCAACATTGACCAGTTGTGGTTTGTGGTGCTCGATGAGGCGGATCGAATGTTGGATATCGGTTTTCGGCCGGATATCGAGCGTATCCTGCGACGCTGTCCCAAAGAACGTCAAACCATGTTGCTCAGTGCGACGTTGCCGGAACCGATTCGCCAATTGGCGAAACAATACATGTATCGCCCCAAAGTCATCAATTTCTCCAAAGACAGTGTGGCTGCGGAAACGATCGAACAGTTTTACCTGACTGTTCCGGCGACGATGAAATACGATGTGTTGGTGAAATTGTTACAACGGGAGACTCCAGACCAGGCGATTATTTTCTGTCGCACCAAACTCGGCACCGAAAAACTCTACCGCAAGTTATTCAAGGCCGACGTGTTGCAAGCGGTCGGGACGCTACATGGCGATATGTCGCAAGGCGCGCGGGATGCCATGATGCGAGATTTTCGTTCGGCAAAAGTTCGCTATCTGGTCGCCACGGATGTGGTCGGGCGCGGGATCGACATCACCAACGTTTCGCACATCATCAATTTCGACGTGCCAGAATTGAGCGATGACTATGTCCATCGAGTCGGACGAACCGGACGAATGGGCAGACAAGGGGTCGCGTTTTCGCTGGTGACTCCAGAACAAGGCAGTGAACTATCGAGCATCGAGCAAAAAATAAATAGTCAGTTACAATCCGATCCGATGCAAGCCGAGATCGACGAAATTCGAGGCGAGAAAGACTCCTTCCGCACCCCGAAGCCTCCCAAGAAACGGTACCGCCGGGGTTTATAGGGTCCGTGTTGAAACCACGAGCGCTCGTTCGTTACGGCTCGTAGGGATAAAGCGACGTAGATAGGTAGCGTTCGCCGAGGTCAGGCAACATGACCACAATCATTTTGCCTTTATTCTCAGGACGGCGCGCGACTTGTAGAGCAGCGGTTGCTGCGGCTCCACAACTGATGCCGCAGAACAGTCCCTCCTTGGTCGCCAGGTTCCGTGCGGTTTGGATGCAGTCTTCGTCTTTGACTGTGATGACTTCATCGATAATGTTGAGGTTGAGTACATCCGGAATAAATCCAGCACCGATCCCCTGGATGGAGTGTCGGCCAGGTTTTAGCTCTTCGCCGTTGCGACGCTGCGTAATCACGGGACTGGTCGCCGGTTCGACGGCGATCGTGATCAGGCCTGGCTTGCGCGATTTCAGCACTTCGCTGCAACCTGTGATTGTGCCGCCCGTACCGACCCCGGCCACAAAGATGTCGATTTGACCGGCCGTATCGCGCCAGATTTCTTCGGCGGTCGTTTTTCGATGAATTTCCGGGTTGGCGGGATTACTGAATTGTTGCGGCATAAAATAATTAGGGTTCGCCGCAACCAGTTCGGTGGCTTTGCGAATGGCACCGGGCATGCCTTCGGCGCCGGGGGTCAGGATTACTTCTGCTCCCAACGCCGTCATCAATTTGCGGCGTTCGATCGTCATACTATCGGGCATCGTGAGTTTCATTTTGTAGCCCCGCGCAGCGCAAACATAGGCCAATGCGATGCCCGTGTTGCCACTGGTCGGTTCGATCACCACCGTATCAGCATTGATTTTCCCATCCCGTTCGGCTGCTTCGATCATCGCGCGGCCGATCCGGTCTTTGACACTCCATAAAGGGTTCATGTTTTCGACTTTGGCGATTACCGTGGCGAAACACCCCTCGGTGACACGGCGCAAGCGGACCAGAGGCGTATTACCAATACACTGGGTAATGTCCTCGAGGATACGAGGTGAAGTCGAGGTGGACATGGATTCTGGCTTTCGGTTATTGTCAGTCGCTGGCGGCACGGATTAAAGCAATTTCGCTGAATCTTCAAAATCGAGCCGCAGTATACCAAATTTGCAAAAAATGGGTCAACGCTAACCCGCGCGAAACGGGCCGGTGGATGGATTCAAACCAAGAGTAATGTTCGAAACATTGCTCGGAAGGTACCGCCGCAGTCGCTGCTGAAAATACACATGGAAACAACGTTGCATCGACAACTAAAAGACCTCTTTCGCGAACCGAACTCGCCGATCGAGGTGAAGCTTGGCCGGTTTCGAATCGATGTCGTCAATGGAGATCGGCTCGTCGAAATCCAACGCAGCGGCTTGGCTTCGATTCGTAACAAGATCAGGAAATTACTAAGTGAAGGATTTTGTATTGACGTCGTCAAGCCGCTGGTGGCGCGCAAACAACTAGTCAAACTCAGTCGTTACAATGGCGTCGAGGTTGACCGGCGATGGAGTCCGTTGCGCGGGACGGTATTGGATGTTTTCGACGAACTAATGTATTTTACCGAGGTGTTTCCGCACCCGAATTTGAAGTTGATCACGCCACTGGTGACGATTGAAGAGGTTCGTTTTCCCGGGCATGGTCGGCGCCGTCGTCGCCGAGAGGGCGATTTCGTCGTTAAAGATCGACACATTTTGGAATTACACGAAACGTATTCTTTTTCCTTGGTGACTGATTTGTTTCAGATGTTGCCACGCAATTTGCCCACCGAGTTCGATACGCGTGAGTTGGCGTCGGGAATGGATGTGCCGCGAGACCAGGCGCAAAAAGTTGCCTATGTGATGCGGAAAATCGGTGGTATGGTGCCGACCGGGAAACGGGGAAACGCGATCTTGTATCGATTGGTAACCATGAACGAAGCGGCGACAGAATTGGCCAGCAAAAAAACTAAAACCAACCGCATCGCCACCACCAAGATCCGAGCCGCCGTCGCGAAACATGCAGCCAAGGCTGCCTAGTTAAGCCTGTGTTTGAGCGCGAGCTTCTCGCAAACCACGGCTGAGAATATCGCGTAGCAACGGCGAATAGTCCTCAAACTTGGATTGGTCCGGCGAGCCGTTGGAATACTGGTAAATCGCATCCCGCGGCTTAGTTCCCAATGAAATCAAAGTTGAACTGACGGTGCCATAGCCTGGTTGCCGTACCACCATGCTGGGACGACTGGGATCGGGAGAAGTCCGGGCGAGCACTTTGCTGGCAATCGCCAGGAATTTAACCGGCGAATCCAGTGTTTGGAGCGTCAATAAACGACGGGCCATATTAGCTCGTTCATCTCGCGGATCGTCCATGTCGCGATCGCCGACAATGCACAAACCCTGTTCGAGTTCGATCACAGTGGTTTCTTTGGCAGAATGGATCACCCAACCCGAATCGGGGTCCGCTACAACATAATTGACGCCGGCGTACTGGTCAGAGTGCAATTCTTCCAACGCGACGTCGATCGCTTCCCGTGCGGAGTTACACTTCAGCATCTCTCTAGCCAAAGCCCCTCGCGATCGGGGGCTATTGGGAGCGTTGGGCTTTTTTCGACGAACGATGCCGACAAACATACCGTTTTGATTCATGCCAAGGTAGGTCCCCCCAGTTTGCTGATCAATACTTGCCAGAATTCGAGGTTTTCCGGATTGGATAGCTGGAGATGGACAAGCTCGATCGAGCGGTTCTTCCCGATTATAGGCCACCAAGATGGGTGCTTCGGGAACCAGATGATATACGATTGCCAACAGGCTCATTTGCAGTTCACTTTTCCAAAGATCAATTAAATATTGTCATTCCATTCAGCCTCAACTTAAGCTGTTACTGCACCAATCTATCGAAAAAAATCGAAATCGGTACCCTAAAAAACGGAGTTGCCAATGGAATATCCCGAATCACTCGAAATCGGTCAAAATTTAGCTAAACCGTTGCTGGTAAACGGTTTAGGTTCATTTCCCAGGCTTTCAATTGTTAAAATATTCATCCTCCGAGCCGCAATGTCTCCGAAAACGATTTTTTGCGGATTTCCAAGCAACGTGCGGCGGGCAAACAGCGGTCCTAATTTCGAGCGATTAGGGCCTGAAAGGTTGAATCGCCTGATCCAATACGAAGTAACTGCTATAGGGGTTTGATTGATTTTCTGATAATCGTAATGCGCGATAAAAAATTCGTCGAATTGAACCTCCTGATTTAATGCGGATCGTCTCCCTCACTCGATCCGAATCGTTTCGATCTCGATAACTGTTACTTTTCATGGATGGAAGGCAGTCGGATGGCGATTGGTAGTAAGCTGAAACTTGATGCTTCTCGTGTCACGACTGACTCTTTGGACGACCGGCAGACGGTTGCTCCACATAACAGGATTAGGGCCGCGCAAGCGGCTGTCGAAGTTGGTGAAAGACGTCTGTTGTCTCAACCGAATCAAGAACCGACGGAGCGGAAAACCAGCGTTTCGGGGATCAAAATTCTGGGAACAGGTTTTTTTGCCGGTTCAAAACGTGTCGATAACTCGGATCTGGCAAGACTGGGTTACGATTCGGATTGGATTGTTCAACGAACGGGAATTCAGTCTCGTTTTCATGTTGCCCCTGGCGAAGCGACGAGTGACTTGGCAATTCAGGCAGCCGAACGATGTATTGCCCAAGCAGGTATCGTCGCGACCGACATTGATTTGATTATTGTCTCGACAATCACGCCGGATTACGTGACTCCTTCGACAGCCTGTCTGGTGCAGTCTCATTTTGGATGTACGGCTGCAGCAATGGACGTCAATGCCGCCTGTTCGGGCTTCATTTACGGTTTAGTCACAGCCAGTCAGTTTGTAAAAACGGGTTGCAGTCGCTTGGCATTGGTAATTGGTGCCGAGAACATCACCAAGACGATGAATCCGGCCGATCAAAAGACTTTTCCGCTGTTTGGTGACGGGGCCGGGGCCGTACTCATTTCGGCGGATTCGAACCCCGACCCAAAGTCCGTTTCCGGCATCCTGGCCTACCGACTGGCGTCCGAAGGGAAGCTTGGGGAAGCGCTAATGGTTCCTGGCGGCGGTTCGCGGAAGCCGTTTTCTCAGGAAGTTTTGGATCGAAACGAGCAGTTTCTCAACATGGACGGACGAGCCGTATTCAAATGGGCCGTCAAATTGATTCCCGATATCGTCGGTGAGATGTTGTATCGCGCCGAAATGTCGCTGGACGAGATCGATTTGTTCATTCCGCACCAAGCTAATATTCGAATTATTGATGCTGCGGTCGAAGACTTGGGAATCGATCGGGAAAAGGTGTTCATTAATCTTGATCGGTTTGGCAATACATCGGCGGCGAGCATTCCGATCGCGATTGCCGAAGCGATTCAACAGGGCCGAATAGTGCCCGGCGCCAATGTACTCATGGTTGGTTTTGGTGCCGGACTGACGTGGGGTTCCTGTTTGTTTCGTTGGTAATCCGCCGTTCGATTATTGCGTGGAAACTCGATCGACAGTCTAACGCCGATCGAAACGGCTCCACTCAGTTCCTTCACGAACATCGTACGTCAGCAACATGGTATCGGCGCGACCGAACTGCCGGACGATGTTGCGAAACAAACCATGTTCGCCAGGCCAGGGATAAGCGTAAATCAAGTCAAAGTCCGACAACCCCATCGACAGTTGATCGTAGGCGGCTGGCACGTCGACGTTCGTTCGTTCGGCTTCATCTCCAGTGGAAAAATCCCACTCAAATTCATCGGGGATAAAACTGCCATGGGCGAATTGGGCTGCCGGTCCGAATTTTTCGGCGAGCTTTTCGGCATGCCCAATGAGTTCCGATTCCGACTCGATGCCATAGGCAGCGAAGCCCAGGCGATCGGCCATGATGGAAACGACTCCTAATCCAGAGCCCCATTCCAGAAACGTCAAACTTTGATCTTGATAGGGGACTAGTGCTTGATAAATGGCCATGTAGTCAGCGCTGACATAGCCTTCAAAAGCTGGCGATCGATCATGCTGTTCCCAGATCGAATCCGCTTCTGCCCACAGGCAACGGAACTCCGCCAATAATTTTTCGCCGTTATCATCGGCCCGATGGCAAACAGCTGGAGTGAATTTTGAAATGGCGTTCCCAATGTTTCCGACGGTTAATCCAACGGAAAATCGTCATTGGCGGCGGAATCGCCATAGAGGGGCAGGTAACGATAATAGACTTCTAAAGTCATGCAAGCGAGCGCTGTCGCATACAGCCGCCCTCCTTTTTCTTCCGGGTGTCCGTTTCCAGGATTCCAGCTGCCAGCAGCCAAACCGTCTTTAACTTGACTCTTGACCAAAAAATCTCGCATCGTGAGGTTCCATTGGTTCCATGTTTCACCGCCGAAATGTTTCACCACCTGAGTCGCATAGTAGTTGTAATACATATCGCAATTCCGATCGGTATCCGGGCCGCGATCAGCCAGACTGTTGATTCCTTCGACCAAACCAGCGGAGTCTTTTTGCCAACCCAGGTACATTCGGCACAACAGTCCGACTGCGGTTCGGCCATCGGCCGGTGTGCCGCGTGGCGGATCCATATACCCATAATAGGCACCGCCGCTGCTGGAAACACTGTTGAGAAATTTCTCGGCCAACTTGAAGGTGCGGGGATTGATGTTAAGTCCGGAAATCTTTCCGCTTTTCAAAGCCATGATTTGCCAGCCGACGGCGGACGTATCACCAGGTTCGCGCGGACGATAACGCCAACCACCGCCGACGGGGTCTTGCGCGTCTTCGATATACCAGATTGTCCCTTGAGCAAAGTCTGCCAACGCCGGATCCTTGGTCATCGCGTAAGCTTCACCGAATACGATCGCTGCCAATCCGTGGGAATACATCGTGCCACCGGGCTCCAGGTAAGAAATTCCGCGACCGCTTCCTTTGGCACGTTTGATCAGAAATTCCAAGCCGGACTGGACTTCTTTTTTATAATTTCCAGTTTTGTGCGTTTGTCCATTGCCCAGCAGCGCCAGCAACGCGATGGCGGTTGCACCTGCGCGGGCTTCGGGGATGGACCCAGGATCCGGACTGCTACGATGGTTGCCTGGGCCCTGTTGGTGGTCAAAGCTCCAACCTCCATCAGGTAACTGGTGGTCGACGATCCATTTCAAAGCGAGCGCGACAGATTCTTCGGACGCAGCATTGCCACCGTATTTTTTCAATTGTTGGTTCTTGGAATCGCCGGTTCGGCTGCCGGTCTCATTGGAGGTCTCGGACGACGTGAGTTCGCCCGAACTTTCCATCTCGAAATTACTATCCTCAGCACCCATGAGATTGCCGAATTCAAACGTTGCTTCGGGCAACGTAACTTCCATCGATTCGGACAAGTCGCTGGAAGCGGCCTCGGAAATTTCCGAATCGAACGTCTCCTCGGAATCAAACTCCATGGCGTTAAGGTTTAAGTCAATGGCTTCTTCAACCGCCGAGGACTGTTCACCCACTTCAAATGAGACTTTTTTCTCAACGGGTTGTGGCAAAAATGTAATCGCCAAAATGATAATGATTGCGATGTGGGTCAAAAAACTGACCATCCAGCTGGGCATGACATTGAAGAACAGAAACCGGTTGGCCGTTTCGCCTTCATTCTCGTCAAGTTCCGTCGGACTTTGAGCAAGCCGATTGTTGGCAACCGTTTTGGCTTTCGCGGCGGCGTCACTTGGGGGTCGCGGTTCGGCTTGACTCATTTGAATTAGAAATCCGGTAAAGGGCGGTGGCTGACGCAGTAACCAATTCTGCCGATGGTCAAGAGTTTGGAGGTGGTAGCGGACTAGTAAAATATACGTGATTTAATCGACATGGCCAGCCACGATTCTAACATCAGAATTGCCTCGACCAATGACTTTGCGCCCCAACCTAAGCCGGAAATCCAACTTTTTCGGATGGTTGTTCCGATCGAATGTCATTCAACCCGCCGAATGCGACTGCCCGGAAAACCTCAAAACAGCTATACTATCCCCTCGCGCGACAGAAATTACATTCTCAAATCCTGCTTCGAATTCCATTGGCTGCATCGATCAATTTGCCTCCGCCCCATGTTAGCCAAGCCATCCAATTCCAAAAAATCAGACGACAAGAAAAAGGGACCGCCCCTCGCGAATCAAACCAAGACGATCTCGGAAAACCGCCAAGCGCGCCATAAATACGAAATTACTGATGAGCTCGAATGTGGTGTGATGCTGATTGGCAGTGAGGTCAAGAGTTTGCGGGACGGAAAAATCTCGCTCAACGAGGCCTATGTCCGCGTCGTCAATAACGAACTGTGGCTGGTGGGTGCGGATATTGCGGAATATCGTCAAGCCAGTTTTTGGAATCATGATCCCAAGCGGTTGCGCAAATTGTTGGTCCATAAACGTCAGTTTGACAAAGTTGCCAGCCAGGCGTTTGAGAAAGGGCTAACCATCGTGCCGCTGCGAATCTTTTTCAACTCACGAGGATTGGTGAAGTTGATCATCGGAGTCGGACGGGGCAAAAAATTGCACGACAAACGAGAGAGCTTGAAAAAAGCTGATGTGCAGCGTCAAATCAGCCGGGAAATGCGGGCGAGGTCGCAAAAATAGGCTGGATCCTTCGCTCTATCACCAACAGGCCGGTGCAGACTAGCAAGAATCCTTTCGGTGCAACGGTGGATAGTAACTCTCTCAAATGAAGTCGGATACCCAGTACGATGGCACGTGTTTCAAATTCGCTATCCTTTACAATTTTTTTTGCCATTCTGAGTTTGGCGACGCTCGGCTGGATAATTGTTAGTGAGAATTCGTTGACCGGTCCGCCCGGTGCAATGGGAGACGACGTCTATTTTGAAAATATTGCATTTCAACTAGTAAAAAATGAGGGCGTCAAGTTTGATTTCAGGGATCCGGAATGGAAACAACCCTATATTGATTCCAATGATCGTCGGCAAAACGACTGGATCTTGTTGCTGAATCACCAAGGCTTGACGACGTCGCGGACGCCCGGATTTCCGGTAGTGGTCTCGATGATTTATCGCATCGCCGGTCGCCGATTTGAGATCGTTCGGGCAATCAATTTGCTGTTGTTGGCGGGCGGTATCGCATTGTTATTGCAAATGGTCTTTCAGGCGCATGGAACCATTGCGGCGGGATTGGCCTTGTTCACGATTTCGTTGGACGGTTTCGTACTGCGAACCGCTGGTCAATTCATGAACGAAGCGATCGGCACGGCGATCCTCTGTGCTTTGATCTGGGCGTGCGTAAAGCTCTCGACGACGACCACCGACGCCGCCGTGGGCACTAAACGTACGTTCAGTTGGCTGTTGGTCGGAGTGCTTTTCGGCGTGGGTGGATTGGTCAGGGCAAACCTCAATGGCTGGATTCCGATGATCGTGGTGGCGCTCACGATCGTCGTTTTGTGGCGGATCAAATTCGGTCACAATTGGCGCCCTGTCGTTGGGGGCGGTTTGTGTTTTTGCATCGGCGTGGTCGTGATTTCGATGCCCTGGTGGATCAGAAACTGCCAAGTGACCGGCGGATTCGCTCCGGTAGGAACGTCGGGGTCGTTTGGTTTGGTCGGTGGATATTGTGACGAAGCCTATGCGGATTTCGGAAACTGGAGTTTGGCAGCGTCATTGGAATCGCAACGGATTTCAATGAGCAAGCCTGGATTTTACGAGTTGCCGCTCGCGAAACAGGAGTTCCTGATGGGGCAGGACAGCGTTCAGTTGGCGGAAAAGTGGATGGTCGAACATTGGACCCAAATGCCGAAATTGGTCGCCATGAAAGCAATCAGCCACTTGGGGTTTTACCGACAGCCAGTACCGTTGTTGTGTCTGAACGGTTTGCTGTTCTTCGGTGCGGCAATCGGTTGCTACGTCACGCGGAAGAACTTTGGATTTTGGGTTTTGTCCTGCGTTGCTCTGAGCGTCATCACCACCAGTTTGGCTTGGCCCCACTATGGCAGGTATTCAATCCCATTGCGTCCGTTGATCCATTTGGCCAGCGCCATTGGGACGGTGTCTTGTTGGCGAGAAGTACTGCTGTGGTTGGGTTGGCTCAAACGATAGCCAACCATGCCGTATCAGGTTGATGTCGTATTGTCCAAACATTGACGACGGCCGCCTGGGTGTCGTGTTCTCTGAAACGGTATTTTGTTTCAAAAAACGCCGCGATTTCGGCTTTTGAAACATTCGGCATGCCACCTGCATTATCCTCAATCGAGAATCAGCGGAGTCGATTGGAAGCCTGATAGATCCCGCCTGCTTGCGAATGTTGAAGAGTTTGATGTCAAACCGGCATTTTGCGAGACACCCCCCATTCAGAGGAATTTCAAATGAGTAAGATTTTTTCGGTTCGGATCATGCGCACGTCAGCAATCCTGTTTGTCGCAGTCGCGGCCATGTTTGTGCTTTCGCAAAGCGCTAAGGCACAGAGTTGTGGTTACGGTGGTGGTTATGGAGGATATGGCGGCGGCTATGGTGGATATGGGGGCGGACTGAGCATCGGTGGCGGCTATGGTGGTTACGGCGGCTACGGTCGAGGCCTTAGTATCAACCTCTACCGTCCGAGCTATTCGCCGCGGGTTTGGCATGACACGACCCACTACGATTATCATCCTGGCGGTCTAGTCCCTCATCGCGGACACTTCGACTATGTTCCGGGTCATTACGACTTGCATCGCTCCGGTCATTTTCACTAACGTAAGCGGGCAATTCCCCAACACACAAGTTGGAACGATTGCTCTGGACGAAAACAAAAGAGCCCTCGGCAATGCCGGGGGCTTTTTTTATTTGCCTATGAACACCGATGTAGAATTATTCGGGCAGGACTTGGTAAGCGGCTTGGGCAATTTCCCCGGATATTTGCTTGGCCAATAATTCGTTATGCCAATTTACTGATGGTTAGGTGCTTATCTACGTACATCCGTAAGTTGTCTGGATGATTTCCAATTGGGCTCATGAACCAAATGCTTGTCTAGTCGTAGAATCGTAAAGCGGTTAGGCTCTGTATAAATCGGTTGTCAGGATTCTTATTGGATTTCCACTTTTTGCGGCGACATGCTGAAGCTCGAAAATATCAAGAAAAGTTTTTTGCAACCGGATCGGCAGGTCGTGCCGATTCTGGATATTCCGCATTTTGAAATTGCGCGCGGCGAGCAAGTGGTCCTGATCGGACCTAGTGGTTGTGGCAAAACAACGATGTTGCATACGATTGCCGGGATCACCAAGCCTGACGCGGGCCAGGTGTTTCTGGATGGGATTGAGTTGACCCGGTTTTCCGAAGCCGCGCGCGATCGTATTCGCGCTGACAAATTGGGTTATGTGTTTCAGACTTTTAATTTGCTCCCTGGATTTTCGGCGTTGGAAAATGTCGTGCTCGGAATGACCTTTGCCAGCAAAAAGATTGCACCGCTCCGAGCAAGGCAGTTACTCGAACAGGTTGGCTTGGGGCATCGGTTGCACAACAAACCGGCCGCGATGTCCGTGGGCGAACAACAGCGAGTTGCCGTAGCACGTTCGCTGGCGAATCAACCGGCCTTGCTGTTGGCCGATGAGCCGACTGCCAATGTCGATCCGCGCAATCAACAACAAATTGTCGATTTGATCAAGCACAGTTGTCAATCCGAGAATATCGCGTTGTTGTTGGTGACTCATTCGATGGAGGTCGCGGAACAGTTTGATCGAATCGTGAAATTGGAAGAGTTGAATCTGGTGGTCAGTCGCTTAAAAACCGGTAGCGTTACCAGTCAGGCTGGCACATGAGCGTTTTCAAGATCGCGTTGCGCAGTATTCAACATCGTGGCTTCGGGTCGTGGTTAACGATCATTAGTATGGCGCTGGGCGTCATGATGGTCGTGGCGGTATTGTCGATCCACGGGTTGGTGTCGCAGTCTTTTAAAAACAACAATAGTTTCGGTTATAACGTGTTGGTCGGAGCCCGTGGCGGTGGCTTGCAATTGACGATGAACACGGTGTATTACCTTAGTTCCCCCGTTGAAAATGTCCCCTATGAGTATTATCTCGCGTTTGTTGATCGAGAAACGCGGCAGCGGGAATTGCGAAATTCGTTCGCCTGGCAGGGGATGCAGCACGAAATTCATTCCAGACAACTGACAGCCGCTGCGGCACCGGGCGGAGGTGGCTTGGCCGCAGTCATGACCGGCCGGTTGGCGGAGTTTGCCTTTGAATCTCAACAGACCGTGGCCTTGGGAACGGATCTATCAGGCTTGTACCATCGATATACGGATGTCGCGGTGCCGCTGTGCATGGGCGACTATTACGTCGATGAAAAAACGGGCGCGGCCTTTCGCTGCGCTGGGACCAAACCAAATTTCTTTACTGATTTGGTACTGGACGTTGAATCGGAAGAGAAATTCCAATTCTCTCAGGGACGCTGTTTCCAGGAGCACAGCGCCGAGCACGGATTCTACGAATGCGTAATTGGCGCGATGGTGGCCAAGCGGTGCGGATTGCAATTGGGAGACACGATCAAACCAACTCACGGCGATCCGAATTCTGCCAATGCCCATATTCATGAATCGCCGTTTACAATCGTGGGGATTGTCGATGCGACCGGTACGCCCAACGATCGTGTTGTGTTTTTGAATATTGAGGGCTTTTATTTAATGACGGATCACAACAAACCTATCGATGAAGAACGTGTGCTAAAAACGTCAAACGATGATGCCGTCGAAGGCAATGCGGAAGCAGAATCCGCCGGGATTGAGGTTGACCCGTTCGCTGACGACGACGAAACAGACGACGTCGAAATCAAAGAAGATAAAACGGGGCAGGGGAGTGCGGCGGATACCAAAGTAGCGGAGGCCAAACCAGCGGGCGTGGTTGCCGACAAAGCATCGGCTAAACCCCTGGGAAGTTTGACTCAGTTGCCGATCGAGCAACGCGAAGTCACTTCGATATTGGTCCGCACTTCAAAAAATGATGAGTACAGCGTATTGTCAATGTTCCTGCCTGCCCAAATCAATGAAGGAGATTTGGAAACGACTTTGGACTGGTCGACCTACCGTCCCGAACGTGCCCAAAAAGCCGCGCAAGCCGTGAATCCGGTTGAACAAGTCACATCGTTGTTTCAATTGTTCGTCGACCCGGTGCGCTGGCTGCTGTTGGCGTTGACTTGCATGATCTGTGTCGTATCGGCGTTGAGCATTTTAGTCGGAATCTATAACAGCATGAATCAGCGACAACATGAGATTGCGGTGATGCGGGCATTGGGTGCGAGTC
This sequence comes from Mariniblastus sp., assembly GCA_031400405.1. GTDB lineage: Bacteria > Planctomycetota > Planctomycetia > Pirellulales > Pirellulaceae > Mariniblastus. The sequence continues at coordinate 51,675 of JANNPW010000039.1, forward strand.
GGACAAAAGTCATGATGATTATGCTCTCCGAAGCGATCTTGCTAGCGTTGGCGGGTGGTTTGTTGGGCTGGTTTTCGGGGCATGTGCTCAATGCCGGGCTTAGTCCTTGGGTAGAATCGCAAACCGGGGTGCCAATCAGCTTCTTCGATTTCGCGCCAGGAATTCCGCTAGGCTATTTTCCCCTAGCAGCCAGTCTGCCAGCAGATTGGCTAAATCTGGCGATCTCCCCCGAGCTAATGTTGATTCCGGCATTAATGCTGTTGGCCGTCCTGGTTGGGATTTACCCGGCTATTTCAGCCTATCGAACGGATGTTTCTCAGGCGCTCGGCAAATAGTCCAGTGCACCGATTTGCTGGCTGAAACTGCCCAAATGAAAAAAATCGTGAACGAATCTTGAAATTGCTCGTATCATTTTTGCGTGCAAATCGCTAAAATTATGCGAAGTTCATCTGCTTGATCTCCGTTGTTCCATGCGGAAGTAAACAAAGCCCGTCGAACACGTGTTGTGTCGACCTGACCGCCATCAATTCCTTCAACCGACCCTAATTACCGTGTTTTCGATTCGAAAAACTCGATCTGCTGTTTCGCCGAAGTGGCTTACTTTCGCGATTGTACTGGTCTTTGGTTTGTTGTTGCCAACGTCCGCTGGGGCGGAGTTTTGCCCGTTTTGTTCCGCGATCAACATGACGTTTTCGGAACAACTCACCTCCAACGATGTAGTCGTCGTAGCAAAACTGTTGGAGGTCCCGCCTCCTTCGGATGACCCGGATGCGGATTTCCCCAAAGCTCAATTTGAAATTGTCCAGGTGATCAAAGGCGTGGACTTTGTTGCTCCGGAAATGAAATTCAGTACTCAGTTGGTGGGAACCTATCCCATCGGCGAAAAATTTTTGGTAATGGGAGTTGATCCCCCGAAGCTGGCCTGGACCACTCCGATGAAAGCCTCGGATCGCGTGTTTCAGTACCTGCAGGACATTCAGTCGCTGCCCGCGCGAGGGCCCAAGCGGCTGGAATTTTTTCAGAATTTTTTCGAAGATAAAGAATCCATTTTGGCCTTTGATGCCTATGACGAATTCGCGTTGGCATCGTATGCCGATCTGATCGCGATGAAGGACCAATTGGCGCACGATAAATTTATCGCCTGGATTCTCGATCCCGAGATTTCGGTGAACCGCCGGCGGTTGTATTTTACGTTGTTGGGGATTTGTGGGACTGCCGAAGACACGAAAATTTTAGAAGATCTGATTCGATCGAACGACCGCAAAAAGCGGGCTGGACTCGATGCCCTGATCGCGAGCTATCTGACGCTCAAAGGGCCCGAGGGCGTGGATTTGATCGAAGAGATTTTTCTGGTTGACACGGAAGCTGACTATGTCGATGCCAACGCGGCAGTGATGGCGTTGCGATTTCATGGTACCGAACTCAAGTTGATTCCCAAAGAAAGAATTGTCGTGGCGATTCGCCATTTGCTGGATCGTCCCAAAATGGCCGACATGATTATTCCAGACCTGGCGCGGTGGGAAGATTGGACGGTGATGGAACGGTTGGTCCAGATGTTCAAGGACGCCGACGAAGAAAGCAATTGGCTGCGCGTGCCGGTGATCACCTATCTGCGGGCTTGTCCGAAACCCGAAGCAAAGGGTTACATTGAGGAATTATCGAAAATCGACCCCGAATCCGTGCGCCGCGCCGATTTCTTTCTCGGTGGATTTGGCGATGAAGATTCGGAGGACGAAGATTCGGAGGACGAAGATTCGGGCGATGATGAATCCGCGAAACCGGCGACTGAATCCCCTGAAAAAATTGACCAACCAGAAACCGCCGACCCTGTCGCAACACCCAGATTGGTTGGTACCGCGAGTTCTGGGTTACAGGTCAATGATTCGGTTGTCGATTTACTGACGGATCGCGAAGAGTTCGTATCGAGTGTTTCCAGGAATTCATCGGAAATCTCGACAGATTCGGAATCAGAATTGGATGTCGCCACGCGTGATCATGTTGTGCTCAGGGTATCCGTTGATCCTGCGCCATTGCCAGTCAGCGCGGGTCAGGACGGATCGAGTGATCGGTCGATCGATTCGGAGGTTGAAATACCCCTTAGCAGCAACAAAACGTTGACGAAGTCCATTCCCACTGCGAACCGAGACGATTCGCCGTTCGTATCAAGTTCATCGGCAAATCGGGGCGAGGTGATTCCTTTTGCCGACGTGGCACCGACGATTGTCGAGACATCGCCAATCGCGGCTGTCGCCGTCCCGAATTTGACTTGGTCAATCATTTTTGTGCCCATGGGAATTTCGTTGTTGCTGTTCTTGTTGCTTTGGTGTGTGGTTAACGGCTGGTTTGAGCGGTTAATTTTTTAGTTGCCACTTGCCTCGACAGACACTTAGCGAATTCGAGGCAGTATTTTCAACTATAATAGAACCATGAACTCATTTACACGCTCAGAGTATTCAGCCACGATCAGTCACGATAATCAACAGGTGCAGTACCGTTCGGTTAGCAAATCGGCGGTGGCCTGTGTCGCGTTTGCGGTGTTGGGATTATTGTCGTTTCTTACGCCAGCGTTTGTGTTGCTACCTGCATTGGGTGTGGCGTTTGGGGTGGTGGCTTGGCTCAATTTTCGGCGCTATCCGGACGAATTGGTGGGCAAGTTATGCGCTCAAATTGGACTGCTGATCAGTCTGGTTTGCCTGATCGCCAGCGTCGCGCAACACGTGTACATTTACAATACCGAACTGCCCGACGGTTACGAGCGAATTTCCTACAGCATGCTGCGAGACAATCCGAAAACGGCGTTGCCATTTTCGGAGGCGGCTAACGACCTCGACGGTAAGAATGTCTTCCTTAAAGGCTATGTTCGTCCGGGTGATAAGAAGAACAATCTAAAGAACTTTATTTTGGTCGGTGACTTTGGGGATTGCTGTTTCGGCGGCAACCCGAAAATTTCGGAAGTTGTGGCTATAAAAATTGTTGAACCGGAAAAGACGGTCAATTACGGTTTCGCATTGCGACGGATTGGTGGTAAATTTCGGTTGAATCCCCAGACCAAAGTTACCACCGACAAAGATATCCCCCAGGTTTTCTACGAAATCGAAGCGGACCATGTGAAATGAATGACGGCCCCTGGTTGCAGATCGACGATTGGCCGGAAACCATTTCCGTTGCCGGTGTTTGGTCATTGCTGGTTGGTCGCATGAACGTCAATTGGTTTGCAGTTGTGGGGATTTTTTTTCTCCTGGTTTGTTTGGGCCCGACTCGTCCCGGCCGTGCCCAGGAAGAAAACTCGGCCTCGACCGACTCCAGCCTACCAGCGACCCCGCTGGACCTCACCCCTGCGCCAGCGTCGCCCCAGGAAAAACGGGTCTACGAATTGACGTTTGATGATTTGGCTTTTGAAATGGAAAAAGGTTCGACGTTTAAGCGGGAGATGTTGACACCCAAAATCAATGAATACGACGGTTCGACAATCAAGTTGCGCGGCTTCATCCGCCCTGCATTTACGCAATCTGGACTGACAAAATTTGTCTTTGTCCGTGACAACCAGGAATGTTGTTTTGGTCCTGGCGCGGCACTCTACGATTGCGTCCTCGTTAAATTGGCCGACGGAAACAAAACCGATTTTACGGTTCGTCCGGTAACGATTGAAGGTGAGTTTTATTTGAAGGAATATGAAGGGCCAGACGGAAAAATCTGGTCCATCTACCGACTCAAAGAGGGTGTCGTGAAATAGTCGGATCGTCGATTCGCGACGAAAGCCGATGATCCGAACTGGGTGGAACCGAATTCTCTGCCCCGGTGGCAGCCAATTGAGGTAGCCTTCGGTGCTACTAGCGGTCCGCCCCAAGCGTTACAATTGAGATTTTAACCGCGAACTTCTACATAGAAACAACCATGGCGTTTTTTGATTGGGTCAGTCGACGGATTTTCACCACCGTCCATGGCAACAACCTCGTTTACAACACCTGTTGGGAAGATCCCCGACTTGATCGAGTCGCGTTGAAACTAGGGCCTGATGACAACGTCATGGTGATTACATCGGCGGGTTGCAATGCGTTGGACTATGCAATTGCGGGCCCTCGGCATGTTTACTCGGTCGACATGAATCCGCGACAAAACGCGTTGCTGGATTTGAAAAAGTCCGCGATTCGAAATCTCGATTTCCCAGAGTTTTTTCGAATGTTTGGTCAGGGGCGATTGGCGGGAATCAAAAATATCTACCAACATCAGCTGCGCGATGAACTGCCCACCTGGTCCAAGTCTTTTTGGGACAAGCGAATCAAATGGTTTGACAATCCGCGCAAGTCGTTTTATTTTCGCGGCACGTCGGGTACGATCGCCCGGTTGATCAAATCGTATACGGACAATGTTATTCGTGTTCGTCCGCAGCTCGATGCATTGTTGAATGCGGAAACGGTCGCCGAACAGAAAGAAATTTACGACAAACATTTGCGGCACAAGTTCTGGTCCGGCTTGATGAAATTTACCATGAACCGCGACACCACGATGTCGATGCTCGGCGTTCCCAAAGCCCAGCGACGTCAGATTGAAACGCAATACGAAGGTGGATTGGTCAAGTTTATTCAGGACTGCATGGAAAGCGTCTTTGTCGAACTGCCGATGAAAGACAACTATTTCTGGCGAGTCTACATGAATGGCGAGTACTCCCGAGATTGTTGTCCCGAATATTTGAAAGAAGATAATTTTCGATTGCTCAAGAACGGCTTGATCGATCGCGTGACCACCAACACCGACTCGGTCCAGGGGTTTTTGGAAAAACACCAGGGCACCATTTCAAGATTTATTTTATTGGATCACATGGATTGGCTGAGCGATCAATATTTCCCATTACTCGAATCGGAATGGCAAGCCATCGTCGATCGCGCCGCGCCCCAGTCACGCATTATCTGGCGGAGTGGTGGGCTCCGAACCGACTTTATCGAACAGGTTGAAATCAACTACCGGGGGCAGATTCAAAAAGTGCACCCGTTGTTGAAATTCAATCAGGCTCTGGCAGCAGAGTTACATCAAGTCGACCGCGTGCATACCTATGGCAGTTTTTATATTGCTGAATTGGGAGCGTAAACCGGATGCCGTTTTTTGCCGACATGAAAGTTCTCTATCACATGCTGGTCAAGCCGGTTCGGGGTGATTCGCATGCTCAGCGAATGGAGAGTTTTTACGGTGGCCAAGCCGGGGCCTACGATGATTTTCGCCGTCGATTGCTGAAAGGACGCGAAGAATTGTTCCAGGCTTTGCCCAAACCTGCCGGCGGTATCTGGGTCGATATGGGGGGCGGCACCGGTTCCAATATCGAAAACCTCGCCGCTGAGATGGGTAACCTGCAAAAAGTATATGTGGTTGACCTTTCCGAGTCGCTGCTCAAAATCGCCGCCGACCGGTTTGAAAAACGGGGCTGGGCCAATGCGACGGCGATCGCCGCCGACGCGACGAAGTTTCATCCACCCGAAGGTCCAGCCGATGTGGTGACGTTTTCATATTCGCTGACGATGATTCCCGATTGGTTCGCCGCAATTGAAAATGCACTGGCCATGCTCAAGCCAGGCGGTCATATCGGAGTGGTTGATTTCTATGTTGGACGTAAATATCCGGCGCCTGGTACCCAACAACATCGCTGGCTTGCGCGCACTCTCTGGCAGCCCTGGTTTGCAACCGATAATGTGTTTCCGTCGCCCGATCATCTGCCGTTCCTCCGTCACCATTTTGAAGAAGTTCAATTGGTCGAAGAGCGCAACCGAATGCCTTACGTTCCGTTACTTAGAACGCCCTATTACCGATTCATCGGGCGAAAGAAGTCATAACGAACTCCCTGCGAGATGTCCCTGTGATGTTTAGGACGAGGCATAGTGCGTTACCACTTAAAATCCGGCAGTATCATGTGGCGCACGATTCTATTAGGTAAATTAGGTATTTCGATTCTGGCTTCGTTCCTGGTCGGCGGCGTGTGCCTTTCTCAACCTGGACGTGGCGAATACACACTTATTCAAACAATTCAATGGCTTGGCGTCGGCGTGTTCTTTGTTTGTCTCGGAATTGGGCAATTGATGGCCGTCTATTTCTTGATTCGTAAACCAAAAAAATAGCCGGGGGAATTCCTGGTTGTTCGTCGTTGGCAGCGCTAACCAAGTTGGGCACAGCTTGCCGTAGGGGAATTTCACGGAGACTGGCGGCCGTTCCTCAATTGATTTTTTCCCGACCTCACAACCTTTGCCAGGTACACGACCAAACAGCCTCGATGCGGATGATTCCGACGCATGTTATTGAAGCCGCTTGATTGCCATTCGCAACGCTTGCCCGAACGCATCTACTTCGGCCAACGTATTGTACAGATAGAAACTGGCCCGACAGGAAGCCCGCAATTTAAGCTGATCGTGCAACGGCATGGCACAGTGATGACCCGCGCGGATCGCGATTCCTTGTTGGTCCAGCAAAATCGAAAGATCTTGAGGCGAGACGCCGTCAACTGAGAAACTAACCAGGCCTGCTCGACGATTTGCGGGAGGCCCCAAGATCGTCAATCCCGGAATGGAACTGAGCGTCTCCATGGTCGCCGTTGTTAATCGTGTCTCGTGTTCTGAAATATTGACCAGTCCGATTGAGTTCAAATACTCCAAGGCTGCCCCCAATCCGATTGCTTCGACGATCGGTGGCGTGCCCGCTTCAAATTTTGCGGGGAGTTCACCGGGGGTAAAACCGTCGATGGTGACTCGATCGATCATGCTGCCCCCACCCAGGAACGGCGGCATCGCTGACAGAATTGAACGTCTTCCCCACAGAACGCCAATCCCGGTCGGACCCAGTATTTTGTGTCCACTGAAAACGACGAAATCTGCATCCCATTCTTGTACGTCGGTTGGTTCGTGGGGTGAATGTTGTGCGGCATCGACCAACGTCATGGCGCCGACGGCTTTGGCCCGTTGGACTATTTCCGCGACCGGCGTCTTGGTTCCCAGCACATTGGACACAGCAGAGAAAGCGACAATTTTTGTTCGCGGTGTTAATTTTTGGTAGAAATCCTCGAGATCGAGTTCGCCCTCGCTGGTAATGCCGGCGAATTTGATCTTCGCCCCGGTACGGGCGGCCAATTGTTGCCAGGGGACGATATTGGAATGGTGCTCAAAAATGGTTAACAAAATCTCATCTTTGGCCCCAACGTTTGCATCGCCCCAAGCCCGGGCGACGAGATTGATACCGGCCGTCGTACCGGATGTAAAAATGACTTCTTCAGGCTCAGCCGCATGAATAAACTGCCGGACCTGTCCACGAGCGGCTTCGTATTGAGCGGACGATTGTTCGCTCAACCAGTGAATTCCACGATGTACGTTGGCATAGGTTTTGCGGTAGCACTCCGACATGGCATCGATCACGGCCAGCGGACGTTGGGTGGAAGCTCCGTTGTCGAAATAAATCAGTGGCCGCTGACGATGGATGGACTGATTCAAAATAGGAAAATCGTCTCGCCAATCGGCCGGATCAAAGGGCGACAGGCTTCGAGTTGCTGCAGCTATTTTCGTGTTATTCATGCCTGCAAGTTTAACATCCGTGCTTGCCGAGACAAACCGCGTTAACGTAGGATGAGTGCCGAAGTCGGTGTAATCGCTGGGCGCGCTGACTCAAACGACCGTCCAGAAGTCTGTTAATCCAGATTTTCTTCGCAATCAAGCTCCCCTATCCAAGCCACTTCCTCCATGTCAATTTCAATGTCGACCGACCATTTGATCAATTGTCTTGACGATTTGCGGCGATGGGTAACCGATCAAAAATCGGCCGGCCGCACCATCGGAGTCGTGCCAACGATGGGGGCGTTGCATGAGGGACACTTGAGCCTGGTGCGAGCTTCGTTGGAAAAAGCGGACGCAACCGTTGTCACAATTTTCGTAAATCCAACTCAGTTTGCCGCCGGTGAGGACCTGGAGAAGTATCCCAAAACGCTGGCCAGCGATTTGGCTCAACTTGCCAGTGCCGGCCCAGTCGTCGTCTTTGCACCCACCGTGGCGGACATGTACCCAGCCCAATTTTCGACCATGATTGTCCCACCGACGATCGCGAAAACACTCGAGGGTGAGAAGCGACCGACTCATTTTGCCGGCGTGGCGACCGTCGTGCTAAAGTTGCTCAATTTGACTTCCGCCGATTTTGCATTTTTTGGTCAGAAAGATTTTCAGCAACAGTTGGTGGTTGCCCGAATGGTCAAGGATCTCAATGTGCCCACCGAAATTGTAATGTGTCCCATCGCCCGGGCGGCGGATGGATTGGCGTTGAGTTCACGCAACGCCTACTTGACGGTTGCCGAGCGCCAGATCGCCTTGACCCTGCATCAGACACTGGTTGCGGTCGAGACCCAGATTCGCCAGGGGCAGCGGGATAGTTATGAATTGATCGTCGAAATGCGACAGCGATTGATCGATGGAGGCGTAACGAGCATTGAATACGCGGCAATTGCCGATCCGCTAACGTTGGAAACGCCGGAACAAATCCGACTGCCGATGGTGGCACTGGTCGCCGCATATGTCGGACGGACGCGATTGATTGACAATTGCGTGATTGCAGAAAATTAGCGCCGCCGGCGGGAACATTTAGCGTTCTGGTTACGAGCAGACATGATCATGTGGTTAAACTAAAATTTAGAATCTCGCTCGACGCGACCACGAACTATGCAACAGACTTTACTCTTCATTCCCCATGAATGGTTCGCGGGTCGACTATTGGTGGTGTGGTTGGTACTTAGTGCGATTTTGATGCTATGGCTGTTGTGGCGACATGGCTGGTCGAATGAAACCTGGAGTTTCCTGCCAGTGTTGGCCATTGGAGCGGTGGTCATTTGGTTTGTTCTGCCGCACCTCGAAATCGATGGTGTCAACCCAACCGATCCGTTAGGGCCCCTAATCAAAGTGGGTTTGGCGATTCGCGGCTACGGGATTTTTCTGTTGCTGGCAATTGTTTCCGGGGTCGGTATCACGCTTTGGCGGAGCCGCGCTGTGGGCATCGACCAAGATCGAATTCTGTCGTTGGCATTCTGGATGACGTTCAGCGGAATGGTTGGCGCACGATTGTTGTATATCGTGCAAAAGTCAGACGAGTTTCTGCGCATTGACGCCACGTGGGGAGAAAAATTGGTCGGTATGTTGGATATGACCAAAGGCGGATTAGTGGTTTATGGCAGTTTAATTGGCGGCATATTGGCGGCATTAATTTTTTTCCGCGTCACCAAATTGCCGGTGTTAAGAACTGCGGACTTGCTCGCGCCCGGGATGGTGTTGGGCTTAGCGATCGGACGAATTGGCTGCTTGATGAACGGTTGTTGTTACGGTGGAATTTGCGAGAGCGATCGATTGCCGGCCCTGCAATTTCCAGCTGGCTCACCGCCGTACATGCAACAAATGAGTTACGGCGAATTGCTTGGACTAACCAGCTCGGCCAACGAAGATCCCACCAGTCCCGACTACGTGCGGATCGTGACGGATGTGGCTGTCGATAGTTTGGCGGCTGGTTTGGGAATTGTCGTCGGCGATCGGCTTACCATCTACGCGCCGGATAGTATGCGAATTCAGTTTTTCCAATCACGAGCAGATCAAAGCGACTTGGTTCGTCGAGTCGTGCTGGAGGTTGACAGCCAACGTCAGGGCAGTATGCGGGTGCCGTTGTCGGATATTCCAACTCGTTCGTTAAGAGTTCACCCGACTCAAGTTTATAGCTCGATCGATGGATTTTTGTTGTGTCTGCTGTTGAGTTTTTACTGGACCGTACGAAAATATGACGGTGAAGTGTTTGCGTTAATGTTGATTTTGCATTCGATTGCCCGATACCTGTTGGAAATTATTCGGCGCGACGAGTCGGGTTTGTTTGGCACCGAATTGACGATTTCTCAATGGATGAGCGTAGTGGTTTTGATCGTGGGCGTAGTGTTATTCGGATTTGTAAGAATTACAAAACCGGTCGCTGATTCGCGGGTGCCAGTATGGCCAACATGATTCACCGGAAAAAAACGAATAACCGTTGGAGCCGGCGTTTCGGACAACTCGTCCAGCCGAGCAATTTGCGAAAAAACCAACAATTTAACCGAAATTTGAACCCCACCAACCGCACTAAAACCTGACCAAACAGGATATACTGGTCAACCGAAAAGTGGTTTTGCCGGGCCGACTTTGGGGGAACTAACCTTTGCCAACTCCGTCTATTTAAGTAACGAATCAGGTTCGATGAACAAGTCGATGGCCAGCCAAGACGACCAACATTTGATCCGTCGAACTCTCGACGGGCAGGGGGACGCGTTTGGTCAACTGATCGGCAAATACCAGGACCGACTTTACAACGGGATGGTTCAGATACTGAGAAGTGAGCCAGAAGCGGAAGATGTGGTTCAGGACGCGTTTGTTTTGGCGTTTACCAAATTAGCAAGCTTTCAAGGGAACAGTGCTTTTTTTACCTGGCTCTACCGCATTGGTTACAACGTCGCGATTACGCGAATTCGGCGCCGCAAGAATACTGTTTCACTACATGGTCATAAAGAAATGGGGCAACTTGATTTTGCCGGTGTCGATCCGGGGCCAAGCGACCGACTCGAAAAACACGAACAAGTCGCCCAATTACAGCAGGCCATGGACCAGTTGACCGAGGAGCATCGAGCGATTTTGATCTTGCGAGAAATGGAAGAATTGGATTATGAGGCAATTGCAGAAATTCTGAATTTGCCCATTGGCACAGTTCGAAGTAGGCTGCATCGGGCGCGCGAACAATTGCGTGAGCAATTGGGACCGATCCTGCATGGGAATTGAAGCGGAGATTTAGGGGAGCGGCAGACGAGAACCATGGGCAAGTGGTTTTCAAAGATACAAGGTCAGGCAGACAGACAGCATAACCAGCACAGAACAACCGATTATTTAGGGATTGAATCAGCCACGTCACTTCCAACGTGATTTTTTTCAAACGAGACCAATGTCAGACGTTTCTCAAAATGAACAACTGTTTTCCGCCCTCGTCGATGGCGAGTTAAAGGGTGAGGAGCGCGCTCGGGCTGAAAAACTACTAGCCGAAAATCCTCAGTCTCAGTCAGTGATCCAACAATGGCGGCGACAATCGGCCGCAATCAAGTCGCTTCCCAAGTTTCAACTGGACCCGGGTTTTGCAGCGCGGGTTATGTCGGCGGTGTCAGAGAAATCACGGGCCAGTACAGGCAATCTGAAAAGCCCATTATCACAGTGGAGAACGGGTTTCGCGGCGATAATCACGTTGGCCGCCATGTTACTGTTGACGCTGTTTGTGTTTCCTCGCGCGATGGAAAAAATCGGGCCACTGGCCAGCAACGTCGCCGTTTCTCCCACCGCGGAACCGCGCGACAGAGGCGTTGGAGACAATTCCAAATCCGATTCGCCAGCTGCTGATGTTGCAGTTTCGCCGACGGCTGAACCAGGCGGCCTTGACGTTGCGGACAAATTCAAATCCGGTTCGGTGCCGGCTGATTTGCCAGAATCCAGTGCCAATTTACTGTCCAATGCACCGCAGCAATTGGTGGCACAAGAATCCGCTGAGCCGTCAATGGGAAGTGCTGGAATGCAGTCGAAAAGCGGAGCCATGAGTCGGAGTGCCAAGGATTATTCTCCCGAAGATCCGAGCAAAAAAATGGCAACCGGTCAATCGTCTCAACGAATGGCCAAGGCTCCGTCGTTGCCCGCGTTTTCCGGTGTGGCCGCCGCTCCCGATTCCAACGCGCGACGAACGAGCGACGAACCGGTCGTTGAAGAACCGACCGTCGATGGACCGATACTCGCGGATTTCCCTCCACCGGCTCCCAGTGGTTCAACCAATCAAGACGCCGTGAACCAGGTGTTTTTCGTTGATTTCCGGGCGAATGCCCGACCGCTGGAAGCTGTTTCGGCAGTCCTTGCGCAAAACCAAATTCAGGTTGTTCAGAATGCGCTTACCGAGAATTTGGAATTGACCCCGGCCACAATTGACGGTGAACCAGACGCTCGCAAAGAGAATCCAGAAACGGCCTCGGGCGAAGCTCAATCCGAATTTGCGACGTTGAATAAATGGTCCAACCAATCCGTTCTTGGTTTGGAAGCGTTCTATGTCGTCGCGACTCGGTCGCAAATGCGTCAAGCTATCCAGCAGCTGTCGAATCAGGCGCCTGTTTCAGGCTACCAAGTTCCGCAACAACAGGCCCTGGTTGAAATTCAAATTGATAAAAACCCAGCAGCGGCGCAAGTGGACGAGAAAGCAGCTGCGCCGTTGGGAACTGGCTTTTCCGAGCTCGGCGGGCTACCCACTACCCGTGATTCGATGAGTGGTTTGGTTAGTGAATTAGAGCAGAAACAAACGCCGTCACTAAGGCAAGACAGCGGCAGTTTTCGCCAGAACGAACAGCCGGGTTCGGCTGGTCTCCGTGGTGGCGGAATCGGTGGCAGACGAGGGGGAGCCGACCGACAACAAACTGCCTCGGCCACCCAGTTGCGCCCTTACGAATCAAACAATCAGCCTTCGCTCAATCAGCAAACCGATTCGGATTCGAGCTACCCGATTCGGCCAGACGATTTGATTGCGCCTCCTCCTCCGGCCGCGGACGCACAGGCGGCGCTTGCCCTCAAGTCAGCGGATCAGAATTCCGCTGGTCGATCTGCCCAACGTTCGGCCGCTCCGTCGGATGCAACTCCGCAGAACCAAGCAGACTTGGGACCAGCGGGCGACTATGGGAATTCAGTGGTCAACCAGGAAGCAGCGCTAATCGACGAGCTGTTTTCCGAAACGGATTCGGAAGCCAACTCGGATGAAACATTGAGAAAGTATTTGTTGTTGGTTCGCACGACTCCCACGGCGTCTCCGGAACCGCCGGCAGCCCCAGCGAAAGAGCCTGATTAGGGCGCTCGACAAAACCTCAATCGCGGCGTGGCACCGCGAGATACCGCGATTGATTGCCGCAGTCGTCAACAGGTTTTCCACTTGGAGTTTGCGACGAGCAATTGACGGAACTGGTTTGGTTTCATTTCTTGAGGTTCGGCTGCGAGAGTCTGAATTAGGTTTTTCCCAACGACTCGACCGATTTTTCGGTTTATCAAAGCGGCTCGCCTGAACTTGGTTAATAAAAACCATTTTTTGGGTTCTCCTCAGTCCGCAGGTCGTTAACTTTGTGGTTCCAGGAATTGGAAATCTACCTCGAACCTCAATGGACTTGTTATGCCTCAGACGACCGAATTTAACGTCAACCCAACCGCTCCGGCGGTCCAAATCAGCGCGTCGGCAGCGGATCAATCACAACCCTTTATCGGTCAGTGGAACCACTTGATCTCGACCACGAATTGGGAAAAAGGTGAGATTATCTGTCAGTGGCGCGAATCATGGGCTCACCATCACACGGTTGTCGCCGACATGTCCGACGAAGCTTGGAGTCAATTGGTGGGCGGTGTGACCCCGCAACATGTCGGACGACTGCGCCGTACATTCGAGCGATTTGGACACACGTATCGGGAATATGATGGAATTTTTTGGAGTCATTTCTATGCGTCGCTGGATTGGGATGACGCAGAAATGTGGCTCGAGGGTGCGGTGCAAAGCAAATGGTCGGTCTCCAAAATGCGGAAGCAACGGTGGGAAACAATGGGGCAATTGCCTGTCGACGAACCGCAAGATCGTGATATTGTGACCAGTGAATTCCAGGAGGAAATTCAGTCGTTGGAGTTGTCCGAAGGTAAACGCCAATCCGACCGCGATTATTTGGAAGGCCCGGTTTACGAGGGACCCGATTTTGGTGATGAAAGTTCGCCATCCGAATCGAACCGGAAGACTTCTGCCGATCGCGGCCAATCCGACCAGGAATCGTCAGCTCCCCCTAGTTCGGCTGGGATACGTCCCTTCGAATCATTTACGGACTTGCCCGAAGACGTCGAAGAAGCCACCAATGCATTCAAGGTCGCCATCATTCGTCATAAAACGGACTCCTGGTCAGAGATCTCGTCAGAAGATTTGATCGGGGTCTTGGCTGCGTTACAACAGCTCGCGTTGATCCCGGCAGAATAGTCTTCTGGCGATTATCTGTGGAGTGGGAGAACGCTACAAATCGTGCTTTGATTTTGTTAGCATGGCGATCTATCGTCGCAGAATTTTTCTAACAACAGTTGAGGATCGAATGTCGCTGAAACGTAAACTTCGCATGGGAATGGTTGGTGGTGGCCGCGGAGCGTTTATCGGAGCCGTACATCGCATGGCGGCGGCAATGGATGGGAAGATTGATTTAGTGGCCGGTGCATTTTCGGCGGATGCGGAAAAAAGCCGACTCTCCGGCGAGGATCTGTTTCTTGATCCAGCGCGGGTTTATTCCAGCTATGAAGAGATGTTGCAGAAAGAATCTGCGATGTCCACCGAACTTCGAATCGATTTTGTTTCCATCGTGGCGAGAAACGACTTGCACTTCCCGGTTGCGAAAGCGTTTTTGGAAGCCGGCTTCAATGTCGTTTGTGAAAAACCATTGGCATTTTCTCTGGCGGAAGGGAAACAACTGGCCGCGATTGTGCAAGCGACCGGCAAGGTTTTCGCTCTCACGCATAACTATACCGGCTATCCGATGGTTAAAGAGGCTCGCGCGATGGTCACCGCGGGGAAGTTGGGGCGGATTCTAAAAATTGTCGTGGAGTATCCGCAAGGCTACGCGATCACCGCGATGAAGGAGGCCGGCACGGGGGCGATTTCGAATTGGCGAATGGACCCTCAGATCTCAGGCGTCTCGAACTGCATCGGCGACATCGGCTCGCATGCCGAAAATCTGGCACGCTACATTACCGGTTTGGAAATTGAGGAGTTGGCGGCCGAGTTGACGACGTTTATTCCGGGTCGACCGCTCGACGACGACGGCAATATGTTGATTCGGTACCGGGGTGGTGCCAAGGGAGTGTTGTATGCATCACAGATATCAACCGGGGATGAAAACAACTTGAACATTCGAGTTTATGGCACGGAGGGGTCGCTGGAATGGCATCAGGAGCAACCAAACGAGTTGATTCTTAAATTTGCCGAAGCGCCGCGCGAGATCCATCGCCGTGGCAACCCCTACAACGGGGCTCAATGTGCAAAATTTACGCGATTGCCGTTCGGACATCCGGAGGGGTTTATTGAAGCGTTTGCGAATGTTTACCTGGGTGCGGCGGCAGCAATCGCCGATGAAATTGTCGGCAACTATTCAGCGTCGTCGGCCTATGATTTCCCGACCGTTGACGATGGAGTCGCCGGGATGGCCTTTATTGAGGCAGCCGTTCGATCGTCGAAGAACAACTCGGCCTGGACCAAGCCCTAAAAAAAGTCCGCCGGAAGACGCGGTGTTGGAGAACTTTGGGTTTTCCCAGCGGTTAACGGTTTCTGTCGCGCATTCTATGCGATAGAATTCCGGCTTGCTGAAACTAACTTATTTTCTAACGAAATCTTCGCCCATGTTCACCGCACATCATGTCTTGCTGGCCCAGGAAAGTTTGACACAAACGCAAATTATCCTGATTGCGATTATTTTGTTCGTGCTGTTTTGCCTGTTCATTGCGATGGCTGTTTTTCTGTCGTACTTTCGCTGGTGGATCCAGGCATTTTTTACGCGTGCCAAAGTCTCGTTTTGGGATTTGATCGGCATGTCGTTTCGCAAAGTTAAAGCGAGTGTGATTGTGCCGTGCAAGATCATGGCCGTGCAGGCCGGCTTGGTTGACGAGGAGTTGACCACCAAAGCCCTCGAAGCACATTACCTGGCGGGCGGCAACGTTCCCTTGGTGATTCGCGCATTGATTGCCGCCAACAAAGCGAAAACGATCAAGCTGAGTTACCGTGAAGCGACGGCCATCGACTTGGCCGGTCGGAACGTGCTGGAGGCGGTACAGACCAGTGTCTATCCGCGCGTGATTGATTGTCCGCCCAAGGGCTCCGTGAATAAGACGCTGGATGCAGTTGCCAAGGATGGGATTCAACTTAAAGTTCGTGCGCGAGTGACCGTGCGTTCGAACTTGCAACAACTGATCGGTGGTGCCACGGAAGAGACGATCATCGCCCGCGTCGGAGAAGGTATCGTAAGTGCGATTGGTTCCGCTGAGTCGCACAAAAAAGTGCTGGAGAATCCCGACATGATATCCAAAGCCGTGTTGGCTCGACGACTCGATTCACAGACTGCGTTTGAAATTGTCTCGATCGATATTGCCGACATCGGAGTAGGTGACAACATCGGTGCGCGATTGCGCGCTGATCAAGCCGAAGCGGATACGCGCGTGGCGCGGGCTCGAGCGGAAGGGCGACGGGCGATGGCGGTTGCTCAGGAACAAGAGAACACCGCAATGATCGAACAGAGCCGCGCGAAACTGGTCGAGGCCGAGGCCGAAATCCCGCAAGCGATGGCCGATAGTTTCAGTTCTGGAAAACTTAACATTCTCGATTATTATAAATTTCGTAACATCCAGGCGGATACCGAAATGCGCAAATCGATTTCCGTTGCCGGCGGAAATTCTATGAAATAATCCTTGCCGATACGGTTGCTTCCCCCGCTAATTTTTGAGATTTCTATGGCTCGCGACATCGAAGAATTCTTGCGCCGCGCCGCCGAGCGACGGCAGCAACAAAAAAATCAACCTGGACAAACCGCTCCACCGGCTCCGACATCGCCGCCGCTGGCCAACCCGACACCGGCCGCGCGACAACCCGTTGCCCGCCAAACCAAAGTACCCATTGAAGTCATCGAAGTCGAAATAGTCGAGTCCCGGTTGGCTTCCAGGCCCAAACTGGCATCGCAGTTTGCCGCCCCGGCGGCGGGCCAGCCTGACCTGCGGTCGGAATCGGTATCCGATCACGTTCATCGGCATTTGGATTCGAATCGAATTTCGTCGCAGTCGCAATCCTTGGGTAATCGAATTGCGTCCATTCACGACCAGGTGGATCGAAACGTTCACAAACATCTCGATCATGATATCTGTTCAGTAGATGATAAATTATCGAGTTCCATAGAAAATCAACCCAAAGTTGCCAATCAGGCGACAACACAAATCGCCGATGATTTGTTGAAAATGTTGTCCCAACCAAGATCGATTCGGCAAGCAATCTTGATTTCCGAAATTCTAAATCGGCCGAATTTTGATGAGGAATGAAGTTGGCGATGTGCCGTTGAAACGATGCGCGCCTGGCCAAACCAAAATCGGTTGGATTGGGACAGGCGTCATGGGTCGCAGCATGTGCCAGCATTTGATCGCTGCCGGATATCCGGTAACCGTCTTTAATCGCACTCGTCAAAAGGCTGAATCGTTATTGGTCGCCGGGGCGACTTGGGCCGACTCGCCGCATGACGTCGCAATCGCCAGTGATGTGGTGTTTGCAATCGTGGGTTTGCCGTCCGATGTGCGCGATGTTTTCCTCGGTTCTTCTGGAATTTTGGCCGGCACACGACCGGGCAACATCGTTGTTGATATGACGACCAGTCAGCCTGCGTTGGCGCTGGAGATCTTTTCGACGGCTGCCAAGCGTCAAGTTCATAGTATCGATGCCCCGGTCTCGGGTGGCGATATCGGCGCGAAAAACGGCACCCTGTCGATCATGATTGGGGGCGCTGCGGAACCTGTCTCGGCGTTGCAACCGTGCTGGGAAGCAATGGGAAAAACAATTGTCCACCAGGGCGGGCCTGGCTGCGGACAACATACGAAGGTGGTCAATCAAGTCCTGGTTGCTGCGGGAATGATCGGAGTTTGCGAATCCTTGTTGTACGCGTACCGATCAGGTTTGGATTTGACGAAAGTTCTGCTTTCGGTCAGCAGCGGGGCCGCCGGAAGTTGGGCACTGGCCAATCTCGGACCGCGGATCGTCGATAATAATTTTGCTCCCGGATTTGTGGTGGAGCATTTCATCAAGGATTTGGGAATTGCTGTCGCTGAATCAAAACGACTGGAGTTGACGCTGCCTGGTTTGGAGCTTGCGCAACGATTGTATGCCGACGTACAGCGGCAGGGTTGGGGGCTCGATGGCACACAGGCCTTACAGAAGACATTGTCATCCATGGCGGGAGTGGATTGGGAACAACGCTGAATCAACAGTCTTCCCGTTTGGGATGGGTTGGCCTAAAATGCCTTTTTACCCATTCGCCCGCGACGTACTCCCCGCCTCCGACCGCTTGCCAATCGGCCTGCAATCGGAGACCTTCCATCAGGAATCTGCATGTCCAAACTTCCGATCATCACGAACACTCCGGCGGTTGCTGGTGGAAGTTGTGGTAGTACAGGTTTTTCCATGGATGAGAGTCCGCCGGCCGTTCGGCGGTTACCAAAATGGTTAAAGCGGGACGTTCCAGTCGGAAATCAACTCAACTCCACGACGAAACTCCTGGAAGAATTAAGACTGGAAACAGTTTGCGAAAACGCGAAGTGTCCCAATCGGATGGAATGCTACTCCCAGCAAACCGCAACGTTCATGATTTTAGGCAACGTATGTACCCGTCCCTGTGGGTTTTGTGCGGTCGGCCGCGGCCGGCCGGACGCCCTGGAACTGGACGAACCAGCTCGGGTGGCCGAAGCCGCCCACCGGTTGGGTTTGAAGCATGTAGTAATTACATCGGTGACGCGCGATGATTTACCGGACGGCGGTGCGGAGCATTTTTACCAATGCGTACTGGCCGTCCGTCAGAAAACGGGTGCCAGCGTCGAAGTGTTGACCCCGGATTTTGTCCACAATCGAGCCGCGCTGGCGCGAGTTGTTGCGGCCGCGCCGGAAGTGTTTAATCATAACGTCGAAACGGTGCCCCGTTTGTATCGTCGTGTCCGAGGTCCCAAGTCCGATTACCGATGGACCTTGGGCCTATTGCAACGGGTCAAAGAATTGAATCCATCCATCAAAACTAAATCGGGATTGATGTTGGGGTTGGGCGAAACCACCGACGAACTGTTGGAAGTATTGGCGGATTTGCTGGACGTCGGTTGCGATTTCCTGACGCTGGGGCAGTATTTGCAACCGGCGCAAGATCGGTATTTGCCAGTGGTCCGCTATGTTACGCCGGAAGAATTCGCTTGGCTCGGACAAGCCGCGAAAGACTTGGGATTCAAGAAAGTTGCCAGCGGTCCATTTGTCCGCAGTAGCTATCACGCACGGGATATGGCGGAAACTTTTTAAGACGGACCGTCAATTCGTCCAGGCTCGAGCCAGTTGCTTCATTGTACTTTCCCAGTTCAACTCATGTCGATAAACCAAACCCAAACGATCTCGATTTTGGTCAATGGTGAAGTCATTCACGTGGGCCACGATTGTAGAATTATTGAACTATTGGGCCAACTCAAAATTTACTCTCAGGCAATTGCCATTGAACTCAATCAAGAGATCCTGCCAGCCGATCGATTCAACATTCAACGGTTGGAGTCCGGCGATACGCTTGAGATCGTGACCTTGGTCGGTGGTGGGTGATGCCTGCCGACGCCAACCTTCATTAAGAAATTTCTTGCCATGTCGATGTCCACGAACCAATACTTGCAACAGGACGATCGGTTGCAAATTGGCAATCATTGTCTGACCAGCCGTTTGATTTTGGGGAGCGGGAAGTATCATTCGTTTGAAACGATGCAACAATCGCTGGTGGCGGCCGGTACGGAGTGTGTCACGATTGCGGTTCGGCGCGAGCGGTTGCATGACAGTTCGGGTCGCAATATTCTCGATTTTCTGGATCCGCATCGGTACATCTTGTTACCCAATACAGCAGGTTGTTACGACGCTGAGACAGCGGTTCGTTGTGCGCGGATGGGACGCGAGATTCTTAAAGGGTTGGAAAATCCAGGAGCTGATTGGGTGAAGCTTGAGGTACTCGGCGATAGTCGAACACTGTTGCCCGATCCAATTGAGACCTTGAAGGCGACTGAGATTCTGGTTGCTGCCGGCTTCCAAGTGTTGTGCTACACGAGCGACGATCCCATTATCGCGCGCCGCTTAAAAGACGCCGGTGCAACGAGCGTCATGCCGGCGGGCAGTCCCATTGGATCCGGATTGGGAATCCTGAATCACAACA
Source organism: Mariniblastus sp. (assembly GCA_031400405.1). Lineage (GTDB taxonomy): Bacteria > Planctomycetota > Planctomycetia > Pirellulales > Pirellulaceae > Mariniblastus. The sequence continues at coordinate 71,683 of JANNPW010000039.1, forward strand.
GTTTGCAGATCATTCTTGACGACTTGAAACGGGATGATCCTTTGTATCCCGTGATCGTCGACGCGGGGGTTGGAACTGCTAGCGACGCAGCGATAGCAATGGAGCTTGGTTTTGACGCGGTCTTGATGAATTCGGCGATTGCACAGGCGAAGGATCCCGTCGGTATGGGATTAGCCATGAGTTTGGGTGTCCAGGCGGGCAGATTGGCTTACCAGAGTGGTCGAATTAAAAAGTCCCGGTATGCAGTCGCGAGCAGCCCGGAAGTTGGGGTTATTACGAGGAAAACGGTATAATTTGTCGATTCCTAAATTTTAACAATTACCGTTTTTTGCGAAAAATGTCCTGTTTATTGACTTTTGAGATAATTGCTTGGAAATTCACAAAGTCCCTTTAGATCCCCCAACTTAACAGGTCGAAATTGATTGACATTTGCTTTAAGTCTTAGTAGAATTTCGTACTGGTACCAGTTTGAGTTCTTATCCACATGATCCTCAGCCGTGTTTTGAGAATCTAAATTTGCAAAAGTGATAGGCAGCCTTGTTCTTTAATGGTGTATAAAATGAAAAATCAATGGAAACGAGTCCGGTCAATTGTCTTTTTAGCAGTTCTGCCACTTGTGGCGACCGCTGCTGCGTCAGCCCATCAATGGATGAACGATAGTAATCCGATCGCGGTCGACGTAAAGAATCAAGTGTCTGTCGGAATTGATCAGTTGGGATCAGATCGAATTCACACGGTTGCTTTGAATCGCGCTGGAGCGATTGAAGGTCGAATCGCCTCGATCGACCGCGATACCAAGCAATCGAGCGGTTTAGGTGAACTGAAAATTTTCTTTGTTCGCGATGGTAAAATCGCACAAGAAACAGTCACTGCTGAAGATGGCACGTTCACAGTTCAGGGAGTTGCTGAGGGTGCCTACTCCTTCGTGGCCACGGGAAAGAATGGCTTCGCTGCCTACGGTGTGCAAGTCGTCGCGCACGGTGATTCGGATAACGTGAATGTCATGGAAGCTGCTGCGGTCTCGCCTCGTTTGGCTGTCGTCAAGAAAATTCTGGAACAACAACTGCCACTGGAAGTTACCACAGAAATTCTCGCCGTTGCCGGTGCAGGATTGGGTGAACAGGTTGTTGGAGCGAATCGAGTTCGATTGATCGATGGAAAACTTTCGGGTCGCGTGGTTCCGTTGATTGGAAATGTCGAAGTCGTCAAAGGAACTTCCGTTCACATTTTGAAAAACGACGATCAAGTCGCTGAAGTACAAGCCGACGAGCATGGCAGCTTCATGGTCGAAGATTTAGAGCCAGGTGTTTACGACTTCGTTGCTGCCGGTTCAAGTGGTTTCGCTGCGGTAAGTTTCGAAGCTGTGAATCAGGATGCAGCAGCCAAATCGGTTGTTGGCTCGGATAGTGAAGAAGTTCCAGTTTCGATCGCTCAAGACGTTGTTCCTTATGTTGTTTCAGGTTATGCGGATTCGCTGGACGTTCGGCTGACCGGCGGACAAGACAGTGGCTTTATCAGTAATCAGATGGATTATGGTACCAGCAACATGGGTTATGTTGACTCGGCCCCCATCGAATATGCCAGCGAGTCCATCGGTTGTGGTAGTGCAGTAGGTGGTTCGTGTGGCTCATGCGGTGACTTCAGCGGCTACAGCAGTTGCAATAGTTGCAATAGTTGCGGTAGTGGCGGTGGCGGTGGTGCAAGTGGCGGTCGATTTTTTGGTCGCGGCGGTGGATTGGGTCGATTGTTGTTGCTCGGCGGAATTGCCGGCGGCATCGTGGCAATCGCTAGCGATCCGGCTCCTGTTTCACCAGCGAGTTAGTCGATCGAGCTGCGACTTGTTGCTCCCTATTTAGATAAACAAAGCCCACTGGTTTCAGTGGGTTTTTTTGTTGACGTGGCCAGTGCAACTCTGACGGTTGTTTTCTAAAATTGGCGCGCAGGGACGCTCGGCTGGGTCTTTCGGGCCGGTTCTATTTTCCCAACCGCAGACGATTTAGCGGCACATAGAATTTCTGGTACCGCTGTCCATCGCTATAGCGCGTCCCTTGCGAACTGGCGACCAACACAGTCGCTCGCTTGGAAATTCGGTTTACAAAACCGGTCACAACGTTGCCGTGCAGTTCGAAGGAGACGGCGTCTCCGGTCGAGATCCCCAGTTTTTTCTTCGCGACATCACGAGGAGTCAACAATTGGTGGTTGGATTCCAGATGTCCAAAGAAACGCAGCACGATTTCCCGAAATTGCTTGGCGGAACAATTCGAGTGTTCCCACAGCAACATCTCTACCAAATGGATCAACTCATGTTCCATGATTCGCTGCAGCGCTTCCAACCGATTGTGACACTTGATCCCCCCGACTTGGGCGGAAGAATCCAGCTTGAAGGTCTCAAACAGTGGCGTGGTCGCAACGGCGATCTCAAATTTTTTGCGGCGACCGAGTCCCCGCTGCCGCTGCATGGTCGTCATTCCTCCGGATGACGTCATTCGAGTGGACAGGCGAAATTGAAGCGGACTGGCTGCTGTTTGTTCACAGAGTGCCGAAACATTGCCGTCAAAATAGTTTTCATCCAGCGCATGAAATAGTGTTCCCAAATCCTCGCTGGAAAGGGCCCGGAAATTCCCTGTATTGATGAGTTTCGAGTTGCGAATGACCTGTCGATACACCGATTCACGTCGATCTTCGCGTTGTGCGTCGGAGAGCTGACGTTGAGTGATGACGTTCAGCAATTGCGTATAGGTCTTGCTCAAGTGATTTCAATTGGCTGGTGTTTTAGATGTCCGGCAATAGGGACCGACGAACTCAAAGTATCTCATGGTATCTTTGATTTCGTCTGTCGCTAATTGTTGTGCACTATTTCCAGCGGATTTTCAATCACCTATTTCCAAGTCGGTGAAGCGCAATTGTTGGTTTGTTGGTCCTCAATTGTGTGTGTTGAATTCGGATTTGCTATCAAATCAACCTAGGAATAAAATAGGATTGCGGCTTTTTCTGGTGTTCTGATTGATGATTCCCGATAAACATGCAAGCACAACATTTTGTGTTGACAGTTTCCAAAGTGTCGATATATTGGGTTTCCTTCACGATTGGAAACCGACCTCTGCCGGCAAAAACTGGATCAATCGAATCAAAAGACTATTTTAAATGAACTGACTAACCGTGGTGGTTTGGGTGGTTTGCGAATGCTCGGTTGGTTGCGAATGATGATGAGTTTGCTTGGGCAGACAGTAAGAAAACGGTGTTCGATCGTTTTGGAGGAAAGATTTGAGTTGATTCGCCTGAGCGGTGTTGAATCATGCGATTTCGTAGAACTCTCATTCCCAGTCGACGGTACGGAAACCAAAGTGTCGTGACTGTATAAATGGATTGTTTCTGAAAACGTCGTGACCCACCGTGTCATTTAGCGGTGGATACTTGTTAGATCGCCAAATGAGAACTGCTCTGAGGCTTTAGGTAATTCTGTAGCGGGGAATTTAGCGGGCTTTATTTTAATCGAGACAGTCCCGGCTTTGGTTTGGTCGGGTACGTCATGGACACAGCTTCTTCATAGGAATTTCGAAGGCATGGTTAAGAGCACAACAACACAAACAATGAATGTCAACAAGCGTGACGGACGACAGCTTTCTTTTGATGCTCAATTGATCACGCGGGCGATCGAGAAAGCGTTTTGTGCTGAAATGGGGATTGCTGATCGATCTCAATTGAGCGCGGAATTGCTGGAGGAGATTTCCAACATTACCCAAACCGTCACGGCGCACGTCGCGGCACAAGCCGAATCCGATGCCGGGGTTTCGGTCGAACAAATTCAGGATACGGTCGAACGTGAGTTAATGCGTGCGCAACATTTCACCGTCGCACGCCGGTACATTCTCTATCGCGCTGAACACAACAAAATCCGGCAGTTGCGAGCCGAAGAGCGAATGGAATCGGAAGATGCCTTTCCCTCGATCATGATCAGTCGCGATGGCAGACTCGAAGACATTAATTTTGCTCGTCTGCGAAATCAAATTGAAAATGCTTGCGCGGGCCTCAATGAGAACTGCTCGTCGAGCGAATTAATGGAAGAAGTCGAAAAGCAGTTTTACAATGGCATCACGCCGTTGGAGATCGGTCGTTCGATGGTATTCGCCGCCCGCGCACGAATTGAAAACGACCCCGATTACGATACGGTCGCCGGCCGGTTGGTGCTCAATATCATTTACCGGGAGTCGTTGGGCAAATCCTCAGCCGAAGGTGACATCGCCGCGTTGTACCGGGAAAAATTTGCCGACTTTGTGCAGACCGGCATCGCCGCGGGGCGGATTTCACCTGAGTTGGCCACGTTTGATCTCGAGCGATTGTCGGCCGCGTTGGTCGCTGATCGTGACGCGTTGTTTCCCTACCTCGGCTTGCAGACCATTTATGACCGATATCTGTTGCATATCGACGGTCGGCGTTTCGAAGCACCGCAATATTTCTGGATGCGCGTCGCGATGGGGCTGGCGATCCAGGAAGAGCACAAGACGGATCGCGCGATCGAATTCTACAACGTCCTGTCCGCGTTTCGTTTCACTTCGGCGACGCCGACTTTGTTTAACTCGGGGACCTTGCATCCGCAATTGAGTTCTTGTTACCTGAGCACGGTCAGCGATGATTTAGACAGTATTTTCAAACAGATCGGTGACAACGCCAAGCTGTCCAAATGGGCTGGCGGGTTGGGGAATGACTGGACGAATATTCGCGCCACCAACTCCCATATCAAAGGCACCAATGGTCAAAGCCAAGGGGTGATCCCGTTTTTGAAAGTCGTCAGCGATACCGCCGTCGCGGTGAATCAAGGGGGCAAGCGCAAAGGGGCTGTTTGTTCGTACTTGGAAACCTGGCACCTGGATATCGAAGAGTTTCTGGATCTGCGCAAAAACACCGGTGACGAACGTCGTCGCACGCACGATATGCATACCGCCAATTGGATCCCGGATCTATTCATGCAGCGCGTGGTCGAAGAAGGTAATTGGACCCTGTTCAGTCCCGACGAAGTGCCGGACCTGCACGATCTGTTCGGCAAAGCGTTTCGCGAGCGCTATGAGCATTACGAACGTGAAGCGGCAGCTGGCAACTTGCGATTGAGCCGCACGATTCCCGCCGTCGATTTGTGGCGAAAAATGTTGACCCGCGTTTTTGAAACGGGACATCCCTGGATTACATTCAAAGATCCCTCCAATATCCGATCACCACAGGATCACGTGGGCGTCGTGCATAGCAGTAATCTCTGTACGGAAATATTGTTGAATACGTCCGCCGAAGAAACAGCAGTTTGCAATCTGGGCTCGATCAACATGCTCAACCATGTTACCAACGGCAAACTTGATCTGGAAAAACTGGCAGCGACCATCAACACCGCGGTCCGCATGTTGGACAACGTCATCGACATCAATTTCTATCCGACCGACGAAGCCAAAAAATCCAATCAACGACATCGCCCGGTGGGCTTGGGATTGATGGGTTTTCAAGATGCCTTGTCGGCTTGCGGAATCGGCTATGCCAGTCAAGAAGCCGTTGAGTTCGCTGACCAAAGTATGGAAGCGATTTCGTATTTTGCGATTTCGGCATCCAGCCGACTTGCTGCCGAACGAGGGGCGTACTCAACCTATCGAGGTTCCAAATGGGATCGTGGGTTGCTGCCCATCGATACGGTTTCGCTGTTGCAACAAGAACGTGGTATGCCAGTCGAAATGGACCTCAGTCAGACCATGGACTGGGCTCCTGTTCGCGAGCTGGTGGCCAAACACGGGATGCGCAACAGCAACGTCATGGCGATTGCCCCGACGGCCACGATTTCTACGATCATCGGAGTGACTCAATCCATCGAACCGACTTACAAACAATTGTTTGTCAAAAGCAATCTGTCGGGGGAGTTTGTCCAAGTCAACGTGAAACTCGTTAATGAGCTAAAAGCCCGCGACCTGTGGAACGATAATATGCTGCAGTCCATTAAATATTACGATGGATCGCTGGGCGAAATTCCGGATCTACCCGAAGACATTAAGGAACGTTTCGCCACGGCCTTTGAAATTGACCCTAAATGGACCATCGCGTGCGCCAGTCGGCGTCAGAAATGGATCGATATGGGCCAGTCCTTGAACCTGTATCTGGGTAATCCCAATGGTCGCAAGCTGGACGAAATGTATCGCTTGGCTTGGAGTACCGGTCTGAAGACGACCTATTACCTGCGTTCGCTGAGCGCTACGCAGGTCGAAAAATCAACCGTCGACATCAACAAGTTTGGTGTGCAACCGCGTTGGATGAAGAACGCCAGTTCGTCGGCTGATATTACCGTCAACCGACAAGCCGAAGTTCTGCAATGCAGTATTGACAATCCCGATTGTGAATCCTGTCAGTAGATTTTGTTACGGACCAGACTTTGGTCGCGGGTAAATCAGCGCAGTTATCAACTTTAATAAATCTTCCTTTTGCATGGAGTCGCAAAAAATGGCTACTGATATTCGAGCTACCAAACCTGGCGTACGGACGAAAGTTCCCGCCATGAACAACCGGATCGATGCCAGTCAAAAACGGCTGATCAACTGCCACCAAGTCGACGTGAATCAGCTGATGCCCCTGAAGTACAAATGGGCTTGGGAACATTACGACAATGGTTGCGCCAACCATTGGATGCCCACAGAAGTGGCGATGAACAAGGACATCGAAATTTGGAAATCGAACCAGCTGACCGAAGCGGAGCGGCGGGTGATCATGCGAAATCTGGGGTTCTTCTCGACGGCCGAGAGTCTGGTTGGGAACAATCTGGTCTTGGCGATTTTCAAACATATCACCAATGCCGAATGCCGGCAGTATTTATTGCGACAAGCCTTCGAAGAAGCGGTGCATACGCATACTTTTCTGTATGTCGTCGAGAGCCTGGGCTTGGATGAGGGCGAAGTCTTCAACATGTACAACGAAGTCCCGGCGATTGCCCGCAAAGATGAGTTTGAAATGGAGTTGACTCGGGAAATACTCGATCCAAATTTCACGACCGATTCTTTTGAGGGCGCGCAAGCGTTGTTGAAAAACCTGATCGGATTTTATCTGATCATGGAAGGCATTTTCTTTTATTCCGGATTTGTCATGATCCTGTCGTTTCATCGTCGCAATTTGATGAAAGGAATTGGTGAGCAGTTCCAGTACATTTTGCGAGATGAAACAGTCCATCTCAATTTTGGCATCGATTTGATCAACGGGATCAAAGCGGAAAATCCCCACCTCTGGACACCGGAGTTTCAACAGAAAATGATCGCGCGCATTCGCGAATCCGTTGAATTGGAAATCGCTTACGCCAAAGATTGTCTGCCCAATGGAGTGCTGGGGCTGAACGCCGATTTGTTTCGCGATTACGTGCAACATATCGCCGACCGCCGGTTGGAGCGAATTGGTTTGCCCGTTCAGTACGGCAGCAGCAATCCATTTCCCTGGATGAGCGAAACGATGGATTTGGCGAAAGAAAAAAACTTTTTCGAAACCCGCGTCACCGAATACCAAACCGGCGGCAAACTCGATTGGGACTAGTGCATTGTGACAGCATGGATTTCGAATCAGCCGGAACGCGCTAGCGTCCGGTTACATGGATTTCGAAATTGCCGAAACGCGCTAGCGTCCGGTTACTTTGGAAAAAACCGGCGGCCATCGCCCAATGCCACTGACTTTCATTCTAGGGGGGCGGTAGAGAGCTGTCAGTTGCGTTTTTTTTTCGTAGTGATTTTTGAAATTTGGTGGTTTTGGGGCGGCGTGGATGAGCTTGTCGAGGGTATTCACGCGGCTCTTTT
>JANNPW010000050.1:0-166570 GCA_031400405.1 Mariniblastus sp.
TGGGCGCCCCCACCGTCCGGTGTTTATTTTGCACCCATATCCTCGGGGGGTTTGGCTTCCCTGCTGTATTTCCGGCATTCCACGGGGTGCACCCCAACCCCACTACCGCGAACCGACAGTAATTTTCCGCTCGATACTTAGAGAATTTGTTCTTCGTCGCAGAAGTTATGCTTGACGGTTAGGTCTCCCAACGAAAAAACGTGGGGCAGGTAAATCCCCTGCCCCACGCAACGATGAGCCAGCTGCGATTCCGGGTCGCAGCCGACTTCAATTTTTGCAACATATCAGCGGTCTGAAGTCGGGTGTGTGAAGTCGGCATAGGGAGTCTCGGTGTGTTTCGCAAGTCGCGTTCCTGTAAATGCACGCTGCCAACTGCTGGTCAGCTAGAATGCCGACGCAACACACCACCGCTGTTCGACTTGCTGCACACACCCTACCTCTACTTCATGCACTTCACTTGACTGAATTGTTATGAAAATTCAAATACATCTTCTACTACTTGTTGAATGGCAGTACATTTTTTCGGTCGCAAAAGAAGCAATTCCAGCACTCGGTGTCCTCGGTGGCAAAAATATAGCCACGGAGCACACGGAGCACACGGAGCACACGGAGCACACGGAGATTTAGCAACGGTTGAAAGTTGATGTCTGTTTACAAGCCAGTAACGCAACATATCAGCGGTCTGAAGTCGGGTGTGTGAAGTCGGCATGGGGAGTCTTGGTGTGTTTCGCAAGTCGCGTTCCTGTAAATGCACGCTGCCAACTGCTGGTCAGCTAGAATGCCGACGCAACACACCACCGCTGTTCGACTTGCTGCACACACCCTACGACTTCCTTCACTTCCTGCACCGCACTGCACTTCACTGAATTGGTACCAATTTTTGAATCTCAGGTTTTCACACGACTCCCTATCGCCATTTCAGAACTTTGAATACTCCTTCGCCCTCTCGAATCTTGGACGGCAATCCCAAGATCCATTCTCGGTAAACGCTCAGCAGAATGCCGACGCCAAAGAACAACCCGCCGCCGACCATCATCATGACGGACACCGACTGCAATTCCTCTGGCAACCGAATCAAAACCACCAGCGATACCAGGTAGGTCAACAGCGTTACGAACCCGGCAATCGTTGTCGATCGGATGCGGCACAGGATTCCACTTCCCAACAGTGTCAGCCCGATGAGCAAGCCGCCAATATCATGGAACCATTTCCAAAAAGTATCTCCCTCGACACCCAATAAGCGGAAAGTGATCAATCCGATCATCATCGGTAAGGCCAGCAAAATCCCGCCCATAACCAAGCCGAACGATACCGAGTCGCTTCGGTTGACGGCGACAACTCGAGCAGCATCCGAATGGTCCCGTTCGCTATTGGCAGGGATCGATCGCTGTTCACGTGCCCAGCCGAGATGTCCCGCTGTCAATAATGCGACGCCGGCAGCCAGTGCGATCATTTCAACCCGGTAGATGATTGCCAAATCCGACGCGATCGAAAGAGTGATCGCTGATAATATCACATTGGCAATTGCTAACGCCCAGAACGAATGTCGCCAAGCATCTACACGATTGATGACGTAACCGATGGCCAACGGCAACAGCTGGAAGAGCAGCAATCCAACGTTCGACATCGAGCCGTCGTCCAGCAGCAGTTTCGGAAATACGAACAACAGCGCAGCCGCCGCACCGGAGGCGATCAACACGCTGCCGACTCGTTGGCCAAACATCATGTTCGCCACGACCGATTTTTTATTCGCGTCTTCCGAGACAAAGACGGGCTCAAGCAACTTCGAGCCAACCATGACCAACATGCCGATCGTGGAAATCGCGATGATAACGGGCTGCGCGGACGTGATATTCAACAGCAGGAATACCTGGGCCAAACCCATCGCCAATGTGAACAAGCCAGCGATCGTGTCTGCGCGACGACCACTTACAAACCCGGCATGTATCAGCAAACATGCCGAAGTAACAACAATTGCCAATGCCGGTAGTGAACCAAATTCCATGTCTCGCGCAATTAGAGCCGCTCCGAATGCGAGCATGATTCCACCGACTGCCGCCGCAATAATGACCGTTCCATTCAATTGAAATCGTGGGTTGGCCACGAATTGATTGGCTATAGTCAGCACGACAATTACGCTTACCAAGATTCCGATTACGACAGGACTGGTCAAGCTGGTACTGGCTCCTAAAGTTAAAACGGCAATTAGCGATAATAACAGGCTACTGCCCGCCAAACGAAAATTTGACAGTTCGCGATTGCTTTGCCCCAAAACGATTTCGGTTCCAGCACCCAATGCCAGAGCGCTAAATATTCCTTGAGCAAGGAACGCCGGATTTAGAAAAAAATCGCCATCCAAAAGCATCGCCAAAATCGCTTGACCGATGCCGGCCGCGGCCAACATGAAATTGGCAATCGACAAAACCAGAGAATCTCGTTCGGGGATTCTAGTTGCAGTGGAATTGCCAGTTTTGACGCCTCGTTGGCCGAAAACTTTCAACCCGATTTGCAATGCCAACAGTCCAATCGCCATCAACATCAGGATCAAGTTAGGTGTTAATTGAATCGCGAAGACTTGCAACCCGGTCAGCACGGCCCAGCCGGCAATTCCTGTCGCAGCCACGACAAACAAATTTCCACGACGTCGACTGATGTGGGAAAAACTGTAGGCCCAGCCAGCGATCGCCAGAATCGGTAAACTCCAGAAATTCACTTGCGGATTGAGCCCGATGTAAAAATTTCCGAGGTTGAGGAACCAATCGAAAAAAGGCTCAAGGGTTTGGCTGGCCAACAAATATCCCAATCCGCCAACAATCACCAGGTGTCCCGCGATGAAGAATGCCTTGCCGAATTCGTTGCGCGAAAATGCTCCTTTCGCCTCGATAAAGAACCGATCGGCATGAATCGCCAAGGTCCCGAGCACGACCAGAAACGCACAGGTTGGAATCACAGGCCACAAAAATGCTGTCTGCGGTCCAGCCAGGAACAGCAATCCAGTCAGTACAATTCCACCGACCAGCGTATACACAAAAATCGAGTTTCGAGTCAGCCGCGCGATCAACGCATACAAGCCACAGATGGCCAGCGCCGGAATCCACAGCTGGCCGCCGTCGACAACCAGCAAGCCTTGCGCATGATAGAACCAGAGATGCAGCGGCAGTAACAAGGAACTGAGGAACGTCAATCCGCGACCGGCCAACGAGTACCGGGTTTTTGAAACCAACCAGATTCCCGCGCCGAGCAATCCCAGGTTCACCGCTCCCATACTGACGGCAGCGTTGATCGAATTGTCGAACAGACCCAGCGACCAGAGCCAAATCGCGAATCCAATTGCGAGTATTCCGCCACCGGCGGCCATGATGATCTGCAAAGACTGCGGGCTGAGCATCCGCTCGAATACTGACTGCTTGGAGGGTGCGGTCGGGTGACTTGCGGGGTCAGTTTGTTGTTCGTTGGACGCCAAAGCGGACTTCGGTTGGCTGGATCCAACCAGCTCAACGTTGGTAATAATTTCCGATTCGCGAAGTGCTGATTCGCGATTGGGAAGCGGCTGACTCATTGTGTTCTCCCGGATAGAACGGCATGAAATGGTTAGTTGCCCAAATGGACAATTCCTGACATAGCAGCGAACATACCGCAGGCTGTTTTTTCCAGAAAAATTCCGTTTGATCGTTTTTACTAATGAATTTCACGTTTTTCGAAATCTCTGAGTTACAGCCAGCAGGATTCGATGTGCAAAAAATGTACAGCGATGACATTTTGTGTTAAAACGTCCATCGGAGTGTAGAACATTCAATCATCGTTATCCCAAGATCAAACGAACATCCAATCGATCAATCACGAGATCAACCCAACATGGACCAGCGAGACATTCAACACTTGCACGCACTTTCCGAGCTGGCCAACTGCAACCCGTTCTCGCCGCGGCGATTTGAATTGGAGCGGTCCCTGTTGGGCAGGCAATTCGTCGACGAGGACGCAATTTCCTGGAACCGGCGTCACGACTTTCAACCTGGCGATCGCGCCAATGTCATTGCTCTATCCCAACTGGCGACCGAAGTCGTTGCACGGATTCAACAAAATCAACGAGTAAAAAACCAGCCGCTCGATCTTGAATTGCAGCAATCGTATTGGGATGTCGTGGCCTACGTGTTGCTCTATCGCTACATCACGCCGACGATTTACCAGACGTTTGAGAGTGCGAATGCGAAATCACAATCCGTCGTTCAAAATGCCTGGCATGAATTTTATGCCGACTACCAAACCATGTTGGACGTCGGCGGAGTATTCCCGTTGACGAAACTGGCTGGCGCGCATTTGTTCGCGTGTTTGTTTCAAGTTCACCGCGCGTTCTGGCTGATTTTTGATCACCTACTTGGCGACTCTTTACCGATTGCGCGGCTGCGTGAAAAAGTTTGGGAGTCGGTGTTCAGCTGCGATCTGGCTCGTTATCACGATGGGCTTTATTCGCATCTGCGTGATTTGGCGACGTTAATTACGGGGCCCTCGGGAACTGGCAAAGAGTTGGTTGCCCGCGCGATTGGGCTGGCTCAGTACATGCCATTCGATTTGGAAACAGAGTCGTTTAAGCCGGAAGCGAATCGGTTCATGCCACTCAATTTGTCAGCGCTTGCACCCAACTTGATCGAGTCGGAATTGTTTGGGCATCATCGGGGATCATTCACCGGCGCGGTGGCCGACCGAGTCGGCTGGCTGGAGGCCTGTAGTCCACAAGGAGCAGTATTTTTGGACGAAATCGGCGAACTGGACGGAAATCTGCAGGTCAAATTGTTACGCGTCTTGCAAGAGCGAGTCTATTGTCGATTGGGTGAAAGCCAATCCCGCAAGTTTCGGGGAAAGATGATTGCGGCAACCAACCGGAATCTCGAAGATGAGATTCGGGCGGGGCGATTTCGGGAAGATTTCTATTTTAGAATTTGCTGCGATCGAATTGAAACGCCTTCGTTGCGCGAACAACTAGCAGACCGTCCAGCCGATTTGTCGATGCTGGTATTGGCGATTGCAAAAAAGCTGACGGGAGCTTCGGCGAACCCTAAATCTGCCCGTCGATCGCGGGAGTTGGCGGATGAGGCCTGCGAGTGGATTGAGAAGCATTTGGGAACGAGTTATCCCTGGTTGGGCAATATCCGCGAACTGGAACAATGCGTCAGCAGTTTTATGTTACGGCGGACGTATGTGCCACTATCGGTTAGCGATCTTGGTTCACTTCCGGCAACTCATGCGTGGGCCGAGCCAATCTTGAATGGGACCGCAACGGCCGATGAGCTGTTGCGTCGCTATTGCGCAAGTGTCTATGCGCGCAATGGAAGTTACGAACAGACCGCGCAAATTTTGGGGATCGATCGGCGGACGGTGAAAGCAAAGCTGGACTAGTCCCGGAAGCAACCAGCGCCTGGCGTCATTAACAATTCGAAAAGGTTTTCCACCGTTCGATCGGATGCGCCGTGGTGTTTTTGCATTTCCTGTTGAGCGCGATGACCGGTTTGTTTCGCCCAAGCGGGATCGGTCAGGGCTCGTGTCAGGAATTGATTTAACTCGCTTTGATCATGCACGACTGTCGCGGCATCGGCGGACAACAGTTGTGATACGACGGTCTGGAAGTTTTTGGTATGCGGTCCAAACGAAACCGGAATGCCATAGGCCGCCGGTTCGATCATGTTTTGGCCACCGCGGGCGCCCATGCTGCCACCGACGTAAGCCGCATCAGCGACGCCCCACCATGCGCCGAGTTCGCCAATGACATCGATCAACAACACGGTTGGTTGAGGGACTCGTTGGGCCGGTTGAATGCCCCCATCTTGGGGTGTCGCTGCCGTCTCTGTTGAAGCTAATGACGAGCGGCGGGTTACGGCCAGCCCCAATTCCTCCAGCGCGCGAACCAACGCCGCGCTGCGATCAGGATGTCGCGGGGCCAGGATCAGACGAAGTTGCGGATGAAGTTCCCTCAACTCCAAATAAACTCGCGCAGCTAACAAGTCTTCTTCCAACTGCGTGCTGCCAGCGAGAAACACAAACTCGCCTGGTTGAACGGCGGCAAGCTTGCGCAATTGAACCGTTTTCTCATTCCGGCGATCGGTTTGCACGCCGTCATATTTGACGCTGCCGGTGACGATGACGGCGTCGCGCCGACAACCCAATTCGCGAAAACGATCGGCGTAGGTTTCATTCTGCGCGGCGACCAGATTTAGTCGCCGGAAGCTCGGTTGGAGCAGCCACTTGAGTTTTTGATAGCCCCGAAAACTTGATTCGCTCAAGCGGCCATTAATAATCGCGAGCGGAATTTCCAACTGGGTTTTATTCGGAACCCCGTTGTTTGGCGACTCGCTTAATCGCTGCCTGACGCTTGCCCCGCGAATGAAGTTCGGCCAGACTTCCAATTCCGCCAACACGATCAAGCTCGGCCGAATCCGTGCCAGGGCGTTGCGCACGGCCCAGGTAAAATCCAGTGGAAAGAAAAAAACGGTCAGTTCGCCATATTTTTGCCGAGCCAGGTCATAACCGGATTCGGTGGTTGTCGACACCACGAGTTCCACATCGGGGTGTTGAAGTCGGCAACGCCGTAACACCGGTGCAAGCAGGTTGACTTCACCGACGCTGACGGCATGGAACCAGATGCAGGGTCGCTGAGAAGCCCGCCGGGGAACGAACCCCAAAAGTTTTTGGGACCAGCCCCGCCGATTTTTTCCGAAGCGCAAGTAACGCCACAACAGCCAGGGCGCAGTGACCAGCACTACGACGCCATACAAGATATTCAGTACCACGCCCACGGATTACACGTGCTGTTGATTTCGTAGGCAACACGCTTTGTATTTTTTGCCGCTGCCACACGGACACGGATCATTCCGGCCAACTTTCGTTTCGCGATTGCGGATCGGTTCGACTTTGGCGGTATCGCGGGACGAATTATCGATCGCATCCGACTGTTCACGTCCAATGTCGGTTTCCCGCGGTGCCGGTTGTTGGACTGGCGCGCGCTGTACTTCATCATGTCGAGCGCTGGTTTCGATCAAAGTGTGGCTGACAAAGTCTTCGTTCATCTGCTCCATCCGAAACACCAGATCGGTGACGCGCTCTCCGATCGACACCCACAGTCCGTCGAACATTCGCATGCCTTCGCGTTTGTATTCGACTTTGGGATCGAGTTGAGCCATGCCGCGTTGCCCGACGGCGCTGCGGAGGTAGTCCATTGCCAACAAGTGATCTTTCCATGCTGAATCGACAATTTCCAATAGCACCATGCGTTCCATCCGACGGAACTCGGGGTGGTAATGATCTTCGACGATCGCTTCCAGTCGCTGTTCTAATTCTTCCCGTTCGAAGTCTTCAACTTTTTCCAACGACAGATCGTAATTGAGCGTTTGCTTGAACCAGTCGACCAGCGATTCCGCTGCGCCATTGGCGTTAACCAGCGGCAAATTTCCTTTTTCTGAAAATTGCAGAATCTTGTTTTGCAGGTTCTCAATGGTGGCCTCGGCCGCGGCCTGAGATCGTCGACTCTTCTCAATCAGAAAATCACGAATATCGTCCCGTTGTTTGTTCTTGAGATCGTCCAACGAAATTTCGGATTCAAAACGTCGACTGGCCCATTGCACCAATCCTTCCCGATCAATCGGTCCGGTCGTGCCACCGGTCGACGGTTGCACAAAACGATAAAAGCCAGCCATTACCGGGTACTCGACTTCTTTTTCCCGATACGATTGCACGGCCTTGTCGATAATCAAATTTGTAATTTGATCGCTGCTGAGCGATCGGATTTCGTCGACGGTCACATCGAGGCCAAATTTTGCCTTGACCCAAGCCACGACCATCTGCAGACCATAGTCCGGATTGAGCATTTGATCCGCGCCGACAATTTCAACTTTTTGAATCGCAGCACGCGCTTTGTCGATCAAAAATTCATCGACTCGATCTCGGCCGATGGTTTTCAACTCACGATCGCGAACACTCAGGTTCCAACGGGAATTCGCAAAATGTGCGAGGGCTTCCCAACTCCATTCCGATTCTTCTTCGGACAGCGACAGGTTTTCGTCAATTTGGCCCATGATGTCGGTTTCAGCTTGACGTTCCGCTTCGTCGCGACAAACGCCAACTGCTTCATCCGGCGATGTATTGCGGAACTGTTTGGGATCGAGGTTGATCCATAACTGTTTGCCCGCATAGCCAGCAAATGAGACGCGACCAAAATCCTGAGCGAGAAAAGTCGTCAGATTCCGCTCAATTTGATCGCGAATCATATCCTGGACGACTTCGCGACAGCTGACCCCATCGAGAATCCGTTGTCGGAATCGATAGATGCGTTTGCGTTGTTCATCCATGACTTCATCGTATTCGAGCAAGCTCTTGCGAATCTCGAAATTGTACTCTTCGCGTTTCTTTTGCGCGCCATCGATGCGGCGAGAGACCATCCGGCTTTCGATCGGGATGTCATCCTTAAAACCGCCCATTTCGAGAACTCGTTTAACAAACGGCCCAGCAAAGATGCGCATCAGGTCATCATCGAGACTGAGAAAAAACCGGCTGCTACCGGGATCGCCTTGACGACCGCAGCGACCACGCAGCTGCAAGTCGATCCGCCGCGCGTCATGTCGCTCGGTACCGATCACATGGAGCCCGCCGAGCGACTTGACTTCTTTTCCCATTTCCGACATGCGGTATTCGGTCGCAATGCTGTCAACCAATGCTTCCCATTCTTCGAGAGGGACGTCAAGACGGGTTGGATATTTGTCCTGTAGCCGCGCCCAAGCCATGGTTTCGGGATTGCCTCCCAACACAATGTCGGTACCGCGTCCGGCCATGTTGGTGGCGATCGTGACGGAGCCGCGACGACCCGCCTGAGCCACGATTTCAGCCTCGCGTTTGTGGTTTTTGGCGTTGAGCACTTCGTGTTTGATACCACGCTGTTCCAGCATTCGCGACAACAACTCGCTCTTTTCAATCGACACCGTACCGACCAGGATCGGCCGACCAATGCGCTGTACTCGATCGACCTTGGCGCGTGACAAGCGATGTTGTTGACCGTCGTCTTTGTCAGTAATAACGACTTCCGAATCGGTTTCTTCCTTGATCTTGCCGGCGTAATACTCGCCGTTTTTCATGAAGGCAATGTCGTTTTGATGGTAGGCTTCAATCTCGTTGGTGATCGCGGTCCATTTGTGTTTTTCGCTGCTGTAAATAATATCCGGATGGGCGATCCGTTGCATCGGGCGATTGGTCGGAATGGCGATCACATTGAGTTTGTAGATCTTCCAAAATTCTTCGGCCTCGGTCATTGCGGTTCCGGTCATGCCGCAAATTTTGTCATACAGTTTGAAGTAATTTTGTAGCGTAATGGTCGCCAACGTCTGGGTTTCTTCTTTGATCTTGACCCCTTCTTTGGCCTCGATCGCCTGGTGCAAGCCATCACTCCATTGTCGTCCGTCCATTAATCGTCCGGTGAATTCGTCGACAATCACAATGGCGCCGTCTTTGATGACGTAGTTCACGTCGAGCTTATACAGCGAGCGAGCTTTGAGCGCATTGTCAATCATATGCGGCCAATCCATGTTGCCCGCCGTGTAGAAACTTTCCACGCCAGCCATTTTTTCGGCAAACCGAATTCCCTCGTCGGTCAACGTTGCGGTGTGGTCTTTTTCATTGACTTTGAAATGGACATCTTTTTGCAGAGCGACTGCAATGCGATTGGCTTCAGCGTAGCGGGATGGATTTTGGTGGGCGGGACCGGAAATAATTAATGGCGTCCGCGCCTCGTCAATCAGAATGTTGTCGACCTCGTCAATGATCGCGAACGCCAACGGACCTTGAGATTGTTGGTAACGTTTGTCGAATCGATGATCACCTCGCGCTGCGGGTCGCATGTTGTCGCGCAAATAATCGAAACCAAATTCGTTGTTGGTGCCGTAGGTGATGCTCTTGCTATAAGCGATTTGACGTTCGCGCACCGGCATATCGCTTTGAATCGCGCCGACCGTCAGGCCCAATCCCATGTACAAGGGAGCCATCCATTCCATATCCCGACGCGCCAGATAATCGTTAACGGTCACGACATGAACACCCTTGCCGACGAGCGCATTCAGATAGGCGGGTAAGGTCGCGACAAGTGTCTTACCCTCACCAGTCACCATCTCGGCAGCCGAGCCACTATGGAGCACCATTCCGCCAATCATCTGCACGTCGTAATGTCGCATGCCGAGAAACCGTTTGCCTCCTTCGCGGCACACGGCAAACGCTTCAGTCATGATGTCGTCGGTCGTTTCGCCGTTTTTCAGCCGCTGTTT
This sequence comes from Mariniblastus sp., assembly GCA_031400405.1. Classification (GTDB taxonomy): domain Bacteria; phylum Planctomycetota; class Planctomycetia; order Pirellulales; family Pirellulaceae; genus Mariniblastus. Next base: position 10,296 of record JANNPW010000050.1, read on the forward strand.
GAAGCGTTCGGTCTGTTGCACCAACTCCTCGTTGGACAACGCCTCGTAGGTCGGTTCAAGCGAATTAATCGCGTCGACTTTGGTCTGCAAACGGCGGATGTAGCGGGCGTTGGACGAACCAAACAGGTTGGTAATCAATCGCTCAAAACCGGAAAGTAGCCCACCAAAAAAAATGGTGACGGCGTCCCAGAGTTTTTCTAAAATTTCCATAGTTTTATTCCGGTGAGACCTTCGATTGTCCGTGCCTGGTTACTGGTTCAGTCGATGACACTCGCTGCCCCGCAGTTTTGTCAGGTGCTGTAAAAGCGAAAATCAAGCGCAAACCCGATTTCGGTGAGAAATCAGGCAATTTACGTAAGTGGTTGGCTGGTAACAGATTATAGGGATATTTGAGAACGGTCAACGGAGATTGCTGGCAGCCTGGAACCCATTTTTGCCTCGTCGCCGCCGACTTCGGCGGATCACCAGGGCAACAATCTCTACTAAATCAATGAATCCAACTACCTCGTTTGTCAGTCAACCAGTCAAAACCGAGCACAAAACACGACCTGTAACGCAACTCGCGTGCCAACACCAGGATCTGGATCGGCCGACCCATTCTGCAAACTTCCAACATTGGGCTACATTAAAGCGATTATCGAAGCATCCTCGGAACAAATTTTGATTTCGGGAATCGCTGAAATTGTCCTTCCAGCTTTGGTTCTGAATTTGACCCAGCCCGCACCCCTCAAGAAAGACGTCCTGACAACCGACATTGCGGGCAAAATGATTTTGCTGGGAACCGGCACCTCCGTCGGCGTGCCGGCGATCGGTTGCGGTTGCGCGGTTTGCCAGGGTGGTCACCCGCGCAATCAACGACTCCGAGCGAGCGCGATTTTGGGATTGCCGGAAGGAAACCTGTTGATTGATACGTCTCCGGATTTGCGGACCCAATTATTGCGAGAGAGAATTGGGATCGTACATTCCGTCATCTACACGCATGAACATTCGGATCACGTCATGGGCTTTGACGACTTGCGTTTGTTTCAATTTTATCTGGGGCGTCCAGTGCCCGTCTATTGCACCGACATTGTGGAACGACGATTGAGGATGGCATTTGATTACGCATTTTCAGACCTGACTCCAACCCATGCCGGAGCGGCGCCGTCGATTGATTTACATCGACTCAACGGTGAGCCCCTGGAAATTCTTGGGGCCCGGGTGGTTCCGATTCCACTCAAGCATGGGCCGAACTTTGATGTCTTTGGTTTTCGTGTGGGTAATGTCGCCTACTGTACAGATGTCAGTGAGATTCCGGCGGCGAGCATGAGACTATTGGAAAATCTGGATGTGCTGGTCCTCGATGCGCTTCGTCCCACACCGCATATCACGCACTTGAGCGTTGACCAAGCCGTGAAAATTAGTCAACGACTTCGGCCGAGACAAACCTATTTCACGCATTGCGCGTGCAGTGTGGACTACGAACAAGTCAATGCCACGTTGCCGCAAGGTATCGAAGTCGGTTATGACGGTTTACAAATTCAATTGAACTGAAATTGCATTTGACGCAACCGGATCCAATCGGCCCTTGTCGATATTCAATGGGCTGGCTCTCGATCAACGGCCCGGCGACGATCAACAAAATGCAAAAAAATGACAGATATGTTTGGATTTTCGCGGAGAAAACGATAGACTGTTCGACATATCGGCGTGTGATTTGCGAGCGATTTTGTACCTTCACCCATCTTGAAAAGGCAATCTGATGAAACGAGTTTTTTGGTCGTCGTTGACAATGAGTTTGTTTGGAACGACTGTGCTCTTGTTCCAGCCGACACTAACAACTGCTCAAGATAAAACAAAATCTGACACTATCGAACAGGAATCGACGAAATCCAACACGTCGGACGTTGCCGCTGGCGATGAAAAGACTGCAGCTGCAGAAAAAAAGAAAATCGAAACCGTGTCGGCGGAAAAAAAACCATTGATCGCCTACGAGTCCTTCGGCGGCGTTTTCGAGTCGACTCGAACGCAGGAAGTCAAAACGGATTTCGAAAACTGGACCGATCTAGTGATTGAATCGGTCGTCGAAGAAGGAGTCGTCGTCGCCAAAGGGGAGCAATTATTGAAATTCGATACCGAGGCGATCGACAAAGCAGTCGCCGAAGCGGAGTTCGCGTTTAAGAATGCCGAATTTGAAGTCAAGACCGCTGAACTGACGATGAAACAGGCGAACGAAACGTTCGAATTGGATCGAGCCGGTGCCGAGCGCGCTTGGAAAAACGCCAAAGAAGACTACGACTATTATCTACAGACTCAACTCCCTAATCAGGTTGATGATCTGGAATTCGGCAAAAAGACCGCGGGCTATTATTTGGAATACTCCAAAGACGAACTCGATCAATTGGAAAAAATGTATACCGAAGACGAATTGACCGAAGAATCAGAGGCCATCGTTTTAAAGCGGGCCCAGCGCGATGTGGAATCCGCCTCGCGTTCGCTCGATCGAACACTCACGAGGTTGGCTCGAGAAGAAAAGACCGAAATTCCTCGCGCGAAAATTCAACAAGAGGAATCGCTGAAACGCGCTGAGATGACCTATGCACGAGCCATGATTACTCTGCCCATTGCGCAACAAAAAGCGGAAATTGCATTGGCCCAAGCCGAATTCGCGTTGAAGGACAAGCGGCAAGCGTTAACGGATTTACAAACAGATCAAGCCAAAATGGTTTTGCTTGCGCCCGCGGCTGGCATCGCCTATTACGGTTCCTGTGATCGCGGCAAATGGTCAGGTCCAGCTGGTGCCGGCACACGACAACTCGAACCAGACAAGAAATTGGCCGCCAAAGCCGTCGTCATGACAATCGTCGATATTGAACAAATGATGATTCGCGCCAATTTGGGTGAAGCCAATCTGAATTCGCTCAGTCCTCGACTGCGCGGTAAAGCGTTGGTGACCGCGGCCGGTAACACCACGCTGCCGGTTCTGATCAAGTCAATTTCACGGATACCACTGGACGACAATAAATTTGATTGCCAGATCGCGATTGAAAAGTTGCCTGTCGAGTTGACCATCATGCCGGGCATGGCCTGTAAATTGAGCTTTCAAGTTTATGCGAATGAACAAGCGTTGGTGTTGCCCAAAACAAGTGTGTTCTCCGACGACGATGGGGTGACAAACTACGTCTATTTGGTTCAAGACGATCAGTCCATTTGGACGGAAGTGACCATCGGCCGTACGGTTGGTGAAACGGTTGAAATTCTGGATGGTTTGACAGCTGGCGCTCTGGTGGCCAAAGCCAAACCGTAGCGCGGCGAAATCGATACAGTTTTCAGCGATTGCGTTCACCAAATAGGCGGTTCCCTTGTTCCCAGACTGGAATTTCACCATGCGATTTTTCCGATCAATGTATTTGCCGTGCCTAATCGTGGGGTTGGTTTGTGGGCTGTCGTCACTGGCAATCGCTCAAACGGACACGGAGCCGGAAGTCGCCGGTCAAGAGCCCGATTCGAGAGACTCCTCCACTCAGGATCCGGATACGGAATCGGGAATTCCCCGGCCGGCGTTGTTTGATGACCCCTATGACTTCACGCAACCGCCGGAAGTACCGGTAATTGACGGCCCATCACCGAGTGAGATTCAGGAATCCATCGACCAAGGGGCGCGGTTCTTGATCGCATCGCAGAATCCCGATGGTTCCTTCGGCTCACATGTCTCCAAACGGATTGGGGAAATTTATGCTCCCCTGCCCGGTTCGCACCACGCTTTTCGGGCGGCAACAACCGCGCTGTCGGTTTCGGCGTTGATCGAAACCAAGATGGATGATCCAATTGCGCGCGATTCAATCCTGGCTGCCCAAAAATGGATGTTGGAAAATTTTCCGGACGTGAAACGGGCGCAAGGCGACACGATTTATAACGTATGGGCGCATGCGTATGGGATTCAGGCGCTGGTCAAACTTAAGAAATTGGCTGATCAACCTGCCGAAATCAAAACGCAGATTGATGACTTGATTCGCCAACAAATTACCATGTTGGAAAAGTACGAGTCGATTGATGGCGGCTGGGGTTATTACGACTTTGTCGCCCAAGGTCGCAAACCGACCGGCAGCTCCATCAGTTTCGTTAACGCCACGGTCTTGATCGCCTTGAAAGAGGCTGCCGATGCCGGCATCGAAGTCCCGAAAAAAATTGTCGACCGCGCCGTCGCCGCGACCAAACGCCAACAAAAGCCCGATTTCACCTATTTGTACGGCGAGTATCTGAAAAACATGCCAATGGGTGGGATCAATCGGCCCGGCGGCAGTCTCGGTCGCTCACAAGCGTGCAATTTGGCGCTTCGATTGTGGGGTGACGCCGGGATCACGGACAACGTATTGAAGGCCTGGCTGTATCGGTTGTATTTGCGCAACGGTTGGCTGGATATCGGACGCAAACGTCCGATACCCCACGAATCCTGGATGCAAGTGGCGGGGTATTTTTACTACTACGGGCACTATTATGCCGCCATGTGTATTGATCAGCTGCAGCCCGAGGATCGAGATACCTATCGCAATCTATTGGCGAAGATACTGATTCAACATCAGGAACCCGATGGGAGCTGGTGGGACTACACGTTATACAATTATTACAAACAGTACGGTACCGCATTTGCGATCATGTCGATGCAACGATGTCTGCCCGAAAGCGAACGGCGATCCGAGCGACAATGACGGAACGGATGCCATTCTTCCCAACAAAATTATCACCCCAGCACCAACTCGGAGTCCGGCAGATTTCCATACGTAAAATAACTTGCCGACTCAGTTTTGTCTTGAACTCGCTGGTATGGCCCCAGCTTTTCTTTTCTTTTATTACGCAAAATATTTCGAAAGTCGTGTTACGTTGCAGACATCGCGGATCCAAATATTGGCGGCGTCATCGAATCGATTACAGTGAATCGAGAAGCCATTGCGTTCAAGCGGAGCAAAAACATCAATTTCGCCAGGAAACGAGCCTTCGAGTTTTGACAATATCTGGTTTCGAGCTTTAAAGTCTCGTGGATAAATTCGACCGAAAAGTGCTATTGCCCAACGCATCATCTCGGCCTTGTCATCTAGTCCAGCCCTTTCAAACCACTCCAGCATTTCCGGTGCAATAACGCCAATGTCTTCACGGAAGAACTCCCAAAATCCCGCGTTGTCGATAATCAAACTTCCAAAATCGGCGGCCCTCAAAAGCAAGATGTCACGTGGCAATTTCGACCTCGTGGGATCGAAGCCATCGTAAGTCCAACAGAGCTCAAGATCTTTATAGGTCGAATTAATCAGAAGCCAAATGTGATAGAAGTCATTTTTGCTTATGAGTTTTTCAAGTTTGTCTGCCAAGGAATCTCGGACGGAGCCCAATGGAGAAGCAATAATTTGTTTAAGAAGGTCCCCTTCCTCTAAATTCAAATCGGATGTCATTTCAAACCTCGGCGGCCACTTGTAATTGTTTCATAATTGAAACTGAGAACTGCAATCAACGAGTAAATCGTCCGCGAAATAAATCGTCCGCGAAGGGTTGCCGGATTTCGCTAAAACATTCCTGCAACCCTTCGCGGATTCGACTTATCCTGTCCGCAAAAAACAGCGGCCTGTATCGATACCGCAAGCGATTAAACAAACAAGAGACCGGAACCCTTTTTATTCGACGGAGCCCTTATCATTCAATCTGTTATGCAATCTGTTCGAGAAATGTTTCGACGCGTCGCCTCGTCCTATGATCTAGCGCAATTTGTTTTAACGACCAAGAAAAAAACGAAGCAACTGTTTTTAGTTGCTTTTTGTCTTGTCCGAAGCGATAACGAAATTCATCTTGGTCTTTGCTTCTCAAGAACCGCCTAACCAAGGAACCTAGTGCCAAGTCATCTCTCGATTTTATTACAAAGATCATGACTGCCGGAAGGTAGTAACCGAAAATTGTGTCACTAACAAGATTTAGACGTCCATATGAGGCGGTAATTTTCTCGTCGTTAAGATCTCTCCAATTGACGCCCTTCAATGAATCGTATGTGAATGCGAATTCTGCCTCTTCATGTCCTTGGCATAACTCGCTCAAAATGGACTGTGGTATTATTCTACTTGAGAACACCCTATTAATTTCAGAAATGAGCTCTTCATTTTCATTCATTAAAAACCACTCAACGTCATGCATGCGGTTCCGGTATTATTGGCCTTGTCGATCTCGTCCATACGAATAAATCGTCCGCGAGGCCAGAGAACGGGGCCAGACAACGGCAAAAACAAATTGTCGTTGTATGCTAGCAGTTTAGTGACGGCGTTTGTCCCGAGAGCAGAATTAATTCGTCCGCGAAGGGTTGCCGGATATTGTAAGTGGAATCCGGCGACCCTTCGCGAACTCGACTTTCAATGCAATGATCGCTCAACGAGATACCAATTTTCCTCATCTAACTATCACCACAGCACCCACTCGGAGTCCGGCAGTTTTCCATTCGCAAAACAACTTGCCGACTCAATTTTGTCTTAAACTCGTTGGTGTGGCCCCAATCTTTTTCTTGGTGTGGCCCCAATTTTTTTCCGAATTTCTTGTTTGTTGCCGATACAAGCCAGAGGCGGGGAAACACAACCAAAAAAAAACCGAGCAACCAGGAAGTTGCTCGGTGGTAGATTGGTTCAGGCCAGCGAATTTGAGTTAGCTTTGCCCGCGGAGTAATTCCATATAGTCCGCGGTGATTCGCAACACTTCGTCCAGATAGAAATTCCGTTCGATTTCACGATTCGGTAGATCCTGCGTTTCGGCCGCTTTCTCGTCTTCTTTCTCGGCGTTCAATTGAGCGCGACGCGCGAGGAATTGTTCCTTGTTCAGAGATACGGCTTTCAATTCCTTTTGCTCAACATAATGTTTTACTTGGCCTACCAACTCGACGAAATCAGTTGATTCGTTGATGCGTGCTTGCGATTTAAGTAACAACTGTTGCTTGAGCTCGTCGGCAGCCGAATCGTAGCTTTTGTAGGAAGCGGGCGGAACCGTATCAAATTCCACCGCGTAATCGAGATCGGATTCACTGACGTCCATTTTGTCGGTCAACGATGGCAATACGAGATCGGACAGCACGCCACGCTTCTGAGTGCTGTCGCCGTTGGGGCGATAAAATTGTTGCATCGTGATTTTCAATGCACCCAAAGTATTTCTGGAACTACTGGTGTAGTTTTTGAAAAGCAATTGATCGAGGTTGACCAAGCTCTGGACTGTTCCTTTGCCGTGCGTCGTGGTGTCGCCGACCACCAGGCCGCGATGATAATCCTGCACGGCTCCGGCCAGAATCTCGCTGGCGCTGGCGCTAAACTTGCTAGTCAGCACGACCAGCGGTCCGTCCCAAGAGGCACCGCGAACTTCGTCGTTGTGTTTTTCGATTTTCCCGTAAGCATCTTTGACTTGGACAACAGGACCGATATCGATAAACAAACCAGTACAATCGATCGCTTCGCGCAGACTTCCGCCGCCATTGCGGCGAAGATCCAGAACGACTGCATCGACCGATTTTTCGCGGAAATCATCGAGAATATCGCGGACATCCGAAGTCGTGCTGCGGCCTTCGTTATCACCGTCCATGGCAGCATAAAAACTTGGTAGGTCGATCACGCCGATCTTGTTCGGGCTTCCATCCTGTTTCTTTCCCTCCTCAAAAATCGCACCGTGGGCGGCACTGTCTTCGAGTTTGATTTTCTCGCGCACGATCGTGATAACGTGCATTTCTACATCATTTTCAGACATGACTTGCAACCGGACCACGGTACCGGCTCTGCCACGGATCATGCCGACGACATCGTCCAGTTTCATACTGATCGCGTCGACGAAATCCAGGCCATTTTTGGCGGCCAGATCGCCGTCGACTTGTTGACCATCCACATTGCCCTGGCCAACCGCCATGATTTTGTCTTCGACTTTCAAGCCACCTTGTGTATCCGCTGCTCCACCGGGAACGATGTTCTTGATCACTGTATAACCATCGTCAGTGCCTTGTAACGTCGCCCCGATACCTTCGAGTTGCAAGCCCATTTGAATGAGGAAATTTTCAAACGTCCCTTTCGACATATAGGAAGTATGGGGATCAAAACTGCTGGTGATCGCCGAGACATACATTTCGACGACGTCTTCGCTGTCCGTCTGGTGCATCCGGCGCGCGAATGACTGGTAGCGTTTTCTAAGCAGTTCCTGGGGCGACGGAGGTTCGACGGCCGGCTTTTTTGTTTCGCCGTCAGCTGGAGGTTCGACTGTGGTTTTATCGGTTTTTTTGGCTTCGTCGCTGTTATCGCTTTCCAGCACGAGCAGACTGTACTTAATTCGTTTCCGCCACATCTCGCGGGAGTCGTCGTCAGACTTGGCAAAGTTCAGCAATTTGGGATCGGTCACCATGTTTTCGTCGACGGAAAAATCATGTGCCACATCGACCATTTCAAGCGCCGTTTCGGTACGTTGGTCGACCCGTTTCAGGAACAGTTCAAAGACTTCGTAGGCAGCGCTGTAATCGCCGTCTTTCAATTGATCGTCGAGTTTGGTTTTCCATTTTTCAAATGAATCTACATCCTCTTGCATGAAGTAGACCTTCATGGGGTCGAGCATTTTGATGAATTGATCGAACGCTCGACCGGAGATCGTGTCGTCCAACGCTCGATTCGAAAGATGATCTTCTTGCATCATCTTGGCGACCAATTTCGAAACCAATCGTTCGGTTCGAGTCGGCTGGGCCAGTTCGTCGGCAAGCAGTTTCGTGGAAATGGCCAGACCGAATAGGGCCACCGAAAGCATGACCAATCGGTAATAGCCCGGTTTGTTCCGACAAACTGCGGCGGCAATTGGACTAATAATCTTCGATGGCGAAGGATGGCGACGCATGAGAGTTCCTTTTACTGGTGGCAACCAAAACATCTTAATCCCTGCATTTTAACAGAGACCCGCAACAAAATCGTAGAGTTTGCCGCAGTGCGAGGCAATACCGATACTCGCCAATCGTTCCGTTTCCGTGGAAATCGCGACGGATCGGTTGTAAAATTAACCAACGCCAAAAATCTTGAGCCTGAATTCATCGACGACTGAACGAGATCGCATTACAATGAGCTCGGCGCAGCCTTTCCCGGAATTCGGTTGAACGATTTCATTTGGCGTGGCTGAATGTTAAATTCCCTGATGATTTTCTCGGTCAGATCGTCAATGTTTATTTCCGCCACGATATTGTGGCCGGCAGCACCTGTTTTTTTGGGATATTGTTAACCGCCGTGGCAGCTTTTCTATTGTTGAATGCGGGAGCTAATGCCGGGGCCCGGTTTGAACTGGCCCGTGGCGAGCGGACCCTATTGGGACGCGATTGGCAATGCAAAATCGTTTTGAATGATCCGCAATCGTCTCGCGTCCATGCCGAGGTCTATTTCGAAGGCGATGGCTGGTGGGTGCGCGACAATGGCAGTAGTAACGGGACGTTTGTGAACGGGCAGACGATCGATCAAGCCAGATTGGTCGAGGGAACGGAACTGCGTATTGGTGGCAGCGTTTTGGTTTTCTCGGAAACAGCCACGAAAAAAAAATCGGATGAAAATGCCGCGACTGTCGGCGCCAAAATAGAACCGACCAGTCAACTCACCATTGTTCTGGACAAATCCATGAAGTCGGCGGGTGGGGTCAGTTCGACGCTCGATTTCTTGAAGGGGCAGGATTGGGGGCAAGACTTTTTTTTCCTGTTTCAATTGTCGGTCAAGCTGCTGTCCATCGACGGACCGGAACAGGTGATTGAAGTCTGCATGAAACGACTCGCCAGTCGTACCAATGCGGACATCGCTGGATTTCTCTGGCTGTCCGAATCAGGCAAGCTGAATCCGAAACTTGTATTCCCGGTTGATCAATCGGACAAACTCGAACTCGACGCCGAATTAACACGTCGAGTGGTCTCGGAAAAACACGCGATCCGCGCAGAATACGATACTGACGGAGAAATTGCGGACTCGATTTGCGTGCCGTTGATTTCCGATGACGAGGTGATTGGGGCGATTCATCTTTATCGCCAGTCGCAGCCGTTTCAGAATTCCGCGTTCGAACTCGCGGTGGCAATTTCCAATATCATGGTGCGGGCCTTGAAAACCGCCAATCGGCACCGTTCGTTGGCGGCTCAACATTCGCGGTTGGTGCAAAAGAGCGCAGCCTTTGATGAAATGTTGGGTGAGAGTCCCAAGATGTTGGAACTAAAATCCAAAATCTCCCGTGTGGCCCGCGCGTCCGGCTGCGTGTTGGTGCGGGGCGAAAGTGGAGCCGGCAAGGAACTGGTGGCGCGGGCGATCCACCGGGCGAGTCCTCGCGCGGCGCGCCCAATGCTCAGCGTCAACTGTGCGGCAATTCCCCGCGAACTGATGGAATCGCAGTTATTTGGACATAAAAAGGGTTCTTTTACCAGCGCCGATCGTGACCATACGGGCTGGTTTCAACAGGCCGATTTGGGAACGCTGTTCCTCGATGAGATTGGCGAACTGACGCTCGAAGGTCAAGCCAAATTGTTGCGGACGTTGGAAGGACATCCTTTTTTGCCGGTGGGAGCGACGGAAGAAATCCAAGTCGATGTGCGCGTCATCTGTGCCACCAATCGCGACTTGAAAGAGCTCGTTGCCGAGAAAAAATTTCGCGAAGATTTGTTTTACCGGTTGAGCGTCTACGAACTGTACCTACCGCCTCTGCGTGATCGAGAAGATGATATTCAACGTCTGCTGGATTTCTTTTTGGAACACTTTCGCAATCAACACGGCAAGCCCGACATCAAGTTTTCCAAGGCGGCCAACACGCGGTTACTGGCCTACCAGTGGCCCGGCAATGTGCGGCAATTGCGCAACGTAATCGACAGCGCGATCGTGATGGCGGAAGGAAATGAAATTGGACTGGTCGACCTCGGCATCCGCGATACAGCGGAATCCGGTGGCGAATTGGAAACGTTGCGGATTGATTTCTGGGAACAAAAATTGATCCGGGATGCCCTGAAACGAACCAGTAACAGCGTGCCGAAAGCGGCTGAATTACTCGGCATTAGCCGCGCTACGCTGTATCGGAAAATTGAAGATTATGGGATCAATCGCTGATTGACTGCTGGGCCGCGCGCCCGTTGCTGATTTGGCGTCCGACCCCGTTCGAGCTAGACAAAAAATCCTTGGCAAACACGATGTTTGCCAAGGATTTTCCTTAGTACCGGTGAGAGGAGTCGAACCTCCACGGGGTTGCCCCCAATGGATTTTGAATCCATCGCGTCTGCCATTCCGCCACACCGGCAAGTCCGTTTTTGGAGAGCGGATTGTAAACAATAAGTTCACAGGCCGACAAGTCCCCCCAGCTTTCTTCGAAAATTTGCTGGACCAGGCAATCCAGAAAAAACATCTGGAGTGTTCACGTCCGCAGCGATTCCAACAACGGCAATTTGAAAATCTGTCTCGACGCAAAGAAACTCGCCATTAAACCCACGATCAAAATTGCCGCGAACATGGCCGCCAACTCGCTCCACGGTACGGCGGCATTTCCCATCAACCAATGGGGCAGCGTGGTAAACAAGGCCGCCCCAATCCCGACCCCCAACCCAGTCAACAGGAGAAATCCGTTCTCCAACAACACCAGCCGGCCTAACCTTGGCTGGCTGAAACCGACGGCTCGTAGCAGTCCCAACTCTTTTTTTCGTTCCAACACGCCACGCAATTGAACCGCTGCCAAGCCGAATGTTCCTAAAATTAAACCGAGAGCGCCTAGAGTCTGAAAGGTGCTGAGGTAAGTATTTTGCACCGTCATGAAATTGGCCAACAATTGCGGGGCCGAACGCGCGTCGAACCCGTAGTCGCTTAATCGGTCTTCCAATCGTTCGACACTACTGGCTGCCAGAGTCGGCGGATCCGCGGGACCATCCTTTATCAGAAAATATTGGTAGCCCCCGAGCGCGGGAAACGCTTGGACAAAATCCTGTTCACCAATGACTAAACTGCCTTGCAGAATTGTGTTGCTCAAGAATCCAACGATGCGAAAATGAACTGCTTCACCCGTGTCATATTTGACAGCGAAAATCGTATCCAAAAAATAAATTTTCAAACTGTAGTTGGCAGTGTTTTTGTCGATCACGGCCGGTATGGGATCGGTCGCAGTACCTGCATGGGTCACCGTTCCTGCCAACAATTGCCAAGGGTTCGCGCGCTCTTCCATGGTCTTTCCGAGGTGTCCGGCCCAGGCAAAAGTCGGTGCGCCGCGCTCGTCGGTAGACGCGGGAGTGGCCCCGTTCGAGGTCGTCGCCGATGGTTGAAAATGCTCGACAAACGAATTGGGCAAGCCGAGCACTTGCGGTTGCGTCGATTGATACAAATTATTGCAACTGGCGTCTTCACCCGATTTGTAACGCACCGGTAACACAATTGTGCCAGGCGTCAATTTGTTACCATCTCCCAAAATTTTTGCTTGACCGGTCGTAGTCGCCAGGTCAACCAGAATCGGCTGACTGCTTTGTGCAACCCAATCAAAACCCGCCGTACCCTGCTCCGTTGGAGTCAATCGAAACGCACTCACGGCGGCGATCAAGAAACTGGCCACGGCGACCAGTCCGATCGTCAATGTACTGCGCAGCGGATTTCGCCGCGCGTTCAATATGGCCAGAGATGTCAGTCCCAATCGTGTGGATTCAAAATTAGCCAACGACGAATTTGTTGCAGGCAATACTGACAATTTGCTCCTTAGCCACCGATGCACCGACATCAAGCCGGCGGTCAGGACCAAAAAACCGGCACCCATAAACGAACCGGCTTGGGCTTCGCCCGCAAGTTTGGTTGCCAGCCAGGTCAACCCGATCGCAGCCAGCACCAAAACTCCGATCAACCAAGGTCGGGATGGATTGGCCCGCAGTGAGACTTTTATGGCGGGATCGATCTGTCCGGCGAGCAAATTGCGAATGTTCTGTCGAACCGCACTTCGCAATGACCACAAAATTGTGGCCACGCAAACCAAGGCCCCACTGAAGAGACCGATCAACATCGTCAAGGGTGTCAAATGCAAATGCAAAAATGGTCGCGAAATCGCCCCGACCCACCAGGTCGATAGCCCCCAGATCATCAACGCTGCGTATCCAATACCAACGAGAATACCAAGCGTTGCGCCAGCGAGCGAAACCAGCGAGACTTCGATTAACCACAATCGACGAATCATCTGCAGCGGGAATCCGGTGGCACACATCAGTCCGACTTCCGCGGCCCGTTGCTGGAAGCCCAAGCGGAACAACAATGAAACCAGGATCAGTGCTGATCCAATCACGAACATACTTAGCGCCAAAAACAAAACGTCAAACGGTGTTGATCCCGCTGAGGCCGCCAACCCGCGACGCTTGATCGGAACGAGGTGCAGACCAAATTCTGCGGAATGATCGGCAATCTGGACCAGCAGCTGGCTTTCAAGCAGGTCAGCGTCACCAACGCTGGCCGGAATCCGGAAACTGGTTGTTTGCCCAAATCGACTCTGCCATAGTTTTTGCCCCGTGGCCAGCGAAACGAAAGCTTTCGGTGTCGTCCGATGGTCCTCCCAATATTGATCGTCTTGGGGTCGAAGGCGACTGGCGGTCTCAAACGGCAGATCCCATTTTTCGATGGACTCGGCATCCGTAACACCGGGAACCTCCGGGGTCAAATCGGGATCGTTGCTAATTTGTGGGGCCTGGGAAAATTTGGCGACCTGAATTGGTCCACGTCGCGGGACGACGTAGCCTGCGGAAGGTTGAGTCAATTTGGCAATGTCCACCAATTGTAGCTCCACCTGTTGTTCGACCTGGGTTCCGTGAGTTGTCTCGGGCTCAAAATAGGTCACCACGACCGTGTCACCGACTTTGGCTGACAGATCATCAGCAGCCCATTCGTTAAGCACGATTTCATTTTCGCGCAAGGACTCAATCGGTCGGTTTTCAGCACGCGCGATGGGTTGGAACGAATCGTCAAAATCAATCGACGCCACCATTGAAAACGGAATTCCCGGTGGCTGGTTCGCGAGGCGAATGTCGTTCGCCAAATAAGTAAAAACCGGCTTCGCTGCTGGAAACACGGATTGAATCCGGTCGGCGGCCGCGTCGGTCAACACCATCCGGTCGGCCGAAAGGCTCCAATAATCAAACACGAGGTTATCGGAATCCTTGGCACTCCACGTTCGTGTGACTCGTTTTAGCGAAAGCCCGTAGTCTTCGAGTGTCGGGCGAATTTGGCGGGACAGTTCTGCGCTCGCGTCCGGAGTTGGAAGCGAATCGCGCTGGCCACTCAAGAGCACGATGTTCGCTTGGGCTGGGTCGGTCTTATGCTTCAATACCGTTCGCGAGAGGGAATCTTGCAGCAAGGCAATCGGCAAATAGACATTCAGCGGGTCAGCTTGAGTCGGATGCAAACCAAATCGGCCCAAGCTGGAGTTGGGAATGATCTCGAGGATCTCGAGCTCCACCAAGCTCTCGATCAAATCATCTTGTTTGCTCATCGCACTGTCGCCCGGCAACTGGTTTTGTTTCGGGATGCGAACGGTCAGTTTGGCATTTCCAGCGGCAATCTGCGGGGCAGTGATTTGCAGCTCGTCGGCAAGGGCTTGGTTGATCATGGCGGTCATGCCGCTGAGCTCCCGCGCGGGTTTGATTGTTGGATCGCCGAATGACCAGAATTCTTCGGTGATGCCCAAAACAGTTACCTGGTTCGCCCTCCGTATCCCCGCCGATTCGAATTCTGTTTCGACTGTCCCACCGGGAAACAAGATCGCCGGTTGAGCAGAAGAATAATGCGTTTTGAAGGCTGCTGTTTGAGCGATCTGTTCCGACAGTCGAGCGCTAAAAAATCCATCCGAGACCAGCAATTCGTCGATCTGACCCAATCGTTCGATCGTCAACTGACGCAAACTTGACCGCATGCTGTCGCCGACAATCAATGCGCCCGTCAGCACCGCAGTTGCGGCGGCCACCCCGCAAGCCACCGACAAATTGGTACGCCAATAAAAGAACAAACTGCGCAACGCTATTTGCCGTCGATTCAAGGCGAGTGGAGAATTGGTTGGCTTGGGCATTCAGACAAACTTCCCGTTGTCCAGTCGAACCTGTTTTTGAAACAGGCTTGCCAAGCGTTCGCTATGAGTAACACAAATCAGCACCGCTTGATCCGCGTGTTGCAGTTCCAACAGGACTTCGCCGATTTTTTCAGCGTTCGCCGGGTCCAAGCTGCCCGTGGGTTCGTCGGCCAAGACCAATACCGGCGAACAGATCAACGCCCGTGCAAACGCGACGCGCTGACGTTCTCCGCCGGATAATTGTGCAGGGCGATGATGACGGCGATCTTGCAATCCGACGCGTTCGAGCAACATGGTCGCGCGCTCGACGGAATCTCGCGTCGTATGGCCTTGGGCGACGATCGGAATCAGCACATTTTCAAGTGCCGACAATTGCGGCAGTAGATAATGTTCCTGGAACACAAAACCGATTTTTTGATTGCGGAACGCCGCGATTTTCTGGGGAGGGATTTGGCCCAAATCCGTACCGAGAAGCGTGACCGTTCCGGCTGTCGGTTCGTCGAGCGTTCCGGCGATATGCAGGAACGAACTCTTGCCACTGCCGCTCGGGCCGACCACGGCGATGTTGTCACCGCGATTGAGTTCCATTGAGACACCGGCCAGAATCCGCAAGGGTCCGGTCGGAGTTTCAAATTCTTTGACAATTTGCGTGGCAACAAAGTCAGCCATAATTCTCGTTCCATCAAAAGGTTGACGGAATTCTATCAAAGCGTGAGGAGACTTGTATCGGGGACGGCTTGATACAACAGACGCGTCAATCGTTCGCGATGAGACCATGCGCTGCAATCACCAGGATGATATGATAGCTGTTGAAACCACGATTTTTGAGCAAATGAACCGAACGGTGCAGGTTGAATAACCGTTTTTCACGGAAAAAATATGGAATTCGAGGCCTGATTAGCGGGCAATTCGTTCGAAATTGTAAAATCTCGTACTTTTTGATTTTGTGCAATGGTTGGGCGGTCACTATACTAGTGCCTACGGAAACTGAACTACATTGATCCTTCAGCGGAGAGGCAGACAAATATGAGGCAAACTAATCGAAATCTGTTTTTGGCTTTCGCAGCGATTCTGCTGTGCGTCGGCTCGGTAAAAGCCGATGCTGTGATTTCCTACGGAGTCAATGAAGGAGGTATTTTCTTTATTGACCTGCAATCGAACACGAGCAACCAAGCCAGGCCATTTTTTGTGTCCGGCGGAGACAATGTCAACGGTTTAGAGCTTGATCTCCAGATTGGTGACGGGGGCGTTTTTCTGGGCGGCACCGATACCGGACCGAGGATGGGAGCGATCGACATGATCACCGGAACGATCTTCGCGGGCGCTTCACCTGCTCAACAAAACGTTGTGGATTCTCCTTTGGCCAAACAAAGTACGGTTGATACTGCCAGCTTGGTGGTTGCCAATGGTTTGATAGCGCAGGTTGTTTTTGACACGACTGGAATTGGACCGGGGTTGTATGCGTTTCGACTTACAGGCGTCGCCGGACAATTTAACACTAGGTTTTTTAACAGCGCAACTCCTGTTGCCACCACTGCTCCCAATGGGTTCCTGCGTGTCACCGCGATTCCAGAGCCATCGAGTTTGCTCGTGGTTCTTGGTTCGACGGCAGTTTGCCTATTGAGACGGCGCCGACGGTAGTCTCCCGCAGGAAGCGTGATGTCGGTTGCCAGGAACAATCGCCTTAACTTTTTACCAGTTGACTAAAGGCCGCAGAAATGCGGCCTTTGTTTTTTGTTTTGATGGTGATTGCAAACCTCATCAAGCGATTTCAACGCTCCGAGTCTCGGGTAGCTAGCTTCCTAAAACAGGCCTCGTCGAATCGCGCGCTGGATTCAGGGAAGTGTCCTCGCTGGTGGGTAATTTGCGTGATTTGCTAACATTTAACAGGCTTTCCGGTTAAATGGATGGTTTACATTGGTCTAATTTGTATTAATCTAATGGCATACCTCTAGTTGACAATTTTCTTGCTTCTTTATCAGGGTGTATTTTTATGAAATCCAAGGCCTCACGAAACAGTCGTAGGAAAAATCGAACAACCGGAATTATTCGTCCCAGCGATCGCGCACGATTGGGGCTTGGATATGAAATACTCGAACCAAAGATTTTATTGGCGGTAAATATTTTTGCGGAAGTTGCCAAGTCCGCAACGGCTGATGTGGGAACCTATTACTTGCCGAATGCACAGCAGGAAGGAGTTGCGCGAGATTTTTTGAGTGGCCGGCAGGAAACCGCGTATCTGTTTAATAACCAAAACAATTTGGACTTGGTGGAAATCAAGCGAGGTCTGGCCAGCACTGTTTCTCGTTTCCAGCAAACGTTTAATGGTGTACCGGTCGTCGATGCCTATGTGACGGCGATTCAGGGACCGACGGGCGAGTTTGTGCGTGTGTTGGATCAAGGAATGGCGATCAAAAACTCAACGCCGTTTGATGGTTGGATTCCCAATAACCAATATTTTCAAACCGTGGCAATGAACCACGCGGGCGCGGACCGAACTTTCGCGCCATCAGTCGGCCAATTAGTTTGGCTGCCAACCGATAATTCGTCAGTCGAACAAGTGTGGCAAGTCACTGTGTTTGGTGTGAACACATTGACTCACGGCGATTTTTTGACTTATATCGATATCGATTCTGGAACCGTTATTTCCCAGGAGAACCGGATTGACCACGTCGACGGTGTGGGGCAGGTTTTTTATCCGAATCCCTACCAGACCCAAGGCAATGGTACCAACCTCACCGATAACAATGACGCTAACAACGCCACATTAACCAGTCAACGGATCAATGTAACCTTGCAAGGTCTGCTGGCCGGAACGGGATTGCTGCGCGGTGACTTTGTCGACCTGTCTACCCTGAACAGTCCCGGTCTTCCCGATGTGGATGCCAACGAGGTGTCACGGGTTTATGACTATACCCGAGATAATGATCGGTTTGAGCAAGTCGTGGTCTATCACACGGTCGATCAAATTAATCGTTACTTTCACGCACTTGGTTTTGATGATCAAAACGTCACGCCCAATGGAATTCGAGATTTCCCAACTCTGGCGAATGCACATTGGGATAATGCGGACAATTCATTTTATTCGACCGGCGACAACGCGATTCACTTCGGCGATGGAGGTGTTGATGATGCGGAAGATGGTGATATTGTTGCGCATGAATATGGACACGCCGTGCAACACGATCAAAACGCTACTTGGGGCGGTGGCGAGATGGGTGCCATGGGCGAAGGTTTCGGTGACTATTTGGCCGCAACCTTCTTCAAGACTTTCGGCAATGCAGCCTTTCAGGCAGCCCACGCCGCGGCGGTTGGCGAATGGGATGCGACATCCTATAGCAGCGACAATCCACCCAACTTGCGACGCGTCGATGGTAACAAAATGTACCCCGGCGATTTGACTGGAGGGGTCCATGCGGATGGCGAGATCTGGTCTCGCGCACTGTGGGACATGAACAACGCATTGGGTGCGGCCGTGGCGGATCAGATCATTCTCGAAAGCCACTTTTTGTTAGGCGGCAACGCGACGATGGTCAACGGTGCCGAAGCAATCCTGTTGGCAGATCAGAATCTCAATGCGGGAGCCAATCAAGCTGCGATTCGAAACGCGTTCGTAGCTCGGGGGATTCTCCAACCAATTGCCGGTCTTGGCACGGTGACTTTGAATTCGGCCGCCTATTTGGTGGGCAGCACGTTGATGATTACGGTAACCGATGGAAATGGAGTGCCACCAATTCAAGTGACGGTGACGAACTCCAACGGTGATACCGAATTGCTGACTCTCGCAGCGGGCGGGGGCGGAGTATATACCGGCTCGATTGTGTCGGTCGCTGGAGCCGCTGTGGCTGGCGATGGACAGTTGCAGGCTGCAGTCGGCAATACGGTAACGGTGACTTACCAAGATCCCAACAATGGTTCGGGAAATCCGCAAACAGTAACCGACAGTGCTGTCTTTGGTTTGAAAACACAATACAACTCCACCAACGTACCGTTGCCAATTACCGATAACACCACGATTACGTCGATTATCAACGTGCCGAATGCTGGCGTTCTGCTGGATGTCGATCTGCGATTGAATATCACGCACACGTGGGTCGGAGATTTGACCGGCGTCTTGATCGGACCCAACGGCACGCGCGTGACATTGTTCGATCGAATCGGCGCAAATGGCGACAACTACACCAATACGCTGTTCGACGACGATGCTGCCAATTCAATTAATTCGGGTTCTGCCCCGTATGCAGGGACGTTTCGACCCAGCCAACCGTTCTCTGTGTTTAATGGAATTAATCCGGCAGGAACCTGGACTTTGGAAATCAGGGACAGTGCCAACCAAGACCAGGGGACTCTGAATTCGTGGTCGTTGTTTGTTTCCTATCTCCCCGTCAATACGGTCATCGGGCCAGTAACGGATGTTAACGCTGCGATCAACCAAGTGGCTGAAAATAGCGCCAATGGCACCAACGTTGGAATCACGGCTGCGGCGATTGATCCCGACGGTGGAGATACGGTGACCTACAGTCTCACCAATAACGCGGGGGGACGATTTGCGATTAATCCCTCCACGGGAGTCGTGACCGTCGCCGGTGCGATTGATTTTGAAACCGCAACCAGTCATCTCATTACCGTCCGCGCTCTAAGCTCGGACACCAGTCAGTCGACCGCGAATTTCACGATCAACGTGCTCAACGTCAATGATGCGACGTTAACGACCAGCAAGCCGTTCTATTCCGGCTCGTCATTTGACATCGCTGGTGGTGCCGTGGCGGCGATGGCAAACGAAAAGTCGTTTTTGGTGTCTGGTGTCCAAGCAAATTTCAATAACTACACCAGTTATGTCCGCGGTTTGAATGGCTTGGTCATTGACGTCAAGGACCTGAATCAGGTACCGACCTTGGCAACCGTCAGTTCGTTCTTCAACTTCCGCGTCGGTAACAATAATACGCCCAGCGGTTGGGTTGCCCCGGCCGCGCCGACCAGCTTGGTTTATCAATCCAATATTGACGCAAACGGAACGGACCGAGTGTTGTTGACTTGGGCCGATAACGAAATTCGCAATGAATGGTTGCAGGTTACGTTGCTTGCCAACGGAACGTCTGGGATTGCAACTCAATCGGCGTTCTATTTTGGTAATGCCGTCGGCGAAACTGGCAATTCGGCAACCGATGCTTTGGTAAACCTGCAGGATTTGGCGCTGACGCGGGCCAATCAAACCGGATTTACCAATGCGGGAATTACCAATGTTTACGATTTCGACCGTGACAATCGTGTCAACTTGGCTGATATTGGTTTCGTGCGGACCAACCAATCGGGGTTCTCGCCATTGCTCTTGATCACTCCTTCGGGTGGCGGTAGCAAAGGCTTGTTTGGCAAGCAAAGTAACGGTGACTCGTCCAAAGGTAATTCGAATGCCCGTATGTTCGTGGGCAGTGAAGTCAGACCCGCCGTTCAATCGCCTGCGACGAATCGGTCGCCGATTTTCGACAAGGGTACCGGTCTTACCGATTCGACTAACATGAATCTGGTGGGTAACGAAGGAAAATTATTTGCGAGTTCTTCGCGAGAATTGAACTCACGTGCCGAAACTAAATCGGTCGAATTGAAGGACACCGTTTCCCAAACGAGGTCGCTTGACGACTGGTTCGCAGATTTTGGTTCGAGCCTGAACTAAGGCACTTCCTGGGCTGTTAGCAGTTTGAACACGACAAATCGTGGCGGTCGAGTCGACTTGGATTCCAGGTCTTGCTCGACCGCTTTTTTTGTTTCCAAGCAAACCACCTTGCAGCTTGAACGAACTGTTTCGATTCACGGCGGATGCGCGAAATTCAATCGTCGATCGCCCGCTGGGCTGCACCTACCGAATTTTTTTGGCCGGAGTGCTAACAAAATGGCCGGATTGCTTCGATGAACTTCGACGGAGTGACAATCGACTCGGCCGGCTTGCCATGTTCAAACTTGCAACACACAGTGGTAATTGAACCGTCCGCAATCGCAGTCGTGCCACGAGAGAATTGAAAACTATAAGTGATACTTTTGGAACCGATTCGGCTCACCGAAAGTTGAACGTCAATCAGGTCTTCAAAGCGAATTGCGTTCCGGTAGTTACAACTGGCATTGACCCGGGGGAAGCTAATACGTTGGTCGTCGATCTCACAAATCACCCCGAGTCCGAGGCTGCGCAGGAATGCATGCTCAGCTTGTTCCATGTAGACAAAAAAATTCGAAAAATGGACAATTCCAGCCGCGTCCGTATCGCGAAATTCGACCATTCGGCGAGTATGAAAAATTTCCGGCATGTGAATCTTGAAAGTGTGAGTGAAAAACAAAAAAGCCTGCCCAGCGGATGCCGGGCAGGCCTGTCGGTTGCATCGTTAGATTCGCGGGAATTTGAATTTGAACGATTTAGGGTGGGCAACCGCTTGAAGTTTGGTGAATCTAGCCGGCCCCATTAATCGCCGACGAAGGGTAGTAGTGCCATGAATCGAGCACGCTTCACAGCATCGGTCACCGAATGTTGGCTGATTGCCGTACAGCCAGTCTTACGACGTCCGACAATTCTACCATGCCGGTTGACCAGTTTTTTCAACAGTTCGACATCTTTGTAATCAACATACATTGGGCTTGGCCGTTCACCATCCACGTACAATGGGTCTTTGCGAACAGTTCTTGTTTTTGTTTTGGCTTTTTTGCGAACGAATTTTTTCTTGAATTTACCCAAAGAACTAGCACCCTTAAATGATTACCGGGGACGAGACGAGTTTAGCGCCCTGCCACCTGAGAACAGTTGATTTTTACTGCGTCGAATAAGCTCCATTATGCAAATTCCACGGTCATCCGCAACCCGATTTTTTCACAGAAGCCTCTTTTCTTGCTTTCGAATTGCCAACTAAGACCCAGCCGAATTTCGATGAGATTCTGGGAAACCAGGGTTTTTTGACCTCTATCAAAGCGCGTCTGGTAATTAATCGGTACAATCAAACAGGACTCGGAGTTTTGACAATCTGGTCCATTAACTGGCCATTTCCCGGGGAAAACGTCCGGAGAGCTAAAACGGCCGTTCACACATAAGGAACTCAAGCACGTGTTATTCTCGTATAAGGCCATCGCGACGTTATTAGTATTCAATTTCCCGGTGGTTGCCTTGTCTTACGGCCAGGAAAAGTCCTCGACCGTTCCGGCGGTGCCAAAGAGTCAAAGTAAGGTACAGGAAAAAGCCCAATCGTCGGGTACGGCAGGCGAAGTCGCGCCGGTCGAAGTCGGCGGTCAGTGGATCCAGCTGTTTAACGGCCAGGATCTAACGGGTTGGACACCCAAGATTGTCGGTCACCCGTTAGGCGACAATTACGGGGATACATTTCGGGTTGTGGATGGATTGTTGACCGTGGCCTACGACAAATATGTCGAGAACGATTTTCTATCTCAAGATGGCTCGGGAAATCCCGATTTCAACAAATTCGGGCATCTGTTTTACAAAGACGTATTTTCACATTACCTGTTGCGGGTCGAATACCGCTTTGTTGGTGATCAAGTCAAAAACGGTCCCGGTTGGGCGTTTCGCAATAACGGCTTGATGTTGCATGGCCAAGATCCGACGAACATGGCAATCGGTCAAGCGTTTCCCGTATCGATCGAAGTTCAATTGCTCGGTGGTGATGGAACACACGATCGAACCACATTGAATTTGTGTACGCCTGGCACGAACGTTGTTCTCGCTGGAAAATTATGTCTGGACCATTGCTCCAGCAGCAAGTCACCGACCTTTCATGGAGATCAATGGGTGACAGTCGAAGTAGAAGTGCGCGGCAATGAAATCATCCGCCATCGCGTCGGTGACCAAGTGGTCCTGGAATATTCGCAGCCCCAGTACGACCAGCGGGATGCCGATGCTCGCGCCTTGATCGTTAATGACGAATTGTTGATCCGCCGTGGTACCATCTCATTGCAATCCGAAAGTCACGGCACGCAGTTCCGCAAAATCGAACTGCAGGAACTGCCGCACCAATAATTCTCAGTTTTCAAAGACCTGCCGCGCGAACAAAACCTGGTCAGTTACCGTCAGTCCGACCGGCGATTGTTCGGTTAGTGCCAGTTTGCTTCTTCCCAGACTGTGTGATAAGCGTCGATTGATTCGACGTATTTCAGAAACAAGCGATAAAATTCGTGCCCGCCCAGTGTTGCGCTATCGCCAATCACCACCAGTTTGCGCCGCGCCCGGGTTAGCGCGACATTCATCCTGCGCGCATCGGCCAGAAAGCCAATTTCGTGTTTTTGATTGGATCGAACCAGCGTAATGATGATCACTTCTTTCTCACGGCCTTGAAATCCGTCGACGGTATCGATCTCAATCGCTTTGAGTGATGGGCGGCGGGCCAGCGAATCGGTGTTGTCGGAAACAAATTCAAGTGTGCGAGTCGCATTGACTGTGTTTAACATTTCGCGAAGCAACCGAACCTGGGCTGCATAGGGCGCGATGACGGCAATTTCCGAACTGGGAACTCCCGCGTCAACCAATCGCTGCACCAAATCCAGTACGATGCGGGCCTCACCTGGATTTCGTTTGCTTTGTCCATCCGGTTCAACTTCCTCGTCCAAACTCGCTCCCGCCGTGTCGATGAAACGCACGGGTACTTGGGTTAACTCACTTTCGACCACTCCCCCGAGGTCGGCCAATAAATGGCTACGGACCGAATCATGTGCCAATAACTGATTGTGATAGAAACGTTGCGACGAAAAATTCATGATTTTTTCGTGCATTCGATACTGAACATTCAACAACTTGGTTACGGTGTCACCATAAATTTCAATTTGGCGTTCCATCAGGCTTTTGGCGAACCCTCGTTTGGCGGCTTCGTCAGAAATCACGGTCGGTGGCAATTGTTGGTGATCGCCAGCCATGACGAGTTTGTCTCCGCGCAACAACGGCACCCAACAACCCGGCTCAGTGCTTTGACAGGCTTCGTCGATCACGATCAAATCGAACCAGCGATCACCCAGTAAATCATCGCTGAACGAGGTCGTCCCACAAATTACATCCGCTCGATTCAAAATGGAATCAATCGCCTGTCGTTCCAATCGCCGCGCGTCGCCAAGCAGTTGTTTGGCGTCGTCCCGCATCTCTTTCCGCTCACCGCGCTCGCGTTTTGCGCGAGTCCATTTATCGGACTTTCGAAAAGTCATTTCAGCCTCGCGAATCAAGCGGCGAATCACCGGCATGTTTTCATGCTGTTCGACCAATCCGTCAAGCGAATGATCGCGGAGGGATTCCGCGACCCGGGCCGGATGCCCTATTCGAACGGCTCGTTGGCGGGCCGCGACCAATTTTTCGAGCAAGTTGTCGACGGCCGTATTGCTCGGCGCAACAGCCAGTACTTTTTCGCCACGTCGAATCGCTTGAATGATGAACTCGACCACCGTGGTCGTTTTGCCCGTTCCAGGGGGACCGTGGATGATGGCCAAATCCTGAGCGGACAGCGCAAATTGGACAGCGGCCTGTTGCGAAGGATTCAGCGCAGTGTGGAACTCGCATGACGGCAGTTCGGAAAATCCGGGCTGACGTTCGCCCATCAACACAGCGCGCAACAATCCCAACCGCCCGCGCGAATCTTTGGCGAGCGAAATAGCCGCCAGCTGTCGTTGCCGAGTCACCTCATCAGCGGTCAGGTCGATGCGAAAGCAATCGCCGTCGGGCCTGTGTGCCAAGGCAACTTGAATCGAGTCTCTCGTCAGACGGCTGACCACGCCGGATTCTGACCCGCTGGAGTCGTCCGGGAATTCTGACACGATGACTGGCGAGCCGACACGTAAGCGATGCCAGGGAAACGATTGTTCCTGATTGCGGCGCCGAAACGTCACCAACGTCCGCTGCCCCAAGCCTGGTACATGATCGACCAGAGCCAGATCGAGAATCGTCTCTCCCGATTTCTCCGCGTCTGCTGAATTTTTTTGTTGACGGCGTTCCGCCATGCGCGTAATTTCCGCGACGGATTCCAGCGCCAACCATTCCATCATGTTGATGAAATGGGTATCGGTTGCATTCGAGGAGAATTTATTGCGTTTGCGAGATGACATGCACGTTTACCGACTTGAAAAACGCGACTCCCAAGGATGGAATCGCGGGGGCATGCATGGCTGAATCGAACCTCATCCAGTTGCCAGGGGAACTCAATCAAAAAACTTTTGTAAGGTCGATTTGCTCGGTGGATGTGTTATCGTTCCAGTCCCAACGATCCTGGCGGGTTGCGATCAAAACAAACACCAATGTCCAATCACATTTTTCATGAAAATCATTGCTGGTGAAATGGAGGGGATAGCTTGGGCTTGGAAAGTCTAGTCGATGCGGAGGGGAGTTGGGAATAACAAGGGAAGTTTCGCCGCTGGTCGGGCCGAATGTCGAGCGATTCAACGATTCAGTTTTCGCTGACAATCTCCAACAATTCGATGGCTGGCCGACCGTCACAATAAATCAAAGCTGTCCTGCCATAACAAACGTGTGGATCGAATTTGTCTTGGGCTCCTAATACTACTTTACGCCCTTCATCGGGCAGTTCGCCGGTTGAGTTGGTTGGTTTTGAAAGCGTGCCGTGCAGCCAACGGGTTAGTTCTGCTCCCGGCACAATCGCGAACAGGTCAACCAGCTTAACGACTCGCAAGACGTCCTGTTCAATCAGGATTCGCCCCAGCGGTAGGTCCTGATTTCGCACCTGAACGTTGACCGGTTTCGTCAATAAACTCAGATCCAAACGGACGATTCCAAACATGACAACTCGATGGTCAGTTTGTCGCGACAAGACGATCTGGCGGGAGTAATGATCGCCATCGGTCCGAGATTGCAACACTTGGAGGTCGACCTCACAACCATGAAACCGTTCGACGGTAACTGTCATATGGTGATCGTGCGCCAACAACTGGCGACTGATCGCCGGCATTTCGGTGGCCCTGATTTTCGTAAACCGGCCGAATTCATGGGGCGCCGCATAGAACAGCCCGATCAGCTGATCAAGTTCAACGTCAGCGGAATCGGCTGATTTCAAATTTCAATTCCTCAATGGTTCTTCAGAAACTCTACCTGCCGGGAGTCTGGTACGGATTTCCTGATTCAACGACCGCCGCCAGTGGTACATTGTCGTCGTTTTTCGATCGCCAATGCAAGTCCATCGCCTCGGCTATAAACCGATTGGCGATGGCTTGATCGGCAAATATCCGACGCGGAATCAAATTCAATTGTTGATTGATCGTCTTAAAACCAAAAAAGTCCGGACTGTGAAAAATTCCACCAACGTCGCGCCAGTCCGATAACAGGACGCCCTGCCGATCTCCGACGGACCATCCGGTCGCGGTCAATCGCAGTTCGCATTCGTCGGTTGGAACTTTGCTGTTGGATGATCGACGACGGAGGAGGAGGGCCGCTCTGCTGTAAATCAGCACTAAAAAAAACGGCAATACCCAACCGGCCACAACCGGCAACAGATATTCAGCCTTTCGCCGCGGTCGTTCGAAAGTATCCCAATTCAAATAGATCAATAGACCCATCGCCAGTGCGAATAACAGCCAGCCCAAGACGCGGCGAGTTTGCTTCGTTGCCGGGGGCGATGTCGAGCCGGACCGTATTAATTCGAATTTAGACTTGCGCGCCAAATCCAAATCATCTGCCCGATACTTAAATCGATAGGTCGGAAATGGCGATTTGTTTTCGAAAATCTGTTGATACAAATCGACCGCCCTTGCCGGCGGCGGTTGATTCTTCACGCGTCGAAAAAACTCACGACACTCATCGACCTGTGATCCCAAGACACGTTTGGGGATCAGCCAGGTTCGAGCCAAACGACTGAGCTGGAATGCGTCCTTGGTTTCACGGATCTCGTCAATCAACTCCCACTGGACTTGGCACACCGAATGGGAAAACGAATGCTGAAAATCGTCGTCCGACATTCGTATGACTTGATCGTATCCCACCGGAAAGCCCGTTCGATAAACCAACGCATGCAGTGCCGAGGCCAGCATCATCAAGGTCATGACGCCAAACCAAACCAGCGATAGGCCAGCATTGAGCCACCAAAAGATCAACAACGATGGCAACACGCAAACCACGATCAACAAAAATACTTTCCATCGCTGCGGAACCGCGCCGCCATTGACGCGCAGGCTGTCTCGAAACTCATCATCGGTATAACGAAATTGGAATTGCATTGCAGATGAACTTAAACTTCGAAAAAACATTCAATCGTATTGCTTGATCGGTGGCAGCCACTGTGGCGGTGCCTGCTTGTCGAACCGAACGAGCGTTTGGCACCAGTAATTACCAGACTAACTTTGGCTCAATTCGTGCACGGCATCCACTAGCGCAATCGCGTTTTCAACAGGCGTCTGTGGCAAGATTCCATGCCCTAAATTGAATATGTGCCCGGGCCGACCCGCAGCCTGATCGAGCACAAACTTGGTCTGCCGTGTTATCTCCTGTCGATCGGTCAATAGAACGGTTGGATCCAAATTTCCCTGGACTGATCGATCATATCCGACCGTCTGCCACGCGTCATCCAAGCGGACTCGCCAGTCAATGCCGATGACCGCCGCTCGCGTATCAGCCAGTAATGGCAGCAAGGCAGGATTACCGGTCGCGAAATTGATGACCGGAACACTCTTGGGCAGGCTGGCAATGATCTGTTTGACGTACGGATGCACAAATTTCTTGTAGTCTGTCACACCCAGACAACCGACCCATGAATCGAACAGCTGCACACACTGCGCACCGGCAGCAATTTGTCCGTTCAGGTAAATAGAAATTGAAACGGACAAGTGCTGCATCAACTGGTCCCAGGCTCCGTGGTCAGTGTACATCAATTTTTTCGTATGCGCGAAATTTCGACTGGCCCCGCCTTCAATCATGTAACTCGCCAAGGTGAACGGTGCACCGGCAAAACCAATCAAGGGCAGATCTTCGGGAAGATCCTGACGCGTTTGAGTTACCGTTTCCATCACAAATTGCAATTCCGCATTCGATTCGAGTGGTTTGACTCGATCGATATCCGCCGTCGAACGAATGGGATTGTGAATCACGGGCCCATCGCCTTTGGCGAATTCTAAATCCATACCCATCGGCACCAACATGGGCAGCAGGTCCGAAAAAATAATCGCGGCGTCAACGCCCAAGCGTTTGACGGCGGTACACATGACTTCGCTACACAGCTGCGGATTGGCACATAGATCGAGAAACGAAATCTGGTCCCGAATTTGACGATACTCCGCCATGTATCGACCGGCTTGCCGCATTAACCAAACTGGCGTGATGTCGGTTGGCTCGCCCCGGCAGGCTTTCATGAATGGGCTGTCATACCACGGCGCATTTGGATCGCTGCCGCTGGTCGCCGGCCCCGACAGACTGAGGCGGATCCGTTGCTTTTGTTGCTGGATTTCAACCAGCCGTTCACTGATCTCAGCGATGGCCTCCGTCAAGCCTGTCGCCACGGTAGTATAGTCGACCGGAATTTGGCGATCCTGCAACAGTTCGCTGGACTCCGGCCCGATCGCCAACACTAGATGGTTGTCCAGCAAATGCCTGATCAAACGAGACCGACCAAACGACTGGGCCAAAAAGTAATATCGCGCTACGCTGGCCGGAGATGTAAATAGCATTATGGGAAAGGTCGCGGTTTCGAGCTGTTCGAAAAAATTGACGGCCGCCGAATCCTGAGCCGGACGAACTTGTGGATAAACTGGCAGGCGAAACACTCGACCACCTCGCGCCTCGAGTCCGGCGCTCAAACCATGAATCGAATCAGATTCTTCCAATCCGACATTAAAATTGCTAACGCGAATTTTTTGGTCGATCGCAATCAGCAGATCGCGCCAGGCAGTAGCCCGCTTAATCGTAATTGTCGGCTCAATTCCCTGTTGGCGAAATGACTCCGCCGCAGCCTGCGAACCAGCAATCGTTGTGATATCGCTAAGTGCGTCCAAACAACGTTGACGATCCACGTGTCGAGCCGCTTGTTCGATCAAGTAATTGACTCCGGTCGCCGTAACGAAGACGACGATTTCAATTTGGCCGGTCAGCAATTGATTGACAAAATCCGATATCGATTGATGCTCAACTTGCAATAATTTTTTTTCGTCGCTGGTGGTATGCGTCACACAAATCGATGTGGTGCCACCTTGGGATTCGATCGAACGACGCAATAGATCATCGTGTTCACTGGAAAGAGCGCCACAGCTAACTCCGGCAAGTCCGGAATTTCGGGGGTTTGGTGTTGGTTCGGTCATCCCGACAATTTAACGCTAATCGTCACGGAACAGAAGTTGTCGAGCGATTGGGTTTCAGCTTGAATTGCACTAGAATGTCACTTCTGGAAGATCGGCCAGGTGGAGTTTCCGTTTTGGCCGAAACCACGTCAGGACTTTGTTGGTCGTCGTGGTTGGTCTCCGAGCGTGTCCTGCCAATCGAGGCGGCCGTATTCCAGATTGCCACCAAAACACAATTGCAGTGGAACGACTACGATGCTGTTAAATGAACCAGGTCGAACGGATTACGATTTGACCTTCAACCTGTTTGGGTTTGAAGTTCGTACGCATCCAGCATTTTTTATCATGCCGATTTTGTTAGGGCGGGGTTTTTTGTCAGCATTTCAGAATTCGGTCAACACGGGTGTGGGCTGGTTGGTGTTGATTGCGGTTTTCTGGCTGTCAGTTTTGATTCATGAATTGGGACATACGTTTGCATTTCGGTTTTATGGAATCCATTCGCGAATTGTGTTGTATTGGATGGGTGGATTGGCGATTCCGGATGGCGCGAATGTGTGGCGATCCCGGCGGTCGAATTCGCTGCGGCCTGGCCAACAAATCGTGGTGTCACTGGCGGGGCCGGTCGCCGGATTGTTGTTGTCTGGCGTGTTGTGCTTGCTGGTGTATACCTTGGGAGGACGAATCGGTTTCGGAAATTTTTTGTTGCCGATCCCGTTACCCGACTTTGAAGGAGCTGTCATCCCCACAGCGGGCGTGGTCGCCCTGATTTTTTGGTCGGGAATTTTGTTGAATTTTCTCATGAATCTCTTCAATCTGGTGCCGATCTTTCCGTTGGACGGTGGTCAGATCGCGCGGCAAATCATGATTCAAGCGGATCCTCGCGAGGGCCTGAGAAACAGTATTTTCCTGTCGTTGGCCGCTTGTGTTGGCATGATTTTGCTGTGTTTGAAGTTTGGCAATGAATTTGGCGCGATCTTTTTTGGCTTCATGGCCTTTTCCAACTATCAATCCCTTCAGGGTTTGGGTGGGTCGCGTTGGTGAGCGCAATTGGATTTGGCTCCGACATTTTTTCCCTGCCGCCGCTGCGGTCACCGCGACTGACAGTGATGCGATGGACTTGAATCGAGCACTTCGCTGGTGCATCAAGTAAATCGAATTCAGATGTTAAAGGGTGCGGAGATACCAAATTTCGCCGTTCGGGGAAAAAAAATCAAAAAAAATTCAAAATATTTTTTTCTGACCCAATGGCTCCCCACGTGTTCGCAATCTGTGCCTCAGAAAATTGTCTAACGAAGTTTCGATCGAAGTCGTTTGTATTTCAATGGTACAGTTTTTTATTGTTCCACCATGGTTTTGTTTCGCAAACGAGTGTTTGGTTGCTGTTGGTAGGGCAATGCTCCGGTTGTGGGGCGGCGCTGGAAATCTGGCAGGCAATTCAAATTGCTGCGATAAAAAAACAATTCAAAATTCGCAAAAACTTTATTTTTGTTTTTGACTTCGAGGTCGTTGGGCAGTTCGCGACTGTCGTGAATTGAAATAAAAATTGGTTTAAGAATCGGCTTTCCATGTCATCTCAATTCTTTCAGCGACGATCAATCGTGGCTGATATTGTCGATAATGTATTTACAACTTGTTACAGTTGAAAACATTTGGAAAAGTGTTGAGGCTGACGAGCGGCAGGTGTTTGTGGACGAAAAAAGTTGTGCGAATTCAATTGCGCGATTCAGCGATCGGGAAAAAAATTCAGAAAAATGAAAAAACGACATTGAAAAATCCAATTTGTTTTTTAAAACTATGTCAATCGTGTTCTGCAAAACAAAACAACGAGGCAACAGTAGTCGAAGAACTTTGGTTTTTCATTCCACTGGTTTAATCGCTGATTAGTTAATTCACCATCGATGGTTGAATGCAGAACGACAGCCAAACCAAATTTGGTTTTTCAAATGGTGGGTTGGACTTTATTTTGGCAATGACGCCAAGAGTTCAATTTGCCTAGGTCTATTAACGGAGGACGTCCTGTGGCCAAAAAGAAAGCAGCGAAAAAAGTAGCTAAGAAAGCTCCAGCTAAAAAAGCTACCAAGAAAAAAGCAGCTAAAAAAGTTGCTAAAAAAGCTGTTGCCAAAAAAGCAACTAAAAAGAAAAAATAGTTAGTCGCTCGAGACTGACTGACACAACGAGAAAGGGCCGCTAATCATTTCAGCGGCCCTAAGTTTTGCGCGGCCTGAAGATTGGCCGTTTTTCCCGCTGCAGCCTGATTTCGTGGAAAAACCTAGCCCAACACGGGTAGTTTTGCGACCGGTGGTTGCGCAGCGGCTTGCGCCGCCAAATTTAGGCACAACTGGTTAGCCACCGCTTCGAGATAGGGTCCCACCGCCGGATCATCAAAATTAGCCGCCATCGAACCGGCATCGCCCCGCTCCCGCAGACTGATATTGATCGGAATCTCACCAAGAAACGGAATCTTGTCTTGCAGTGCATATTCCCGCGCTCCACCTTTGCCGAAAATATCGTATCGTCGACCATTGTCCGGGCAGATGAAACTGCTCATGTTTTCAATCAAGCCGATCACCGGAATCTTGACTTTGCGAAACATCCCCACCGCTTTGATGGCGTCGATCAACGCGACTTCCTGAGGAGTGCAAACAATGATTGCCCCAGTCAACGGTAATAGCTGCGACAAACTCAGCGCGATATCTCCAGTTCCCGGAGGCATGTCGATGATTAGATAATCGAGATCGCCCCAAGCCGTATCGCGAACAAAAGTCGTAACGGCCGAATGCAGCATGGGACCACGCCAAATAACGGCTTCGCCGGGAGGCACCATGAACCCGATGCTCATTAGCGGAATGCCATCGTAGTCCAGTGGCTGAATTTTATTTTCGATTTTCGTGACTTGCCCCCGGATGCCGGTCAGGTGTGGAATGCTGGGTCCATAAACATCCGCATCCAACAAACCGACTCGACAGCCGCCTCGTTTGAGCGCCAGAGCCAAACTCACAGCAGCCGTACTCTTTCCAACACCCCCTTTGCCGGCGGCGATGGCGATCACTGCTTTGGCCGTCAAGCCAACTTGTCCCACGGGTTGAGCTGGCCGGCTATGCGGCACAATGTCCACTTTGATTTTCGAATTGGGAAACTGGTTTCGCAAGGCACTCTCGAGTTGCCGTTGAAAATCGGATTTCAATGGCCAAGCAAACGAAGTCAAACCAATTTCCACCGCGATGGAATCCGTTTCCACACGGATGCCGTGAATTTGTTTCGCCAAGCCGCGACCCGTTTCGGGGTCTTTGATCGTCGACAATAATTGGCGTACTGCGTTCGCTAATTCGCTGGATTCAGTCATAGGATAAACACTCAGTGGTTTAAATTTGTTTGGTCAGTTTCTAACAGGCTTCCAGGGAAAACGGTTTTCGACCCACTGTTCGATGGTCGGAGTTTGGGTCGTTTGCAGCTGGCAATGGCGACCAACTAATTCGATCGTTCGACGGATGTCAGCGGTAGCGCTACAACAATTGATAACTCCGCAAACTCGAAACAACGGCGTCCAATCCAGTATGTCATCCGAAGTGACAACAAAAAAAGCCGTGTTCGGAGTCATGGAAGCCAGGCCCCAGATCTTTTCACAGTCACTTGCGCACGTCGGCTGGGTCAATTCGAGAATGGTCGCTGCGGGAGGGTTCGCAGTAACTTCTTTCATCCAATCATCCATGTCCAGTGCCCAAGCTAATTTAGTTTCCGGGAGGCGTGTTTGAATTTCCCACCGCAACGCGGCTTGCCAACGGTTGGATCGCGTCAGGACCAGCACTTGGGATCTGGTTTGCATCTATTCGATCTCCTCAAACGCGTCCGGAGAAAGCAACTCCGTTTCCGTCGATTCCGCATCGGACAAAGGCAACTGGTCCAATTCGGGTCCGGCACCGAGTTGAAAAAATTGCAACCGGCGCAGCAGTTTTGCCCGGCTCAGACTCAGCAGTTTGGCGGCTTTGGTTTTGTTGCCTTTGGCTTGATCAACGGCGCGCAGCAATAATTCCCGCTCGATCGACTCCAGGTAGGTCTCCAGTTCGATGACCATTTCGATGGGGCGGCCAATTTGTTGAGCCCGCCATTGGTCGCGAAATGTTTTCGGTAGATCATGGGGCGAGAGCAGACTGGATTGGGCTTGAGCCGCGGCCTCTCGAATGACGGTTGTCAGTTCGTCCAAATTTCCTGGCCAGCGAAATTCAACCAGCATTTGTAGCGCCGATTTGTCGAAGCCAGCGAATTGACGCGCACGTTGCGGATTGCGTTTTTCGAGTATTGCTTGGGCTAACAAGGGAATATCCTCGGCTCGCTCCGCCAGTGGTAATAGCTCGATCGACAAGGTTCCCAACGCCAACGCCAATTCGGATTCAAATTTGCCCGCGCGCGCCAAATCTTTAAGATCAACGGACGCGGTGGCGATTATTCGCACCGTGAATTTTGGCAACCGCAAAAACCCCCACAACTCCGCTTGCGCTGCCGCAGGGAGCCGGTCAACATCCAACAACAAGAGTGTATCGCGTGGCCGGTCTCGGTCTGGTTGCGACGATCGGGACCGCTGTTGTTTTTTCAGCAGCTCCTGAACAACGGATTGCAACAGTTCCTGATCCGCCAGCGGACATTGAACTGGAACGAGATCGCTTTGAAGCGTGTCCTCCCCGGCCGCATGAATCGTGCGCGCCAAAAACTCTTTGCCCGAACCGGGCGGACCGAGGATTAAAACATCCGCTGGATTGCCCGTTGCCAACCGCGTTTGCCGTCGCACGCGATGGGCAAAGGAACTGGTTCCTACCAAATTATCCAACTTGTAGCACAGCTGTGCACGTTGGCGAATTTCTGACAATGCGGTATGCAATTCATTGGCGACCAGCGTGAGCCGATCAATGGACGGCGGCTCGGCGAGATCGTGGCACGAGGCCATCACCAGCACGGCTCTACTATTACTTTCCTCTGCCGCAATTTGGATCGCTCGAGCTTTACGCCAGCGCGGTTGGACTTCTCCGGCGGTTAACTTCCCGGTCGTGACAAAAAAATCCTGGCCCACCGCAGCTTCCGAAAACGGTTCAGCAATTAATTCCAGCGGCGGACAAATGCCATTCAGTTGGGATTCGGTGTCGCTGGGACTCGGTCCGGAACCGTAGGCCAGTTTCGCACCCAGTAATTCAGTCGGATCGATGCCGAGCCAGTTGGCCAACGCCGGATTGGCATATTGAATCGTCAGATCTTGGCCGACCAGATAAATCAGCTGACTGGTCCGTTCGAAAGACTTGCTGAGTGCCGTCTGGTTGGTGCGATGTTTGGCCATGGATTGGCTGTACAGAAAGACAGGGAATTCGAATCACTCATTCAATTTAGTTGAAATCGGGTATAAGTTCAGCCCGCCGTTGAATTTGAGTCGTTTCGGATCGGCTTCGCAAATTTCCTGAGTTTGGTATATTTGCCGTAACTGTAACGGATTGGAACTGAAATTTATGGCCCGTGAAAAAATTCTGACCAACTCGCCGCCTCCCGAAGACGACGATCCCAGCCTCCGCCCGACTCGTCTTCGCGAGATGGTCGGCCAGCGTGACGTGATTGCGCGTTTACAGGTTGCTATCGATGCGGCCAAG
Organism: Mariniblastus sp.; assembly: GCA_031400405.1. Classification (GTDB taxonomy): domain Bacteria; phylum Planctomycetota; class Planctomycetia; order Pirellulales; family Pirellulaceae; genus Mariniblastus. Next base: position 45,197 of record JANNPW010000050.1, read on the forward strand.
CAACGAGACGAAGTCCTCGGACACATTCTGTTTGATGGACCACCGGGACTGGGCAAGACAACTTTTGCCCACTGTATCCCGTTCGAAATGGGTGTGCCAGTTGATTTTCTGTCGGGGCCCAGTTTGCGCGCTCCGAAAGATCTTGTCGCCAGTCTGACCAACATGCGACCCAAGCAAGTGTTGTTCATAGATGAAATTCATCGCGTTCCCCCAGCCGTCGAGGAGTACATGTACACGGCCATGGAGGACTTTCGGATCGATTTGATTTTAGGTGAAGGGATTAACGCCCGAACGCACAATTTCAAACTGAAACCGTTTACCTTGATCGGTGCGACGACGCGCGCGGGAATGTTGACGGGTCCGCTGCGCGATCGATTTCAGATTCGCGAGCATCTGGATTTTTATCAATTGCCGGAATTGACTGAGATTGTGATTCGCAATGCCAAAAAATTGCAGATCGCGATTCATGACGATGCCGCAATCGAGATTGCGCTGCGCAGTCGCAGTACACCTCGAATTGCAAACAACCGTTTGCGCTGGGTTCGGGATTATGCGCAAAGCCGCGCCGCGGGCGAGATCACTTTGAAGGTAGCGCAGGACGCCCTGTTGATGGCTGAAATTGATGGGTTGGGATTGGACCGTCAGGATCGTCGATACTTGGATACACTGATTAGAGTTTGCCTGGGCGGGCCGACCGGCATCGGTACGATCGCAGCGACGATGAACACGGTTACCGATACGCTGGAAGATGAGGTCGAACCGTTTTTGTTGCGAAGCGAATTGATTTTGCGCACCCCTCGAGGACGAGTGGCGACCCCGAAAGCGTTTGCCCATTTGCAATTGCAGCCACCGCAGAGTGGCTATCAACAAGGCTTGTTCGATTGACACTTCACAACAAGCTGCATAGTTTGGATTGCCCAGCTATGGCGATCGCGAGTGAAATCGTGGTTGGACTGGTTAGCTTATTAACATTTAGACCAAAGGAAGAACGTTGACAAAAATAGCTTTTCTCTTTCCTGGCCAAGGGGCCCAAGCCGTTGGCATGGGTCGATCGCTGTGCGCTGAATTGCCCGCCGCGCGAGAGTTGTTCCAACATGCTGGCGAAATCCTGGGGTATGATTTGTCTGAGATTTGTTTCCAGGGGCCGTCGGAAAAACTGGATTCGACCGTCATCAGCCAACCGGCGCTATTCGTCATGAGTATGGCTGCGTTGGAAAAACTGAAATCCGAACAACCCGCCGTGTATGCCAACTGCTCGGTGGCAGCCGGCCTTAGTCTCGGCGAATATACCGCCATTACTTTCGCGGGTGGATTGTCTTTCGAAGACGGTTTACGACTGGTTCAACTCCGAGGCCAGGCCATGCAGGAAGCCGCCGACGAAACGCCCAGTGGGATGGTCAGCGTGCTCGGCCTGGACCGTGAGCAAACCGCCGCGATTTGTGACGAAGCCAGGTTACCGGGTGAAGTTTTGCAAATCGCGAATCTGCTGTGCAATGGCAATATTGTGGTCTCAGGCCACCGAGCCTCCTGCGAAAGAATCGAATTGGTTGCTCAAGCTGCGGGAGCGATGAAGACCATTCCACTGGCCGTCGCCGGGGCCTTTCACACACCGATCATGGCATCTGCGGTTGCGAAACTTGAGGCCGCCCTGCATGAAATCAAACTTGAGCCTACGCGTATTCCGGTGTACTCCAATGTTGACGCGCGACCTCATCAGTCTCCTGACGAAATTCGTGAACTGTTGGTCAAGCAAGTTTGTGGTCCCGTGTTGTGGCAACAATCGATCGAGCAGATGTTGAACGATGAGATCGCCGAATTTTATGAAATCGGATCCGGTCGAGTCTTGCGCGGAACACTGAAACGAATCAACCGGAAAGCCGTTTGCCATGGCGTGCCGGAGTAACGAAACGAGCAAAATGCCCTCTCTCATTAATCACACATCAAAAATTGGAATCAAGCTATGAGTCTGGACTCCTTAAAAGTCGATCTAACTGGCCAAACGGCAATTGTCACGGGAGCGTCGCAGGGTTTGGGACGCGCCATGGCGATCGCGCTGGCGGCAAGTGGAGCCCGTGTGGCTTGCGTGGCCCGTAATGCTGATAAACTCGCTGACACCGTCGCACAAATAATTGCCGCCGGCGGACAGGCGGAAGCCATGTCCGCTGACGTGAACGATCGGGCCAGTATCGAAAACGTCGTCAACCGGGTCGCCGATGAATGGGGCAAACTCGATATTCTCGTCAATAACGCTGGTATCACGCGCGATAATCTGTTACCGGCCATGTCCGATGAACAATGGGATGACGTAATCACAACGAACCTCCGGGGAACGTTTTTGTTTACGCGGGCCGCGTCCCAACGCATGATGCGGGCCAGATACGGCCGAATTATCAATATTTCAAGTGTTTCGGGGCTTATCGGCAACGCCGGACAAACAAACTACTCAGCCTCAAAAGCAGGCGTGATTGGGATGACTCGCAGCTTGGCGAAAGAACTCGGAAAACGCAAAGTCACGGTAAATGCGGTGGCTCCCGGTTTTATCGAGTCGGAAATGACCGAAAAACTTGGGGAAAGCCTGTTGGCAGAAGTCACCAAACGAATTCCGGCCAATCGAATCGGCCATCCCGATGACGTAGCGGCTTGCGTGTTGTTTTTGGCCAGTCCGGCGGCCGGATACATTACCGGGCAGGTTTTGACCGTGGATGGCGGAATGACCGCCTAAGTTGCCAAAAATGTCCCATTCAAATTAAAATATGCATGATTTTTGCCACAATCCCTTGACCCTATTTGTGTCAATCCTCTATCTTTAAGAACTTGTTCGCAACGCCAATGGCTGCCGGAGGATATCTGGGGTCAGGACTTGTGGAGTTTGTCAGTTAATAGTTTTCCTCAGAATTTTTAAAAGGAGGCCGATACATGGCGTCGGTCGAAGAGAGAGTCGTCGACATTGTTGCTGAGCAACTTGGCGTCGACAAAGACAAAATCAAATTGGATTCCAATTTCGTTAACGATTTGGGAGCCGATTCATTGGATACCGTCGAACTGGTAATGGAATTGGAAGAAGAATTTGACATCAACATCCCCGATGATGCTGCTGAAAAAATTCAAACAGTTGGCGAGGCGATTCGTCACATCAACAATTCCACTGCAGCATCCAACTAATTAACCGAATTGAATTGCGGCCTGACGGCCCAGGTTCATGACTAAACCAGCAAATCCCGTGCCTGAAATTTCATGACTGGGTTGTTGGCAATCAAGAAAACCGAATGATCCGCACTGGCGACGATCCGTTTCCGTGCGGTTTTTTTGTCGCCCAGATTCTCCATCAAATTTGTTCAGATAACCCATGAAACGACGAGTTGTCATTACCGGTTGGGGGTTGGTCACACCACTTAGTTGTGATGTCGACGATTGTTGGTCGCGAATCCTCAAGGGCGAGAGCGGGATCCACGCGATCAAGTTATTCGAGACGCAGGATATCAAAGTTCGGTTTGGCGGCGATGTCTATGACTGGGATGCCACCGATGCCATTGGTCAAAAAGAAGCGAACAAGGTCGATCGCTATTCTCAATTTGCGATGGTTGCGGCGGATGCGGCTTTGAAATTCGCGAACTTCCGCACCGCGTTCGATCAGGCTGGGCAATCGTTGGATCGGGGGCATCGGTTTGGAGTTGTGTTGGGTTCGGGAATCGGCGGGATGACTACGTTTTCAGAACAGATGGAACGCTTGGTCCTGAAGGGGCCCAGTCGCGTCTCTCCGATGACGATTCCTAAACTGATGTTGAACGCCGGTGGCGGCAACATCGCGATTAAACACGGATTCCGGGGCCCGAACTACGGAGTTGCGACCGCTTGCGCCAGCGCAACCAACGCCATGGGTAATGCGCTCGATCTGATTCGTGACAACATTTGCGATATGGTTGTCACCGGAGGCTCGGAAGCGGCGATGAGCCGGCTGGGTTTGTCGGCTTTTGCGAATATGAAAGCGTTGTCCAGTTTCGAAGGTGATCCCGTGAAGGCCAGTCGGCCGTTCGACGCCAGTCGAGATGGATTTGTGTTTGCCGAAGGGGCCGGCGTATTGCTGTTCGAAGAGCTGGAGCATGCTCGAGCCCGCGGCGCAACGGTATTGGCGGAAGTTGTCGGTTTCGGCACCACTTGCGATGCTGGTCATATTACGTCACCGGACGAAGATGGAACCGGTGCAGCGGCCGCCATGAAGGCCGCGCTGGTGAGCGCTCAGCTAGTCCCGGAGGATATCGACTATATCAACGCCCATGGCACCAGCACGCCGCTGGGTGACAAAGCCGAAACGCGGGCGATCAAAACGATTTTTGGCCAACATGCCCACCGCGTCAGTATCAGCAGCACCAAATCCCAACTGGGCCATTCGTTGGGAGCCAGCGGCGGAATTGAATTGGTATTTTCAATCAAGGCAATTCTCGAGAGCATCGTGCCACCGACCATCAATTTGGAAAACCCCGATCCGGATTGTGATCTCGATTTCACGCCAAATGTGCCCAAGCAACGGGACATCCAATACGCAATGAGTAACAGTTTCGGTTTCGGAGGCCACAACGCTTCGATCATTGTGAAGAGATTTACCGCTTAGTGCTTTGTGACTGTATGGATTTCGGATTAGCCGGAACGCGCTAGCGTCCGGTTACTTTGGAAAAACCGGAGGGCTCGCGCCCAACGGCTGATTTCGTCAACTTCCGTTACCCCAGCTCCGCGTTGACATGTGCCGTGTGCGCTGCCAGATAGGTTTCGCGGATCATTATGCGGGTGGCTTCTTCGGTTAAGAAACGATCGGTAAAACCAGGCACGACAGTTTCAATCGTGCTTTGTGCCGAATACACCAAATGTCGAATCAAGTCCATTGGCGACTCGTCTCCGACCGCACAACGAATCGTGGTGGGGGTCAGTCCAGCCGCGGCCAACGCGGCCGCATCGAGCTCGCTGTGAGTGGTGAGGGCCGGACAGCTGACGATCGTGTTGGATTGACCCAAACTGATCATGTGCCCAAACGTCGGCGACAACGAATCAAAAAATTTCTGAAATGTTTCGCGCGGCAGGTCGCCCATGTCAAAGGTAAACAGCGGCGCTGGCAACCCCAGATACATGAATTTTTGACGAGCTCCAAAATTGGGGCTACTGCTTAACGCGTTGCAATTAACGTGCACGCCCGGATGGGAGTTGAGAAATTTGGCCAGAATTTGGGTATTGATACATTTGCGCAACATGCGCAATCCCAGTGTCTTCATCCCCTGCATCACTTCAAAGGCTGCATCCGCATTGAGGAACGCTCCTTTGACATAATACACATTCCAAAACATGGTTTGGTCCCAGCATTTTCCGTTGACCGTTTGACCTTTGGGAATGAACATCTCGAGATTCCTGCCAATCACGCAACCGGCAATCACGCTACCCGAACCACTGAGGTCTTTGGTGTAACTGTGAATTACAAAATCCGGACGCTCATCCGCATCGATCCGCTGCAGCGGGCGATACAAAAACGGCGTGCCGACGGTGGCGTCCAGCATGACTTTCAAGCCATGTTGATGCGCCGACTTGGAAATTCCGGCAACGTCCAGCACGTAGCCCTGGGGGTTGGATGGTGATTCCAGATAGACATAGATGTTTCGGCCAGCCGCCAGCCGATCCGCATAGGTCGTTTGCACATGCCGTAAACATTTCTCGAAATCCTCCCGCGAATCGCCATCAAACGTTTCTACCGCGACTGCGAGATTGCCTGGTTTGGCAAACCAATCATGGATCAATTGATGGGCGCCGCCGTATACGTTGCGCGATTTAATCAGAATGTCATCGCGACCGAGTAAGTGCGACAATGCCGAATCGATCGCGGCCATTCCGCTGTTGAAATTCCAAGCCATATACTGGTCGGCATAGGGACCTGCTTCCAGGTCCACGATATGATTGGCCAGACAAACACTGGTCGGATTCAACAGTCGGGAGTAAATCTCCAGCATCAACTCCTTGCCATGAAAAGCGTCCTCGATCCACTCGGCACACGCGAAGATGTACGTTGCCGTTCGCGTGATGACCGGTGTGGCAGAAAAGATTGCCATGACGTTGTCGAATACCGGATACGGCCCTTTGGCGGCCAGCGTTTCGTCGCTGAATCCCAACGCCTGGTAACTGGCACGGGACGGATTTTGCAAGGTGTCCAGCACTTTGGCCATTTGAAATGACAAAAACTTTTTCGCATTGAATCGCTGAATTCGATCGGTCTGGTGCAAGGTTCGAATGGAATCCAGGGTGATCTTCCAGAGGTGCTCCACGTCGTCCTGACTCTCGTACATGCGGCGCACAATTCGGCCGAGCGTTTGGCCGTATTCACTGGCTGGGTCGATGCTGAAGTAGTTCAATTGTTGGTGGACGAGTTCGTCCAGCGAAGTCGCGGTAGTCGTGTTGCGTTGGGGAGAAAGCTTTTTCATGCGATCGAAATTGTCAGTTGTCTGGTTGGCCATGAAATTCTCCGAAAGATAAACGAGTGGATTGTGCGATCTGCATTATCAGGCTTCAACACAATTTCAGCAACGAGCAAACGTCAACCCACAACCGAGAATTCAGCGCGCCTATCGGCGGAGTCACCCACCCTGGGCCAGTCTGCGAATCGACTGTTGGACAAAGTTCAATTGCTCCGGGAACAATGGCGCGATGACGGACTCGGGCAGAATCGTATCGGCATCGAAAATCGCACCGCTGTGGACCCCCTGGGATGCATCAAAAAACGACGAACCAATCAGCGAGCACCCGGTCAGATCTGCGCCCCGTAAATCGGCGCCCGTAAAATCTGCACCTTCCATATCCGCATTCGTAAAATTGCAATTTCTCAAATCCGTTTTTCGCAGGTTTGCATTCGAAAGATTGGCGTTGGAAAAATCGGACTGACGAAGATCCGAATGCGAAAAATCGGCATTTCGCAGCGCCGCGCAGTGCGCCTTCAAGTGTTGCAAATCGCGATTGGCAGCCAGCAGGCTGAGTAGATTCTGGTGGGAAAAATCCCGCGACTCGATTAAGCTCGCCGCTGTTCGTCGATCCAGCGACGGTGCCAAATAACGTTGTTCCAGCCAGGGGTCGGCTGCATTGTGATAGCCGGATTCAGACTCCCAAAATCCCATTTGATCGTCAGACAACAACTGGATCTCAGTCACCCATTTAACGCTTTTATAGAAATATCGACCAGGAACGATGTTGCGAATCGGGCCGCCGTGGTCGATTGGCAGGGGCTGGCCATCGACAGTCAGCGCGATCAGCGTCTGTTGGGCCAGGGCCACCTCAATGGGCATTGACGAGGAATGTCTGCGATCGGATCGCGACACAAATGACACAAATCTTGCCTCGGCGGATGGCACCACCTGCGTCAACAATTCCGACAACGACACGCCACTAAATTCAACACCCAATTTGGACCAACGAGTTACACAATGGATATCAACAATCAATGTCGTTTGCGATTGCGCGGTTAGTTGTGCCAGCGACAATGTAGTCGGCTTGGACACCTGACCCGAAACTCGCAAACTCCAAGTTTGACCGGTCGCTGCCGGTTGCCGCTCGCCAATAATCGGCCATTTTCCGTCGGCAACCAATTGTTGACCCGGAGGTAATGTCCGCGAAGAATGAATGCTCATCGGGAATTCACCTGGTAAATAGAACTAAAAGTCAAATGTAAGTCGTTGTCTAATTGATAACAAAAAGTGTTTGATTGATCTCGATTTTTGATCGCAAGTTTCTAGCCTGGATTGTAATCAATTTGCGATTTACGCGATTTGTGCGTTTTGCATCGAACGTTTCAAAAACGGCATGAAACATGCAATCATTTGACGATATCATCGGAGTGCAAGCTGCAAGAAAAAACAAATTGTTCGCCGATGGTTTCTGCTTTTACAAGCGTTGTTCTGTCCCCTAAATCTGGAAATCGAGGAGAAATTCAATGAAACAATTAGCAATCCTAATCGCGGCGGTCTGCGCCGTCGGTATGTTGGCTGCCGAATCACAAGCCCAACACCACCATCACCACCATGGTGGTCACGGCGGTGGATACTACGGGGGAAATAACGGTGGTTTCTCGTTGTCCATCGGCAACGTTGGTTACGGTGGCTACGGCGGCGGGTACTATAACAGCTATCGCCCCATCTACGGCGGAGGGTACTACGCACCCGTTCCGGTGGTCCCCATTTACGGTGGCTACCCTGGCTACGGTGGTGGATTTTACGGCGGCGGCTACGGTGGCTACGGTGGTGGCTATGGCGGTTGCAACCGTGGTGGGATCTCGATCGGTTGGTAATCGTTGCTTCCGAAAAACTTTCGAACCAAAAACCGTTGTCCTATTGGGCAGCGGTTTTTTATTTGTCGCGGCCAAAGAGGCGCATCAGGATCAAGCGAACAATGCTGAAACCGAGTGGGCTTTGACCAATTCGCGCGGTTGATTGAGGTGGTTCATCACCATCGTTTCCGGATCGATCCCAAATGCATTATAAATGGAAGCCAGCAATTCTCCGGGATGAACAGGATCTTCGAGGGGCGCGGAGGCGGTTGCATCGGATTTTCCGTGCACGTAGCCTCGTTTAATTCCTGCCCCAGCGATCAAGCCGGTGTAGCAATAGGGCCAATGGTCACGGCCATCATTGGAATTGTCATTGCCCGAGGTGCTGACGCCGCGTTGCGGACTGCGACCAAATTCTCCGACCGCCACCAACAGCGTTTCGTCCAACATTCCCCGTTCGTCAAGATCTTCGATCAAAGCGCTAAGTCCTCGGTCAAACATCGGTGCCGATTGTTCCTTAAGTCGTTTACTCAACTCGACGTGCTGGTCCCAACTGTGGTTGTCGCTGTTAGCGACCTTCGGCCAGATCACTTCGACCACCCGTGTTCCGGCTTCGACCAATCGTCGGGCCAACAGACAACTCTCGCCAAACGTGTTTCGACCGAACTTCTCGCGCACGGATTCGGATTCCTGGTCGAGATTGAATGCTTCCCGCGCTCGACCCGAGACAACCAACTCCAATGCCCGTTGATAGTGCTCGTCAAGTTTGAACGACTCAACGGCTTGGTCAATGGCCGGCATTTGTTGATTGACGATGTCGCGTAGTTGAGCGCGCCGACGCAAGCGGGCGGAAAACACTTCGGGCGGAAGTTTTAGATCATCAATGATGATGTTTTGCATTTTCCGTAGATCCATGTCGTCGCCCGCTGGAAACATCGTATAGGGATCAAACGCTTTGCCCAGAAAGCCCGCCGACCCGCCTTTGCCGACAACGTTGCTTTCCTGTAGCGGTCGGGGCAACATGACGAACGGTAGCATGGGTACTTCAATCGGTTTCATTTTGATGATGTGGGAACCAAAGTTCGGAAAGTCTTTGGGCGTCGGTGGTTCCAATTGGCCGGACGGACTGACTTTATCCGTCGTATAGCCGGTCATCATTTGATAAATCGCGGCGGTATGATTAAACAAACCGACCGGTGTATAGCTCAGTGACCGAATCAGTGTGAAACGATCGTTCAGTTGCGAAAGCTGTGGCAGGTTTTCGGTGAATTGCACGCCCGGAATTTTTGTCGAGATTGGGCTGAACACGCTCTTGACGTTATCCGGGACGTTCTCTTTGGGGTCCCATAGATCGATATGGCTTGGCCCTCCCTGCAGATAAACCAAAATGATGCTTTTGGCTTTGTTCCAACCCGCAGTTTCGCGCCGCGGCTGATTGGCAGCTGCCGCTTGCAGCTGAAACAAGCCACCCAACGACAGCCCGAGCATACCACTGCCGCCAACGCGCAATACATCACGACGGGTCACGTGCAGTTCGCGATCACAAAGGTCTTTACCGGGACGGCCAATGATTCGAAACATGAGGTAATCCTCGTCGGTGGGTGGGTTGGAAAAAAAATTAGTGATTAAACAAAAATGATGGACTATTGATCAAGGCCCAAGCTAAATCCTGGGCCGTGGTCAAACGGGAATCCGTCAGTTGTTTCGAACTTAGTTCGACGTCTTGTTCGAGCTGTACCAAACTTGTCTGCCGCGGCACGGGCTGGCTGACGCGCGCCAATTTTTCTCGCAATTGAATGATCTGTGGAGCAACGTCGATTGCTTTTTGAGCGGCTACGAGGTTGGCTTGTAGTCCCAACAATTGCGGGTCGCCATGTTCAAATGCGGCCATCAAGCGCTGTTTGACCGGCTCAGGCCAAGCAGTGCTGGGTTGGGCCAACATCGCCAACAGCGATTCGTCTAATCCCAGCCCGACCTGCTGGTGATACTTGGAAACTGACACTCGAAAACGTCCGACTTGATGGTCAGGGTCAAAATCCTGATAGAGTTTGAATCGCAACAACGACCCGCCCGAGAATCCCTGTGGCAATTTCAACTGAAAAGTCGCCCAATTGGGTTGACCGGCGCCACCATTCATCGCCCAGCCATTGACACCCGTTGTCATCCCGTCGATCGCCTGATTGACGGGAAGTCCCGTCTGCTCGAAATTGGAAATTGCGGACGAAAAATCGACCCGTTGCCACTGATCGGGGTGATCCGGATGCGCGATTTCCATTTCCAATTCGGTCACCACCAAGTTGCTGTTGGGCGCTAATCCGGGCCCATTGCCCGGCAGCGACTCATGCGTCAACAGTTCCAATCGAACGGCAGAGATTCCCGCCAAATCGGTGGCCGCAACAAGAGTATAAATATCCCGCCCTAGTTTGTGTTGCAACAGGATGCTGCGATCCGGTAGAACTTCAAACGGTCGTTCGACTTTGGTGCCGAAGGAATCTATGGTCAAGGGATGCCATTGGATGTCGTGCAGTTGCGCCCGTTGCCAGGTTTCGAAATTATGGGATTGGGCTTTGTATTGGGCCAGTTCGGTCTCCGCTGCCGCGATCAGCGCTAATCGATCGGACTCTCGTTGAATCAACTGCGGATCGAGTTGTTCAATGATTCGAGCCAATTCGTCCGTAACGAGTCGCATCTCGGTAATCCGTTGCGTTTCCAACTCCGGCAAACGAGCAGTAAATTCTTGAAGTGCCTGATCACGCCGAACGATCAAAGTATTGTGATCCGTGGCGATGGCCGAAAAGGCTGGCAACAAACTATCGATTTCGGATTCCACGGCATGACGATTCAGGATTCTCAAATACAACTGACTGATTAATTGTCGATCGTCCATGGTGCCCCGCACTAAAGCGGCAACTTCGTTTTGCGGATCACTGATCGCTTTGGAGAGATCGGGGCCGCTGACCAATGCCAACACGCTACCCAATTGCAAATCATTCGCCCGTTCACATTCACAGGCGCTTTCGCGGGCCGGCCGACCAAGCGTTTCCAAAAAGCCACTTGGCAACGTGATGCCGCTATCGGGTATTGCGGCCGCCCGGGTGCCAGGAGCTACCCCCGGAATGTTCAGCTGGCTACCAGTAACCAAATGAATCGAATCGAACAAAACTTCGGCCGGCAGTCGACGCGCTTTGGCATGCGAAAAATTTGTTCCGTCATCGCGGTTGAAGGCATTCGATTGTACGGAAAGTTGGTACGTGCGAGATTTACAGATCAATTTCAAAACATGTCGGACATCAAAGTTGTGATTGACAAATTCAGCTCGCAGCCCTTCCAATAGCTCTGGATTGGACGGTGGGTTGCCGGCGCGAATATCGTCAAGCGGCTCGATCAAACCAGTTCCCAACAGGTAACCCCACAGCCGATTCACGTAACTCGTTGCGAAGTAGGGATTTCCTGGTGCAGTAATCCAGGCCGCAAGTTTGGCGCGGCGGGAGGAGCTTTCTGTGACAGGATGTTCGCACTCAAAAGGAAATTCGGGAGCCACCAATTGACTCGTACGGACATGTTTCATTTCGCCCTGGTCGAGATCGGAAATTATCTCGTACAGCGGCGTTGCTCCTTCAACATCCGAACCGCCGATCATCTGTTCGCCGCTTTGAGGATCTTTCAATCGGCCGATTTGCGCAAAAAAAGCCGAGGTCTCAAAATACTGGTTTTGCGTCCAGCGTTCAAAAGGATGATCGTGACATTTGTTGCAATTGAAACGAGTTCCCAGAAACAGGTGGGTGGTATTCTCCATCACTTCTTCGGGCGTCCGTAAAACCTTGAAATAGGACGCCGGCGGGTTTTCCTTATTCGAACCGCTGGCGGTCAAAATATCGTGCGCAAATTCATTGTAGGGTCGATTGGATTTGACTTGATCACGAATCCAATTGCGAAATGCCAATGCTCCTTCGGCTCCCAGGTACTTGCGATTGACTTGCAACATGTCGGCCCATTTATTGGACCAATGCTCGACAAAAGCTTCGTTGCCCACCAGTTGATCGATCAATTCGTCCCGCTTCGTTCGCGTGGGGCGATTATCACCGAGGAATTGCTCGACCTGCACGGCTGATGGCGGCAGTCCAGTCAGATCCAAATACAGACGGCGGATAAATTCTTCGTCGCTGCACAACTCCGAGGGTTGAATCTTCATGCGCTGCCATTTAGCAGCGACCCAATCGTCGATAGCTCCCCAAGACTCCGGCGCGGACCAGGCGAATCCATCCCGGTTTCCCATTACCGTCAACGTAGTCGCGGTAAAAGCCCCTTCGTACCGCGCTAGAATCGGCGCTTCCCCTCGTCGCAGGGCTTTGATCAGGGAACCCGTCGCGGACGCGACTTCCAGGTTGCCAGCTTCAATCACCGCTTCACGTGTGACATCGCGCGTGTTGCCATCGGAGTAACGCGCCACGACACGCATTTGTTGCAATTCACCAGCATTGATCAGGGTGGGGTTCTGGGGGATCAGTTCAATCGAGGCGACCTTGGGTGATTCCAAATTAAGTTTTGCCCCTGCCCGAATCCAGTCGCAGATCAGCTGATAATATCGACTGTCTGGTGCAAACAACTTACCACCTTCGTGCGGGACCTGCGCCGACGGTTTAAGCAACATTAAACTCGACTCAGGTGCCGCCATATCGGTACGACGACAAGCCATGTCATCGGTGAAAGCTCGGATATCATCGAGTGGATCGTAGCCGCGCAATGAAAGTTTAAATCCTTTTTTGCCTCCTTGGCTGCCATGGCAGGTTCCGGCATTGCAACCCAATTTTGTCAACACCGGATTCACATCACGCGTGAAGTCGGGTTCGAAAGTTTCTGGAACCAGGGCGACGCGGGCTGGGACCGTCGCGGTCAAACCATTCCAGGCGACATGAATTTCCGTTTCGCCATTGGCCACTGCTTGCAAGAATTTTCCAGTGACTGCCACGATTCCCGCATCAACTTCCACTTCCGCCGCACCGGTAACATCGATTCGCGAGCCATTGGCGAGTTCGGCTTGTACGACCAGTTGACAATAATCGATCGGCAACTGAAACAAGACGGCTTCAGGCGAAACAATCAATCGTCGAATATCCAATTCGCCGATTGATTGGTTGGCAAGCGGCTCCGTCGCAACAGGCGGATCGTCAAAATGCCAGTTCTGCACCAGAATTTCCGTCGGCAACCCTGGTTCCATCGCGATTGGCAGCAGCGCATTCACGATGTTTCCTGTCGCCGTTTCGATCACGCGAATGATTCCGTCTCGACCACCCGCGACGATGCAGTTGCCGTTGGGATGAAAATCAATTGAGTAAATTCCAGATTCCGGGATGCTGGTTTCTGAAATCTGTTTAATCTCTTGCGTTACATGATCGGCAAGAATTTTTCGTTCGTCGGCCGACTGGCTCGCGACCGTTTTCGAAACGATCGCTTTGATGTTGTCAGGTTGAGTCGAATCAAATTCATAGGAAAACACCCGCAACAAACTCGAACCATCGAGGCTGCTGGCAGCGGCGAAATACTTTCCGTCCGGCGATACGGCGACCGACTGAATTCGGCCGGGCATCTCCGGCATTTGCCGAACGAGGTTGGCATCATCGCCGATCACGCGCTTGGTCAGGCGGTTCAGACGATATATTTTGGGAATGCCGTCGGCACCGCCGATCAACACTTCATCACGGTTGGGATGTCTGGCAACGGACGAGATGCCCCCCTTCAACACGCCAGGCGTAATCGAAGTGATGTTGTCCATGAATCGCTGCGTTGCCACGTCGATCAATTTGCAGCTCATATCCCGTCCGACAGAGACTAATTGCGATCCGTCGACTGAGAAGACTGTGTCGCGCACCCAGTCTTCGTGAGCTCCTTGAAACAGCACCTGTACTCCGGTGGCGGCGTCAATTACTCGCACTGCGTTATCAGTGCAACCGAATGACAATTTCGAACCGTCGGGAGACCAACTGACGCCATAAACGCTGTCCGGCGAAACGATTTTTGACAACTCCAGTTCTCCGGTGGCAATGTCCCAAATTTGAACCTCGCCGAACTCAGCTGGAATTCCACCGGACACCGCCAATCGGGTGCCGTCCGGTGAAAATTGCAGCGACTCAATTCGCGTCGACAAACCAATCAAACGACGATTCAATGAAGCTGTCACTGGACTGGCAGAAACGGCGGGTTGATCGTCGAACGACAATAGTAACACCTCGTTAAAACCTGAAACCGCCAGCAAGCGTCCATCCGGCGACAGATCGAGCGCCGATAAGTTTGGCAAATGCGAATACTTGGGCGGATTCTCTTGCGAAAAATGCGATGTTTCCCGAGTCGGCGAATCGTCCTGGGCCCCCTGTTCGATCCAAGTTCGAATCATTGCCAATTCCGCCTCGATGAAGGGCGCAGCATTGGGTGGCATTTCCGCTTCGCCATCGACTGGCGTGATCAACTCCAACAATCGACTGGCACCTGGATTACCCGGTACAATGGCGGCCTCGTTGGACTCACCGCTACCGACCAGGCGATCGAATTGGGTCATGACGTACCCGCCCTGTTCGCGGGCCGGTTGATGGCATCCAAAACATTTCTCGGCTAACAGCGGACGCACATCTCGATTAAAACTGATCACTTGATCAGGTTCGTCCGCCACTGCGATTCCCGGAAAACAAACACTAACGGTCGCAACCAGGGCGACCATGACGCTACGGTATGGCATAGGATCATCTCATCTTGAGAAATGGTTGGTTTTTCCATGATCCCTCACCGACAATCAAAGTGCAATAGAATCCCGTATTTCCAAACGGCAAAAATCGAGCGATGACCAGTATTTCTGGTTTGTTATGGCTTTCTTCGCACGAAAAAAGCAGGTTGAAAATTCCAGGTTTTTTTGAAAAAGTCTGTTTTGGTTAGCTAGACTATGTCAAAAAGGAATATAGCAATGAAGTTAATACTCTCGATGAAGTCCCCCTTCGATTCAGTTTGGCTGATTGCAACCGCAATGGTCGGGTTTTTATTCGTCAGTGCGATGTCGGCTGCGCAGGAAAACGCCACGCCTGGGGCGGCAACAACCGGGACTCAGGATTCAACGCCCGCTTCGCCGGATGCGCAGGTCGCTGCCCAGCCTGTGATGACTAATTACTGGGTCTTCCTAAAAACTGGAAAACCATCGACTGAGTTTGCGCGAGAAGAACTCGAAAGGATGCAAGCTGCCCATCTGGCAAATTTTGGCCGACTGTTCAAGTTGGGAAAACTAAGTGCGGCTGGCCCGCTCGGTGATCCAACACAGAAGTTGCGCGGAATCGTGTGCGTCTCGGCGACTGATGCCGCGAATATACCGGAATATTTCGGCGAGGACCCTTTCATCGAACACGGAATACTCCAGCTTGAGTCGCACGAAATTGTCGAGCAACAGGGCGCTTTTAGTTCCAAACTCAGCGAAACGGAAATGGAAGAATTTCAAATCGTCGTGCTTCACTCAACGAAGAGTGGCATAGGTGAAGTCACTCCCGCAATCGAAGAATCCACGCATGATTACCTGGCTTCCATCCTCCTGCCAGAAAAAATGCGAATGGCCATGCACTTCGGGCCCAACGATAACAACCTCGCGGGAGTTCTGATACTGAAAAAGCAGGAACCGGATGTGACGGAAGCATTGATTAACAAAATTCCCATGATCTCGCAGGGTCACTGGAAGCCGGAACTGTTGCCGCTGTACATGAGCCAAGGTGTTCTGGACGACGCACCAAAATAAGTCAGTCGGAATTATTGCTTCGATTTTGCTGAGTCGTTGCCGACTTTCATTTCATCCAGCAGGTGTTGCGCTCCGAATACCGTCCCGGTAATCCACAACGCATATCGAATATCGACGCCGATGGAGCGGCTGTAGTCCGTGTTCCAGGCGAAATCATTGATCGTCGCTTCAAACGTGCGATCGAAGTTAACCCCGACCAATTCGCCCCGGGCATTGATTACGGGGCTGCCAGAATTGCCACCGGTCGTATCGGTGTCATAGAGGAACGCGACCGGGATATCATTTTGTTTTGGCAAGGCAAATCGACCGAAGTCTTTCTTAGCATGCAAGGCGATGATGCTGGGTGGCGTGATGAAGGGGTCCACTCCAGTCGTCTTGGCGATCACACCACCAAGCGTCGTGAAGGGAGCCATCGTGATCGCGTCGGCTGGCGAGTATCCACGCACGGTTCCATGGGTCAAACGCAGGGTACTGTTGGCATCCGGAATGAAATTGGTTTGTTGAAAATCCTGTTTGATCGTCACCAAATCGCCATACAGCTGGTTGAGTTCACCTTCCCGATTCTTGTTCAGCTCGCGCAGTCGCAGATACTCGGGATAGAGTTTAATGATCATTTGAAGAAACGTATCATCGACATGTGCTAACTCCGCAGGCGATTTGGTCAAACAAGATTGCAGGAACTCTGCGTCAAGCAGTCTCGTCCCCGCGTACAATTGGTCGATATCCAACGCGCCATACTGTTTCTCATCCAATTTCACCCGATCCAACATCAGTTTCAAGATCAATTTGTCGGTCGTCACATCGAAGTCTTTTTGGACAATGCCAATTTGTTGGATCGTTTGATCAAAGTTGCGATCCATGTAGGCCGGTTCCCGTTCCAAATCCGGTTTGGCTCGCTCGACAGCTGCGTCATAGATCGAATAAGCCAACGAAAGGGACAAACAACCCCGGCGCAAATTGTCCAGACTCAGTTCATATTCATTTTGCTTGGACATCTGATCATAGACGTTGGCAATGTTGCCAAGGATCATTGTTTGCGGATGTTTTGAACCGCGTGTTTTTTCGATGTGGCTTTGCAATCGTTGCTCTGCGGCGATTCGCTCGGCCAAAATGTTGGTTCGGGCCAGCCCTTTTAATTGCCCTCGTGAGCGCTTTTCGACATTTGCCAAGCCCTGGATGCGGGCGAGATTCTTGAGCGCAACGCTGCGATCGGATTTTCCGGTTTCTTCGAGAATGCGAATCTGTTGTTGGTACAGGTCCACGGTTACCGGTAAAAAATCCTCTTGCAAATATCGCAAATAACGGGCGGTCTTGTGTCGTGCAGTACGCCCGGGATAACCCAGCAACATCACGAAATCTCCCTCCGCAACACCCTGTGCAGCAACCTGGATAAACCGTTTGGGCTGGTAGGGAACATTGTCGGTTGAAAAATCAGCCGACGAACCGTTGGGTGCGACATAAGCCCGCATAAAAGAAAAATCGCCAGTGTGTCGCGGCCATTCCCAATTGTCGGTATCGCCGCCAAATCGGCCGACCGATTCGGGCGGTGCGAAAACAAGTCGTACATCTTTGATATACGTATACAGAAAGCGGACGTAAGTTTTACCTGTGAACATTTCGGCGACTTCGGCGCGCATGCCGGGATTTGCATCTTCGGCTTGTTTTTCCAACTCCTTTTGTCGTCGTTCTAAAGCCTTCGTACGGGCGGTGAAATCCATCGCGTCATTGACGGCGGCCAGCATTGGTTCCGAAACATCTTCAAACGATTCCGTGACCCGAACGACATACCCTTGGGCCGGAAGTTCAGCCGCGTAATTGGCGGCGACAAATCCATCTCGCAAATAATCGTGGTCCGTCGAACTGGCCTGTTGGATCGCGCCGTAGGCACAATGGTGGTTGGTGATGATCAAGCCAGTATTTGACACGAACGAACCGGTACAACCGTTGACCCGGCAAATTCCGTCGACCAGGCAAGTCGTTTCGGAATTGAAGATAGCTGACGTGTCAAGCTGCAGCCCTTTCTCTTTCAGGCCGATTCCAGCGATTTGACTGATCGGATGCATCCCCTCGTCGCCAGATGCGTGCGGTGCCAACGTTACGCTCACACCCAACAAAACAGCTAACGTCAGAATTAAGAAAGTTTTTTGAAACACGGGAGTCGATTCCTATTTGTCCGAGTCGGATGGCCAGTCTGAATCGCCCAGTATAGCAAAAATCCGGCTCGGTTCGATTCCCGACGGGCTTCTTCGTCGCATGTTTGTTTCCCGAGCGGTTTGCTTTGCTGGCATTGAGGCGTGGTCGCAGTCAGGATGTCACTGGCGAATCGAGTACTGCCGGGTTCGAAACGATCCGTCGCCCAAGTCGATGGACTCCCGTTCAGCTAAAAAGGAACCGAACAATTAAGGACTCAATATCGACAATCGCCAATTGATCGGTTGACTTTCGCTCGCAGTAACCGCTTTATTCACTGGCATGATTCCTCTGCCAAGCGATTGTGAAAACATCGGGAGTCTCGATTTGGTAGTGTACTGTTAAGGGTGCTGTCGGACAGAGAAAGTCGGGAAGCGCGAGCCCCGGCGAGAATGTCGATTTCAATCGAAGTTGCAATGTGCCGTGGCGGAGATCGCGCTGCGCGGGAATTGACCCAGTTTGGCGCGGCGTGATCGCCACCAGCTCGACGTCCGAGAAATCCCAGCACCGCTGCAACAGTGGAAACCAATACCTGTAAAAAGTCTTCTTGGCCGAAGACAATAGCGCGCAGGCCTGGTTTGCGGGCAGGCCGACATCCAACAGTTTTTGCCGTTGAGCTGCGTCGCAATTCTCTTCTAATGTCGGTGCCGCTTGCCGAGCATTGACAATCACGGAAGTATCGAGACCAATCGACAGGATTTCATGTTGCTTGGCGACGGCCGCCCAGACCCACCGCTCGCTATGCGATAGTGAACCCACAAAACCTGGGGGCCAGTTAGGTGACCGATCTGAATCGAGTCCACTCAGGCCAACTATACATTTACTGTCAGATTGTGCAGACACTTCACGAGGAATTATTATGCCGGCTTGCCGCAACGCTTGGGTGGCACAACGGCGACTACAATCCAATTCTGCCTGTCGAAGTTCCGAAACGGTTGGTCGGGCATCGCGTAAGTGCCGCGAACGGCTCAGGCTGAGGGCGCGCACACTTTTGATCGCAGCGGGAATCAACGAGAATTCGCTGCTGAGATCAGCGGCAGCGAGTTTCCCGTTGGTCGTCGCAGACTCAACAAATGCATGGTTGAAATCCACCGCAAGTAATAATGAATCGACAGCCATCAAAGATCTCCTGATTCGGTCACGGAAGCATTTCAAGGCCAAGTTTGGAACGGAAACTCTGGTGCAATCAAAGAGTCAAAAGACACGAAGTTTCCCCAGAAAACGTAAGTCACCGGGACATTCGAGCCGGGCAATCGCTGGCCAGTCATTGCAGAATCTGACTACCGGCTCGAGGGCTGACGATTGAGACGATTAGTCCGGATTTCCGGAACTACAATCTGCCCAGGAAGTTCGAATTTGTACTCAGCGCTTCGCGCTGGTATCGAGTCGGACTGGGGCCGGAAATTTAGAGGCGAACGACCTTCACATCCCTATTCTGGCAATGGCTGATCTTTCGTTTCCGGTGCGAAAGGCAACACGATGAGTCCTACTAAAAATATTGCGCACATCGTGACTGCTCCCCAGCGAAAGCCTTCTTCGAAACCATTTTCTTTCGTATACACGAACTTCGTAAGCAACCCTAACGTCAATGGCCCGACAGCCGCCACCAGCCGTCCTCCGTTGTAACAAAAACTGGTTCCCGTCGATCGAAGACGTGTCGGAAAAAGTTCTGGAAAATAGATCGCATAGCCGCCGAACGGTGCAAACAAACAAAAGCCCATGATGGGCACCATCCAAAACAGTTCGGACAACTGATCCAGGTAAGCAAAAGTAAACGATGTCGAAACCATTGCCAACACGAACGCAATGGCCAACGCGACGCGGCGACCGACCCAGTTGGAAAAATAACTGAAAAAATACATGCCAAAAAAACCGCCAAAATTCATCAGCAACGAACTGCAACCAACCCAAAAACTTGCTGCGGATTTAACGTCACCCGGCGCTAATCCCAACTCCGTAAAGTGCTTCGTGGCGACGACACTAAATAGATCAAAGAAGAAAAACCCAATACCCCACAACCCAACAATGCCTGAGCTTCCCAAGGCAAGTCCCACCCACGCGTTTCTTCTCCAACGAGGGTCTCCAAACAATTCGCGATACGATCCCAGACTCTTGCGATCTGGATTCGAGCGCATCAAATTTTTGGCTTGAACCCAGGACTCTGGTTCTTTCAATTTCCAACGAATCAAAACAGCGACGAATGCCGGTAGCGATCCAACCATAAACATCAATCGCCAGGCCGACATTTGAAAGCCGAAAATATCCCAATCCGCCAACGTGCCCTGCCCTTCGTAATACCCCAAGGTCATACTGCAAATCGCCGCAACCGAATTGCCAATGGTTGACGAGGCCTGCAGCAATCCCAGGGCATATGTTCGAACACGCTGCGGCATCGCCTCGGCGACCAATGCCACGCCGACCGCGAACTCACCACCAACTCCCATGCCGGTGATGAATCGGTAAAAACTAAAGTCCCAGAAGTTGTTGGAAAAAGCACTCAACCCCGTAAACGTGGAGTACATCAAAATGGTCCACAACATCACTCGCGCCCGACCGATCCGATCGCCTAGCGCGCCAAAAATCAGTCCCCCGACGGCCCAACCAACGAGAAAAATTGAAGTGCTAATCGCCGCGCGATATTGAACATCTTCGATTTTCGGCGCAACTGATACCGCAGCGCCATTTTCAGCGACTTCTACTCTCACCAAGAGTTCTTTCATCGCCGGTGTGCGGGCCAGGGCAAATAACTGTTGGTCCATCGTATCGAAGGCCCACCCAAGTGCCGCCACAAACAGGACGAACCAGTGATAACGGTTCAAATGCAGGAACCAAGTCCACTTGTTGATCGGCGGTTCATTCATCGAATTCTTCGCGTTCTGGTCATGGCCCGTCATTCGCGATTTTTCCTTAAGTTGTACTAACAAACGCCCGTTATCATAGTGACGGCCCAACCATGCTACACTTCTCGCTACCATGACACAATGAATACGACTCGACGAACACTCACGCGATCAAATCCGTTAGCACGCGTCCGTGAACATCGGTTAATCGGCGATCGATGCCGTCCTGGCGAACGGTCAGTTGTTTGTGATCGATCCCGAGCTGATGGAGTATGGTGGCGTGAATATCGTAAACTTGGGTGGAATTCTCCCGATCCAGGGGCTTGTAGCCCCAAGCATCGCTCTCGCCGTAGGTACCTCCTTTAACACCGCCCCCGCACATCCAATTCGTGAACACAAACGGGTTGTGATCGCGACCCAGACTGCCTTGGGTGGAAGGCATCCGACCAAACTCGGTCGTCCACAGTACAATCGTATCGTCCAGCATACCGCGCTGTTTCAAGTCGCGAATCAAGGCGGCAGTTCCAACCGCCATGCCTCGCGCGAGTGGTTCATGATCACCGGCCAGGTCTTCATGGCTGTCCCAATTCCGACGTGGAAAACTGTTGTCATTGCCGGACCAGATTTGTACAAAGCGAACCCCGCGTTCCAATAATCGTCTGGCAATCAAGCATTTCCGACCAAAATAATCCGCTTCTTCCACGGCATTGATTTTCTCGGGAAATTCGCGCCCCAACGGACCGACACCATACATTTGCAAAATATGTTCAGGTTCATCCGCAAGATCGAGAGCATCGGGAGCGCTCAATTGCATTTTGGTAGCCAACTCATACGACCGGATCCGCGCTTCGAGTCGCGAATCGTCAGTTCGTTTTGCCGTGTATTGGCGGTTGAGCTTGGATAGTAGCGCCAATCCATCTCGTTCGGCGGCAGCCGTTACAAACGTCGCGTTGGCTTGGAGGTCTGCGATCGGATTTGTTCGCTGCGGAAAAATCACGGTCCCTTGAGTGCTGGCCGGCAGAAACGCTGAGCCCCAATTTTTGGGCCCGTTACTGGCAAAACCACGGTTGTCTGGCAACACGACAAACGTTGGCAGGTTTTCGTTGATGGAACCCAATCCATAACTGATCCAAGCACCCATGCCGGGAAATCCGGGCCGATCGAAACCAGTCGCCTGAAGATAGGTTGCTTGGCTGTGAACGCCGGTCTTACCCACCATGTTGTGAATGAAAGCAATCTCATCCACGACGTCGCCCAGCGGCGCGACAACATCGCTAAGAAACTTGCCGGAATCGCCATACTGGCGAAACGCAAATGGTGACTTCATCCAGGGACCAAGGCCATTTTGAAAAGCCTCGACCGGCTCACCGAAATCCGAGGGCTGCCCATGCAACTTGGCCAGTTCCGGTTTGTGATCAAACAAATCGATATGACTGGCTGCGCCTGCCATGAATAGTTGGACCACCCGTTTGGCTTTCGGTGGACGATGCAAAATTTTTAATACGCCCTTGTCGCGAGCCAATTTTTCCGGCGGTTGCCCCGACAACTCACGGCAGAGCATGGCCGTTGCTGCCAAACCACCAAATCCATGACCCACTTTCCACAGAAAATCCCGGCGGGATTCAGATCTAAATCGTTCCATGAGACATTCTTCGGGCTAGCAATTGAACTGCTGGAAATGTAATTGGTCACGAACCGATGGACCGTGCGGAAGCTAATCAATAAAAACGAATTCATTCATGTTAAACAGCATTCGACAAAGGTTTGTTAAGCCATGGTCGCGAGCGTAAATCAACAGTTCGTCCAATTCGTCTGGCGTTGGTTGTCGACCCGCGGTCAATTCGAATCCCACACGGATTTGATTGACCAAGGACGGATCAGCTTGTTCCAAGCGACCCGCCAACTGCTCGGCCATGGCGAGTGCAAACGGATTGTTCAGCAGCGTCAAGGCTTGCAAGGCGGTCAACGTTTCATCACGTTGCGGGACGCTGATCGACGAATCCGCGCAGTCCAATGTCGTCATCAAGGGGTCCGGCTGCGACCGAACCACAAACCGATAGACCGAACGACGATGGGTCGCTGGTGTGTGCGGATCGAACAGATGGTATTCATAGTGGGGTGAGTGTTCCGACTTTTGCAAGTCAAACAGATAATAGCCGGGGCCGCCCATTTCCAGATTAAGTGCACCGCTCGCCCACAGCATTGAATCTCGAATTTCTTCGGCATCCAGACGACGGCGATTGGCTCGCCAGAGAAAACGGTTGTCGCCATCGATCGAGGCGGCTGCCGGCTGACTTTCGCTGGTTTGTTGATAGACCGAGCTGGTAACAATCAATCGATGCAAGTGACGAAACGATTGTTTCTGGTCCAGAAATTCTGTCGCCAGCCAATCCAGTAATTCCGGGTGAGAGGGCAATTGCCCCATGCGTCCGAAATCGTTTGGCGAGTCAACCAACCCGCGCCCAAAATGGTGTAGCCAAATGCGGTTGACGATCGAACGCCACGTTAGTGGATTGTGTCGATCCGTGATCCAACGGGCCAGTGCTGCGCGGCGTGCTCCTTCCGTATGGTCGGGCGGAAGTGGGAACCGAGTGGCCTCACCGGCGACTAAGGGGATCGTGCCAGGCAATGCAACTTCAGCAGGTTGGCCAATATTCCCACGATGCAACACCCGTACATCGCGGGGCTGGCCACTGGTAGCCCGGAACTCTCCTTCGGATGAAAACTCAGTTGCGGCCGCATACACCAAATCTCCAGTCGGAAGGCTGGCCATTTCTCGCTCACAGTTCGCTAACTGTTCGGACAAAGAGGTCTGCTGCGATTGAATTTCCGGCGTCAAAATCGTGCGGACTATTTCATCGTACGCAATCGTGAGCCGTGATAAAGAGGACGCCAGTTCTGATTCCTCATACTCAGGCCAAATGCCATCAATGAGATTTTCCTTTTGCCAACGGACGGGCGCTTCGATGGAATCCAATGCCGAAATAGTAGCTCCCGAAGTTTGATTTTCACCGGCGCTATTGAGGACTCGCAACTCAGCCATCGCAAAATTAAAATCACGATCCCGTGGTTGCAGTTTCCGGGCAGTCAATCTTAGTCGCCGCACCCGGATCGGATTGGGAAGTTTGACGACAACCGGTTGGGTTAAGCGTGGTGCGGTGGCAAAATTTTCAGAGACGTGCAGAACCAGCGACTGGTCGCGTTCATCGGCGGCCGACAACGTCCAGGCTAACGGAAATCCGAACCCGGGACCGATGCCCGCAAAATTATCGTAGCAGGCGTACAGCCCGATCTCGCTGATTTCAATCGCTTGATCCCATTGCAGTTCCACCCATTTCTCGACGGAGTCCGAACTGGCGATTTGGCTGTGGTAACCATACTCCAGTTTCAATTTGACCGGAACAAGTTGCCGCTGAAAGTTGCTGATCTGTTGTTCCAATTCAGTTAGTTGAGCACCGCCGGCCGCAGCAATGGTCTGATTCAGCGCTATTGTTTCAGCCAGCAGATTTTCACGTTTATCCGACAGCGCCAAGCGTTGAGCTTCGACTGCCGGGTCGTGTTGATAGACGCGGTTCGCGCGGTCGATTGCCGCAAACACAGTCTGTAAATCGTAATAGTTCGATTGCGTGATCGGATCGAATTTATGATTATGGCAGCGCGCACATTGAACGGTGGTACTGCAGAAAATGTTGTAGGTCGCCGAAACAAATTCATCCCGGTCCAGATTGCGAGCTTCTTTGCCGTCGAGTTTGAACTCCGGGACTTCGACGTGACCGATGAAATCCCAGGGGCCCGCCGCGAGAAAACCCAATCCCAAAATTCCGTCCGGAACACCGGGATACAAGACATCTCCCGCGAGCTGCTCCTCGACGAATTGGGAATAGGGTTTGTCTTCATTGATCGAACGAATTACATAGTCGCGATAAGGCCAGGCGTAAGGGCGCGGTTTGTCTTTGTCGTAGCCGCAAGTGTCCGCATAACGAACCAAATCCAGCCAGTGCCGTCCCCACCGTTCGCCGTATCGCGGTGACTGTAACAAGCGATCGACCAATCGTTCGTACGCTTCGTCGGCCGGATCGTCAAGAAATGTTTGGACTTCGGCCGGTGTTGGAGGCAAGCCGGTCAGATCATATGTCACGCGACGAATCAAGGTTCGCCGATCAGCGATGGGATTGGGCGCGAGGCCTTGTTCCAGCATTTTGGCCAACACAAACGCATCGATTGGATTGTTGGTTCGCCAGTCCGCCGGCATCGACGTCAGCGATGGTATCGGGGGACGTTGAATCGGTTGGAGCGACCACCAATCGAAATTGTCGATGACACGTTCAGAAATGGTCAACTCAGGCGGCCATTCGGCGCCCGATTGGATCCATTGCCGCAACGTAGCGACTTCGGAAACGGAGAGTGGATCGCCGGTCTTGGGCATTTCTGGCGGTGTCGCGTCGGCGCTGCAAACGACTTCCAGCAATCGACTGTTGGTGGGATTGTTTGGGTCGACAAATAGGTTGGCGAATAAATCTTCTTTCGTTTCCAGTGAAAAATCAGCGGCCCTGTCGCGAGCATTATGGCAACGCAAACAATGGGTTTGAAAGATCGGAGCAATGTTGCGGCGAAACCACTCGTCCTGCGCAGCCCGTTCCCCACTGATGGCTGGCGGCTGAGTAGGCTCTTCGACCGGCAATTTCGCTGAAACCACGGCGGCGAAAGAAAAGAGGATGAACGAACTGATGACGCTCAACAAGACCAGCCGGCGCGAAGAAACCCAAGGGTTCTCTTCAGTGGTCGCGAGTATGGTTCGCCGGTTCTCCATCCCCAATATCATACTGTAGACAGGATTTTTTGCGAAACGCTGTTTCCCATATCAAGGACGTTAATTGACTTGGAACGGCTATCGAGACAGGCCGGCTTAATGGAGCTAGGTCAACTCGAACAATTTCAAATGTTCGAGGTGAAATCGACCCTCGCATCAACGTTTCCAGAACATCAATCCGGCACTCAGTAGCAGGATGACCCATTCGCCGATGGCCAATTGGTAAGTCATCCGGCCAATGTCACTGTACATAAAAAAACCACTCGTGCGAAAGACGACCAAGGAGAGGTGGACCAAAAAACACGCCATGAGGGCGAATCCCTCCCAGTCCTGCCGAATCAGTGGCATCAACAAGATCAACGCCAGTCCCAATTCCAGTCCACCATAAACGGTCAAGAATTCTGATTTGCCGGAACCGCCGACCAACTCGAATCCAATTTTGCTGGACGTGGTTTTCGGATCACAGGCGCACCAAATAGCCAGTCCCAGGTACAGCAAACCTATCAGAGTCAGAAAAATTTTGGTCAACATTTGTCGTCGGTTGAATAAATTTGAAAAACAGGCCAGAACCAAAAATCGTAGTAGGAAGAACCGTTCGCTTTGGCCGCTATTAACCGTCGTTATCGAATGGGAGCTGTCACGGTCCCCCGTTCAACATTGGTGCGCAGGTCATTGGCTCGATCAAGGAGTTGATTTTCCTGAACTTGGGTTCGCGGCTCCATTTGAAAATCCAACACCCGCTCGTCCCGAATTTCTCGCAATGCCAGATTGTTCGAAAAGAAACTGAGCGGGAAAGTATCATACCACTTGGGTCGAATCCGTTCGCGCACTTTGATGGTCTTAAAGCCATCTTTTTCCAATTGAATCTCACGAGTTCCGGCATACGTGTAAGGTACTGGAACCGGCGTTCGTCCGACTGATTGATTATCAATGGTGACCAAGGCGCCCTCGGGTTGACTTCGGACAATCAGGCGGCGTTGCACGCAACCGGTGAAGCCAAGGGTGATTAAAACGGTTATTAGTAGCAGCAGCGGGTCAGAAGTCCTGCGGCCGCTGGCGAGAAAAAGCGGAAGGCGCGCGACTTTCCAAACTCGCTCCGAACCACGAACACCATCCCGACGGGGCAACCCGCGTTTTCCTGTGGATTTTGTGGTGTTTGTTTTTTTTGGACTCATGGCTCGGCGAATACAATCAATATCAACAATTATCTTGAAAATCATCAGGCAAACCGGCTTTTTAGACCGCTTCCATCCGATATTTGGTTGGGGAGTCTACCGAGCCGACGGGACTGCGACCAGATCGGTTTGGCACATCCCAGTTCTTTGCTGGGCAGGTTCTGGTTAAGATAAACTCTTTGGCGTTGCCAGTACTAAATTGCTACCACAATCCCGCAAAGTCTCGATTTTTAGAAACAAGCTTCTCAACGATGAGTGAAAGCCAGATCAATTGGACCGACCGACTGCAAGTCGCTTCGTTTAGCGACGTGGGGATGCGGCGGGCAACGAATCAGGACAATTTTTCGGTCTCGTTGGCTAACAGTGTAGAACATTATCAGCGTAAGGGCCATTTATTTATTGTCGCCGATGGGATGGGCGCCCATGCTGCCGGTGAGCTGGCTAGCAAGTTGGCAATCGATCATATCCCGCACCTCTATAACAAATATTTCAACTCCTCGGCCCCCGAAGAGCTTAGGAAAGCGGTCAACGACGCGAATGCGGAGATTCATCGTCGCGGTCAAGCGAACGAAGAGTTTTATAATATGGGGACGACTTGCAGCGTGCTGACGTTGTTACCCCAAGGCGCGGTGGTCGCCCACATTGGCGATAGTCGCGTTTACCGGTTGACACAAAATCGACTTGAACAATTGACGTTTGATCATAGTTTGGTTTGGGAGATGAAGGCCGCCGGACAGTTGACGGCTGAAGAAGAAAAATCGGGCAAGATACCAAAAAATGTGATTACGCGATCACTGGGTCCCTATTCTGAGTGCAAAGTCGATTTGGAGGGTCCGTTTCCCATCCAGGTTGGCGATACATTTTTGCTGTGCAGCGACGGACTAACGGGCGTGATTTCCGACGCTGAAATCGCTGCTATTTTGGCGAACATGGTCCCCGACGAAGCGGTGCAAGTGCTCGTGGATTTAGCGAACTTGCGCGGTGGACCGGACAATATTACCGTGATCATTGTCAAGGTAAACCATCCACAACTGGCAACTGACGGTAGTTTGAGACCGACACGGGCAAACGCGACCGCTGCCAATCGAGTCATCGCGCCGGTCTGGTGGGTGGTTCTGGCTGCCGCAACTGCATTTGCGGGGTTTTTTTTGTACGCCAACTTGGGCTGGCAAATCACCATGTTGCCGGCGGTTGTCGCAATCGCCAGCGGTATCTATATCGCCGTCCGTTTGATCGTGGCCAGCAATGTGGATGAACGCGTCGTTGAACACAAGCGGTTGGGCAAAGGGCCGTACATCAGAATCGGTTGTCCACCAGGCTTGCAATTTTCTAAACAATTGGCCGATACGCTCAAGCAATTGCAAAAGGGTGCTGTCGACCAAAATTGGCGCGTGGATTGGGAGCAGTGGAAATCAATGATTGCGATTGCCGAAACTGCTGTCAAAGCGAAAGACTATGCCAGTTCGATTCGCGCTTATGGTCGCGCGATATGCTTCTTGATGGACCAATTGCGAAATCAAGCTGCCAACAGTTCGTCGATCGATCTTTAGTTTGCTGCCAAAACCACGGGGCATTCGCGCGGTTCTCCCCGAGATCTGGATCGTCAGTGGGTTTGCTATCATTTTGGGAACCTGACATTGCCCTTGGCTGGCCAACCATGTAATTTTTGCACGCCTTCAAACCGGTTGGAGGGCGTCACTCAAATTCCATTGGCACAGCGGCGAGGAGTCGGTCTTGTTTTCACTGCGACGAATTCGATCCCAGATGTACTTCGGCGTCATCATGTTGATGGTGATCGTGGTGGTATTGTCTGCGGCCAGTCTGCAGGGCGTGTTGAAATTTCGTAAACTGACCAAGAGTATTCGTGAGCGATCCACCGAACTCCCTGCTGCGGCAATGCTGGGGCAGGAGGTCAGCGAATTGCGTTCGCAATTATGGCAATTGAGCCAGCCCGAGACCAGCAGCGAGATAGCCTCCGTCGAGAGCAGTCTCCGACAACTTACTGTCAAAACTAAATTGCGTTCTGTCGAACAGGCGCTCGATCGATATCGGTTCATTCTGGAGAACGGTGAAATTCGCGATTCGCGAATTGCGCAGAACGACGAAGAATTAAGTTTCGTGGCAGAGTTTCGCCAGGGACTCGATCGTATTACCAAAATCATTGACGAAAAACGCCTGGATGATTGGGCATTCCGACCGAGCCAGATTTTCAATCCCTTGGAAAACGAACTGTCCAACCTGCAACAATTGGCCACCGATTTGCCGGTCTTTATGCAGTCTCGAATGGAACAGTTTTCACAGGACGCTCGTACCGAGTACCATGCCTGGATGTCGATTAGCGTCGTGTTGGGAGTCATGGCGGTAGCGATCATTGGCTATATGATGCTCCGCTTCCGTGATCGCATCACTCGTCCGCTCGAATCGCTGGTGGCCGGTTCACGCCAGGTTGCCGCGGGGAATTATGATTTTCGGATTGAGCTGAATAAGGACGACGAAGTCGCCGAACTGGCGGACGCCCTGAATGCGATGACCGCCAATTTCCAAGCGATCAAGTCGGATTTGAATCAACAAGTCCAGCAGCGAACCAAGGAAGTTGTCCGCAGTGAAAAAATGGCGAGCGTCGGTTTTCTGGCAGCTGGCGTGGCCCATGAAATCAATAATCCCCTCGCTACCATCGCCTGGTCGGCGGAGTCGCTGGAAATGCGATTGTTGGACATCCTGGCGGCTGCAGGCATTGTGGGGGCGAATGATCAGTCTCCCGATGTCGCTGAAATGCTCAAATACCTGCGTCGAATTCAAGATGAAGCATTTCGCTGTAAGGGCATCACAGCCGGGTTGTTGGATTTTTCCCGCATGGGAGATGTGAAAAAAACCGCGACTCCTTTGGCAGAAGTCATCGAATCGGTCATCGATATGGTCCGGCCGCTCAGTAAGTATCGCGATCGCCAGATCCATTTTCTGGCCGAGCCCGGCATTGCGTGTCTTTGCAACGCCCAGGAAATGAAACAGGTCGCCCTCAATCTGATCACCAATGCCTTGGGCAGTGTTGATCCCGGTGGTTCCGTTTCGATCGGCCTGAAACGGACGGGTGAGACCGCCGAATTTCGAGTCGTCGACAATGGCTGCGGCATGAATGAAGAAACCATGAAACACTTGTTCGAGCCATTCTTTACCCGTCGACGAGACGGTCAGGGAACAGGTCTCGGACTATCCATTACGTATCAAATCATCGAAGAACATGGCGGCCAGATTATTCCGTACAGTGACGGACCTGGCCACGGTTCGACGTTTATTGTCAGCTTGCCCTTGGTGAAAAATGAATCTACCCACAACACAAAAGTCGCCGCCTAATTCCGTGTCGCTGAAGGTACTATTTGCGGATGACGAAGTTCATTTGCAGGAACTCATTTCTGCCGAGCTTCCCCGGATGGGGCACACCGTTACCGTTTGCCCAGATGGATTGACAGCCGCCACAGCGCTGGAAGAAGACGACTTTGATTGTCTGATTGTCGATCTCGATATGCCCGGCTTGAACGGTATTGATGTGATCGCCAAAGCAAAGCAGCTTGCCCCCACGATCGAAGCGATCGTGTTGACCGGAAAAGGTTCGACGGACACCGCTATTTCTGCCTTGCGACTGGGTGCATTTGAGTATCTACAAAAGCCTTGCAAGTTGGTTGATCTTAAAATTCTGTTGCAGCGAGTGGCAGTTCGACGAGAATTGACCAATCAGATTTACGCGTTGAAACTGCGACTCGATCGAGTTGAAGGCCAGCCGACCATGATCGGCGACCACCGCAATATGCAGCGGGTACGGGCTCTGATTGAAAAAGTAGCCCCGACAAACTCGACCGTGATGATCCTCGGTGAAACCGGCACCGGTAAGGAACTGGCCGCCCGCGCCGTCCACGAACAAAGCCCGCGCGCCAATAAGCCTTTCGTGGCGATCAACTGTGGCGCGCTGCCAGAAAATTTGATTGAAAGTGAATTGTTTGGCCATCGCAAAGGAGCCTTCACCGGTGCCGATGAACATCGACAGGGCCTGTTTGAAGTCGCCAATGGCGGGACGTTGTTTCTCGATGAGATTGGCGAGCTCCCGCGTGGTACTCAATCGAGTTTGTTACGAGTGCTGGAAAGCGGCGAAATTCGGCGCGTCGGCGATAACCAACCCTTCAAGGTTGATGTACGAATCGTCTGTGCTACGCATCGGGATTTGAATCGCATGGTCGAGACCGGTGAGTTTCGACAAGACTTGATGTACCGCATCAACACGTTTGAAATCTGTTTGCCACCACTGCGCGAGCGGGTCGAGGACATTCCACATCTGGCCCAACACTTGTTGGCTCGACATTGTCCGAATGTAAACACAGATCCGCACGCCTTGCTGCGATATTTCGAAGCATCGGCGATCAAACTGCTCCAAGCCCATTCGTGGCCAGGAAATATTCGCGAGCTCGCTAACGTGGTCGAACATGCCTCGATTATTTCGAATCGGATGCCGATCACGGTCAACGATTTACCCAGTCACCTGACTCGGTCGGCCTCTACGTTACGTCCGACCAATTCGTCCGGACAATCCTTGCGAGAGCTGGAAATGCAAACCATTTATGCGACGTTGGACCGATTGAATGGAAACAAGACCGCCACCGCTCAACAGTTGGGAATCAGTTTGAAAACACTGTACAACAAACTGAGTAGCGAACCGATCAGAAAAGCCGGATAGAGTGGGATAGGCTTCCAGCCCTTTGCTGGTGGGATAGGCTTCCAGCCCTTTGCTGGTGGGATAGGCTTCCAGCCTGTCATTTTATCAAGTCAGGCTGGAAGCCTAACCCACATTCAATACAACATAAACTCTCGAAACTCGCCCCGCATGCAATGGTTGGACGCCATGGACGAAGAATACGCACCAGCATTAAGCAGGCACAGCACGTCATCTTCGGCCAGCGCTGGCAACTCGAGGTCACGGTACCAAATATCCAAGGCCTCGTTGATATGGCCGGCAATGGTGTAGCGTTGCGTTGGGCCGCTGCGGCGAACTGCGGGAACAGGTTGAAACGGCAAGCCATAAACAACCGGTTCGCAAGCGATATTGAATCCACCGTTGACGCCGACAAAAACTTTGTCTCGTTTGCGTTCTACCGATCCAACGGTCAATAGGAGAATTCCGGCATCTTTGGCGATGTAGTCCCCCGGTTCAACTTCCACCGTCAAGTTGGGTCGGTCGAAAAAATGGGACCGGACAATTTCTCCCCACTGATTCAAATCCAGCGGTTGATCGGATTCCAAATGCGGCACGCCAAGGCCTCCGCCGATATTGACATTGCGCAAACCAGGAACTTGATCCAGAAACCAGCGGCATTCCCCGAGCACCTTGCTCCAAGTTTCCAATTGGGGCGTCAAATATCCGCAGCCCGTATGAAAATGGATCGTCTCCACAATCAACCCCAACCGGTCGGCTAAAGCCAGGGCCTCATGAAACTGTTCTCGATAGACTCCAAACTTGGTCGTGTCCTGTCCGGCGTACTGTAGTTTTTCATTGTGGGCCCGACTGATTCCGCAAGCGGGATTGATGCGAATTCCAATGCGGGAACCAGGCCGGCGTTTTCCCCATTCGCCGATCGCATGTTGTGAATCGAAGTTGACCCGCAAATTGTCGATACGACTCAAGCGGTCAAAATCCTGCCGTGACAAACTGGTATTGGTAAAGGTAATCTCTTCGGGGGCAAAACCACAACTGAGCGCGTGTTCAACTTCGTTCGGAGAACAGGCATCGATTCCGGTCAGCCCGGTTTGTTTCAAGAAACTCAATAACGGAGCAAACCGGTTGGCTTTCATCGCATAATTAATGCGCGATCGCCCCTGAAAACCAGACTGGTCCAAAGCCGCCTGCAATCGTTGAATATTCTGTAAGACCCGCGCGGGACTGTAGAAAAACGACGGCGTGCCAAATTGCCGAGCGAGACCGTTAACGTCTCGCCCGGCAAATTTTAAGTTCGCTCCATTCCAGTCCAAATCAGGCCGCGACCACCAATCGACTGTCGAACGTGCTTCGCGAGCCAAATCCAGGATCGCTGGGGAGTTCATGCGACAACTCGGCGAAGCTGACAAAACTGCTGGTAGGCAGGATCGGCTACCGCCGGCTCCTCTGCTTTCCCGGTAATCCAGCCTCGACATTGGATTGAACCGCATTGACACGGAAACTGTTTGTACAACACGTCTTCCGTTTGCGCGTAGTCCATCAACAGATGCTCGTTGGGACGAATCGGACGGATCGCGTAAACCAACATGTTTTGCATGTCGAGGTGCACGTTGGGATCGCAGGAATGCAGGAAATAGCCACAAAAGTTCAAATCAACCAGATGCACACTTGGCTCGATCTGAAGGCTATGTTGTGTCATTTCAGTGACAATTTCGCCAGCGAGTGCTGCGACAATGTCGCCCGGTTCGAAGGACCGGTAGGTAATCACGCCCAGACCCGAAGAATGGTCGCGTTTGACAACTTTGAAATCGTAATGTGAGGGATAAAGAGGGTTGTGTCCGTAACACTCTGGATACATCTCGGGGAGCTCTCCTATTGGAATTTAAACCCGTAACAACGACGCCGATTGTTGATTGGGCGAACTGGCAACACTGCCACGTCTAAAAACCTCATCAACGCTCAAACATCGCCAAACAAACAACGAAACAGTCGGCTGGTCTCCTCTAACCAACCCAATACTCACAAACGGTACCGTGACTGTTAAGCCATCTTTCCGGGCGATCCTGTGGAGTTTCGATCCCTTCTTTCCGGTCATTAACTTGGAAAATTTCCGCTAGGAACGATATCAAGCTTTCGGATGAAAGAAAAGAGCGAATTTGCCCAAATCGCCAAAATTTTGGAAATCGGTTTTTCGTGCATTCCAATAACCCGCAGTTAAGATCGGATTTTCGCTTGCAATAGGCTGATTCCGAAACTGAGCAAGTCCTCGTTTTGCAGAAAATATTTTTGCACCACTGCCAATTGATCCGGCGTTTCCGCCAGTTGGAAAATTTGTGGTGCGATTCCCAACGGTTCGTGTTTCCCCAACAGCTGCTCGGTCAGCACGGCGATCGCGGCGTCGGTACGGCCGACCCGCATCAGGAAGTCGGCCAGCGTTTCAAACGCCACCCCGCCAAACCGCTCGGGGTCCACGGAATGGCATTTGGCGGTGAAGTGTTGGATGGCTGCCGGTGTATCGTGACCCAACAATCCAGCATAAAAAAACTGATGATCCGGATACGTCTGTTCAAATGGAGCGGGACTGGCGTATTGGAAATCGGCGTGCAGGCGGCTGCCATAATTCGCCAATTCCAAAGCGCGCCGCAAGTCGTCAATTTCATCGACCACCCGCGCGATCCGCATCACCGACGCAAGGTGGGTGGCATCGATATGATGGGCTCCCCCTTCAATCAGCCACGGGTGCTCGGTCAACAGGCCCGCCAAACTCGTTGAGGCGGCTGTTGATTTTTCGTTTCTTTCGATCAGGCGATGCAAATTAGCACACAATTCCCGATATAAATGCCGCAACAACAATTCAGCCATGCCCTTTTGAGTCGGTTGGTCAAACCGCATTCCCTGCGTATCGATGGTCGTGATTGCGTTGCAGGTTCCGTAGTGTTCCATCAACAATCCGAATCCGTAGACCGGCGCCGCACCCTGCGAAACGGCAATTTCTATAACCGTTCCGATGTTTTCACTAGTCACCGGAATTTCGCGAATCACCTTTTCGATCAGCGCGCGATTTCCCACCGGTTGCAAGTACATCCAACCTTGTTCCAGCTGGCCATTTTCGATCAACAGCGTCCCAACTTCGGTACAAGCAGCCAACAGAGCATCTTCCAGCTGACGTTGGCGTTCCTCGTCCAGCTCATCCGACCGAGTGCCATAAATCAACGGCAATCCCAGCCGATGCCGACATTGCATTTTGAGGACTTCGAACAACTGAAAAAATTTCTTGTCTGCCCGAAACCGTTGCTCCAAAAAAATCAACGACGCCTCAACTCCCTCGTGCTGGGCAATGTGCACCAGTTCGTCAAAGTCATTTGCACCGAACTCAGAGGGAGGTATGTCAGTTTTCATGGAGCACAGGCCAGCCGGTTGCGGTTGATCCAGTGATGATTGGACCGTGGAACGTCGTGTTAGAATCGATTGAAATTTCTTGTTTGCTTAAGGAGCTGTTGAAAAAGTCATGCGATTGCGCAGACTCGGTGCTCGAGGGAGGGTTTAAAGCTGTACTGCAGTCCCATTGATTTCACTCATCTCTTTTTCCCATTCATCATTTCGAAAGGCACCCTCCCATTTGGCAATCACCACCGTCGCCAGGCAATTGCCGACCACGTTGACCGCCGTGCGAGCCATATCCATTAACTCATCTACCCCCAGGATCAGAATGACACCCTCCACAGGTAGATGAAACGACGCCAAAGTACCCAGCAAGATCACTAGCGATGCCCGTGGTACTCCCGCCACACCTTTGGACGTCAGCATCAAAGTCAGCATCATGATGATCTGCTGTGTCCAACTCAGTTCTATCCCCGCAGCCTGAGCGACGAAAATAGATGCGACGGCCAAGTACAGGGTGGTCCCGTCGAGGTTGAACGAATAACCCGTCGGTAAAACAAAACCAACGATTCGTTGCGGACAACCCAAGATGACAAGATTCTCCATGGCTTTCGGTAAAGCAGACTCGCTGGACGTTGTTGCAAAGGCAATGATGGCCGGTGTTTTGACGGCATTGAAAAAGTCTTTCAGTGGGACCCTGAACAATAGCGCGACCGGTAACAGCACGGTTAGGCAGAAAAAGAGGAGTGCCGCGTACAGCGTCCCCACGAGCATCGCCAGATTTCTTAACACCTCCAGTCCGCTATGACTGACGGCGTAGGCCATGGCCGCACCGACACCGATGGGAGCAAACTTCATGACAAACTCGGTGAAACGAAACATGATGTCCGCCAGAGACTCGCAAAACTTGACCACTGGTTCGCTTTTCTTCTTGCCAATGCTGGTCACGGCTAAGGCAAATAGCACCGAAAATACGACGATCTGCAGTACATCGCCTTCCGCCATCGCTTTGAAGATTGATGTCGGCGAAAGATGCGCGATGATATCACCAAAGGTCTGCGGTTTCGCGGGTGGTTCCGCCGCCGTCAGCCCGCTGGCCAACGCTTGCGAAGCTTCGCCCATGCGGGTGATGGCCAGCGATGTCTGCTGGGCAACTTCTGTAGTATTCCCGGCAGTGAGGGATGTCTGCGCTTTTTTGGTCGCGTCGATAGCCTCTTTCGTAAGGCTGTCAGCGCGTGCAGCCAATTGGGCTTTATTCGAGTTAGCTGGAAGGCCTACCAGGCTGACCCCTTTACCAGGTTGGGCAATGTTCACAGCGAAGAGGCCAATGAACAGCGCCAATGTTGTAACGATTTCGAAATAGATAAAGGCCTTGGCACCCATTCTTCCGACTTGCTTGATGTCACCCGTTCCTGAAATCCCCACGACCAGCGTCGCGAAAATCAGGGGCGCAATGATCGACTTGATCAGGTTCAGAAACAGGTTGGATAGGGGTCGCGCCTCCAAACCCCAAGCTGGAACCAACCAACCGATCAAGATGCCGAGAAACAAGCCAATGAAGATCTTGACCGTCAACGATACTTTAGGAATTCGCATTTTGGGTGCAACCAATATCTTACTTCTGAATTACTTGGACTGGTTCGTTCAATGCCGTGCCGAATTGTAACACAATTACCATGTCAACAAGGTACTCCAGTCGGCCTGCTGAACTCTCTTCTTCAGGTACTCAATCGGTGCTACGAAATTGACACAATTGGTAACTGCCTCCTATGGCAGCTGGTGCGTCTCTTGGCGATCTTCCAGTTGTTTCCAGTTGGGACCGGATGGACTTGGTGCACTAGCGGCGTGGAAATTTGAGGCAGCCAACTCCCAGGCGGCGGGTTTGGAACCCAGCTGTCGCAAAATGAAATCGGCGGCTTGATCCGAGGCACCGGGTTTGGCAAATCGCCGGGCCAGTTCATCCAGTTGGTGGACTTTTTGCTGACGTAGATTTGTATCCGTCAGCCACGCGATGGCGTGCGCGGCCACCTGTCGGGATGGGTCGCCTGTCGTCAGATACTCGGGCATGACGGCAGGATCCGCATGAGCGCAATCGGGATCATAGGGACGCCACGTCCTTTTTCGAATGTCTTTGGTAGCGATCAAATTAACCAACGTAATGAAACGTGTTCGCAACATTATCGATTGGGCGACCATGACCCAGCGTTTGACTTTGTAAACGATCACCGTTGGCTGACGATGATACAACAACTCCAGCGATACGGAACCGCTGCAGGCCAAGCAGACGGAGGCCGCCTTCATCAGCTCTGGCGTGCGCCCGGTGAACAACTCTAGACTGATTTGCTGCTGGTCGACCAGTCGTTCGGCCAACTGCCGTTGGTGTTCGTTGTAACAGGCGACCGCGACTTTGACGGCGGGTACGGAGGCCGCCACGAGGCTGGCGGCCTTCAACAAGATGGGGAGATTGTTCTCGACCTCCTGATCGCGCGAGCCCGGCAACAACGTCAGCACCGGTCGACGGCCGGCCTGTAACGAGTCGATAAATGATTGATCGTACGTTTGTTGTACGAGTTGATCGAAGTAGGGATGTCCGACATAAGTCGCCTGGCAATTGCGTTGTGCGAACCAGTCGACTTCGAAGGGCAGCTTACACAGTACATGATCGACGAACCGGCGGATCTTGCGGACTCGCCACGGCGCCCACGCCCAGACTTGGGGGACGCCATAATAAAACACCGGAATGCCATGTTTCTTGGCTTTTCGGGCGATCCACCAATTGAATCCGGGGTAATCGATCAACACGACTGCATCGACGGTATGATCCCGAAAATAGCTATTGGCCTCATCGATCAATCGAAAAAACAGCCGCCAATTGGCCAGCACCTTTCCGATAAACATCACCGCCAACGTCGTCAGCTCGAAGTGCAAAATGCAGCCGGCGGCGGCCATTTTCGGGCCGCCATAACCGACGCATTGAATTGAATCATCGTGGGACTTCAGCCGACGAATCAGATTAGAGCCATGCAAGTCACCGCTAGGTTCACCGACGGAAAAAAAAATCCGCATTGGATCGTCCTTGAAAAATTTCTGACTGGCCTGGCAAGCCCCCCATCCACGTGGCGGAAGTTCGGGGAAACGGGCAGCAAGTTATTTAAACCCTTTGGCGAATCCCTTTTCGCCAAATACCAAATCGACTTGTTGCCCGGCCTCGGCTGCTTCCGTTTTGGCTTTACAGTTAGCGCAGCAAAACTTGACCGTCACTCCATTAACCTCTGTGGCGTGTTCATCTTTGGTGGCGCTGCCGGAAAATGGACAAGCAATCTGTTCGACCTGTCCGGTTTGGAACAACTGATGGTTGGCTTTTGCGGCAAACGGCGTCGCGTCTTTTTCGAATTTGGCTTTACAATTTTTGCAACAAAAGAACACTTGATGGTCGCCGTATTGAGCAGCGAAATCTTTGGAAACGGGTTTCGCAGGCATCAGCATGCATTTAACGTTTTCCAAATTTGGCTCGGCTTTTTTCAGTTCAAAACCTTGTTCAAACGAAGCTTTGACAAAACATAGATTGGCCTTGGCGGCCAAATCTGCCGCACCGGTCACTTTGGCGACACAACCACCACAGCAGAGGCCAACTTGTACACCGCCGACATCGACGGATTTGTCAGCAGCGACCGGTTTGCCCGTGAGTGGACAAGCCTTTTGAACGTATTGGCCAGTCAATAAAAGTTGGTGATTCGCTTTGATCAAGACCGGCGAATCCGTTTTATCCATATCGGCTTTGAACGCCGCAACGCAATCATCACAACAAAAATAGACTTTTGCATCCAGATAGTCGACCGACGAATCAGCGGAAGCTGGTTGGTCACCATTGATAACGCATTTGATTCCAGCCAAGTCCTGACTGACTGAGGTGGCGGCTAGCGCCACGACCAGACCACAGGTCATTGATAAACGCTCGATTAAAGTTACAAGGAATTTTTTATGGGACATAGTGAAGCTCCAGTGATCCAGGTAGGGAAAGTAATTTCGAACGAGCATTGTACCGAGTTTCCAACGATCGAACCAACCGAGCTGATTGCTTCTGTGCGAACAATAACCGAAAGCAAGTGTTTCGCGTCAACCAATCAGTTTTCGCCGCGGTTCTTCGAGCGTAAAGGTCAGCAACCAGCCAATAAATACGCAAATCACGACAATTGCGAATACGAATTCGAAACTGACCCAGTCGATCAGCGCTCCGAAAAACGCCGATGTTAACACGGCCGGCCCCGCCATAATCAGGCTCAACGTGCTGAGGTAACGTGGATGCTCGCTGTTTCGCGTTATTTCCAGTGTGTAGTTATTCAGTACTCGAAACGTCACTGGAGTCAAACCCACCAGGAAAAACACCAAATTAAACCAGGGTTGTCCGGCATCTCCTAGCCGGGCTAGGCATAACGCCAGGAGCGGTGCAATACAGGAAACCAACATGATCAGTTGCAGCACCAAACGATTTCCAAATCGATCGGCCAACCAGCCCGCCGGAATGCTGAAGGCCGCCGCGCCCATGTTCTGCGCGACCACCCAGGGAATCAGGGCAGATAATCCCAGCGACAATCGTCCGCGTGCCAACGATTGATAGTGCGGAAACAAAGTGAGATACATGCCAAACAACGCAGCAATAATAGTCAGTCGCCGAAAGTTTCGATCGTGCCGAATGGTGGCAAACGAAGACCGGATCAAATCGATCCCGGACCGTCGCGCGTGCGTCACGTTGTCGGCCGTCTCGCGCATTCCGAGGGCGACGATTGCCGCCAAAAGAAATGTCGCGCCGGTGAAACCAAAA
Organism: Mariniblastus sp.; assembly: GCA_031400405.1. GTDB lineage: Bacteria > Planctomycetota > Planctomycetia > Pirellulales > Pirellulaceae > Mariniblastus. The sequence goes on from JANNPW010000050.1 coordinate 85,166, forward strand.
ATCATGGTGAAGTTCGCTTGACTTCCCAATTCCACGGCCTGCGGCAACCAGCGTCGCAACAAAATCCAGGCCAACAGACAGGCGATCGCCGAACCAAACAAAGTTGAATACATACCGACGCGACCGCGGTAATCAAACCGGATCAACTTGCCACTGATCGTGGTCAACTGCAACTGATTGACACCCGTGGCCGCGAAAAAAATTCCGTAAATCACCAAGAACACCCAAGGCAACCAATTATTTTTCTGTCCACCCGAAACGGCCCAGACCACGGCCAAGATCAAGAAGCAGGCCGCCATTACCGCCGTCGAAATCGCCAAACCGATTTTTTTCAAGGCGGAATTGCGGACGACATCCGACATCAACATCGGCGGTATGCTCTGGCCAAATCGATTCAACATCGGCAAACAACCGCGCAACCACCCTGCTCCACCAATCACGTCGAGCACGGCGGGCATAATAATGCTTTCCGTCTTGAAAATCCAACCGGTTCGCAAAATGATTTGGTACAGACTGATCCACCAAAAGTTTTGCTTGTCCACCAGTGACAAATCCAACATCTTCCCGGTCGAATCAAGCGGGGAAGTGAGGACTTCGTCACCGCCCAACGCGAACGCCGCAGGTATCGTCGACGCGGTTATTGTTGAGGGTCGCTGAACTGCGGAAGACGTGACAGTGTCGCCAAGCGCGGAGTGCCGTTCTGAATTTTCAAGGGTCATGTTGCGATTGTAGTCAAAGCTCACCGACAGAACGACCCGAAAGCAGAATGCAAATCAGACTCTCAGCAGCTGGGCCTGGGCTTTCAGAATTGCATACCGCTGCTCCGACGGCGACCCTGCGCAAACCGGCGGCGACCACCTGCCCGACGTTATTGTGGTCAATCCCACCAATCGCAAACGCGGGCAGCTGAATCTCCGCCGCGACTTGGCGGACCAATTCGAGTCCCACATGTTTGTCGAAAGACTTTGTACGCGAAGGAAAAACAGGCCCCACGCCAAGATAGTCTGCACCGCTAGCAACGGCCGACCGGGCTTGAGCGATCGAATGAGTCGAGACACCAATCAGTTTCCCGCGCCCCAAGACCAACCGGGCATCGGACACCGCCAGATCCTCCTGCCCCAAATGCACTCCGTCTGCGCCGGAGGCAACGGCCAGATCGACCCGGTCGTTCATGATAAAACTGGTTTCGCTGATTCGGGTGAGTTCGTTTATCAATCGGCCAGCGTGGACCAGTTGACGATCGTTGAGCGTCTTGTCCCGCAGTTGGATCAATTTGACTTTGGCCGCGATCAACTGTCGAATTAGAGCGACCAACTTCGGAGCTCGTGTGTTTTGCGAGAAATCAACGCCGTCCACCAAGACATACAATCCCTCGGCATTCAGTTGATTGGAGCGCCGGCCGGCAGCGTGTTCCAAGGGGTTGATTTCATTCATAGTTGCAATACGTTTTGCCTGTTGGCAGTCGAAACACGGTTCCAAGCGCTCCTATTGTCGAAGCTTAGGGGCTGTTTCACAAGTGTAATTTTGAGTCGCGTAAATGCTGTCATTGGTGCCAGGGTTCACTTGAACGGATTGGCCTGATTCTCTACGATTCGCCACCCTTGAAATTCCGGGCAACCGCCAAACTGGCAGAGCAGTCAATTTATTTTCGCGAGAAACAATATGTCGAAACGAAATCTGGCCCTTGAAGTAAGGCCGTTGATTGGGCATCGATTTGTCATTGTGATATTGGCCATTGTAATTACATCCGCTGGTTGTTCAGGAATCAAATCCAACGGATTTCGCGATTGGATTAACCCACAATCGACGGCTGACAACTGGGATCGAGAACAAGCCGAAATTCCCAGACGAGCTTACGCGGCGGATCGGAGGTCGGCTGAATCCATGGAGGCAGTAACGGATCCACAGCCCGTGTCATCGAGCCCGCCAGTTCATGTGCACGATTCAGCGACCCAGGTTTGCGATCACCCGGATTGCAATCTTCCGCGAGTCGTTCCCAAACTGGCTTTCGCGGAGCCGATTGATTACCCAGTCACGATAAATACACCGCCACCCAGTGGAAGCCAGTCGCTGCTGCCCTTGTTGCTCAATAGCGAAATGCTCAATAGCCAAACTCGCGCCGTGAAAACCGCCGCTTCGAACAATGTCGAAGTTGCGAATAAATGGCAAACTGAAAACCCCGCGGAACTTCCAGCAAAACCAGAATCCAACCCAACGGATGCCGCGTTGGCCAAATTGCCGGAGGGTGCCAATCCGATTCGAATCAAAAGCCCGGTCGCTCGCGCGACAAACGCGACAATTAATGATCGTGAGACTGTCGAAGCGAAGGCGAATGGTCTCGAACAGACACAAAACTCGACCGCCGTTTCTTCAATTTCATCGACTCTGAATCCTGCTCCTCAGGCTGCCCCGCTGACGGAGGCGGTCACGGCCCAAAGTAGTCGTACCGATCGGGTTCGGATAAACGAAGCGAAGGTGCAAGCCACAACCGTGACCAATGTTTCATCAACTCCTTCAAAAACGAAACCAGCAGAATTGCCAAATCCAATAGCTAACAATCAATTGATCAAAGCTCAATTGGTTGGGATCAAGGTCGACCAGAGTCAATTCGAATTTCCCAAGCCCCCAGCAAGTTCGTCGGCATCGGCGCCAACGTCCGCGATTCCGAAAATCGTGGCGATCCCAGCAACCTCACCGCCAACGAAGCCACCGGTTGCCAAGACACCAGAGGGGAAGTCGCCAGCCCCACAAGCGCCAGGCAATGACTTTCGCCCGACGATCGATCGCGACGGGAACGGATTTATTCCCACCTCTCCGAGCGCAACCGCGTCGCTACCAATTCAAGCAACAGCCGCAGCTAAATCGACGAATGCCGTGAAACCCACTCAGGGCGCCAATGCCGAGTCAGTGGCTAAAACGACACCCGCGATTCCATTGGCGAAAGGCTCGGGCTTGCTGACTGCCGATCTCAAAACCGAACAACGGGCGGAGGCCGTCGCCAATGCGGCGACTGGTTTGAAAAATCAACCTCAATCATTCAAGCCGACGAGCTCTCCGGCGGCGCTACCGACCGTTCCGCCTTCGAATTCCAAACCGGCCGCAGGTTTCGTTGTGCCGGTCGGATATATTGAAACCGTCAAGCCGAGCCCCGATTTGAAATTGTCCCACGCGCAGTTTTGCACGGAGATCAAAGGGTTTGGGCAGGTAACCCCGTTTTCTGTAAATTGCTTTCAGCCGAAACAACAGACATTAGTGTATTGCGAAGTCGAAAATTACCATTCAATTTTAGAAAAAAATCCCAACGGCGCAACTTTTGTTACACGTCTTCGAGGGCGATTTACGATCAACGATCAGCGAGGCAATGTCGTCCAGTCCGGAGAGTTTCCAGACATCGAAGACGTGACGACGCGCCAACGGCGGGATTTTTACTTGTACTTCCCGGTCACGTTGCAGAATCTGCCAGCGGGTGAATACCAGCTGTCGTTAACCGTGGACGAGCTGACTGGATCCGGTTCGGAAAAATCAGCGGCGGTAAAACCGACCATCCGTTCAACTACGCTCGAACCGAAGATTACGTTTTCGGTGCAATGAGTTGCGGAGCTTCGCGCCATTTCCACACAACGCCATCCTCGGGATGCAAGATCTCTCCTTGGAGGACGAAACCCAGTTTTCCAAGGATCGTGGTGGACGCTCCCATTTGGGGCAAAGTGTGCGCGATAAAGTCGACTGAACTGCCGGCGGCTGACCGCGAGCTTCGAATCAGTTCGGTTGCCATGCTGGTGGCAACTCCCTGTCCCTCAAAATCCGGAAACGTGAAGTAGGCGATTTCGACTTCGCCATCTTGGGGCGGCGAGGTGAACCCGCACGTTCCGACACAGACACCGTTTTGCATCCCCAGATAACCGATCCACGGTGGGACGAATCCGCGTCGGGCGTATAAATCGATCATGGCTTGAACAACATCCACGACCAAACCTGACGCCACGTCCATCGGCGGCAGATGCAATCCATGTTCGTCAATCGGATGTAGGTGCATGGACCAGAAGACCCGCGAAAAACAAACCCACAGCGTGGCGACTCAAACGGTTCTGTCGATCCACGACCGATCAATGACTTAGACGGCTTTTTTTGCCGTCTTGATTACTCGTTGTAGACGCGATTTTTGACGAGCGGCAGCGTTCTTGTGGATCACTTTACCGGCGCCTGCTTTGTCCAATTTTTTAGCAGCCAGCCGGAATTCGGTTTCGGCAGTGGTGACATCCCCTTTGGCGGCGGCGGCCAGGACTTTTTTGATTTGCGTCTTCATCGCCGACTTGATGGTCTTGTTTTCTTCGGTCCGCACTTTGGTTTGACGAAGACGCTTGGAAGCACTGGGGGAATTGGGCATAGGTCTGAAATCTGAGGATTAATTGAAAGTTCGCGAATTCAAATGATCAATTCGCGAATCGTTTGGTTACTTGTTAATGCAGCACGAATCCATTGTGGAAACGTGAAGAGCCAATAATATGGCGTTTGAGCGTTGTTTTGTCCACCGCTAATTTTGACTGGCCTGGGGCAGGAACTGGCCAAGAATTCACTAGAATCCATCTTCGCATGCGAGGTTTGTCAAATTCCGGGATCTCATCAGTCTCCAGTAAGGCCAAAAATGTCCGAATTAAATGGGCAAACCGTGTTGGTTACTCGCTCGGTCACGCAGGCGGGCTCTTTGGCAGCCCGTCTGTCGGAGTTGGGAGCATCGGTTATTTTGCATCCCGTAATCGAAATTTTCGAGCCATCGGACTGGCGGGAAGTCGATCAGTCGATTTCAGCGCTCGCACAATATGGCTGGATTGTGTTTGCCAGCACAAACGGCGTCCGTTTTTTTCTGCAGCGATGTCGCCATCTAGGCACCTCGTTGGCTGAATTTCCCGCACTCAAAATTGCCGCAATCGGCAGTCAAACCGCTTTAGCTCTCCAGGCCGTTGGACTGATGGTGCATCTGATTCCAGCACAATTTGACAGCTCCACTGTGGCGGACAATTTGTTGATTTGTGTCAGGCAGGAAGCGGTGTTGTTGGTCCGCGCAAATCGGGGAAGCGAAGAAATGGGGGTTCGCTTGAAAGCGGCCAAAATTCCGTTTTCGCAAATTGCCGTCTATCAAAGTGTCGACGTGCAGACGGCCGATACACAGACTTGCTGGAGGATGGAACGCGGCGAAATCGATTGGGTTACCATCACCAGTTCCGCGATCGCCGTAGCCACCGTACGCTTGTTTGGAGAACGGCTACGTCAGGTCAATCTGGCGAGTATCAGCCCAACGACCAGCTCGCAATTGACGGCACTGGGATTTGCGCCCACGGTCGAGGCGGTAGAGTTTAATATGGCGGGGTTGATTCGCGCTATGTGGCGAGGCGGCAATTAAAAGCGACACGAGCTGTCAATCCACAAATTAACGGCTTCAATTTGACTCGCAGGGAAATTGGTAGGCATCCGATCGTGATCGCTGATGGGTTGTGACAACAATCATTGAGATTGCTCGTCGCGAAACAGCAGCCAAACTTCGGGGACATGTCGATCGATCCGCTGCACGTAGTGCAAGTGCGAGGCGTGTTTCGCCCGCCGCGATCACGATCCGCTAAACCTGTTCTTTCAAGGTAAACCAACTCATGGCACCAAGGATCATGGCGCAGACCACAAACACGATGTCGATAATCATGTTCGCATATTTGAACGGCGCAAGGTGAGGCATGCCGGCCAAGCCGAATATTAAGTCCGCCAAAAACAAGGCGAGAACGATGACCGCAATGGATAATGCGGCGATGCAAAGCCCCTTTTGCACAGCAGTTTCCTCAAAGTTGCGTTGGGGGCGTTGGGCACCCGGAAAAAAACAAATTCATGAACACTCAACCTCTTATCGTTGGCAGCCTGACACATACCACCAAAGACACTTACGACCAAACGAAGTCTTCGCTAGTATAATTACCGAATTAGTCGTGTCACCACGACTAATTGCAATGTTTTGAACATCGAACCGATTAAGTTACCGTCTTGCGGATTGTTTGGAATAACCATCCGAAAACCACTCAATTGCTGCCAGTTTTGCCGATGTTAGGGTCGATTTTAGGTCGATCTTAGCGGATGGGGCTCGCAAACGATTGATTCAAGTGGGCAGAATCTACACTATCTCGAACAAAAATGCTGCACCCTTACCCCGGGACGGTCCCAAGGTCTGAATTTCTGGCTGGCTGCGGTTAATCGACTGGGAACCACAAATCAATGAAAATCGCAGTTTACACCGGATCGTTCGACCCGATTACCTTGGGTCATCTCAACGTCATCCAGCGGAGCTCCCGATTGGTGGATCGGTTGGTAATTGGCATTGGTATTAACAGTGAAAAAACCGGGTTATTCGATCCGGCGGAACGACTGGAGTTGGTCCAGCGGGTCACGGCCAAAATGCATAATATCGAAGTGCAACAGTTCGAGGGGCTGGCCGTGAACTTTGTGCAGGCCTGCGGCGCAAGAGTCATGATCCGGGGAGTCCGCCCGCTGACTGACATCGCAGCCGAATTCACCATGATGATGGCCAATCGGCAACTGAACGACGAACTGGAGACGGTCTTCTTGATGGCCGACGGCGAGTATGCCCACGTTTCCAGTACGCTAATCAAACAGATCGCTCCTTTGGCGGACGATCAACAATTGGCTCGTTTCGTACCCGCAATTATTATTCCCGATCTCCGCCGAAAAATGCGGTCGGACGCCAAGTAGCAGTTCTAACTAGTCCAGCGAATTTTGATTGAATGGCCTGGGGTTGTTAGCTGCCCGCGTACTCGGCCCAGGTTTTGGGAGTTTCGTACAAACGAATTTTTTTCAACTGGGCCGAACCGAATTGGCCGTCGAGCAATTCGAAGATCGCGACGGAAATATTTTCCACGGTAGGATTGGTGTCGGCAAACAACTCAACATCGTGATTCAGATGCTTGTGATCCAAGCGATCAATCACGAGGCGCTTCACCGTCGCTTCGATTGCGGCCAGCTCGAAGTCGCTCTCTGATTGCGGCATCGCGACCGTGACTTCCACTACATAATTATGTCCGTGACCGGCGGGATTGTTGCACTTGCCAAATAGATCGCGATTCTCCCCATCCGATAGCCCGGCGCAATGCAGACGATGAGCGGCGGAAAACTCAAATTGCTGCGTCAAATGAACCATGGCGGGCTCCCGGGAGTGAATTTTATACAACAAAAAAGGTGTCAGTGCTAACTCGATCGAATCAATTTCGCCACTCGTATTCCCGGTCGAACGCCAGTCGTTCACTGCTGTTGAAAAAACGTTCGCTAACAGGACGGTTGCTCTCGGTGGCTCCCTGTTGCAATAGTAATCGGGAATCAAATGCTCGGTCACGATTCGCCGCAACAGTTCGTCAATTGATTTGATGTCACACAAATAACCCGATTGTGCGGGCTCGCCGCGCAATACGCAGCGGAGCACCAATTGTGGCACGACCAAATTTGTTGATGGCCAGCCTGACCAGGAATTGGCTGGTTGCAGCGGCGGAATTTTTTCCGGCGGCACCAAGGCAAAACGGATTTCGCGCGAGAGTTTTAGCATTCGATTCAAGTGCCAGTCCGTGGAGCAAAAAATAGGAAGAAAATCAGTCTACTGCAAACTGATTCGAAATCGGAAACGCTTGGCCGGATGGAAAATCCACAGGCCGATCAACACACGCCCACACGGCATCCGCAAGGGCCTCCGGTTGGACACATTGATCGGCGGGAAAATCGGGGAACAACCGACGCAGCAGGGGCGTTTCCACGGCACCGGGCCGAATCGAACAGACGCGCAATCCCATTTCACGACCTTCCGTCGCCAACGCGATGGTCAGCAAATCCAGCCAGGATTTGCACGCTCCGTACAAACTAAATCCAGGAAAAGGGTCGACCGCAGCCAAGGATGAAATATTAACAACGACCCCCCGCTGCCGATCGCAGGTAATCTCTGATTCGGTGGCCCGCCGTTTCATTTCGGCCCAGACAATTTGGGTCAAGTAGAATAAACTGCGGATGTTTGTGTTGATCGCGGACTCAAAGGACTCTGCGGAAATTTCTTCGAAGGGAGCCAGCGGAGCCGCGGCAGCGTTATTGACCAACACGTCGACCCGGCCAAACTTGTTCAGCGATTGTTGCGCAAACTGCTTTGCCTGTTCAACGTCATTCAGGTCCGTGACGCAGGAGAAACACTCGATCGCGTGAGTCTTTCCCGCCAACCGGATCGCCTGTTCGGCGATTCGCAGCGCTGCCTCCCGGCGACCGCAAATCGCCAGCTGATAGCCTTGGCCGGCAAATCGTACGGCGGTTGCCAAGCCAATTCCGCTACTGCCCCCGGTAATCAAGCAGACCGGTTTCCTGTTTTCTATTACACGCATTGGTGGTCCCGTATCAATGTTCAGTCGGCTAACGTCCAGGTTTGAATGACATTCGATTGGTCAAACGCTCATTATCCCGAGTTGAGGGAATTCACAAACAAAGCAAATTCATTAAGATAAATATCTCCGGTTTAAAACTTCTGTCCACGGTGATCTCATGCCCAGCTACCGAAAACTAGGCCAACTGCCTCCCAAGCGTCATATCCAGTTTGACAATTTGGAACCAAGTTTTCTCGATGAGAAAATGTTTTATGAACACGTCATTACGACCCAGGGCTTTGATCGGGTCTACAGCATACTCTACCACCGTCGACCGCCGACTCGCGTTGTGTCGACCGCAACCGTTGGCCAGCTTTCACTGGTGGAAGCAGCGAATCCCGAACTTCGTCATCATCATATCAAATCAGGTAACCTGAAACGGGGCGGCGATCCGATTCTGGGCCGGGTGCCGATGATGTTCAATAGTGATTTGGTGGCCTATCGCGCACGACCCGACCGGCAGCAGTCCGAAATTTTTCGCAATGGGGCGGCGGACGAAGTCATTTTCATTCAACAGGGAACTGGGTACGTCGATACCACGTATGGTCGATTGCCATATAAACGGGGTGACTACCTCGTGATGCCGCGAACGACGAACTACCGAATGGTTAGCGACGCAATCGAAATGGAAGATCATTTGATTCTGGAGTGTTTTGCTCCCGTCCGAATTCCCCAGCAGTATCTCAATCAGGACGGTCAAATGTTAATGGGGTCACCCTATTACGAGCGCGACTTTCACAGCCCCGCGGAGTTGCATCATGTCGATGACGAAACCGAGACATCCATTCTGATTAAGGACCATCAACGCCTGACTCGCGTCGTGATGGCCAACCATCCATTTGACGTGGTCGGTTGGGATGGATTTCTATATCCCTACACATTCAACGCCTGGGATTTCGAACCGCTGACCGGAACCACGCATTTGCCCCCCCCTTATCAACAGACGTTTGAAATTCGCGGATTCGTAATTTGCACTTTTGCACCGCGACATCTCGACCATCATCCGCGCGCCATCAAAGTGCCATACGTACACAGCAATGTTGAAGCGGACGAAGTGTTGTTTTATGTCGAAGGCGAGTTCGGTTCCCGCAAAGGAGTTGAAATCGGTAGTCTCACACTCCATCCGGGCGGAATTCCGCACGGCCCCCATCCTGGGACCATCATGCGCAGTATGAAAGTGAAATTCACAAATGAAATGGCGGTGATGTTTGACACGGATCGGCCGTTGCACTTAACGGAGCAAGCGATGGAATTGGACGACCCGAAGTATCCGTTGAGTTGGTTGTAAAATTTTGATGCACCTCGCCCCAGAACTCACCGTGCAGCAATCCGACCTGGTGGACGACTTGATCGCGCAGGCAGATCAACAGTTGAACTTCGGCAAGGCAGATCCAACCAATTCCCAGTTGGTTGAACGATGGTCGCTGATCGTGATTGGGTTACGACAACAGCAGGTTCCGCCGGCAGTTTTCCAAGTCGCCTGGCAACGGAGTTTTGCGGACTGGACCAGCTCGCAATCCGGTCCGCCACCGATTTGGACTCCAACACGGGACAGCTGTCGGCAATCCAATATCGGGCGATGGATGGAAGAGTTGGGATTGCGGGACTACGCGGAATTCCACCGCTGGACGGTCGAACATCGCAGCGAATTTTGGCGACAAACAATTGATCGGCTAAGGATTCAATTTCGAAAAACGCCCGATTCGATTCTGGACGAAGCGCTCGGACCGATGCAGCCACTATGGCTTTCCGGAGCGCAGTTGAATATCGTCGAGTCCTGTTTTCAGGCGCCGCCGGCGACGACCGCCATCATTGCGCAGCAACCCGGCGGCCCGTTGCGGAGGATTACCTATGCGGAACTTCGCCAGCAGGCCAACCGAGTTTCCAATAGTCTGGCCGATCTGGGCTGCAGGTTAGGCGATGCGATTGCAGTTGTGTTGCCGATGACGGCTTTGTCGGTCCCGATTTATTTGGGAATCATCCAGGCCGGTTGTGTGGTGGTATCGATCGCGGACAGTTTTGCCCCACCAGAAATCGCCACGCGATTGAAAATTTCCAACGCCAAATTGGTGTTTACCTATGACCATCAACTGCGCGGTGGCAAAAAATTGCCCTTGTTTGCGCGGGTCGCCGAAGCCAGCGATATTCCGGCGATTGTACTGCCAGCGGAGGAAATTCTGGATGTCGATTTGCGCGATCAAGATCGAGATTGGGATGGCTTTCTGGTCGAGCGAGATCAGTTTTGTCCGATCGCCGCGACGCCTGTTGAAACGATCAATGTCCTGTTTTCCTCTGGCACAACGGGCGAACCGAAAGCGATTCCGTGGAATCATTTGACGCCGATCAAATGCGCGATCGATGGCTTCTGTCATCAGGATATTCGAGCCGGGCAAGTCTGTGCCTGGCCGACGAATTTGGGATGGATGATGGGGCCGTGGCTGATCTTTGCCAGTTTGATCAATCGCGCCACGATCGGATTGTACGAAGACGCGCCCACTGGTGTTGGGTTTGGCAAATTTGTTGAACAAGCCCCAGTCAACATGTTGGGCGTGGTCCCGACAATTGTCAAGGCTTGGCGCGCGCAGCGCGAGATGGAGTCGTTTGATTGGTCGGCAATCGCGGTTTTCAGTTCGACTGGCGAAACTTCTCATGCTGCCGACATGGTTTACCTGTCGAGCTTGGCGGGCATTAAACCGATCATCGAATATTGCGGTGGAACAGAAATTGGTGGCGGATACATCACATCGACCGTGTGCGAACCGAATGTTCCCGCCGCATTCAATACGCCCGCCGTCGGCCTGGATATTGTCTTACTCGACGAAGTCGGTCAGCTCACCGACGAAGGCGAGTTGTTTTTGGTTCCGCCGTCGATTGGCTTGTCGACCCGGTTAATCAACCGCGATCATTTTGAAACGTATTATGCGGGAGTTCCCCGCGTCGAAGGTGTAATTCAACTCCGCCGCCATGGTGATCATTTCCGGCGACTGGTCAACGGCGTATTCGTGGCCGGAGGTCGGGTGGATGACACCATGAATCTGGGTGGCATCAAAATCAGTTCCGCCGAGATCGAACGGGTGCTGAACCAGGTAATCGGCATTCGTGAGACCGCCGCGGTAGCGTTTTCGGAAAATGGCGGGCCGGATGAATTGGTGGTGTTTATCGTTGTGCAAACGCCGACGGTAGTTTCCATCTCGCTCCAGGACCTGAACCAACGTCTGAAGACTCACTTGAACCCGTTATTCAAGATTCGGGAAATTAGAGTGGTCGATGCATTGCCTCGTACCGCGTCGGGCAAGGTGCTCCGTCGCGAACTTCGTCAAAGATTGGGATAGGCTAGTTGCCGGGCACAATCGACTGAACTCTGGTGGCGGTATCAAACCAAAGTACCTGTTGGACATCACCGGTGCTCAGTACGGCAGCGATGCACATGACCAAAATCAAAGTTATCAGCAGCGCATATTCGACGGTTGACACGCCGTCGTCTTCGACCCACAGGGATAGCAAGAATTTTTTAGGTATCATCTCAAGGCTCGATACGTGGTTCGGTTTAGTTCGGTAGTTCGGTGCAAAATGCAGGAGTTGCTTAGTGGCCACCAAACCGGCCAGTTGATCAGCAAACATACGTTGGAAACCGGGCTCGGTCGGAGAAAAACATTTTTTTTTCCATTTGTGCAAAATTTCCTGCGAAAGCAGTCAGCGCGCGTGTCGATTCAGATTCAATTTTTGCCGGATTTCGTCTTTGAGGTGGCTTAGCACGGACGTCCGATCCGTCGCATTGAGAATATCCCGCACAACCGATTTAGCTGAACCAACTCCCCAACTCCCACCGTGTTCAAAATATCGTTTCGCAGCTTGACCGACGATGTAGGAACTAAATCCGGCAGCGGCACCTTGGGGAATAAGCGTAATTGCGGTCCCCAGCGTCACGGTCAGCCCTTTGAACAGACTGGCGCCCCAACTGGTCAGTTCACCCAAGGCAAAAATCCCGGCGGCGGCCCCGATGCTCTTGGCCAATCCGCGCGCCTGGGCCATCGAAAAATTCAACCCATAGACTTTGGAAAGGGTCACGATCATGAGTGCGTCGATGGCAAATCCGCCAAGCACGTCGGCAACCGGAAACGGATTGCACGCCACGACTAGTGCTTTCGTACCAGCCATCGTCCAAATTACTTGTTCGGCTCGACCGTTTCGCATTTCAATTCGCAGGGTCGAAATTCGATCGCTTTTATCGGCAGCGTACATGGCAGCATTGAGAGCGATCAAGCCGAGGCCCTCCTTCTCTAGTGTTTGCAGAATCAATGATTTTAATTGCTCCACATCCGGATCTGGTTTGCGCCATTCCGATCGACACTCACCATTGGCTTGTTCGATCACATACTCCAACGGTCGTGGGTCAGCTTCGGTCAGAACCAGATGGTCGGGCGCAATCATGCCAGCGGTTCGACGTTTGAGCATTTCGACCAAAGCAAGTCGTTCTTCGCTGCGGTACAAATCGATTTTGTTCAACACCAGCATGATCGGTTTTTGCACAGCCGCCAACTCGACCAGCGCCGCGTATTCGGTCTCGTTCAAATCAGAATCACAGACAAACAAAATCAAATCGGCGCGCCGCGCCGTGACTTCAGCCAGTTGTGCGCGATCCGCCCCGCCCACTTCGTTGATGCCAGGTGTATCGACCAGCACCAATTCGGAACTCTCCAAGCCCGGTAACCGATGTCCGGAGCCTTCCCAGGAAGTTCCCCAGACCTGTTTCGTCCAACCGCCTTGCACGTCGACCTCCGCGACAGCGCGACCGATCAAAGCATTAATTAAGGCCGATTTGCCGGTGCTGATTTCACCAAAAATCACAATTTCGATCCGCCCCGAGGTCACTTTCTGGTACATCTCGTCGAGCTGAGCGATATCGACCAGCAAGCGTTTACGTTCGGCGTCCGGGCAACCATTGAGTTGAGCCAGCGTCGACTCGACGGCGCGGATAGCCTCCCGATATTGCGGATCTTGAAACGAAGGAATGGGTTTGATTACAACTTCAGTCACAAAAAATGTCCGTCAGCTCGTGAAACTAGGGAGATCGGTTGTCGGCTGGTTGCCGTATTTTAGCTCTATTTGGCCGCACGTTGTAAAGTATAGTCTGATTTGCCGAATGAGTGTGGGCCCGCTCGCCTTCGAAACGTGGCTCAACTCCATCGCAGCGACTGTGCGAAAGTGTTTTGGGGGTCAATATCCGAGCGGTGACCACCGACCCGTAGACTCAAGTTTCGCGGTCAAATCGAGTTAACCGGCAGAGCTTGACTGGCCGGATCATCCGTCAATTGTCTTGGGCGGCTGAAAACGCATAACCCGTGCTTCCGATACCTGACAAACAATAGGATTGATTGTCGTTTGACTCAAACCTAATTCGACCGCTGTGATTCATGCATTCGGATTTTTGAATCGATTGCCTCAGCGAACCTGACAATACACCTTAGCGACTCCGGAATGTGATTGGCCGGAAGCGTGACCCAAGGAGAATCACATGCGATATTGGAATTTGGTCGCTGTCGCACTGGCGAACGTATGCGTAGGTTCGAATTCGATCGCCCAGACGCCACCCAGCAATGCACCGCAACCTGTCACGAATTTCACCTGGCGGGCACCCGCTTCGGAGACACGTGGTCCGGCAATTATGACTGTCGACCAATCGGCAACCGTCGAAAACGGATTGCGCGCTACGTCGAACTCTCTACCACTCGCCGCGGCACTTCGGCCGAACCAAGATAGTCGCTGGTGGGTCGCCAATCGTCAGGAACCGACCGATCCAGCATTGCAAGATCGGCAATCATCCGTTTCCGACCAAGTCGACATTCCGGAAAAGCAGGATCCTGTCAAATCGGCGGCACCCGTTGCCGAGGATTTGGCGCCCGGCCCGCTGCCCGATTCCGCCCGCGCCTCAACAATTATCGCCGCGCCGGAAACGAACCTTCCGTCGCTGGTTCAACAACCCGCCTTGAGCGTGTTTGATCAAGGAGACTCGATTGCCACTAACTACTGCAACCGTGATTGTCGCAACAGCTCCTGCAACCTGGGTTGTGAAAAAAAATTGTTTGGGACGAATTGCAATGGCCTGGAAATCGGTGGTTGGACCAGTCTGGGCTATCACAATCGAAACATCCTACCGTTCAACGACCGCAAAGCCGAAGCGAACCTGCACCAACAATGGCTGTACTTTGACAAACAGGCCGGCGTGACGAGCAATTGGGGCTATCGCGCGGACGTGTTGTACGGCATTGATGCACAAAATACACAAGCTTTCGGTAATGGGCCGACCGGAGCGCCGACCGGTTGGGATAACAGTTGGGACTATGGCTCCTATGGTTTTGCGCTACCGCAGTTGTACCTGCAATACAACAGCAACCTGTGGGACGTCAAAGTTGGAAAGTTCTTCTCGCCCTTCGGTTATGAGGTTGTCGCGGCGCCGCAAAACTTTTTCTACAGTCACTCGTACACGATGAACTTCATTCAACCGTTTACGATGACAGGCGTGTTGGGTGAACGACAGATGACTGATACGAGCAGCGCCATCCTGGGCGTGACAAGCGGTTGGAACACGGGATTTGACCGCAACGATGGCGGGTTTAATCTGATTACCGGCCTACGCCGACAACTCAATGATTCGATGCGATTGGCGCTGACTTCTTCAATTGGCGATACGGGTGTCCGTGATAGTGGGATTATGAATTCCGGGGTTTTGCAGATGAAACTGACGGACACAGTCGACTACGTATTTCAAGCCGACGTACTCAACCTGCAGGACAACAACGAATTCGGTTTCGTGCAATATCTGTTTCGAGAGGTCTCGCCGTGCCTGAAATTGGGTACACGGTTGGAATGGTGGAAAAGCGATCAGTTGTTTACCGATACCAAATCAACTTACGAGTTCACGCTGGGTGCCAATTATCGTGCCAATGCGAACCTGACGTTGCGACCCGAGTTGAGGTTCGACTGGGGCGCCGCCGCGATCGATCCCGGCACACCGATCGTTGGAATCGATGCCGTGTTGACCTATTAGGCGATGTGGCAGAAGCGAGTATCGGAGCTCCTCGCTGTCATAAAAGCGTCTCTCATCGAGACGTTGGCTGGTTAAAAATTGGCGCCAGTTCCCTTGGTCAGTGCCATGAACGCTGATTCGAGATTTACCTCTTCTTCCCGGAACAGATTCAACTTGAAGCCCGCGACAATCAATCGCGAGGGAATTTCGGAATAGTCGGAACACTCTTTTTTCAGAGTCACGACGAGGTAGCCATCACCTTGTCGGACGGCGTTGACTTCTGGCATCGTTTCCAGCAGTTTGCCAGCTCGATCCGAATCCTGCACAACGCCGAGATGCAGAATCGTGTGATCGCGAACCTGTTTGATCACTTCCGTGACTTCAGCAGATATATTCATGACGCCACGATCGATGATCCCGATCTTGTTGCACACATCGGCCAGCTCGGGCAAAATATGGCTGGACACGATAATCGTTTTCCCAGTTTGCCCCAACCGTCGCAGCAGGTTTCGCATTTCAATTCTGGCCCGTGGATCCAAACCACTCAGCGGTTCGTCGAGCAACAGGACCTGCGGATCATGCAACAGGACTCGGGCCAATCCCAGTCGTTGGGTTTGGCCGCGCGACAAAGTATTGGCCATGGCATCCCGTTTGAAATCCAGGTCAACAATATTTAAGAGCTCATCACATCGCTTGCGTCGGGCGGGACCCTTGATTCGATAGGCGGCCGCGAAAAACTCCAAATACTCGATGACCTTCATATCATCGTAGACCCCAAAAAAGTCCGGCATGTAGCCGACCAGCCGGCGGATTTCTTTGGGTTCGCTGTAAATCGAATGCCCGCACACATAGGCTTCCCCCCAGGAGGGCTCTGATAAGGTAGCAATGATGCGCATCGTCGTCGTCTTGCCCGCTCCATTGGGGCCAATAAAGCCAAACAGATCGCCTTGTTTGAGATCCAGCTCGATGCCTTTGATCGCATACATGTCGCCGTATTTTTTGGTTAGATTTTCCGTTCTTATCACGGCTATCTTTCTTCGTAAGTAACTGGCAACACAATGCGGACGATCGTGGCCATTTGATCATATTGCGTGGCGGCCGACTGGCCATCAATCAGCAACGGCGTGGTGGGCACATCAATCTCACCAACCAAAATCGCCCTTCCCAAATTCAATTGTTCGCTCAGGTCGATAAAGCCCTGATACGAATGAGTGAGCCCGGTGTAATTGCTCCCTCCAGCCGCCTCATAGAACATCAACATCTCAGCAATTCTCGAAATTCGCGTATCGGACCGTTCCCAAGGACTGTTTTGTGATTTTTTGTCCTCGTTGACGAAACTGGACCGTCGGGTCAACAAACTGCGCGCCGCGCGTTCTTTCATTTCCGTCATCACATCGATCGCTTCGCCAGGTTCGAGGTGAGTTTTGTTGAGTTCATAAGCGTAATTTTCGAAAAACAGTCGGCAATTTTTCAACCGTTGATCCAGCGGATTAAGCAACGTACCATCCAAACGAGACGTTTTCAGCGAGAGTCTCAAATTGCTGCGAATCGTGGAGGGAAAAGTCGTGTAGTATTGAACAAACAGCGGCTTCGTGGCGGATACATACAATGGCAACTCGAGCAATTCCGAACGATCGGTTGGGGGCTGACCAGGCAGTAAATGGCGCGCATGTTGATAGCCAGATCGAGCAATCCCTGGGCTGGATTTTGTTTGCATCCCACCAAGTCCGGATCCCGGCAATCCGTGCCAGGACAATTGATCGGATTCAATCTCCCATCCTAGCGCATTTTTCTGACTGAGAGAGATTTGACATTTACCCGCTGCTGGACTGTAGAGATTGCACCAGGCGGTTCCTCGAACCAGATTGGAACTCGCATCAACATCGATGATCTCGAGCTGGTTCAGCTGGATGTCCAGCGGCCGCGTAACTTTGGAAATCCAGATCGCCAATCCACAAAACGACAGCGAAACCAACGGGAACGTGATCCAGGTCAATTCCATTTTCCCCGTTATTTTTTTCAAAAAGAAATAGTCACCCGGGCCGATACACAAAATGTATAACCCGATCAACAAGGCGATCCAATTGAACGCCAAAAACTGCACACCCTTGAAGCGATCCAGCGGCACCCGTAGTTGCCCGATCAGGTCTTCGTAACCAAAATGTGATACGGAGCTCCCGCGACTACTTGCGACCTGAGCTTGCGCCGCTTCTTGATTGTCAACTTGATTTTGCAATCGGTGGATCAGATTGCTGTAACCCTTCCATTGCTTGATGGACGTCGAATCCAGATCAAACGTCACCATGACAATTTCACCGAATCCCTTCCCAGTTCGAATGACCAACGGGAGCTGGTCCTGTTTCAGGATGACCTGACCAACGGCTTTGCTAATCTTGGCAACTGCAATTGGCTGGCCGTCGTAATCGACCACTTGGTCGGTTCCAGCAAACGACTCCAATCGGCTGTTGGCTGCCAATCGTCCCTGACCAGCGAACTCGCCCGGGCAGAAACGGTTTAAGCATCCATTGGCGGCCAGTAGTTTTTCGCCGTTTTGGGCGACAGAGAAAATCAACCGCCCGCCGTTTTCGACCCAGCGTTCCAACGCCTCCCATTGCGCTCCATTGATTTTTTCAATTCGTTCCAAGTCCGAAGTTACCAGGAATACGGTATCGATGGCTTCGTAGCAAAATCCGTCCAAGGGCAATTGTTCAGCCGATCCAAGATTAATAACAATCGCCGCTTGATCCCGCTCACCCTCCATCCCAATCGACGTCACTGTTTGAGCCAACGCGTCTGAGGGCGCCAATGTCAAAATAATCTGGCGAGTCGATTCCAGCATTTCCGGGTCGGCCGCTTGACCCAGGGAAACCACTTTCTCCGCCACCAAGACCCCGTTTGGATCGAAGAGTTTTAGGTGGGCAGTTCCATACCCACGCCCGAGCTTAAGGTAACCCTGATGTTGATTCAGATCCGAACCGATCGAGCGCAGTGGCCCGCGATAGGTGATGCGCGCATCATCTCCATCGAGGACCGTCAATTCGAACCGCTCGGGCTGAATTTGAGCCGGTGTCTTAACCAAAAATGGTTGCCAACAACCCAGTTTCAAGTGGCCATCGAAACCAAAGGTCACGGTGAGGTCATCGGAATCATCGCCGGAAATCGCGGCAACACCATCGGAAACACAAGTCAGCCAGGCCAATAACACGGCCAATAACAGTAGACGGATGCCACGTTTGACGACCAGAAAATCGCGCAGCGAATGAAGTGCAGTTAAACGGGAGGCGGGCAAAATTGAGTTCATGGAATGCAGAAACGATGAATTTAGTGAGTCGCCGATTGTAACAGGAAATTAGTCGGGCTGTCCCCGACTTGATCAAAAACAGACCATCAAACAGCCCAGGGCTAAGGTTTTTCGCCGTCCGGACAAACGCAAATAAACTGCTTGCAGCCCGGGCAGCCCGATCCGTATTTCATTTGGATTGCCGTTTTCAAATCAACGCCGACAAGATTGGCGATCGTGGCCAGCCAAGCCAAGACATCGGCAAATTCAGCTTGTAAATTTTGCCGCCGCCGATCCATCTCAGCCGGTTCGATCAGTTTGCAATCGACGGAACTGGTCTCGCGCAACGCCGTTGATAATTCTCCGACTTCTTCCATCAACCACATGAACGTACCCGAAACACCTCGTCCAAGGTCTTTCTCATAGTACATGTCCCGGATCAACCGCTGAAAGTCGGTCAACGTTACCGAATCGTGGGAAGTCGGTCCGAGTTCGGGTTGGGGATTACTCACAACTCGGTTCTCGATTCGGGCGTATCAGCGGGCGCGACCTGGATCTCGTCACCGACGACACGGACTTGATAAACGTCCACTTTTAAACGTCGATTGTCACACCACGTGCCATCGCGGGTATCAAATCGCCAAGCGTGCCACGGGCAAGTGACCGTACAATCTGCCGGTTCGAAATGTCCCGTTGCCAGCGAAGCTCCCATATGGGGACACATATCGTCAATTGCCAAGTACTCACCATTGTGGTTGAACACGGCCACCATTTGCTCATCGACCTCGAAGGCGCGACCCTCATTGACGGGGATGTCACCGACTTTGGCGACGGTAGTGAATTCAGGCATGACACAATCTAGCAAAAACAGGAACAGGCAGACTTCAACACAACACGATTCCGATCGAGCAATACCAGTCTTATTCCTCGGTCCAGCACCTCGCAATACCTCAAGCTAGTTTTTTTTGATTGTCATCGAATTGGTGTTCTCCACCGTAGTCTCGATTTTCGACTCGTGATAAGGCACTGCTGTTTTTGTGGTACTCAGGATTTTGGAGGAAACAAAAAATCCACGCTCAGCATCCCAAATCAAATCGCCGGTTTCCGAAAATGAGATCAGCTCACCTGCCTGTTTGTCGGAAATCTTTTCCGCAGGCTGCATCGAAGCCACCAAGTTCAACGTGACTCGATTAGGACCCGTTTCCGAGTTGTTCGCAGGAATGGTGTATTTTCGTACGCGAACAAATTCACCGAATGAATTATTGACCGTATTTTGAACCGTCCAACCTGCCGAGTTCCGATCTGTTTTGTCAGGCAACACGATCGCCGAATTGCCCAGCAGGTCCTTGATGCCAGCTGCGCTAAACAACTCTTGCAGTCGCAGCGCACCGGGCAGTTCTCGCAACACTTTCTGGGTCTCATCTGGCAGGGTCACGTCGATAATTTCGCCAGCGGGTGACATCGTAACCGCGAATTTCAAACCCATCAGTGGCAAAACCTGCTTGAGGATTTTTGCCGATTCGGGGGATGGTTTGGTCGGACTGGCCGTGTCGAACGCGATCGCTTGACTGGGGACTTCCGGATTGGCAACATCCAAACGAATCGCGGTAATTTCCTGATCGATCTGGCCAATCCCCTGGTCGTCGACGGCGGTCACAGTCCAGTTCATCGCGATCGAAGTGGAGCTGTTGATTTTTGTTTGACGTTTGTCCACTGTCGTCAACGTGGTCGTCTGTTGTTCGCACAGGACTTCAAACTTGTCTCCTGTGGTCAGAATCCATCTGATTTCTTGGGCTGGTAAGGCAGTCACCAAAAAACCGGTGACAATCCATAGCGACCAACAAATTTTCTGGCGTGCGTAAAACATGGCTGGACGGGGGGTAGGGAAAATAGGGAACGAAATTTATTCACAACAATGTTTCAGTCGACCTGGCTGAACGGACTAGGATCTCAACAACCGGTTCATGTTCGTTTTGTATTTTTCGACACCGGGTTGACCGTACGGATTCAGTCCGATCAATCTCCCCTCCAGTACCGTGGCCAACATCATCATTTGAAAAAACTGGCCGAGCGCCGCTTCGTCGGCGGCGGGCAAATGCAGATCGGTGGTCGGGCGTTTGTCTTCCTGGTAGGCTTGGTTGGTACCGGCGATGGCGGCGGTCATAATTTCCGGTAAAGTTTTTTTCGCCAGTTCATTCAATTGATCCTGGTCCCATTGGCTGAACCCGATGGCCAACGGTTCGTGCCGCCAGGAATCGATTATTACGTTGTTCATCACTTTGTCACGAGTGCCTTCCTGATGTTGCTGAGCCCGCGAATGCAAATCGCGGGAATTAACACAGGTCAATGGAAAAGCGCCTTGTTCGTTTTTGCCAAGACTCTCTGCCAGAAGTTGGTCGTACCAAAACCCGGCCGACTCCAGCGACTTGCTCCATACCGACAACACGCGCAGGTCGATCCCCTGCTCGACTTCCAACAAATGGTTCACCGCCACGTAATCCATTACGGCATTCCGGCCGATCGGTTCGGTACGAAAATGCGAATTCATCGCGGCGGCCCCTTCGAGCATCTTGACGATATCAATTCCCAACAGCGCGCCCGGTAACAATCCCACCGGCGACAACACGGAAAATCGCCCCCCCACGCCGTCGGGCACGATGAACCGATCCCGACAGCCGATCGCATCAGCGAGATTGGCAAGTTTGCCGATTTCGCCGGTCACCGGAATCACGAATTCGGGCAGTCTCGTTTTGCCGACGGATTTTTCCAACTCAGCGAGAAACTGACGAAACGCGGCAGCCGTTTCCAGCGTGCCGCCACTCTTGCTGATCACGACGATGCCCCATTTGCTTTCCGGACCATCGCCGACACCAGCGGAATCGGTGCGTAAGAAGTGCAGCAGTGCTTGGGACCAATCGTTGTCCACATTATTTCCTTCAAAATACATCCGCGGCCGCCCACCCCGTTCGGCGCGCGAGTATTCATTGAAATAGGGTTGGCAGCACATTTCCATCATCGCGCGGGCTCCCATGTACGAACCGCCGATTCCCAAGACGACAACCTTGTCAACCGCATTGCGCATCCGTGCAGCAGCGGTCAGGATGCGCCCCAGTTCGCTGTTGGCACGATCGGATTGATAAGCGTCAAGAATACGTTCCGGCATTTCCAGAAAACCGGCATCCAATGGCTGTTTCGCGACGGGAATCGACGCGGGTGCGGCATATAACTGTTGGTCGGTGACCAAAACTTCTTCGCGAGCCGCCAACAGTCGCGGCTGCAGGGTTTCCAATTGAGCCGCTGTGATGCCAAACTGCGGGATTAATGCACCTTGAAAGTCAAATCTCAACGGTTCGATTTTGGCCATTTCGCAATCCATTATTTTAGAGTTGTGTGAAGGTCTTGATTGTCGATAATTTCGGCGGCACTTACTAGTAGGTTTGTGGCCACATCTTTCATCAACTCACGACCGACCTCCGGCATCCATATGAACTCACTGAAAAAGCTGCCTCAATTCACTGGCCCCCGTGGTCCTGTTGTGCTGATCATTATGGATGGGGTTGGAATCGGCCAAGGCGATCCTGGAGACATGGTCGCCAAAGCCAGCAAACCTAATTTGGATTGGCTGTCCGCCAATTCGATCAACACGCAATTGAAAGCCCATGGTCGAGCGGTGGGAATGCCGTCCGATGAAGACATGGGAAACAGTGAGGTCGGCCACAATGCAATCGGTGCCGGGCGGGTGTTTGACCAAGGGGCTTTGTTGGTCAAGAACGCGGTCGAATCGGGAGCCCTGTTCTCGGGTGTCGAGTGGAACGAGTTGATTGGGTCCTTGGCCGCTGACGCCGCGTTGCACTTTATCGGACTGTTGTCGGATGGTAACGTCCATTCACATATTGACATCTTGCTGGCGATGATTGATCAAGCCTTTCGTTCGAAAGTAACAACGGTTCGGGTCCACATCATGTTGGACGGCCGCGATGTTCCCCCGACATCGGCGCTCGTCTACGTAGAACGGTTGGAAAAAAAATTGGCCGCGATCAATGCGACCGACGGCTTTGACTACGCAATCGCTTCGGGGGGTGGTCGAATGTACATCACCATGGATCGCTATGCCGCCGATTGGGGTATGGTTCAACGAGGCTGGGAAGTGCACGTCGAAGGCGTTGGCCGCCGCTTTGAATCGGCCAGCGCAGCAATTGAAACGTTGCGCGCAGAGACTCCCGGTGTGATCGACCAAGATTTAAAAGAATTTGTGATCGTTCGCCATGGCAAACCGCTGGGACCGATTCGTGATGGTGATAGTGTGATTTTATTTAATTTTCGCGGCGATCGAGCGATGGAAATTTCTCGCGCCTTTGACGAACCGGATTTGGACACGATCCGCCGAAGTCAGACTCCGCAGGTCAAATTCGCTGGCATCATGCAATATGATGGGGACCTGAAAATCCCCAGACGCTTCCTGGTCACGCCGCCCGCGATCGATGCGGTCATGGGCGAGTATCTGGCCGCCAGCGGAGTTCGGCAGTTGGCCGTAAGTGAAACGCAGAAGTATGGTCATGTGACTTACTTCTTCAACGGCAATCGGAGTGGAAAATTTTCCGAAGCTCTCGAGGAGTATGTCGAAATCAAATCTGATTTGCTCCCGTTCGAACAACGCCCCTGGATGAAAGCGGGCGAGATCACGGATGTCATTTTGAATTCCATCACCCAGCGTAAACATGACTTCATCCGAGCCAATTACCCCAACGGCGATATGGTCGGTCACACCGGCAATTTGTTGGCCGTAGAAATTTCCGTCGAAGCCGTCGATTTGTGCCTGGGTCGACTGATTAAAGCCATCACCGCGGCTCAAGGGATCTTGATCGTAACCGCCGACCATGGCAACGCAGATGAAATGTATGAAGTCGACAATCGCGGAAAATTAAAACTGGATTCCTGGGGCCAGCCGAAAAGCAAAACCAGCCACACTTTGAATCCGGTCCCATGCTACATTTTCGATCCTGCTGGTACCGCCAATCTTCGCCTGTCGTCGCATCCAGGCTTGGGGATCAGCAGCTTGGCCGCCACGGCGATCCGCTGTCTCGGTTTCGAACCGCCCGCTGATTACGACCCGGCGATTGTCGAAGTGGGTTAGTCTGGAATATCGCAGGTACGGTGGTAGTGTAAGAAATTGGACCGCGATTCAAAAATTGTTTTATAAGATGTCAATTCGATATTGAGATTGCAATCCCGAAATCCTGTCGCGAAGTGTTGTAGCCGCGAAGTCGTCGCGAGTGTTTTTGCCACGGACGCAGCGCACTTGTTTTAGCCGCGTAGGCGGCGACAGTTCGTAGCTGGGGGTGGCAACCCGCAGTAACAACCGCCCCCAAAAATTCAGCCGCGTAGGCGGCGGCAGTTCGTAGCTGCGGGTGGCAACCCGCAGTAGCAAACGCCCCCAATTTTCAGCCGCGTAGGCGGCGGCAGTAAGTCGAATTCGTGTTACGATTTACCATTATCAAGTTCAGTCGATTCAGTCAGGAGCTTTTCCGATGGGTTCATATACTCAATTGAACTACCATGTCGTTTTTGGAACCAAATATCGCCGCAAGACAATTCGTCCAGATATCTATCAGCGGCTTTATGAGTTCACCGGAGGTATCGCAAGGAATTTAGGAGGAGCGTTGACTGCGATGGGTGGCATTGAGGACCACGTCCATTTGTTGGTGAACCTTCCCGCGTCGAAGACTGTTGCTGACTGTGTTCGTGATTTGAAGGCTAACTCGTCGCGATGGATGAACGAGTTACCGGAGAAAGAAACCAAGTTTGAATGGCAAAAGGGCTACGGTGCTTTCTCCGTCAGCTATTCACAACTGCCGGTGATTGGGAAATACATTGCGAGTCAGCAAGACCATCATCGCGAGAAAACGTTTGAGGAAGAGTACATTGAATTGCTGGAGAAACATGGCATCTCTTTTGAGCGGAGATATCTTTTTGAAGGCGAATTCACTGGTTAATCTGCCGCCGCTCTCGCGGCTAGGTTTTGGAAGGTTCGCTGAACTGCGGGTTGACACCCGCAGCTACGAACTGCCGCCGCTCTCGCGGCTAACGATCTGCCGCCGCTCTCGCGGCTAGGTTTTGGAAGGTTCGCTGAACTGCGGGTTGACACCCGCAGCTACGAACTGCCGCCGCTCTCGCGGCTAACGAACTGCCGCCGCTCTCGCGGCTTACGAACTGACGCCGCTCTCGCGGCTAACGAACTGCCGCCGCTCTCGCGGCTTACGAACTGACGCCGCTCTCGCGGCTAAGTTTTTGAGCTGGACTGCGAGATTACACTTTTAGCGACAAGCTGCCGTCGGTCTCGCGGCTTGGTTTTTGTGGGCCGGCCCAACTCGCCAAAGACTCGCTAGCAGACTTGCTATTGTCCGATCGCTCATAAATCCAGACACTACGCGACCAGTCGAGTCCCCTCTCCTTTTTACCACGCTGCACTGATGTCTAAGTCCTCCGGTAACCTTATTGAGCCCTCCGTTGACTTAAGCCCTTCGTTGACCTGGTTTTTTGAAAGCCGAACCAAGAATCCAAAACGAGGTTTTCGGGGATGATCAAAAATTCAAAAAATACAAATGAGTTGACGATCAACTATCGTTTATTAACTGGACTGTTATTGTGTCTGATTCTGTTCAGTATGGGCTGTCGCGCGTTTCGCGAACCGGTGGCGGCAACTTGTGCACCGGCGGATGGAATTCCCAATCCGCTGATGGTCCCGATGATGGATCGCTGGTATGTGATGGACCAGATCAGCGACGAGATCGATAACTACTTTCGGATCGATCGCGAGGAACGTATCCGCGTGATCGATAGTGTGATGTCCGAGGGCTGGATCGAAACGCATAAGCAGATCGGCGGCACACTAGTCGAGCCGTGGAAGAAAGACTCGACGCCTGGCTTTGAAAAAGCGCATGCTTCGTTGCAAACGGTACGTCGATTCGCTAAAGTTCGGGTGATTCCGTTTGGCAATAGTTACCAAATCGATGTAAAGGTCTTCAAAGAACTGGAAGACCTGATTCAACCTCTCGGATCAGCCGTCAGTGGTCAAATTATGCGGACTGACAACACGTTGGACATTGATACCACTGATCCGTGGATTGGCAATCGTTCGCCGGGCTGGATTCCGATGGGTCGAGATTTCTCGCTTGAACAAAAAATTCTGGAGAACCTCCAGAAACGACTGACCAAAGTAATCGAGTAATTGGGGACCCAGGTATTGCGGGTCTGCCGACGCAGCAACAGAATAAAAAAGACCTTTTCGGACGGTGGAGGCTACAAACCTTGAAACAGAATCCTCAACAGGTTTCTTTCGAAGATTTTGAACAACTAGAAATCCGAGTGGGCCGGGTCGTGGAATCGAACTTGTTTCCCGAGGGGCGATATTCGACACACATTCTATCTATCGATTTCGGGGCCGATGGCGGCATTAAGAAATCATTGGCAAAACTGGCTCCGAATTACGCGGGTCCAGAACTCGTCGGACGGCAAGTCATCTGCGTGGTAAATTTTCCGCCGCGACAGATTGGTCAGCATCGGTCCGAAGTCTTGACCCTTGGCGTGCCCGATGACCAGGGCAATGTGGTATTGCTTCGACCCGAGGTGGTCGTACCGTTGGGTGCTCGGTTGTTTTGATGGAATTTGACCAGCGATGATACGATTTTTCGAAGCGGTAATTTGCGGCAGCGGCGATCCCCAGAATTGCCCAGCCGGCGTTCTTCTGGGTCGACGTTCAAGTGTCATGCCAGCCGGGCTGAAGTCACGATCAAGCCATTTTTAAGCAATGCTGCGAAGGCTATTGAGCGCCCACGGGTACGACTCCGTGAATGGTCCCGCGCGGGACCAAGCCGGAGACATCGATCGCTTGACTCAATTGATGGACACCGACATTGCCCGCTCGATCGCGCGCTTCCAGTCGCAAGAAAATGCGATCGGGAACATTAGAAGTTGGCTTCCAGAGAAAACGTTCTTCATTTCGCAATCCTTCGCCAATCGCCGTCCACGGACCATCCGGATTGCTGCTGTAAGAAATATTAATGGGGCGCAACGTGAGATGAGGATCGGCAACTCGATAGTTGATCGCTAATCGTCCAGCTTCTGGTCCCCGACCATAAGGAACCGAGACAATTTGCGTCAACGGAGATTGGGTATCGACATGTACCCAGATATCCGCTTTGTCGCCACTGGCGGGACCCCGGCCAGTCAAGCCGTCCCGTGAATGGACTACGATGCGGAATCCATAGCGGCCTTCCTCGGTAACTTCAACCGGGAAGGGGCTCGTATTGTCGGCATCATTGCCCCACGAATTCCAGGTTTGGCCACCATCGCGAGTCATCCACAGATCGACGCGAGCGACTCCGGACGGATCGATCGCATCGATCCCGTAATTCAAACGAAACTGTTTGCTGCCAATCATCTGCAACGATGAATCGAAATCGTCCGAGTTGGTGACCACGCTGGTCAAGGATTGGGGATTAGGTTGGGGAGTCACGTCCGGCAATCCCGACCGGGCTGTTGAAGTATCGGCAACTCGCGGTGTTGTTTCCTGTTCGTCCCCGGATTGCCAATTCTGTTGGTCAGCTTGAACCAGATCCGTGACAGCGCCTTGAGATCCACTTGGATTTGACACGTCGAAGTTGGTACCCGACGTAAATGTTGGAGCGACATTCGGAGTCGTCTGCTGGGCTGGACCCCGGTATTGATTGTTGGGGCCGATCGTCGATGATTCACCAATGACCTGGTTGCCGACCGTCTTCATCTGATTGGGATTGGTCGGCGGCAAATGCTGGTCCGCTACCGATTTTTCATTATCAGGCAAGGGTAACACTCGCGAGTCGGGCGAGAGCGTGGAAGAACTGCTGGACTGATTCCTCGTGGTCCAGCGTTCGAGTTCACTATTCCACGGTACTGCTGGGCCACTAGCGGCAATCGAATTGGGTGAACTGGGCTGTGGAAGCGGTTGAAAATTTCGCGCGTCGGCTGGAGTTCGATATCCTGCAGGCACAGGCGGCGCTGTGAATTCTGGAACGCTGCCGATGATCGCCAGGCTCAAGTCATGACGAGATTGGTTGCCGGCTTGTGCGATTCGCGGAATCTCACGCGGAATCGGCGATTGCGCTGCCTGAAGCGGGGAATTTCTGGGATAGCAGACGCCATTTTCACAAACCATATTCGGGTTGGCGCCATAGGGCGGAGGCGAATTCGTGTTGGTTGGTGTGGCAGGTTTCAGTTGTGTTGTGCGATCAGCCGACGGAAACGGGAAAACCGGAGTCGGTTCCGTAACTCCATTGGATGCCGGAGGTTGGCCCATGACTTGACCGCTGGAAACCGAATCACCCGTTCGTGCGGTTGCTGTTGCGCGATGACGCCATGGACTTGGCGCGACATTGATCCGTCGATCCTGTTGGGCGAGATTGCCCGCCGAATCGGCGATCGTCACTCGCACGTTGAGAGACTGCGTGTTCGTCTCAGGCCACCAAGCAACTTGATCCACGTAGGATCCGTTGCGCGCCGTTCCATTCAGCTCGATGGGAACTTTGGTCCAGGAATCCGGATTGGCATCCATTGGTTGGTACAGAATTTGTAGCGATTTGGGGTCCAAGTATTTGTCGAAGGCCTTCCACCGACATTCGACTCGGCCAGCGGCGTCGGATTCAATTTGAAACGTCAGCTCGGGTACCACGGTGTCCACCAGAATGACCAGTTGCGGCTGCGTGACTTTGCCTTCCGGAACAAGTTGTCGGTTGCGATTCAACGTTTTCAGCGCGAACCAATATTCCCCATCGGCGTTAACTTGAAACGGAAATTCCGTTTGGTCGGTCGATTTTCGATCGTGAAACCGCCACGTCTTGCCGCGATCTTCTGAAAGGTACAGCTGCACCTCGATAAACGAATCATCCTGGGAGTCAATCCGAAACGGAATTCCAAATCCCTTCAAACGGGTGGCGAGAAATTTGGCACCCGGCGGGATCTGGGCTGGCAATGGAGTTTGAACTTGGGCGTGGGTGTTGGTTGCCATTAGCAGGATGATGGACCCGATCAATACAACCGCGCAGGTTCGCTGGCCGGTGCCACGTCTGATGCCGTTTCGAGTTTTTTCCAGCCAATGACGCAAGTTGCTCACTCCGATTTTTAGAATCGATGGTCTCGTCGACGCGCAACTTGAAATCAATAGAATTGCGACGCGCCGAGAATTCATCAGTTCTGGCATCGGACGAAGATGAACCTCAGTTAAATCGTCGACTTTTTTCTCCAAGTTTGCTGGTTATGCCGGCGGGTAATGAACCGATTGCATCAGATTTACTCGCTTAAGTGTCCGGTTCATGTCTCCGGAAATCTTTTCAGTATCTTTGAACGGAATCGAATCAGTGCTCGTACTATCGGTGTTGGTTACGGGGGGACGAAAACTTAGTTTCGGAATCGCCATAGCGCAGCGGTCGCTGAGCAACCGCGACTCAGCTTTCGCCGACGTCAGAAACGGTTACCAAAACGACGCGTCGCCTCGCGATGTTCGGTAAAAACAACATAAAATTGAACTAAACGATCGACAGGCGATGGGATATAATCTGGCTAACTCGGAAACAAAACTTGACCTCACCCTAAGGCTCCGTCCAAATTCGCGACCGACGGATGAATTGCTCGCAGCACCATGAACTCGATACGACAATTGTGGCTGGATGCCATGCAAGATCCCGCCACCCGTTGGATCGTGGCGATTTTCGTTTTGATCTCGGTGATTTTGGTTGCCGTTTATGTGGCCAAGTGGTTTCGTGATCTGGCCATCGGCGGAGGATTGGAGTCGGTCAGCCATCTATCCGAGTTCGAACGATTACATGCGGAAGGGAAGCTGAACGCTGATGAATATCAACGCTTGAAAAAAACGATTCCGCTCAATATTCAGACTCAATCGAAGACTTTGTTGAAGGAACAACGTCATGGAAAAAAAGATTTAGGCGGGAACACAACCTCGCCGGAATCGACAGAGATGCCGGATTTTACTGAGTCAAAAGATTCCCAATGACGGGCCCGTTATTGGAAAAACAACGCGACCATTCTACTTGTTGCACTTGGCGGTTGAGCCTTCCGGTTGGCTTGATCGGGTGGGCTGGTGGGATCGCAACAGACTGCTATCAGTTCGTGAAGATCTGATAGCGAAATGCTGATTGATAACAAAGTTCGAAGTACGCGGGCAAGGAAGCACCTTTGGTTTGTGGTTCGTAATCACAGACCGATGTTCGAACTCTCAACTGGGACGTAACATCGGTTGGATTAGAAAAAGCTAAGGAGTGAAAATGCCCGCAGGCAACGATTCCTCAGGAGGCCGCCGCACAGGCACTTCCAAAAAGAATGCGCAGTGTTCGTTTTGTCGGAAAAACTACCGTGATGTTGGGCCCTTGGTCGAAGGACCAGGGGATGTTTACATCTGTGGCGAATGCATTGAACTGTGCCAGTCAATTCTGGAACAGGAACAACGCAGACGTGGACCAACGAAGCAGTTATTCAACAAAATTCTCACACCGCGCGAAATTGTGCAGCGGATGGATGAATATGTCATTGGCCAGGAATCTGCAAAGAAAGTTCTGGGCGTGGCGGTTCATAACCATTACAAACGGCTGTCGTTAGGCTGGGAAGGAAGTGAAGTCGAGATTGACAAATCCAACATCATGCTGGTCGGTCCCACTGGATCGGGCAAAACGCTGTTGGCGCGAACCCTCGCTCGAATCTTGAATGTTCCTTTCGCTATCGGCGATGCGACAACCTTAACCGAGGCGGGTTATGTTGGCGAAGATGTGGAAAACCTTTTATTGAAACTTCTGCATGCAGCGGATTTCGATATTGAAGCAGCCCAACGCGGGGTGATTTATATCGACGAGATCGACAAGATCGGTAAAACGAGCAATAACGTGTCGATCACCCGTGATGTTTCCGGAGAAGGAGTTCAACAGGCGCTTCTCAAAATGTTGGAGGGTACGATTGCAAACGTGCCGCCACAGGGAGGACGCAAACATCCCGAACAACAGTACATTCAGATTGACACGACTAATATCCTGTTTATCTGCGGTGGAACTTTTGTCGGGATCGACGAGATAATTCGCAAACGTCTCGGTGAACGAACGATCGGATTTGGGTCCGCTGCTGGCTTCCGCGAGGAAGCTGACATGGCCACCATTTTGCCGCAAATCATTAGCGATGACATACTGGAATTCGGGTTGATCCCGGAGCTGGTTGGTCGGCTGCCAGTGACAACGGCCTTGACTCCATTGAATGAAGCCGGATTGTTGCAGGTTCTCACCGAACCGAAAAACGCACTCGTGCGGCAATTCGAGTCTCTCTTTCAAATGGAAAATTGCGATTTGAAGTTTACCGATGAGGCGTTGAAGAAAATTGCCCATCGAGCACTGGAAAAAGGGACCGGAGCTCGCGGCCTGCGTTCAATCATGGAACAAGTCATGCTCGATATCATGTATGACTTACCCGACAAACCGAAAGGTTCAAAAATCGTGATTGACGAACAGGCTGTCGAGCAAGGTCTCAATCCATCTAAGTTTAAGATGCCAGAATCCAAAAGCGCTTAAGCATCTCACGTTTTGCATCTTGGAGTCTGGAAACAACTGCTTTTCGAAAATCCCTGTCGGGTAAAATCCGGCAGGGATTTTTTTTCGTTGCGTACCCCCCAGTTTAACGTCAATACCCTTCAACGAAGCGGGCAATATAAGCCCGAAGCGCGAGCGAGTGAACGCGTGTTGCGGGAAAAGTTCACTTGCTCGCGCGACGGGCTTGTATTCATTGAACGGTCTTGCGTTTAACGGTAGCCGCCGGTGCTCCGAATGTTGGCCGCAAGCCAGCCGGACTAGCTTAGCGGCAGGCACTATTCTCATGCCGAGCAGGAATTCGACTCTTCCGTAACTCCGCCAGCGTTGGAGGCTTGTCGGAGCTCCGCCGGCGGATT
Organism: Mariniblastus sp.; assembly: GCA_031400405.1. GTDB lineage: Bacteria > Planctomycetota > Planctomycetia > Pirellulales > Pirellulaceae > Mariniblastus. The sequence continues at coordinate 116,893 of JANNPW010000050.1, forward strand.
AACCTTGCATCGTAGTAATGCAAAAGCACTTGCCTGCCATTGATTCGTTCGGCGGTTTAAGCTCCGCCCTCACCAGTTTTTTTTAACCGCCAGAGAAAATGCCATGAGAAACTCTTTGTCCCGCCTAATGACGACTGCGATTGTAGTGCTGTTGTGCCAAACGACTTGGTCCCAGACGCCAATCATGGTCGAAGATTTCGATTCGATCAAACTCTACAAACTGAGTAATGATCGCGGCATGCAGGTCCACATCACCAATTTTGGCGCAATCATTACTTCGCTCCTCGTTCCAGATCGAAACGGGCAACTGGCGGATGTCGCGCTAGGCTACCACGACGTCTCGGGATATATCAATGCCGTGAACAAACCCTACTTTGGCGCGATTGTCGGTCGTTACGGTAACCGAATCGCCAAAGGTAAATTTTCGATCGATGGTCAGGAATACAAACTCGCCGTTAATAACGGCGAAAATTCTTTGCACGGCGGTGTCATCGGATTTGACAAAGTCGTCTGGGACGCCAATCCGACTGCGGGCGCAGGTTGGGTCGGAGTCGAACTGAAGTACCTTGCCAAAGATGGCGAAGAGGGCTACCCGGGAAATCTCGCGATCACAGTAACCTATCGACTCACCAATGACAACGAGATTGTCGTCGATTACCTGGCAACCACGGACAAGGCGACCCCGGTCAATCTCACGCAACACACCTATTTCAATCTCAAAGGGGAAGGCCAAGGTACAATCCTGGATCACGAACTAACGCTCAATGCCGATCGCTACACTCCGGTGGACGTTACTTCGATTCCCACTGGTGAATTGTCGCCGGTCGAAGGAACACCGTTCGATTTCCGTACCGCCAAGCCGATTGGCCGCGACATTGGCATGGAGAATGAGCAACTGAAGTTCGGGGGCGGTTACGATCACAACTGGGTGCTGAACGGTGTCTCCGCTGGCTCCCTGAAAATGGCGGCGGAAGTTTACGAACCCACGACCGGTCGCGTAATGACGATCCAGACCCAGGAACCCGGCATTCAATTCTATTGCGGTAATTTTCTCGATGGACGCCTGAAAGGAAAATCGGGCAGGACGTATGAGCAACGTGGCGGTTTTTGCTTGGAGACACAGCATTACCCGGACAGTCCCAATCAACCCGCCTTTCCGAACACGATTCTTCAACCCGATCGTAAGTACGAAACGAAAACAATTTTCAAGTTTTCGACTCGTTAACAGGTCGAACGAGTTGGGTTAAAAATTCGTAGCCGTTCACCCTTTGTTGATCCGTCGTTCCCGCGCAGGCGGGAATCCAGTATTCACAGAATTGTGTCCTTAGTCCTGCTAGACTGGAGTCCCTGCCGCGTTTGAATTCGATTTATTTCTTTGATCTCAACACCGACTTCTGGTTCTAACATGACGATAGCGACATTTTTGTTTTTTACCGGATTGGTCGCCTTGTTGACCTGGTGGGTTGTTCGCGGCTCGAAAAACGAAACGGACGTCGACTATTTTCTGGCCGGGCGCAGTTTGACCGGGATTTTTATCGCGGGCTCGCTGTTGATGACCAATCTGTCGACAGAACAGTTGATTGGATTGAATGCGGGCGCCTTCAAGGAGGGCCTGTCGGTGATGGCCTGGGAAGTGGTGGCCGGGTTTTCGTTGGTCATCCTCGGGCTGTTTTTCTTGCCCCGCTATTTGAAGTCCGGGATCGCGACGATTCCCCAGTTCCTGGATGAGAGATATGGCAGCGGCGTGCGAACATTGACGTCCTTGATTTTTATCGTCGCCTACATGTTGATTCTGCTGCCCTTCGTGTTGTATCTGGGCGCCCGGGGACTTGCGGGAATCTTGGATCTTAAGACGCTCACCGGATTGGGTGATGTTCAAATCATTTGGGCGGTGATTATTTTTATTGCCGCCGTCGGTGGGGCGTATGCAATCTGGGGCGGACTAAAAGCGGTGGCTGTCTCCGATACGTTTAACGGAGCCGGCCTGCTGGTTGGCGGCCTGATGATCACCTATTTTTCGCTGCTTGCAATTCAGGGTGAGGGAGAAAGTTGGTGGGCCGTATTTGCGAAAATCAAGGCGCATGATCCGGATGCATTTCAATCGCTGGGAGCGATGGACGAAGACGTGTCCTGGCCCACACTGTTCACTGGCGTGTTACTGTTGAACTTTTTTTACTGGTGTACGAACCAGCAAATCATCCAACGGACCTTTGGTGCCAAGAATCTGGCCGAGGGTCAAAAAGGGGTCATGTTGGCGGCGTTTTTCAAAATTCTGGCACCCACTATTTTAGTATTGCCCGGCATCATCGCGGCCTATCTGGTCGCCCATGATCCCACGTTCGCCGAACAGGTGGGTGGCGATGCGGAGCAGTCGTATGGTGCGCTGGTTCGACGCGTATTGCCTGGTCCGCTAGTTGGTTTTTTTGCCGCCGTCGTCGTGGGCTCGATTCTGTCCACTTTCAATTCGGTATTGAATTCGGCGGCTACGCTGTTCTCGCTGGATGTCTATAAGAAATTTATCCATCCCCAAGCTTCGATGAAAGAAGTCGTTTGGTCCGGACAGATCTGCAGTTTTGTCGTGGCGGTATTCGCGGTCGTTGCGGCGCCCAACTTTTTTATGGGGCGTGAAGCGATTTTTGGTTTTTTCCAAAAATTGAATGGCGTATATTTTATTCCCTTGCTCGCCGTAATTCTGGTAGGAATGTTCAATTCATGGGTTAATGGCCGCTCCGCAATGATCGCGCTGGTCGTCGGATTGGGCGCCATGTCAGTCGGAACATTTTTCCCCGGCGAAGCCGTGACCAATGCAACTGGCGAAATTGTTTCCCACGGTTGGCTCGTCGATAGTGTCGGTTCTGGCTATCACTACATGGGGCTGGTTTTTGTTTCCTTAATCGCGCTACAATTGACTTTGGGTGGTTTGGGGATGCGACGCGATCAGCCCTATGAGCAACGAGACGCCAAAGTGGTCGATCTGACTCCTTGGAAGCCGGCTCCGTTGGTGGGTGGTGCGCTGATCCTGCTGGCTGCTGGACTGTACCTGTTTCTATCGCAGTAAGCACCAGTACATAAGTAAACTGGCATTACCCTCACCAGTCGACACAACGGGAGAAACGAACATGGATTTACAGGATTTGCAGGATGATCGTCGATCCGACTTGCAGTTTGGAGAAGTCACTGAGAAAATCATCCTGTACATCTTGTCCATCCATGTTCATTCATTTTGTTCTAAAAATTACGCATCGGTACTTAGTTGGAATAAAAACACGAATCGGTGTTTGCTCAACGAAATGGCGTCTCAACCTGTGGCCGGACGGCTTGGCGTCAAGTTGTGTTTGCCCACCCGCCAATAGCTGCGATTCAAGGCTACATCGACTGAGCTGTCGAGGCTTGCGATGCGCTCCCGATCAATCGCCGGAATCAAAATGGCCAAATTAGCGGGACCAGCGCGATTGCCACTACGCCTAACAGGATATTCAACGGCGCACCGATGCGCACGAAATCCGTGAAGCGATAACCGCCGGGGCCGTAAACCATCATATTGGTCTGGTAGCCAATCGGCGTCATAAAGCTCGCCGATGCCGAAAGCGCCAATGCAATCACAAACGGCCGCGCATCCACGTCATATAGTCGGGCGGTTTCGAGGCAGAATGGAAACATCAAGACAGCCGCCGCGTTGTTCGTGATCACTTCGGTAATGATCGAACCAAAAATATATATTGCCGCCAGTGCAGCGATCGGCCCCCAAACCTGAGTGGATTCAACGACCCAACTGGCAATGACCGTAGCGGCACCGGAATTCTGCAACGCGGTTCCGATTCCAAATGACGCCGCGATCGTAATCAAAACTTGCCATTCGATGCTCTTGCGAGCTTCATTGGCTGACAGGCAACCCAAGGCAATCATTAACACGGCAGTTAGGGCCGTGGAGATCAGTATGTCAACCAGACCGGTTGTCATCAAGCCAATCAGAACAATGAACAGGACTAGCGAGATCCAGGCACGATCACGGCGAATTGGCCGCCACTCATCGATACCGCTCACCAAATAAAAGTCCGGATTGTGCGCATGGACGCGCAGAAAATGCGGGCGAGTCTGGAGCAACAACGTATCGCCGGTGCGAATTTCGATATCGCCAATCTTCTTTTCAATCCGTTTCCCAAACCGATGTACCGCCACCACCGCAGCTCCATAGACCGCGCGAAAATCTGCTTCCCGAATCGTCTTACCGATCAAGGAAGAACTCTCGGAAACAACCGCTTCACACAAACGGCGATCATTTTGCTCCTTCCGGGTCAACTCCTCACCGGTATGGGTCGCATGAATCAATCCAGGAATCCTTTCCAGTTCCAGAATGCTGCTAACGATCCCCGTGAATACCAAGCGATCGTTGGATTGAATCAAATCGTCCGGACGAACAGGGCTGGTGATTTGTCCAGCGCGGTCGATCTCGATCAGAAACAATCCCGGCAATTGACGCAACCCAGCGGCTTGTACGTTGAGGCCACACAACCGGCAGGTTGGCAGAACCAGCATTTCCACCAAATAATCTCGTCGCTCTTCGTTCAATTGGGTCATTAGTTCTTTTCGCTCGGGCAGCAGTCGCTGGCCGAAAATCAGCAGGTAGGCAACACCCACGATCGCGTAGGGCACACCGACAGCGCCAATTTCGAACAGTCCCATGCCTGGCAGGCCGTTTTCGATCATCAGTCCATTGACGACCAAGTTGGTCGACGTGCCAATCAGCGTGCAAGTGCCGCCCAGAATCGTCAGAAACGACAATGGAATGAGCAGTTTTGAGGGTGCAATCTTATTCCGGCGGCACCAGCTAATCACAATGGGAACAAACATGGCGACGATCGGCGTGTTGTTCAAAAACGCCGACATCGGCACAATATAAATGGACAGCCTGGTCAGAGCACCGTGTTCGGTTTTCACTTTCCCCAGCACATGATGGCCGACGTAATCGAGGACTCCCGTCTCACGCAAGGCCGCCACGACAACAAACAGAAACGCCACTGCGAGCATTCCCGAATTTGAAAATCCCGCAAATGCCTCGGCGGGTGTAATGATCCCCGCGATCGAAAGGAAGCATGCCGCTCCCAGAAAAAGGAGATCCGTAGGAGCGACGTTTTTGATCATCGCGGCCAAGAGAGCTACGACAACGCCTAATGTTATCACAGCGTCAATTCCCATCGGAGTCACTCAATTTTGCGCGTAGTTCGGAAATCAAAACCAGGAATAACGAATCGATCAGATTAACCAGTTATTCGAATTGAATCCAGCCGTGGGTGGCAACGTGGGCGGCATATTGTCCGGAAAAACAGATTTATGATATACTCCATGCCCGGTAGTAGTAATACTTGACCGCACGGTAGGCGCGAATTTGGACGGTTTTTGGAGGAACGACCTGTTTAAGATCCAGTGAACTAACGGTAAATTCTTCGCTATCGGTTTCAGTTTTTAGGGTGTGGTCAGGTTCGGTGCCTCGACGCGCTTGCCCGAATCGACAGTTACATCGTAACATTTCGCGTCCTTACCAAATTGATATCCACACTCAACCCAAGATGACCGGCAAGACATTGGCAACCAGCCCCGAGAATAATCCAGAGAATCGGCGACATGATCCGGTGCGTTTGGACGAACTACTATCCCACGAGGATGAGTTTCGCCAACGTTACCCTTGGATTTGGCGCGCGACACTGTTCGGTCCGCCGATCCTGACCGTTGGATTGTTGTTGGGTTTTGTGGTTTTCGCTGGATGGGGGTTTGCCTCGCGATTGGTTGCCACGACGGCGCTGGCGTTATGGTTGTTCGGCAGATTTATTATTCTTTCCGGCACCGACGGTGCATTGCAGAACTTTGACGGGGCGTTGTCTTCGTTTCAGCTGTTCATATTGATTACTTATATGGACACCATGGTGGCGCTGGTATTGGCGTTTCACATTGGTTTTCTCTTTCGTTTGCCATTCATTGGACCCCGAGTCGCGGCCCTGGTGACGGACGGACATTTTATTTTAGATTCGAATCCGTGGATGCGGCGCACAACGTATTTGGGCCTGATCGCGTTTGTTGGTTTTCCATTGGCGGCCACTGGTAGTGTCGGTGGTTCCATATTTGGGCGATTGCTGGGATTGGGTCGGTTCTCAACTTTTAGTTGTATTTTGATTGGAACTGTACTTGGAAATGGTCTGATGTTTTGGTTTTCCGATGTGCTGGGGAATTGGATCAACAAGGACCATCCGGCGATCAAATACGGCGGACTCGTCCTCGTGCTGGTGTTGATAGTGTTGCTTGAGAGGCGCTACCAATATTTGCGGCAAAAATTTGTCCAAGAAGTCCAAAAACCTGCTGGAAATTAACCGGAAACTACCTCGCAATCCTGGTTTTCACGATTCGTTGATCACGTCGTACGTTTCAGATGATCGGCGGAGGATTGTCGAAATTGGCTCAATCGTCCTTTTCTACCCGCAGTGCGCCATACAACCAGGATCAAGAAACGCGGCTGGCTCGAGCGCCAATGGTTGGACGCAAAACCCAAATTCCCGGCAGAACTACGCCAATGCGACGCAGATATTTTCGAAAATGATCGGCAATTGAATCGGCCCCCGATCGTGTAACTAATACCACGATACAACCGCCAAAACCCCCACCGGTCATCCTCGCTCCCCAGACTCCTCCGGCTAAACCGATCTGGCGTGCGACCTCAACCAAAGCATCCAATTCCACACAGGAGACTTCATAATCGAACCGCAGCGAATCATGACTCGCATACAGGGCAGCGCCGGCTTGGACCAGGTCACCAGACGTTAATGCGGCACAAAATTGTCGGACCCGCCGGTTTTCTGTCACGACATGCTGCACACGGCGATTCAATAAGGAACCCAAACGTAGTTCGTCGTCCGGTGTCAACGACTCGACCGCGCTCAATGTCTTCACGCCCAATTGTTTCGCTGCTTCCACGCACTCGGAGCGCCGCGCGGCGTATTCCGAGCCGGCCAAACTGTGACTCACGCCACTGTTCACAACCACCAGCGCTACGTTTTCTGCGAAATCAATCGGCGTCCAGGATTCATTGCCGAAATCCAGCAACAACAATCGCTCCGACTGGCCAAAAATCGAAGCCATTTGGTCCATCAATCCGCAGGGGACGCCGGCGAATTGATGTTCGGCACGTTGGCACAGGCATGCCAACTCCCGATCGTTAATTTCCAAGCCGTGCAGCAGACAACAAGCCTTGGCAAACGCGACTTCCATCGCGGCACTGCTGGACAGCCCGGAACCTACTGGAACCGTCGAATGGACCATGACATCCAGTTCGAATGAGGCGGCGCCCCGAAGCTGCAGCTCATAGAGCACTCCAGCCACGTATCGGCTCCAGCCAATTGGAACTTCACTCAACGTCGGCGACATTGGAAACATCATTTCGTCGCTTGACAATGTGGATCGCAGGCGAACCAGGCCCTTTAACGACGTCGGCAGGTCCGGCTGATTCGCTGGTCGGACGCCCAGCGTTACCGCGGTACCAAGATTGATGGCGCACGGGAGACAGAGGCCGCCATTATAATCCGTATGTTCGCCGATCAGATTCACTCGACCTGGGGCAAACGCTGAGGCAGTTGGCGAGTAGCCGAAATTCGCGATAAACGAATCGATGGCAGTTTGCAGCGGATCAACAGCATGATCATCGAGCGCGTCGATCGATGTGGCCTGCTTCGTGGTTGTTTTTTCCTTGCGTGTCACTGGATGTCTTGTTGGAGTTTCCTGAATTTGGAAGGCAGCAGGGTGATTTAGGAAATCATGCTAAATCTTAGCCCGATGTTGCTTAAGTTCATGGTTTCAGATTTTCCAACCATGAAATTCAATTCGCCGCGCGATTGCCATCAGTGCGATTCAGTTTTTTTGTGATACTCGTATTTGGTCACGCGCGATCCGTCGAGCAAGCTGATGGTCGCCGTCACGCCGTTGGCGGTCCTCTCATAACGAATCCGTTGCGGGTAATCGTGTTGCCCGTTTTCAAATTCCACCTGGTTTTCATCCAGCCGTGTTTTCACAAATGTTGTGGCTCCATTTCCTCCGGGCAGAGCCACGTAAACGATTTGTCCTTTCACGACGGAGATTCGAAGATGTTCAAAGAAATATGTTTTGGTCGCGTCATAAGTATGCGATGATCCCAGGATCGTGGTACCCTGCAGCGGTCGCCAATGTTCTTCCGTGGTCCTGCCATCATCTTCCAATTCCCATGTGCCGGAAATCCACTCCAGTAATTTCAGTTCGTCCTGAATTTGGTTGGCTTTGATTTCGGCTGGCGGTGTGGTCAGAATTGTTTGCTGGGAAAAAGACCTTGGAATTGTCACGACTACGATTCCAATCGCGACCAAACAGGCAGCGGATTTCTGTACTATTGCTGATATTGAAACTCGATTCATCCCACACCCTTATCATTGAAAGTCAAATCGTTCGAGTCATGAAATACTCTGACCCCAAGTTTAGCAGCGCTGATTCAGGCAATTTCGCACATAAACCAATCGAGTGAAACCCCGTTCGTCCGCTTGATCACGGGACGGCCATCGTTCAAAGCCGAGTCGCTCATACAAACGCTGTGCGGCCAGCATTTTCGGCTGAGTCCACAACACCAACGAAGCCGCGCCGGCGGCGTGAGCGCGATCGATACAGGCCTGTACCAGCGACTGCCCCACTCCCTGACCGCGCGCGGTTTCAGCCACACCCAGCAGGCGGAATTCTCGTTCACCGGCTTGAGCCAATTGACGTATCGAACTCGCTTCATTCAAAAATAGTACCGCGCCCCAAACTCGACCGTCGTCGTGCACCGCGACAATCGTCTCACATTGATTCTCGAATCGCTCCCGAACCATGAATGCCGCCGCTTGCTGGTCGGTAGTGTAGCCGCCATTCACGTAAACTTGATGCAGCAACGAGCAGGCCTGTTGCCACTCACCGTCGGATCGAGCGTTTCGAACTTGGAATTCCATAAACATTTTTATCAGGAATTGGATTTGAACGGACGACAAGCAGTAGGGTCAGTCCCAGGGGATCATAATCGTCCGATTCTACCACACGAATCGCCATCCAGTCGATTTGAGAATTAGTCAGTTTGCGAATTGCAACAAATTGAAATCCGGCGGGCAATATTTTTCGTAACCGCCCACGGTTTCAGGTTTGAAGCGAGTCAGGTTTGAGTAGAGAAGGGTTTGGCAGAGAAAAGTTTGAACAGAGCATAGTTTGAGCAAAGAAAGGTTTGGTAGAGCAAGGTTTGAGCAGTGAAAGGATTGGTAGAGCAAGGGTTGAGCAGTGAAAGGCTTGAGGGGAAAGGGAAATTCATTGGCGCAATCTACCCGTACCGCCGATCACCTAACTCCCCTCTCCCCGTGAATTCGGACGAGATCGCATGCCGTCAAATTCAAACTCAACCCGAATTCACGGGGAGAGGGGTTGGGGGTGAGAGGAAATTCACTCGTCCAATATTCGGTTCATAAAATGCGACTCAATCAAACATTAATAGGTTAAACCCAATGCAATTAGATCGTAACCATCAACGGTTACAAATCAGTGAATTGCTCACCTGGCTTCAATTTTCGTAACACTCCCATGGCATGAGAATTTCAATGACTCTGGAAAATTACCAAAAACTCTCAACGAAATGACTTGACCTTCTACTTTGCCTCCGATACTATGTAAAACGTAGTGTGTGAGACGTAGCCATTTCAACTTTGGCTCAACGTCACCTTGAATCAGGCGATCAACGAAATCTTGGTGATTAAAGGCGGTGGCTTGAATTACCAATCAAAGACTCAGGACCATCAATATGAAACTCGAACGAGAAATGATGCGGGGAGCAGGACCAGCGGCGGTATTGCAATTGCTGTCCGAAGGAGAAATGTACGGATACCAGATTGTCGAAACATTGGAGGAACGTTCCAAAGGCGTGTTTACGCTGGGACAATCCACACTCTATCCCATGCTGTACAACCTGGAAGCCAAAGGGCTGGTCGTATCGAACAATAAAACAGGTCCCAACGGGCGCGAGCGGCGCTATTACCGCTTAACTACCGCTGGAAAAAAACGACTGGCCCATGATCGCGAACAATGGGCGGCATTGGTCAAGGGGTTGGGAGCCTTGGGGCTGACGCGTGGAATGGATTCCGGGATGGGCGGGCTGGCTCACGGAGTTTCCTGATGAAAGGCAACTCGCTCGAAGATCGCCGAGTCGGCAAGTCAATTTTTGGTTTGGGCCGTTCATTGACGGTTGACGGAATGGACTGGCGTGGCTTGATTGAAGGCTCCGCACTTGCCGGTCCCATTCAAGCGACCTTGATCTCCGTGGTGGCAAACTCGCGATTATGGAAACACGAAAAATTCCAGGTGGCCAACGAGCTGATCGCCCATTTTGAGGATGGGATCCGGCGTGGTCGCAATGAAACAGATCTTGTGGCTGATTTTGGTGACCCGTTGGTGGCCGCCAAGTTGATTCGGGTCAGTAAATTAAGGAACAGAACGATGATGTCAAAATTACTTTCAGGCGGAATCTGGGGCGGTCTCGCGTTGGGGTTGGGTTATTTGGGATTAACGACTTTCTTTTATTTTGGCAAAGCGAATCCGGGGACCGATTACTTGCTGGACTTGAATCAGCAAGCCCTGCTGGTTCCGGCCGAGGAGAGTGCTTGGCTGATTTATCGCGATGTTTTTACAAAGTTTGATTATTCAGAAGGGGGCAAAAACAAGTTCGCCGAGATTTACATCAAGACCGATCCAGATCAATCGGACTCTCGACTTGTGCGACCCACGGATGGTGAAGCCTGGGAAATCGCGACTCAAAAACTAGCAGATTCGGCGGAGCTGTTGGATGCGTTTCGGCAAGCCCGAACCAAAAGTCAATTGGGTCTGCCCTTGCAATCCGATCCTCGCAATTACGCACCGGAAGATTTCTCCGCGCTCTACCCGAATCAGAAACAGTCCGATGATCACGAAATGTCGTACTCCAATCAAGCAATTAATCAGTTGCTGAAGGGGAGTGTAATTAACATCCTGTTGCCGCATTATCAAAATTTTCGGACTTCATCTCGCATTCTCACGGTCGACTCTCGCTGGGCGATCGAGCAACAGGATTGGGAACGGGTCACACAAAATATCGAAGCGATTTTCGCCTTTACGCGGCAACTTGGCAACGAACCCATTTTAGTCGGTGATCTCGTGGCGTTTGCGATTCACTCCATGGGTTACGATTTGATCGACGAAGTATTGCCCAACCATTATCAAGAGTTCAACGAACAACAATTGGCGAGAATCCAGCAAGCAGTTGAACGAGATTCACTGATTGAATATGTCGATCTCGCTGGCGAGCGTGCGATGACAATGGATATCCTCCAACGAGCGTTTACTGATGACGGCAAGGGAGATGGAAGAGTTACCGCCCAAGGCATGGAATTGATGCAAAATGTAAGTGATCTTTTTCAAAGCCAACAAGCCGAGTTAGGAATCCAAGATCGACTGGAGCGGACTTGGAATTCCGTATCAGCTCCACTGGCGTTGATGACGACGCCGACGCGAAAGCAGATAGTGACGCACTATGAATCGTTTTTGACAAGTGCGGAAGGTGCGTTCGAAACGGCCTATTACGAAAATCCTGATTTGGATTTCGAGAACAGGGCTGACGATTCAGCGGGTCCATTCGTAGAGTCGTTCTTTCCGTTAATCTACCAGATTCGTCAAGCACTCAATCGAACGATTGGGAATCAAAGTGGGACATTGGCAGCGATTGCCGTTTATCGCTACCAACAAAAACATGGAAAACTTCCGAATTCACTGGATCAATTGGTGGGAGAATTTTTGGACGAGATTCCGCTCGATCAATGCAATGGTCAACCGCTGCGTTACCAGACCAATTCCGATGGTTTCAAAATCTATAGCGTCGGGCTTGACGATGTGGATAACGGAGGAACTCCAATCATGTTCCAGAGAGATAAATCCATCACGAACTTGGACAAAACCAATTTAGTTCCAGCAAGGGCCTCCAATTTCAGTTTCAAGGAAAAAAACTTGAAAGGTGATTGGGTGTTATGGCCTCGCTTAAGTGATGTGGATGATTAATTAGATCCCAGCGAAGCGCCTGGACTGCGCATCCGGTCTGCGCATCCCAATCAATTTTTTTGTTAGTCCAATGGAGGTAACGGTTTTCCTGGCTTTTGGAAACAAATGTGGCTCGGTCAAATAAACTTGGGAAATTTTAACGCTTGATTGCTAATCTGTTGATTGGTGGGTTGATCCGTTAGCCATTTGCACGAGAATAGTCGACGTCGGTGGCATTCAGCCGATCCCAATTTCTTTGTAGCCGTTCACGACTTGATATCACCTTATGAAATTGTCGGCAATTATTGGGAAGTTTTGTGGTGGTCGTAGGGAGGTCGAGGCTCCTGCCGAGACAGCAGCTACCAAACTTGTGTTTATTTACGAGGAAAAGTCTCGGCGGGAGCCTCGACCTCCCTTCAACCCGTGAACGGTTACATTTCTTTTTGCATTGGAAACCTGCGATGACTAATTTCTGGCAACTACCCCATAATCGATCTGTGATTCTGGCGATTGGGTTTTTTGCACTGTCGAGTTTCCACGCTTTTGGATCTCAAGAAGGATCGCAAGAGCCACGACCTAATCCGGGTCGCGAAGCAGCACCACAGAGCCCCAACCCAGCGCAACGGACGCCTGCCGCCACTGCCGCCGAGTCGACACCCATTTACTCCGGGCCGATTGCCGGTGAGGCGGTTCCCGAACTAAAAGTTTGGGCTCTGCAGAATGAATCGGAAGAATTGATTCAATTAATCCCGCCAACAAATTCCGAGGTGCCAGCGTTAGTCATTTTTGTTCATGAACGGACGCGGCCGGGATTTGCGGTATTACGAGGAGTCGCGAAGTTTGCCGAACAATTGAATCAGCAGCTCGACGCTTCGATCGTATTTCTTACCAATGACGTGATGGAAACTCGGCAGTGGGCCAACGCAGCCAAAGCGGCACTTCCCGCGGGCGTTCGTTTGACGGTGTCGCCGGATGGCCAGGAAGGTCCTGGCGCTTGGGGACTGAATCGAAATGTGACTTTGACCGTCGTGATTTCCAAGTCCGGACAAGTGCTCAATAATTTTGCGATCGTGCAGCCCAGCGCCAATTCGGATTTGGCGAACATCACTCAGGCAATGGCGACTGCGGCCGGTGTCGCAGTTCCGACCGCGGAGACCATCGCAACCTGGATCGGTCAGCCGGCCATGAACCGAAACGCGGAAAACAACGAAGTTAATATTCGACCTCTGTTGGCTCCGGTGATTCAACTCAAGGCAACTGCGGAATCAGTAGCCGCAGCTGCGGAAAAGGTCGAAGCGCGGGCCGCGATGGATGAACCTTTTCGAATCGCGGTGGGAGCGGCGTGTCGGCGCATTTTCGAGGCCGGCAAATTGGAAGAATACGGTACGACTGAAGCGCAACGACATCTAAAATTTTGGGCGGACACGTTTAAGTAAGCTGCGATCGTTACCGAATACCATGTTGGGCATATCGGGTTCGACCATCGTCGCTCTCGAACTCGATTGACCTGTCAGAATGGCGCGAAGTTCCACCATGACGCGAAACCAACAGTGCCTGAAATGCTACCCGGTGCTCAATCGGCGCCGCACGCTGACACTGGTTCAGCGGTTTCGCTGGCTCGTCTGCCTGGGGGGCTGGGTTTTGTTTGTCGCGACTTCCGCTCGCGCCGACGAACCGGTGGATTTTGATTCGCAAATCATGCCCTTGTTTTCCAAGTTGGGTTGCAACGCCGCCGATTGTCATGGTGCTTCCAGCGGTCGTGGTGGTTTTCAACTATCGTTGTTTGGTTCAGATCCGGCTGCCGATTTTGACCGGATTGTGAATGAACGGTTGGGACGTCGCGTGTTGCAACGCAACCCCGCGCGCAGTTTTTTACTGCTCAAGGGCACCGAAACGATCGCACATGAAGGAGGGCAGCGGCTCGATCCGGCCGGCCCGGAATTTGAACTAATTCGAACATGGATTGAGCAAGGTGCAATACGGTTGCAGACCAATCGTCTGTTGGCCGTTCGCCTTGCCGCTGAGCGAAGGGAGTTGCGTATTGGTCAATCGGTCGGAATTCGGGCAATAGCCGAATTTCAAACCATTGGTGAAACTTCCAGCCCTCCGACAACGCGGCAACAAGACGTCACGTCGTTGGCGGTGTTTCAATGTGACGACGGCATTGAATTGACGTCAGATCAACAAGTACTTGCGCGACATGCGGGGCAACACAATCTAATCGTCCGGTTTCTCAATCAAGTGGCTGTCCTGCAATTAATCGTCCCCGTTGAACAGCCGGATATTCAATTCGTTGAGACCAGGCCGTCCGATGTTTACGAAGACTCCGGTGCACTGGGTATCGATCAAGCGGTTGCTGAACAGTTGAAGCGGTTGGGTTTACCAGCAATGCCGCTGGCCAACGATGCGACGCTGTTTCGGCGAGTTTATCTGGATCTGGTGGGTGAACTTCCGGCGATCGAATTGGTTTCTGACTATTGCAATTCAGCTGATCCTGAAAAGTACCCAAAACTGATTAACCAACTCTTGGCCGACGACCGATTCAGTCGGCTATGGACGTATCATTGTGCGGAATGGTTACGGGCCGGCGGCAATGGTCAAGATGATCCCATGGCAGCGGCCTATGTCGACTGGATTGGGGAAGAGGTGCGCGGCGCGGCTTCGATTGCTCATTTGGCCACGCAGTCTTTAACCGCCGTTGGTGCACCAAGGGAAAATGGCGCGGTTGGTTTTCTTCGCTTGACCAACGATCCACGCTTGACCGCGGAAATGGCAACCAACACCTGGATGGGAGTCCGAATCAGTTGTGCCAATTGCCATAACCATCCATTGGATCGTTGGACGCGAGACGACTATTTTTCGTTCGCCGCTTTTTTCGGTGGCCTGCGCCGCGGCGATCGAGTCGAATGGGTGGATAGTTCTGCGCTAGTCAATCCCTTGACGCGCAAAACGGCTCGTCCGAAATTGCCAGGGCGTGTGTTCGCCGAAACCGGTGATCAACGCAGTCAATTGGCGGAATGGTTGACCGCTGCCGACAATCCATTTTTTCATCGCGTCGTGGCCAACCGCATCTGGGCTATCTTGATGGGGGTTGGGGAAGTTGAACCCGTCGATGATTTTAGGATTTCCAATCCACCGGCCAATGAAGCGTTGTTGCAACACCTGAGTCAGATTTTACAAGACCATCAGACACAACTCCGGCCACTGGTTCGGTCGGTGGTGTTGT
Source organism: Mariniblastus sp. (assembly GCA_031400405.1). Taxonomy (GTDB): domain Bacteria; phylum Planctomycetota; class Planctomycetia; order Pirellulales; family Pirellulaceae; genus Mariniblastus. The sequence continues at coordinate 132,206 of JANNPW010000050.1, forward strand.
CGCGTACCTATCGTCGCACGGTTGGCGAGGGAGCCCTTGGCCCGCCGGACCGATTTCATGGGCGACGACTGGAGAAACCACTTCCGCCGCCGGTGTTGCTTGGTGCCATCGAACAAGTGACATCCAACGATGGTCAGTCTCGGATCAATGAATACCTGACCGCGCCCCGCGGCGGGCAATTGCCGGAATTGTTGGAACTCGGTCAATGCAATCGCACTGAATCGTGCAATCCGACCAGTGCCCTGCACGATCGCGCGGGTGGATTGTCGGAGAATCTGCGGCTGCTCAATGGCGCTGTGATCAATCAACGCCTTCGATCACCGCCAGGCTTGCTCGCCTCACTGCTCAGTGAAAAAAAATCGGATCAACAAATTCTGGAGCGAGTGTATCAGACCGCCTACAGTCGGACACCCAACCAGCTGGAGCGCGAACATTGGTTGCGGCTGGCGGAACAGGCGACGGTCGGCGAGAACAAGCGTACATTTTGGCAAGATTTCGTGTGGGCAATAGTGAACAGTCGAGAGTTCGCCACCAATCATTGATGGCAAAGTTTTAAAAAAGAAAACCGGAATCAAGCGTGTTGGGCTCGCCGCAAATAAATCCTATACTTCAGAAATAATTTCTCACTACGTCAATTCGTGAAAACAATGAACACCTCCAATCGGATTCAACGTCGGTGCGATGGCGTCTCGCGTCGCGATGCGTTAGCCATCGGTAGCTTGAGCGCATTCGGGCTAAGTCTGTTTTCCGGTGCCGGACTGTTGGCAAACCGGGCCGCCGTGCGCCGACCGAAGAATTGTATTTTGGTGTGGCTCGACGGCGGCCCCAGTCATTTGGAATTGTTCGATCCGAAACCGGAAATGCCGGCCGAAGTCCGCGGCCCGATGTCGTCCATTGCTACTGCTCTACCCGGAATTCGATATGGCGAGTGCTTACCGCGACTGGCTCAACGATTGTCGCAGATGACTTTGGTGCGCAGTCTGTCGTCGCCCTTGGGTGAGCACAATTTAGGTGCACACTATCTGCTAACCGGCTACAAGCCATCGCCCAATATCAACTATCCGGTGTTTGGCAGTGTCGCCCAACAGCTGCGCCCTGCGACCAACACGTTGCCGGGATTCGTGGCGATTCCCCATCACGCGGTGGGCGGCGCGGGTCTGCGTGCCAATGGATTCCTGCCGATTTCCGTTGCCCCGTTTGAATTGAACCAGTCAGGGCAGGACCAAAAGCTGGCGGCTGATCAACTTACGTTGCTTAACGGATTGACCTCAGCGTCGGTACAGCGTCGCGCGGAATATTTGCAACTGCTGGATCAATTTTCTCGCTCGGCCGACCGCATCGGCGGCCTCCCGAATTACGACGGTCTCGATCAAGCGGTGCGGTTGTTAACGTCGCCGGAGGCGCGAGCGGCGTTTGATCTGGAAGCGGAGTCCTCCCCGGTTCGCCAACAATATGGCAGTTCGATGTTTGGACAAAGTTGTCTGTTAGCGCGGCGTTTGGTCGAAAGAGGGGTCTCGATGGTGACGGTGAATTATTCCGGCTGGGACACACATGACAATTTGGTGGTTCGATTAAAGGACGGGTACGCTGGAGCGCGCGAGCCGGTGGGGTTGATTCCCAATTTGGACCAGGGACTCGCCGCACTACATGACGACTTGAACGAACGGGGATTACTATCCGAGACTCTAGTGGTCGTGATGGGTGAGTTTGGCCGAACTCCGAAAATAAATCCCCAAGGCGGACGCGATCATTGGCCGCGCGCTTTTAGCGTTTTGTTGGCCGGCGGAGGTACGCCGCAGGGTTTGGTGTTTGGCGAAAGTGACCACGCTGGTGAGTCGGTCAAAACCGATCCGGTCTCACCCGCTGATCTGGTGGCAACGATCTACAAACTGCTCGGTTTCAATCCCCAAACCGAATTGATCACGCCCGCCGGTCGACCGATCCGCATCGGTGGCGAAGGAGCCGTCGTTGGGTCGTTGATCGCATGAGCGCCGTTTTCAGCAAAATCGAGTTGCCCATCAATCGGGGAACCGAGACTATTCAGCCAGATCACTTTGGTTCCCAACGGAATTTCTGTTTGTCTATAAGAATAATGCAAGTCGTGTTGTGTTGGGGCTGTTTCCCAGGGTGTTTATCGGCACAAATCGAACCGCAACTGGTTCACGAATTTAATTCTCCGATCACCGATATCGTTTATCACGCGCCGTCGGCGCGGTTTTTCGTCGCCACGGCGGGCCAGTTGTCAATGTGGGACGCGCGCGGCGGCAGTCTTCAAACGGTGTCGCTGCCAATTGACCAGGTCACCCAAATTTCGATCTCGCCGGTGGCGCCTCAACTATTGATCGCCGGTGGGGTGCCGGGTCAGAGTGGATGTCTGATTCAATTGGATCCGACAACGTTGCAGAACATCAAGTCGACCGATGTACTCGACGATGTGGTCATGGGCGTTGCTTGGAATTCTCGGTCCCAACAAACTTGGGGCGTGGGAAATACGGGCGAACTGTTTGCCATCGATTGGCCAACTGGGAGGACACGCATCGTTGGCCAACACGCCAAATCGAGCACAGCGATTGCACAGCTGCGGGACGCAAGTTTTGTCACTACTTCCGAAGACATGAGTATTCGTGTCTGGGATTCGCAGGATGTTCGCTTGACGCGAGCTTTGAACCAACATACCGATTCCGTGTTGGGAGTTGTTGTATTAGGCGACCCTGCCAGCGATGCTGGATCACCCGAGATGATCGCGACCTGGTCAACCGACCGAACCGTGAGAATTTGGCAACCGGCCAGCGGACGACTGGTGCGGTTTGTCACTTTGGAGCAGATTCCAAATTGCGGGTGTTGGTTACCGGTTTCGCAGAGCTTGATTGTGGGGGACCGGACCGGTAGCCTGCATTGGATTGATTGGAAAACCGCCCAAGTTCAACAATCGCTGGTGGTGGCCGACGATTGGATTTCCGCCATTGAATCGGATTCGAACAACGAGTTTCTGTGGGTCGGTACGATGCGGGGTCGCTTGTATCGCGTGGTTAACCGAAAGTAGGATCTGAGTCGAGACATCCGACGGTGGTTTGTTTTCATTTTCGTTACGCACTTGGATAGGCTACAATTCGGTGCTCTGAGCCCGCAGCAAGTTCATTTTCTATTTCCCGTTATCAACGAACACCATCATGTTGAGGCTGGCCAGACTTATCGGGATCGCGTTGTGGATCGTCGTCATGTTGTTAGCGTTTCCCAGCGTGATACCCTGGATGTTGTTGTCCGGAGTGCTATTGCACTGTGCTTGTCTGATCAATCGACGGCCTAGTGTGATACCGCTGTCAATCTTGATCAGCATTGTGTTGGTCAAGAATGTGGATTGGCCGTTGTCGATCCCCATTTTCTTACTGATTGCGGTTTTCAACATCGGACGAATAAATTCCATGATTCGGCAATCCGATCGAGCGGATCAAGCCAGCTTGACGAACCGTCGCGGATTGTTGATCGGGATCGTGGCGTTGTGGGGAAGTTGGGGTTGGGTGGCTGTGGACTGGCATCGGAGTGTGAACAGCAGTTTGACCGTTACTCAATTATCCGGAAAGACAATCGTGTGTTTAGGCGACAGTCTGACGGCTTATGGGTACCCGGAAGTGTTGGCGGGCTTGACCGATATTCCCATCGTCGATTTTGGCCATAATGGCATCACGAGTGAAGAGGCCGAGAAGATTTTGATGTCGAACCAATTTCTGGAACAGAATCCGCAAATCTTGATATTGGAAATCGGTGGTCACGATTGGAATCAGGGCTATCGTCGGAACGTGCCCGAAACGAACATTGAGTCCATGATTCAGTATTGTCAATCGAAGCACATCTCCGTGATTCTAGTGGAGATTCCCCGCGGTTTTATCGCGGATTACTTTGGTGGTTTTGAACGACGTCTGGCGCGGAAATATGATTTACAACTGGTATCGGATACGATGATTCGTCAGTTGGTCTATTTCAGCGCGGTGATTCCTCCAGGAAGTTGGCTGGATTCGAATCGACATCTCAGTGAAGACGGCTTGCATCCCAATTCCCGCGGCAATCAGGTGATGGCCCAGAAAATTAGGCGAGCTGTGAAGCAACTCACCGGTCAATGACCGTGCGTGGCCGAGGTTCGCGCAGGATCCATTTTCGCCTATCATAAGCGAACTTGAAGCGTGACCATCAGAATGGTTGCTCTGAGATTCAACCGACGCCAAACCAGTTTCAGGAACTCGACTATGCTGATTCGTATTGGGCTGTTGTTATGTTTGATTTCTATCATGCCACTGCATCGGTGTCATGCTCAAACCGAAACTGCCGAAACTGCCGAAACTGCGCCGGCGACCGACGAGTGGACTCCGGCGCGATTATGGGAGGCTGCCCGCAGTGAAAACGTGGAGCACGTTCAGGCCGCGATCGCGGCTGGGGTCGATGTCAATTCGAAAACTGATTACGGCGCGACCGCTTTGTTATTCGCTTGTGATCGTGGGAACGAACCCATTGTCAAGTTGTTGCTGGAGGCGGGAGCTGATCCCAATATCAAGGACTCGTTTTACAACGCGACGCCGTTGACTTGGGCGATTCAAAATGGTCATCAAGAAATTGCGGTGTTATTGTTTCACAAAGGTGGCGAAGGCGCGGATCAGTTTCTGCTCAGTGCCATCGAAGAAGGCGATGCCAAATTCGCGGAAATGATCATCAAATCCGGGACCCCGACGGCGGCGGGTTTGACAAAGGCCCGCGATGCTGCTCAACGAAAATCGCAGGGGGAAAAATATAAAGATCTACCGAAGTTGTTCGACGATTTGAAGTTGCCAGACTTGGTTCCCATCGTCAAAACGAGTCCGGAATTGTTGCAGCGCTATGTCGGAAAGTATCTAGGTTCGAACTTCAATGCAGAAGTCGAAGTTGACGGCGAGACGTTGAAACTTGGCTTCACCCCGGAAAGCAAAACGGAATTGGAAGAAACCGGACCCCATGAATTTACCATGGGAGGCTCGGTCGTCAAATTCGAAATGGACGGTGAAAAAGTCAAGGAACTGGTGATTTCATTTGGAGCGAATCAAGTCGCCCTGAAACCGGTCGCCCCGGAAGAGAAAATGGACACCCCGGCGGATCCGCCGGCCACCGCCGAACCAAAGGAAGCAGAAACACCGGAGGCTCCGAAGTTTCTTCCTTCCAGCCCTGAATCTCTCGCGGCGGATCTGGCGATTTCGTCCGCCAATTGGTCGTCGTTTCGCGGGACCGGCGCGCGCGGCGTCGCCGAAGGACAACATCCTCCCCTCCACTGGACGGTGGCAACCGACGCTGCCGAAAACGTCAATCTAAAATGGAAAACTGCCATCCCTGGATTGGGATTGTCCTGTCCTTCCATCTGGGGAGACAAGATCTACTTGACCTCGGCGGTTTCCGAAAACGCGGATGGCAACTTGAAAATTGGTCAATATGGAAACGTCGATTCTGTGAAGGAAGATTCCGAATTTGATTTCAACGTCTATTGTCTGGACAAAAATTCCGGCGAACTTCTTTGGGAACGAACTGCTACATCGGGTAAACCCGCCGTCAAACGACACGCGAAATCGTCGCATGCCAATCCGACCATCGCCACCAACGGCGAAAAAGTCGTGGCGTTCTTTGGAAGTGAAGGGCTGTATTGTTACTCGAATGATGGTGCATTGATTTGGAAAAAAGACCTGGGATTTCTCGATAGCGGTTGGTTCTACGATGCCGGTTACCAATGGGGATTTGGCAGTTCACCGATCATTTTTGAAGATCGAGTCATCGTGCAGTGTGACATCCAAGGTGATTCGTTTGTCGCAGCGTTTGCGTTGGCGACCGGAGAGGAGATGTGGCGGACCGAGCGCGATGAAATTCCCAGTTGGTCGACTCCGGTAATTCATCAGTTTGGTGACGTACCCATGTTGTTGACACATGCCACGAAGGCCGCGCGGGGCTACGACGCGCGCAATGGGGAACTGCTGTGGACGTTGAACAAGCATTCAGAGATTGTCGTACCAACGCCGTTTGTAGCCCACGATTTGATTTTTGTTGCCAGCGGTTATGCGCCCGTGCAACCGATCTATGCGATCCGACCGACGGCCCGTGGCGACATCAGTGTTTCCAAAGAAACGGAAACCAACGAATTCATTGCCTGGAGCATGCAGCGCGGTGGACCGTATATGCCGACCCCGATTGTGTATGGTGATTATTTGTATTGTTGCGCCAATTCGGGAGTGTTGACGTGTTATCAGGCGACGACGGGTCAAGAGGTTTACAAAAAACGGATGAGTGCATCCGGCGGAGGTCTGAGTTTTACCGCGTCTCCGCTGGCGGCCGATGGCCACCTCTATTTTGCAGCCGAAGATGGACGAGTTTTAGTCGTAAAAGCCGGACCCGAGTTCGAGCTGGTGGCGACCAATACCTGCGGCGAGAGTGTTTTGGCCACGCCCGCAATTTCAGACGGCGTTATGTACTTGCGCACTCAGAATAGTCTGATCGCCGTGGGTGAATAGTCCGGCAGCGCACCGGAAAATCAGGCCGGCGGTAGGCAGTAGTTGCTGCCTTGGGCTGACCCGCTTCGTCCGTTATTGGCCCAATATAGAATCGAAGAACTTAAACGTGTCTTCCATCGCGGCTTGTACGATCACCAGATGTTCAACGCCGGGATATTCTTGGTAAACATTTCGACTGGCACCGGCAGTTTTCAGGCTGCGGTGCAAGGCAATTGCGCCGCGACGGCCGAAATCCAATTCGCCAGCGGCAATGAACCAAGGGATGTCGGCGATTTGCGCAGCATCTTTGATTCCCCCACCACCTCCAATCGCCGCCACGCCACAGGGAAGTTCCGGGTGTAACACGGCTTGGCGAATGACTTGTCCGGCCCCCATCGAATGTCCCACCAATAGGACGCGGGACCGATCGATCGGAAAAATTGATTCCAGTGAGTCCAACATCTCGGCACAATCCAGTCGCAGGCCACCCAAACTCTGGCGTGGCGCGACGACCAACCAGCCTCTTTTTATACCGGAAGTTACCGCTCCTCCGGCTCCATAGGTTTCAAAAAACATGTTCTCGCTGCCCCCTGCCCCGTGCATCAAAAACAAGACGGGCATTTTTTCAGCGTGCGACTCCGGCATGCGCACGCGAACTGGGACTCGTTTCCGTTCTTTGGCCAACGTCAACCAAACATCCTGCTGTTTTGCCGCAGCCGCAATCAGGCTGGAGCCATTCGCGATATCCGCCACCAGGGATTCACCCAAGGTCAAGATTTGCGCAGCCGGATAATCGGTCTCCTGTATTTCGCCTTCATACATGGAACGCAAAAGATCGACTTGGTCACGAAGGGTCGCTCGAACCACGTCGGTGAGTTTTGAATCGGGATCGCGGGCAATTTTCTCCAGCTCGGCCAGCCGTCGGGTAAGATCGTTGATACGACTGAAGCCGGTGGGTAGCAACTCCACAATCTTGCCGTCGACGTTGATCTCGGCCGCGAGCAGGTAATCCCCGGCCGGAAGATTTTCAATGAGCAGCTCAACTGGGTCCAAGGCTTCGCTCCACGGCAGTTCCTTGACGCCCAGTATTTCGCCGCTGGTTTTTTTGATTGCAAATTTGACTCGGCAATTTGCCGGCACAACCGCTTTGGTTTGATAGAAAGACTGCAGTTGGGCCGTGATTGCTGCCGACTCGGGTTCGACAATTTGTTTCTCGGCGTGGATTCGAAAGGCCGTAACGGCCGACTCTGCTGTACCGGGTGGTTCATTTCGAACCACTCGCCAGGCGCCGTCCAGCTGTTTTGCTGCGCCGGCCAACTGCAGACTGAAAAAACTTGTCACGGCTGCTTGCATCGGAGTGGCGGACTTTTGTTGCAGTTCTAGGGGAGCGGTTTGCCAAGCCAGCTCAAAGCGCCGGAGTCGCTTGCCCAATTCCGACCGTTCGACCTGTCCGATACTCAGGTTAGTAAAAACGAGCACGAGAATTGCCAATGCACCGCCGAGTGATCTTTGATTCATAAATAAATCGATGCAAAAAAAGTGTTTCAAAAGTAAAATTATTCGGCGTTGGACCTATTAAAATTTCGGCATGTCGTCGACCACAGTATGCGGATTGTACTCATTTTTTGGTACAACCATAGCTTCAACGAGGCGGCCCTTCGTTAAGGTATTGTTCTGGTTAACGGTATTTATTGATGTGTAATGTGGTGTCCCGGCGGCGCTAAAAAGAACTTAATAAATGAACAATTTTGTTTTGAAAGCAAACTGGCATGGATCTTTACCAACATCGTTTTGGCAATGTGGCAGACTATTTACATCATCGTCCCCCCTACCTGTTGGTTGATCGGATCGTATCCATTGAGTTGAAAACGATCGTAACGGAAACGACGATTGTGGGCGACGAATTTTTTATGGCGGGTCATTTTCCCGGCGCGGCGGTTTTGCCAGGTGCGATGATGCAGGAAATGACAACCCAGTCGGCGGGCATATTGATCGCGGCCAATTACAATCCGATGCCGCGTTACAATACTCACGATCCGCTGTTCAATGAGTATGCGCTGGGGGTTTTGGTGAAGGTAAAACGAGCCCGCTTCAGGGGATTTGTGCGGCCCGGCGAGAGTGTGCAGATCGAAGTCAATCTGATTGACAGCGTGGGTTCAGTTTTTGATTTCGAAGGCGCAATCAAGCTGGATGGGAAATGTGTAATGCAAAACTCGTTTCAATTAGCTAACATTCATTCGAGTACGTTGCAGGGTTAGTCCATCCATGAATTTGCCAAACAGACCAAAGTCGCCCGATAGCAGTTACTTCAACAGTCTTTGAAAACCTGAACCTTGTTTTCCAGAATTGGGAAAACGACGACGAAACCGGGCAAACGTCGAATGGGCATCAGTCTCGGACAAGGGCTGTGCGAATTGTTGGTCCTGGACGCGAACGTTGCTATACTGTGGTGGCCAGTCGCAATCGGCATTGGACAAGCAAACGCAGTTTGCGCTTGCCCAGGAAACGCGATTGAAAAATGGCCCGCCGACAAAAATGGGACACCGCCTGGCGTGTTGCCAGAATTGCAGAATCGTGTCCGACGACTGTATTAAACGGAATTAAGAAAAGGCTCATGAGAAACCACACAAAACGAACGAGTATCAACCGCGTTGCTGGTTTCACATTGGTTGAATTGCTCGTCGTTATCTCGATTATCGGCATCCTGATTGGGATGTTGTTGCCAGCGGTGCAGGCTGTTCGGGAAGCGGCCCGGCGATCGCAGTGTTCGAATAATCTCAAACAGCTTGGATTGGCGATTCACAATCATGAGAGTTCCAAACAGTATTTTCCGCCCTCGGTGACGATCGACTGGTCCGTCCTCGTCACAGGAAATAATGGTTCCTGGGGCGTACATGGCAGGCTTTTGCCCTATTTGGAGCAAGCCAGTCTTTATGAAAAAGTCGACTTGAATACGGCTTGGGATTTTCAGTTGGCGATCGATGGTTTGAAGATTCCGGTATTCAGTTGTCCGAGCGATGCCCGGGCGGATGAGATACGAATTGTCGGTTCGGGGCGGTCGAATTTGTATCCGACGAGTTATGGGTTTAATTTCGGAACCTGGTTTGTCGTGTCGCCGACCCAACGGGATGTTGGCGACGGGATGTTTTTTCCCAATTCCAATTTGAGGTTTCGCGATTGTATCGATGGAACCAGTAACACTTTGTTCGCTGCGGATGTCAAAGCGTGGACACCCTACAACCGCAACGGTGGTCCGTCAACGACGACGATTCCGGCGAATCAAAGTGCCGCAGAAGCAATTGTAGTGACCGGCACGGATTTCAAAACGACGGGCCATACCGAGTGGCCCGATGGACGCGTGCACCATACTGGATTTACCGTGACCTTGCCTCCCAATAGCGATGTCAATTTCACCAGCGGAGGCAAATCGTATCAGCAAACCGACTACAATTCCTGGCAAGAAGGGCGAAATGGGGGAGCGGGTAACCCGACTTATGCTTTTGTAACAGCTCGCAGTTATCATCCTGGTGCTGTCAATGCGGTATTTGTGGACGGATCCGTCCGGCCAGTCGCGAACGGGGTCGACCTTGGAGTCTGGCGCGCCCAAGGAACTCGGGCCGGTGGTGAAGTTGCCCATTTCGAGTAGCAGTTCATCGGAAATCGCTACGATTTATGTTGGCGATGATCAAACTTATTTCTTGTGCTTTGCAACAGCAACGATTTCGGTTTAGCCGGAACGCACCAGCGTCCGGTTCCTTTGCAACAGCAACGAATTCGGATTAGCCGGAACGCACCAGCGTCCGGTTACTCTGAAAAAACCCGGTTTTATCGCCCTGCCGCTGATTTCGCCAACGCGAAATTTATGTTGTAACGGAGCACTATTGCCCCGAATTTTCGAACGAACCAAAAAAGAGCTTTGTTAAGGCTTTACCTACGTGCATTCGTTCAATCGGGCACTATAATCTTGCTATCGCGAACGCTAAGCTGCCTGATTCGGCGTCGTGTTTTTTCGATCAGCGCAAGCGAAAAAGTAATCCGGTTGGATTGTGTTCCAAGCGTTGTTTCTATTTTCATTTCTTAACGAGGACTCGATCTATGAAATTCAAATGGTTATTGGTTTTAGCAGCGACCATGACGGTCGGTTGCGAACCAGCGCCTACGCCCAAGGCTGACAAGCCGCCGAGCGGAGGTAGTGCGGCGGTCAAAGAATCTACTGCTGCCGGCGTAGCAGAAGTGGCCAAGCCGGAGTCGGGAGTCACCGAAAAGGAGCTTAGCCCGCTTGAACAAGTCGTCGCGTTAAGTACTGGCTTTTCCGCAGAGATGGAAAAATGGATGGTTTCGGCGCGGGCTGCTAAACCAGATGAGCGCGCTGCATTGATGAAGTCACGACCAGATCCAATGGCTGTTTCAAAAGCGATCAAAGCCCTGGCCGAGGGACATGACGATCCGGCAGTTCGTTTCGAAAGCCTGATGTTTGACGCACAAAATCTGCGCGAAGAAACTGCCATGCTGGATTTGGTCAAGAATCATGCGGCCAATGAAAAGGTAGTTCCCATTGTGATGATGTTGGGTCGCTCGAGGAATCCGGAAGCCGCCAAGGACGCGCTCGGTGCATTGGTAGCTAGTGCAGACAATACGCCCGCTAAAGGGGCCGCCTTGTTTGCTTTAGCCACAATGTTGGAAGAAGAAGATCCAACCCTCGCCGAACAATACCTGGAAAAAATTTCCACCGATTTTGCGGCCTTGGAAATCAATAACAAAAAACTGGTTGATTTAGCGGCCCCGATGTTGTTTGCGATCAAGAATTTGGGAATTGGCAAAGTTGCACCCGATATTGAGGGTACAGATTTCGATTCGGTTGCCTTCAAGTTAAGCGACTATCGTGGCAAAGTGGTCGTGTTGGATTTCTGGGGCGATTGGTGACCACCGTGTCGGGCTATGTTCCCCCACGAGCGGTCGCTCGTTAAACAGCTTGCTGATAAACCGTTTGTCTTGATTGGTGTCAACAGCGACAAAGATCTCGATATGATCAGAGAAACAGTCAAAGAGAAAAATATTACTTGGCGGAGCTTCTGGAATGGTCCAGAAGGTACCGGCGGGCCAATTTCCAAAGCGTGGAATGTATCCGGCTGGCCGACAATTTACGTCATGGATGCCGAAGGGGTCATCCGTTACAAAGGCGTTCGTGGCGAGAAAATGGACGAAGCAGTCACAGCGTTGTTGGCTGAAATGGACGTTGAAGTCGAAATCAAACACGAAGACTTGGAAGAAAGCGAGTAGCTCGCTTTGAGGTCGAGGCACGAAATGATCGCCTTCCGTTGTGAAGGCGATTTTTTTGTCGTTTCACTGTCAATCGATTGAACAGGTTGCAACCAAGTATCGCTAACCCGGCGCCCACTCACACATTTTTTTTGACACGCGAGGGCTGGATATAAACCAATTGGTAGTCGCAACCAACCGCCGAATTCGTCGTTTTTGAGTCGGGTTGCGATCCGGTTGTGAGTGTCACAGGGTTGGGTTCGATGTTGCAATTGCAAGTTTGTAATCAAGTCGATGCCCGGGGACTCAGTTTGATATCAATAAATCAATTTCGACGGTCGGCCATAATTTCCGGACAAAATCCAGTATTCCCGGGTTGTGCGGGTGGTTCTGGTGTTTGCAGAGGAGTTTTTTGCGATCCTGAAAAGTCTGGCATTGTTCCTGCATGTTACGAGAGTTCGACGACAATGAAAGTTCATTGTCTCCAGTTTATTCCCAATGAAAGTACCCACCGATGACCCGCCGATCTTTACTCTCCCTGTCAGCCTGCAGCGTTGTGTTTCTGGTCGCTGCGTCGGCGTCCGCAGATACGTATCATCACATTAACCGGTTAGCCGCGCGGATTGATCGGCAGGCCCGCTCGATCGTGAATGAAACCAAGCACTACCGACACACGCCGGAATACCAATGCCTGCTGCAGGACTCGCAAGAGCTGTGCCGCTTGGCAAGTCAAATCCGCGACATCGCGAGGGAAGGTTGTGATTTGGCCCGTCTGGATTTTGATTTGGCCGCGTTGGATGCGGCTTACCATCATCTCGATACAGCCTTTTGTCGGGTCGAGCAAAATGCGGCCTACGGTTACGGCCATATCCACGGCAACACCAAACGAGTGCGCCGAATATTGAATTCGATCGTCGATGATATCCATCACTTGCAAGCTGACCTGTGCTCTTTGCGAACACCGGCCTTTGCGTACCCAACGTACTCGATCGAAGGATCAGCTGGCGATCACCGCTGAAAAATCGGCGTTGCCCGTCAGGACTAACGCGTTTTCGCTCGATTCCGTTGCGAGATATGTGGACTTTCGACAGGGTCAGAATTCGCCTGTAGTTCGGACGGTGGTTTCGGGGCGAGCGGAGATTGTCCCAGGACTCCCGGCAATTCAAAATAGGCCATGGTTTCATCGTAGGCGCGTGCCTGGTTAACTGCTTTGGCTCCAACAAAAACCCAGTTGTCACTGCGCCCTTTGAAATCGTATTGCCATTGGACGAAACCTTTTTCGTCCGGTTTAGACAGCGTGGCGTCGACGACAGAAACCTTATCGGTCCAGTCCGAGCCGTTCCAATAGGTGTTCGCCGTCTTGTCAAAAATGGTCACTCTAACGACCTTTATTTCGCGTTTATCCGCGACCTTGCCGGTAAGCATCATCGGCCGACACAACTGGGTGGCTGGTACGGGTGAATCGATCCAAGTTTCTGGCTGATCGGTGACCAGCTTGATTTGTTCTGGCGCTGTCCAATGGCTCGAGACGCCTTGCGAATTCGTGGCCGAGACCGAGATTTGCAGTTCACGGCAGGCATTTTCTTTGGCCTGAGCGGGCAACATCGAGGTATCCAGTAGGTATCGCCAGGCCGTAATCAAGCCACCCGAATTGGCGAGTGTCGATTCCACTTTGCAGCGTTGGCTGGACCAGCCTTGACCCGTCCAATACTCGCCAGTTGCTCGTGATAGAAATTCCAGCTCGACTTTTGCCACGCCACCATCACTCTCCGCGAAGCCGACAAACTCGATCGGTATGAAATTCGCGTTTTGTGGAAACGACCGAAACGCATTGGATTGAGGTTTTGTCGGCGAGGTTAGATGGGCGACGATCGGCGCGCAGGCGACGTGTCGGATGGCGCGCAAGTCCGCCGAAAATTTGGCGATTTTTTCCGACGCAGTCTGGGAAATCAAGTTCTTTAGTTGGCGAGGGTCAGTGGTCAAATCATAGAACTCCCGACTGCCGGTTGCCCATTCCGTATAGACTTCGTTCGGCGTGCGCCAGCTGGTCCAGGTCGCCGGTCGAAGAATGCCGTCAACTCCATACTCCAGTTCCCAATTTTCCAACAGGATTCCGTCGCGGGGCGGATCGAGCCGGGACTGCGGGTCCTTTAACAAACTGGCAAACGAACGGCCATCCATTTCGGTTGTTGCCGGTGTCGCGTTGATTCCGGCGACCAGTTCGATCAAGGTCGGGGCGATATCGATATTGGCCAGCAACTCGTGGCAGCGACCGGATTTGACTCCCGCTCCACACACGATAGTCGGCACCCGGGTGACGTTGTCGTAAGGCATTCGTTTGCCGATATGACCGCGTTCGCCCAGACTGAATCCATGGTCGGAAGAAAAAATGAAGATCGTGTTTTCGAGTCGCCCTTGTTCCTTCAGCCGCGCGCGAATGCGTCCCAGGCCTTCATCAAGTGCTTTAATGGCTTGCAGCCGGGTATGCCACAAATCATTGATCATTTGACGCTGCGCTGCTGTAAACTCCGTGGGTAGTCCGGCCAACTCGACCGGCATGTCAACACCATTGACGTGGGCGTTGGGTCTCAAGATCGGGGCTTGACTACCGAGATACAAGTCCTCGTGTCGTTCCGCCGCTTTGCCCAACGGGTCGGTACTCTCGTGTGGTGCCAAGGACAGCCAACAAATCAATTGCCCTTGTTTACTGGGGTCCAGTTGGTCCAGTGCAGCAATCACCTGGTCGGCTTCATAATCGGTTCGAAACTGATCAACGATGTGTTCGGAGCTGCCATCGATGCCGTTGGCGACCCAGAAATCGTGGTAATTGGCTCCCAACGAAGCTCGAAACGAATCCCACCCGCTCGGACAAATCGACTTCCATGATTCACCCTGTTCCCGATTGGGTTCAAACCCGTCGTGCAAATACTTGCCGATCAAACAGGTCTGAAACCCCTTGCGCTGGAGCGAATTGGCGAAATCCGCATCGCGACGATACGCCCGAAAACCGCCGGCAAATCCGTTGGCCGAAATGTCATCAGGTTGGTTTACCCGAACGGCATTTCGATGCGCGTATTGACCGGATAATAAACAAGCCCGCGAAGCCGCACAAACGGGAGTCGTGGCGTGAAAATTGGTAAATAGAATTCCCTCATCAGCCATGCTTTTGAGTACTGGAAACCTGACCGGGCGGGGATCTTTCGAATCTGGATCTTTGTCCAATTCCCAGTCATCAAACAAGCTCTCGCAATCCAAATCGTCGGCATAGATCAGAATGATCGTCGGCGGATTTTTGATCGGACTGGCATGTTGCGGCGGAATCGATTTAGTTCCCATCGGAAGCCAGAAGACCGACAACGCAATAGAAACTGCCAAAACAATATAGATTGCAATTCGCACCATGCATCGGGCCTTGAGTTGTACTCGTATCGGGCAGTCAGGTAAAAAGCTGGATTCCGGTAACCTGAACGTTGGATGAAGCGGTCGCGGAATGCTACAAAACGAATCCAAACGAAGCAAGATGAACTCGAGCGCCACAGAAAATACGATTCAACATCAAGAAATTGCGGTTTTTCTTAATATTCTGGAAACCTGAATCGTGCTGGCGGTGTAGGTAACGGGTACAGAAGTCACCGCCAACCTAGCATGATGGACAGGTCAATTACCTATTTATGGAACTCAACATTGAAAAATTATCCAAGACTTATTCCAATGGCGTTAAGGCTTTGGATGGAGTTAGCTTGATCATACCACTGGGTATGTATGGATTGCTGGGACCCAATGGCGCCGGTAAGTCAACACTGATGCGGACCATCGCGACACTGCAAGATGCCGATCAAGGATCGATTCAACTCGGTTCCATTAACGTTCTACAGGACCCCACGTCGGTCCGAAAAATACTGGGATATTTGCCCCAGGAGTTTGGCATCTATCCAAAAGTTTCGGCTTGGACGATGCTCGACCACATCGCGATTCTGAAAGGCATTACGAATCGCCGCGCCAGACACGAGCTTGTTGATGCCATGTTGTCGCGAGTCAATCTGTATCAGTTCCGACGGAAAGCGCTCAGCAGTTATTCCGGGGGCATGAAACAACGTTTCGGAATCGCGCAAGCATTGCTGGGCAAGCCACAATTGCTGATCGTCGATGAACCAACGGCCGGCCTTGATCCGACCGAACGAAATCGCTTTTATAACTTGCTGGCGGAAATTGGTGAAAACGTAATTGTGATCCTGTCCACACACATTGTGCAGGACGTCAAAGAACTCTGCACGAAAATGGCGATTATCGATCAGGGGCGCGTCGTTTTCTCGGGGTCTCCGCAAGCCGCCGAAGCCGAACTCGCGGGCCGAGTCTGGCAAGTTTCCATTCCCAAATCGGAGTTGGAAAGTCTCCGACAATCGCATCGCGTGATTTCCACGAAATTGGTAGCGGGGCGACCGGTTGTGCACGTCTTGTGCGATTCGTCGCCCGGAAAAAACTTTCAGGCCGTCGAGCCAGATTTGGAAGATGTGTTTTTCTGCAAAGTCAAATTGGCAGTCTAGCTGTCAATTCAATTCCCAAATCAAAACCGTCGCGAGAGTTTCCTGATGCAATTATTTCGACACCTTTTTTCCTTTGAAGTGAAAACCTGGCTGCGCGGGATGATGGTTTATGTTTTCCTGTTAGTCATCACCGTCATGGTTTTTGCGGCGACCTCCAGTGACAACGTCACGATCGGCGGCACAGCTGAAAATACGTACCTCAATGCGCCGTATCAGATTCAGTTGTTCTACGCCGTGATGGGACTGTTGGCAGGAGCGATGGTGACAGCTTTCGTTAACTCGGCGGCCAGTCGCGATTTTAGTTCCGGCATGCATCCGATCATTTTTTCACAACCGATCCGGAAAATGCCATTTTTGATGGGACGGTTTTGGGGAGCGACACTTATCGCAATGTTGCCGATGGCCGGCGTTTCCCTTGGTGCGCTCGCCTCCGGATTCAATCCGTTCAACGAAGCCGAACGGCTCGGACCGATCTATTGGGGCGCACATTTGTGGAGCTGGCCGTTGTTTGTCATCCCGAATACGATTCTCGTGTCGGCCTTCATTTACGCGATCGCAATCTGGACTCGCAGCACTACCGCGTCGTTTATCGGCCTGTTGCTATTGTTGATGGGGTACATTCTCAGCGCGCAATTGCTGAC
The DNA here is from genome assembly GCA_031400405.1 of Mariniblastus sp. GTDB lineage: Bacteria > Planctomycetota > Planctomycetia > Pirellulales > Pirellulaceae > Mariniblastus. The sequence goes on from JANNPW010000050.1 coordinate 149,144, forward strand.
GGACATCGAACAGGAGTGGATCGCTGCCCTGGCGGATCCCTTCGCAATCGGTACGTTTGAGTTACAGACCAAATATTGGACGGCTGCCGAAAAGAATTCTGAGTATGTAATTTTATCGGGGTTCATGTTGTGGAATCGAATTGCCTGGATCAGCGTGAGTCTCGCAATTCTCGGAATTGCGTGTTGGCGTTTCTCATTTGCGGAACGAAGAAGATCAGGTCGAGCGGAAATTTCGGAAACGATCGTCCCCAGTTCCCATCCATTTCCCGCTGTACGCGTGACCGACGGACTGACATCCGCTGGGCAACAATGCCTGAGCCAGTTTCGCGTCGACTTCCTGGGGATGGCCAAGAGTACAGTCTTTATCGTGGTGATGTTGTTTGCCCTGCTCAATACCCTGTCCGCGTTACTGTTGGTGGCCGACGAGCCATTTGGATTGAGGGCACTTCCGGTGACTTACAATGTGATCGACATCGTGCGCGGATCGCTGTACGCGTTTTTAATTGCCGTGATTACTTTTTTGGCGGGCTCACTGGTCTGGAAGGAGCGGGATGCGAAACTGGATGAAGTCTATGATGCCCTGCCCCATCCGACCTGGATTGCCTATGTGGCGAAACTAGCTGCTTTGTCCGTGCTGGTTCTGGTCATTTTGACCATTGGCGCGGCGTCCGGGATGTTCGTCCAGGCAATCAAGGGATACAGTCGGTTTCAACCGGGCGTTTACGCCACCGAGTTCTTCGGTTGGGATTTCGTCCAGTTTTTTTGTTTTCTGGTGTTGGCGCTGTTGGTGCATGTCGTGTCTCCCAATAAATATGTGGGGTACTTCCTGTTCATCGTCCTGGTATTGGCTAATTCCTTCGGTTGGGGATTGTTGGAAATCGACACGAAGATGGTCCGGTTCGGCCAATTGCCGGACTACACCTATTCGGACATGTTCGGCTGGTTGCCGTATTTATCGAGCTTGATTTGGTTCAGTTTGTATTGGCTCCTGTTTGCTGGTCTCTTGATGATTGTGTCCGTGCTCTGCTGGCAACGCGGGCGGGAATTAAATTGGTTCAACCGATGTCGCACGGCGTTGACGCGATGGCGCGGAAGTTTTCGTGTGGTTTCCTGTTTGTTGATGGGATGTTGGTTGGCCTGTGCCGCCTGGATTGCCTACAACACGATGATTCTGAACACTTGGCGTTCGAAGGAACAAGCCAACCTCGTCGGCGTCGACTACGAGACAAAATTTAAAACCCAGGCCAACTTTCTACAGCCTCGCGTGACCGATGTACGGTATGAGATCGACATATTTCCGCAAACTCGTGGACTCACCCTGCGCGGGACCGAGACGCTGAAAAACAAGTCGACGGAACCGATCGAGCGATTGTATTTCAACACCACTTATGGCTTTGAGACACGAATCGATTTGCCGGACGCTGTGCTCGAAGAAGATTTCCCTGATTTGAATTACCGGATTTATCGCTTGCTAACTCCCTTGCAGCCGAACGGGATCTTGAGTATCTCCTATGAAGTAAAAACTGAATCGGTCGGTTTCGAGAATCAGCTTTCGCATCCGGAAGTGGTTGAAAATGGCACATTTTTTAACAATCTGATCGCTCCTCAGTTAGGCTATCAAACCCAACGGGAACTAACTAACAAGAACGAACGTCGGCGCCGCGGCTTGAGTGCTCCGACCATGATGCCGGCTCTCGATGCAACCGATTTGGCCAGCCGCCAAAATACCTACCTCAGCAACAATAGCGACTGGGTCATGGTCGAATCAATTATCAGCACTGCACTGGATCAAACCGCCGTTGGTCCTGGATCGTTGCTTGATGTTTGGGAAAAGAATGGGAGAAAGTACTTTCATTACAAACTCGATCATCCCTCGGTTAATTTTTACTCGTTTATTTCCGCGCGTTACAAAGTCGCTCAACGGACTTGGCACGATGTCAATGTCGAAGTTTTCTATCATCCGGAACACGAATGGAATGTGGACAAAATGCTGCGATCGATTCAACAATCGCTGGAGTATTATTCCCAGAACTTTGGACCGTATCGTCACAAACAGGCCCGGATCATTGAGTTTCCTCGCACGGCTAAATTTGCACAAGCTTTTCCGGGTACCATGCCCTATTCGGAGGGGATCGGATTCATCGCGGATATCAAAACGAGTGATGATATCGATATGGTGTACTACGTTGTCGCTCACGAAATGGCCCATCAATGGTGGGCTCATCAAGTCATCGGCGCCAACATGCAAGGCGCCACAATTCTCTCGGAAACGTTGGCTCAATATTCGGCCTTGATGGTTTTGGAGCGCGAGTACGGACGTGACTTGATGCGCAAGTTCCTGGAGTATGAAATGGATTCGTACTTGAAAGGGCGCGGCAATGAACTGTTGCAGGAGCAACCGTTGATTCGGGTCGAGAGCGGGCAAGGTTACATCCATTACCGCAAAGGCAGCGTCGTCATGTATCAATTGAAAGAAATGATTGGCGAGGACAATGTCAATGTTGCGCTCCGGAAATTGATTGAACGGTTCGGGTACGCCGAGCCCCCCTATCCGACCGCGATCGATTTAGTTGACGTGTTGCGAGAACAGACGCCAGCCGATATGCAGTATCTCTTGGTCGATTTGTTTGAACGGATCACACTCTACGACAATCGAACAACCGCGACCAGTTATCGCGAACTTCCCGATGGTCAGTTTGAGGTAACGCTGGATGTTTCCTGCAAAAAATTGGAGGTCGACGCGAACCAGTTGGAAGTCGAAACACCGATGGATGACTGGATTGAAATCGGCGCATTTGCTTCGCCACCGAAAGGTTCCAAGTATGGTGACACCCTGCACCGTCAACGCGTGAAGGTTGGCCCGGGCGATCATCAATTCAAGTTTACCGTAACAGAACCACCGCATACCGCTGGAATCGATCCGTTCTTCCTGCTAATCGATCGGATGCCCAAGGACAATCTCAAACGAACGATGTTGAAAAATTAATTTGCCAGGTTAGCTGTTTTGGAATTCCAGTCCCGGGTGTTCCGCGTTCGTCGTTTCGGCGTTCGGCGAGAATGAAAATACGGAGCGGGAGTGAGGAAATCTCCTCGCTCCCGCCCCGTAGGTTCTTTATGTGCTTCCGGAATCTGAATACTCGAGTCTGGAATTTCGTGGCCCGTCAATCTCTATGGATTGATCGTCTCGATTGCCAAGAGAACGCCGAGCGGTCCGCCGTTGAGGTTCGCTACATCCATTCCCAATCCACCGTTGGCGCGACGCAGCACTGGTAGTGTACCTGGCACCTGCGTGAACGTATCGTTGCCATCTTCAAGACGAATGTCCATGACCGGTGTTAACGTGTCTTCAACTCGGAACAGATCGTCACCCATACCCATGAACGCATCGTAACGGTCCGCGACACGCACGGCTTTGTTGCGTACGATATCGTTTCCATCTCCCGTGAGGATGCCAACGCGACCATCGACAGCTAGATCGATGAGAGTCACCACATCCTTCCCCGCACCCGTATTAATATTCAAGATGCTACCACCGCCGGACATTCCGCCAAAAACGTATTCGGGGTCCACCACGCCAAACGGATTCATTACGACACCCATTCGGCCAGATACTCTAACCACATCTTCTCCGTCGTCCGTCATGATGCCTACATTTTTGGCGAATGCGCCGGCCAGCGATACTTGGTCATTGCCACCGAGCGTGTTGATGGAAACCTGCCCCTTGGCTCTCACATTGGAAAACGACACAATATCTTTTCCCATGCCGACTTCGTTAACCGTAAAGTTGTTGAACACCAGATCTCTTACCATTAATGAATCGTCTCCGGCATCCAGATTGACCATTACATTCCCGGCCGCTGGGCCGGGGATGACCAAGGCCGGAAGGCCGTTGATCGTCGTGCCGGTTCCCGGGTTTCCGAAAACCACGATATTGCCATTCGCGGGAGCTTGCCGAATCGTCACCTGATTTGCGACTCCATCACCCGTCAGGAGGATGTTGCGTGTCACTATGTCAAAGACCATGGTGACATTGCCCGCCATCATTTCCTTCTTTTCAAGCGATTCGTATCCACATTGTTGTCGGTTGTGGCTTCTTCTAGTTGTCTTTTTCGATGACCGGAACATTTCAGTCTCCCTGGATTACTTGTTGGTTTGAGAAAACGGACCGCACACTGGTCCTCTCCTGCACAAGATGCAATTGCGGCGCGGTATTTCCGAATATTCTGGATTTTTAAAAAAAATGGACTATTAATCGAGGATAGACGGTCAAATTTGTTTCGCATTATTCAGTTTGACGTTTCTGCCTGTTCGGTCGCTGGTAAGCTGTCGAGGAGTTTCTGGAAGTCTTCGCGATCGCGAATCGAATCGAGGTCAGTATCGTTTACCAAGGTCTTTCGCGCGGAGTAGCCCTTGCTGACCGAGTCCGTCAAATATTGCATCGCCAAATTGGAGTACCGCAGGACGGCCTCTTCGCGCTGTTTGTCATCCAACAGGGAATGCCCGGCCATGATCGGAACACTTCGCGCCAGGCCACAGGCAGCAAAGTAAGCATTTTTCGGCGGATCCCAACCAAGGTCGCGAAGTTCGCAGGCCGTCTCGAGTGAATTCGCTTCGTCCAGTTTGCCCGCTTGAATCTGGATCAGGAAAAATAAAGCCCGCACATGCCTCGCTCGAAAACTGGCATTTGTCGCGTCCAACGCGATTCCCTGACGAGTGGAACTCAACGCTGCGGCAATGTAGTTTCCGGCTGTTTCATAATCACGTCGCTTCAATAATGTGTTTCCAAGTTCGATCGAACAATTGGCAACATCACTTTGGAGACCTGTATTGGCAGGATCTTCATTGGCCAATTGTTCCCAGATCGAACGGGACTCCAGCAAGACTGACTCGGACTCGGACGCCCGTGCCGAGCCCGCCAGGATCCGGCCGAAGTCGCGAAGTCTTGATGCCAACAGTTTGCGCCATTTGACTCGCCCCGGGTAGCGCGACACACATTCCTTGCAGATGTTCACCGCCCGTTCGTAATACTTGACCGCCTCGTCGCTGCGCGCCATCGAGTAATGGAGCTGGCCCAGGGCAACCAGCACGCGGGCAAGTTCCATCGCGTTTTCGCCGTCGTCGGCAAATTCTTTGGCTAACGAATCGCGAACGGAGATTGTCTGCTGCCAGACAGTTTCCGCTTCTTGATCCATGCCCAGCCGTCGATAGCCACTTCCCAAGTTGAATTTCAATATCGCCAGGTTCTTTCGCAGTGCCGGACGTTCGGGAGTCTCGGCCGCGAGCACTTCGCGGATGGTGATCGCTTGCGCCAGGACGTTCATCGATTCCCGATCCCGATTCATGTTCTCGAATACCTTGGACAACTGGTTTAGCACATCCGCCAGTTGTTGGTTGTACTCGGACTTCGAGGGGAACTGTTTTGCGAGATCTTCCAGGATCCCACGAGCTTCCTGGAATGCCAATTCCGCGTCATCCCATTGCCGATTGTCGATGGCTACCTGTCCAATCTCGATCAAGCTCTGCGACAGACCATACACAAAATCCGGACGAGCCGAGAATCGCCGAGCTATTTGTTTCCTGATCGCGAGTGATTCGTGCAGGAGTTTTTCCGCTTCCTCGTCTTGACCAATCTGCCGACAAAGAATGGCCAACCCGTTCATGCCGGAAGCCAGACTCGCGCGATTTTCCGGTCGCGGAAAATTCTCCGCGAGCTGTTGCCGGATGGATAGAGCTTCGCGAAACGACTCTTCCGCGTCATCCAGGCGTTCCAGGCCTTTAGACAATCGGGCGATGGAAGTACACACATCGGCATAGGATTCGAGATTTGTCTCCGTTGGCGCTATCGAGGCAATTTCTTTCCAGTACTTGTGTGCGGCATCGAGCACAACGCGGGCATCGGTCGTCTTGCCAAGCTGAACCAGTACTTTTCCCAGCGCGCCTTGGGAACGGGCCAGCCCGCGCTGATACGCTTTATCATCAGGGCAATCGCTAACCAGCCTAGCATAGATATCGACCGACTTAAGCAGTTCAATTTCCGCGTCGGCAGTTTCGCTCAGGTAGCAATAAATCCGGCCAACCCGAAAACGGCCTTCCGCACGAATCGCTCTGCTTTCCGGTTCATCGGCGGCGAAATTCGCGAAGACATCAAATTGGCGAATAACGTTGCGCAGGTAAGTTTGCTCCTTGCGCGAAATCCGAGTTTCACGGGCAAGTTCATTCTGGATGAACTCGTCGGTCATAGAACGCAATGCGGTCAGCGCCTGGTCCCGCGCCTCTTTTTCGCTTTCTCGTGCGTCTCGTTCCCGTTGCAAAGCCTCACTCTTGGCGGTGCTTTCGGCGACGGCAATCCGCTCTTGCCGCATCGCAATTTTCCCCTGTTCAACTGCGATTCGTTCCTGTTTTCTGGCCTGGAACAGCCCGACTGCCATTCCGGCGACACCGATGATCATGGCCAGAGTGACCAATGAACCGGCGATCACTTGCACTCGATGCCGCCGCGCAAATTTGCGAATCCGATAAACCGCGCTCGGTGGATGCGCCGCAACCGGTTCCCCGGCGAGATAATTTTGGATGTCGTTCGCCAGACCATTGGCCGTTTCGTAGCGCCGATTGCGGTCCTTATCCAGGGCCTTCATCACGATCCAGTCGAGTTCATTTCTCAGAATGCCCGACAGTTTGGCCGGCTCGATCCGACGAGCTTCCGCGCACGTTTGCGCCGAGACCGACGAAGCCAGGCGGACTGATGGCCGGACTGGGTCCTCGTCCTTGATGATTCGGAGCATTTCGTCCAACGCCACCGAGGCAAGTCGGTCAGAATCGAACGGGGGCAAACCGGTGAGTAGTTCGTACAGGATTACGCCCAGCGAATAGATGTCGGCGCGAGTGTCGACATCCTGCCCGCTGTAGCCCGCTTGTTCGGGTGCCATGTATTCGATCGTTCCGACTACTGCGCCGAATTTGGTTTGCAGGGAATCGGCGTGGAGCTCGGATCCGAGCACCTTCGCCAGTCCGAAATCGATAACTTTCGGGACCGGCAGGCCGTCGATGACGGTGACCAGGATGTTGGAGGGTTTCAGATCCCGATGTAAAATACCTCGATGATGGGCGTGCTGAATAGCCTGTGCGATCTGTCGAAAAATTTCCAACCGCTCGCGGATGCCCAGTCGAGCCTCATCGCAAAATTTCGTCAGGCTAGCGCCGTTGACCAATTCCATGGCAAAAAATGGGTGCTGGTTGTCAGCGAGACCGCCATCCAGAATACGGGCGATGTTGGGATGGTCCATGGCCGCCAGCGCCTGACGTTCCGCTTCGAAGCGGTGCAATACCTGTCGCGAGTCCATGCCCGGTTTAATCAGCTTGAGTGCCACCCGCCGGCGCACTGGTACCCTCTGCTCGGCGACCCAGACACTTCCCATGCCTCCTTCGCCAATCAGGGAGACGAGGCGATATCGGCCCGCAATCATTGATCCCCGATCATAATGCGAGCGCCTCTGGGGATCGCTGACTTGACCGAGTCGTTCAGAAAGCCCGTCGCCAAGCAGTTCGCGCAGTTGTTCTCCGCTGCGGCCTGCCACCACCGCGACGGCCTCGCGAATGAGCCGCAGTCCCTGAAGCGCTTTGCCAGCCGTTTCGTCAGTCGAGATCGCGGGCCCTGAGGTAGACTCCGGGCTATCCTTCATCAAAAGTCGGAGGATTTCTTCGTCGGTCAGATTCTCCAAGTCAAGGTCAGGGAACTGGCCGCCGAGTTCACTTTTTTCTGGTTCGGTCATCGTTCATTTCGGCATGCAATCGTTCGAGTTCGATCAAAGCGTTGTACCAAAGTTTCGCGGCTTTGCTCAACGAAATCCCCATTCGCGAGGCAATTTCGTTGAACTGCAGGCCCTCCCAGTTGCGCCACTGAACTACCAGACGCATATCGTCGGGCATTTTTTCCAGAATTTTCCGAATTTTACTGGAATCTTCGCCAGCTGCCATTTCTACCGAAGGCGTGGCAGTATTATCGGCGATCTCGATCGCGACCCGATTGCCAGATTGGCTGCGATCGAGCGCGATTTCCTGAGCCACGTTGCGCCGTTTGGAAGCAAAGTGTCGATTGTTGTCCCGGACTTTATTGACCAGGATCTGGCGCAACCAGCTGCGGAATTCTTCAATTGTTGTGCCCCGAAACCCGTCGAGTTCCTGCGCTGCACACATCATCGTTTGCTGCACGATATCGGAGACGCCAAACTTCCCGGCGAGGGCTCGATTGTGATGTTGCCCGGCGACGAAGCCGAGGTAGTTCTGAATCTGCCGGAACAACTCGTTGCGCGCGGACTCCGATCCGGCTCGCGCGCTGGCGAGCAAGCGATCCAGTTCGTCACTCGACCGGACTTCGAAGTTTTTGTTTTGTACCATCGCGCCACTCCACAATCGGTGGTTCAGTTTGTTTTAGGGTGAGCGGCAGATTGGATTATCCCAATCCGTATTGTAAGTAAGAGACTTTCCAACGGGTCACTCACTTAACGGTTTTCGATGAGTAGTTTCCATTCGGCCGCTGGCCTAACAACTCAGCCCCTATCACAGGCAACTCCCCAACCTGAAGTTTTGTCGTTGATCGCTGAATCACTCGACGCACGCGACGGAAGATTTTTCCGGATTGCGCAACAGAAACTTTAAAAAATTTGGGGAAAGTCTTTGAAGTTGCCGACGCTGCAATTTAGTTCTCGCCCCCTGGGAGTTTTTCAAGTTTTTCCCGCCAGGGAACAGCTTTTTCCAAGTACCCGGCGTTGGGGGCCGCTTTGTCCCAGATTTCGTAGAGTTTCACCATTGATTCGACTGCGGGTTGGTGTCGATCCGGTGTCGATTCGGCGTGAGTTGCCAAGACTTGTTCTGCGGCCAGCAATTCGGTTTCGGCTTCGGCGAATCGCTGTTGTCCCACCAGATTTTCACCCAACAATCGGCGCGCGACCGCGGTGTTGGGATGTTCCGCCCCTTTGGTCCGTGTGCTGATTGCCAGCACCTCGCGGAAATATGGTTCCGCCTCGGCGAACTTTTCCAAACCCTGTAAATTGGTTGCCAGACTGACCGTTCCGGATAGCGTGAAGTTGTGATCGGGGCCACGCAAACGACGATTGCGTTCGAGATAGTCGGTTCGAATCGGTTCGGCGTCGGCGAACCGTTTTTGTCTCTCGAGCAGCCCAGCCATGGCGTTCATCGCCGCCAATGTCTGGTCGTGGTCGGGGCCCAACGCCTGGCGGCAACGATCGAGTACGTCCCGGCGCAATGTTTCGACTTCCTCCAATTTGTCCTGCGCGGACAACAGGTTAGCCAAACTGTTCGTGGCAAACAAAGTACTGCCATGATTCGGGCCGAGTACCCGCGCAAATTTTTCCACCGCCTCGCGCATCAATGGCTCCGACTCGGCGAATTTTTTGGAGCGAAACAGCAACGTGCCGAAATTGTAGATCGCGTTGATCGTCTGGGGATTGTCTTCGCCCAACAACCGGCGGCTGTTTTCCAATCCTTCGCGCAAGAGTTGCTCGCACTCATCGGTCTTGCCGATTTCATTCAGGAAAAAGCCCAAATTATTGATCGCCATCAACGTGTCGCGATGCTCGTTCCCTTGCAGACGGCGACGTTTTTCGAGAACTTCTCGGGCCAGTGGTTCGGCCTCGTCATACTTTCGTTGTTGCGCCTTCAACAGTCCGAGATTGGCAATCAGGGCCATCGTATCGAAATCGTCCTGGCCCAAGACAATGCGTGCGCGATCAACGCCAGTCCGGAAAAGTTGTTCGGCCGCATCCGATTTCCCCATGGCTTGCAACAGCAGCCCCAGATTATTCTGCGCTATCAGCGTGTCGCGATGATCGGCTCCCCGCAGTCGGCTGTTTCGCTCCAGGGCTTCTTTCGCTAACGGTTCGGCCCGAGCCAGCTGGCCGGATTCTTGATACAGCAATCCTAGTGAATTGATAATTTCGATTGTATCGCGATGGTCGTCTCCCAACAGTCGTCGGCGGGTCTCGAGCGATTCTTCTTGCAGCTTGATTGCCTCCGGGAAACGGCCAATGTTGCGATAGACCAATGCCAGCCCAGTTCGCAGTGTGGCGTCGGTTGCCGGTTGATCCTGTTTCAGTTCCTCCAGCTCCTTGATCGCCGGACGGACGACGGTTTGATCAATCATGTCGATCGACGTGTCGGTCAAATTGATCAATTGGAGTTCGCCAGCAAAGGCAGCCAATCGAGCCTGTTGTTGCGCGGCTTCTACTGGCGTTGCAGTCAGTGCGGTCGTTAGTCGTTGGCGCAAGTTGTCTCCCAGTTGTTTACCGGCCGCGGTAATATCAATTTCGCTTAACATCTTTCCTTGAAATGAAGCGACCTGTTCCAATTCAGCGGCACGAGTTTTCTCTGCTTCGGCCGCCTGCTCAGCCAACTCTCGCTGCTTTTGCGCTTCCCGGCGCTGTTCGGTCTCAGACGCAGCGAGGCGACGTTGTTCCTGTTCCGCTATTTCGGCGGCTGCCGCTCGATCGTCTGCCCTGGCGGCCTCCCGTCGCGCGATGCGGGCTTGCCACAACGTCGTTCCCAGACCAGCCAACAACGACAGGATGACCAAACCCGTGGCGACCACTCCCGCACGGTTTCGACGTACGAATTTTTGCAAACGATAACGGTTGCTGGGCGGGTGAGCCAAAACCGGTTCGCCGGCTAGATACCGTTGAACATCGGCGGCAAATCCAGTGGCGGTTTCATAACGGCGGTTGCGGTCTTTTTCCAAGGCCTTCATCACGATCCAGTCCAGTTCTTTTCGCAACAGACCGGTCAGTGATTTCGGTTCGGTCTGTCGCAGCGCCGCGCTCGAGGGAGCTGAGTTGGACGACGACAGTCGGGCGGATGGGCGCGTCGGATCTTCTTCTTTGATGATCCGCAACATTTCATCCAACGCTGCTTCCTGCAGGCGTTGCGAATCGAAGGGACGCAAGCCAGTCAATAACTCGTATAGAATCACACCCAAAGAATAAATATCGGCACGGGTATCGATATCTTGACCGCTGTACCCGGCCTGTTCCGGAGACATGTATTCGAGCGTTCCAACCACGGCACCAAAATGAGTGGCCAAGGACGAATCTGCGGGCCGTCCGCCAAGCGCCTTCGCCAAACCGAAGTCAATGATTTTTGGAAATGGCCGACCGTCAATGACGGTTACGAGTATGTTCGACGGTTTCAAGTCGCGATGGATGATCCCTTTTTGGTGCGCATGTTGAACCCCCTGACTGATCTGCGTGAATAGTTCCAATCGTTCGCGAATACCCAGCCGCGCGTCGTCACAAAACTTGGTTAGGCTGGCTCCGTTAACCAATTCCATGACGAAGAATGGTGTTTGCGTATCGGTCAATCCACCGTCAAGGATGCGCGCGATATTCGGATGATCCATCGCCGCCAGTGCTTGGCGCTCGGTTTCAAAACGATCGAGGACTTGTCTCGAGCCCATACCGGGTTTAACCAGTTTGATCGCGACTCGGCGGCGCACCGGCTGGAGTTGTTCACCTACCCAGACGGAGCCCATACCCCCTTCGCCAATTCGCTCGACCAACTTGTACCGGTCGCCGAGCTTCATGCCAGATTTGGGTTGGAGCCATGAGCGCAGTCGTCGTTGCAAGTCCGGGTGGTTGGCAAGTTGCGAGCCGAGCGCATCCGACAACGGTTTCGACGCGCCACCAACCATCGGTTGGTCGCCCGATACTTGTCGCAGAATTTCCAATCCTTCGCGAGCCAGTTTCGCCGCATCGGCGGAAGAGCCCACTGGCGGTTCGGCTGCCAATTGTTCCAACCGCTGCAAAATTTCTTCATCGGAAAGTCCGTCCCAGTCCTGATCGGGGGGTGGAATTTCCTCGCCAGGATTATCCATGTTCGAGTTCCGAATTCAAACGTTGCAGTTCAATTAGCGCGTTGTACCAGAGCTTGGCCGCCTGGCTCAAAGAAATTCCCATCCGCTGGGCGATCACATTGAATGGCAGCCGTTCCCAGTTCCTCAACTGGATTACCTGACGCATTTCGGCCGGCAATTTTCCGAGAATTTCTCGAACCCGTTGTGTATCTTCGTTGGACATGATTTCACGCGAGGGAGTCAACGCGCTATCGGGGAAATCGAATTGAACGGAATCTGTGGATGGGCTGTTGTTCATCGGGCGCTCTTGGCCTGCATCACGCTGTTGAGCGCCAAAGTGCCGATGCATCGACCGTACTTCGTTGATCACGATCTGCCGCAACCAGCCACGAAACTGTTCGGCCGTGGAGCCGCGAAAACTGGCAAACTCTTTCGTCGCTTGCAACATCGTATCCTGAACTACATCCGAGATTCCAGCTTTAGCATTTAAGGCGGGATCGAAATGTTGCCGGGCGATATAGGTTAAATAGTTTTGCAAGTTTGCGAATAGTTCGCTGCGTGCATCCGTCGAACCGGCCTTGGCAGCTGCCAGCAATGCGTCCAAACCACCGGATACACTCGACTCGTCATCCGACTCATTCATGCATCGACTTTCGCTTTTTTTGTCAAGGGACCTCGTCGGGTTCATTTTAGTTGATCGATCCCCTTTCACGAAAGGATTTATTGGGGTGGTGGTCGCGAATCGGTCAGAATCGATGACAGTCCATCCCCCCAAAAAAAACGATGGAATCCCAATTGACGTCTCGTCGACCGTTATAAAACTGCCACAGCTCTTGATTCGCCCGGCAGAAACGGATCGGCTAGCCGTTGCGACGTCTCCGCCAGGCAACCGCGCCCAACACACTGCATAGCGCCAAGGTCGCAGTGGGTTCGGGAATGCTACTGAAAGTGAAGTTAAACGAACTGTTATTCGACTGGTTGCCAAGTACTTGATTAGCCGAGGTACCAACCAGGCGGTAATTTCCTGGGGTCAGCGTCCCTGAAAAATCAAATGAACCGACACTCCCGTTTCCCGCGAGGTACAACCAGGAATCAAATGGTCCATACGTCCATCCAAAACCATTGTTGTACTCAATTGCGACGCGTGTGGATCCTGCGGTGTTCGCTTGTGACGATGCGAGCGACCCGCTCAAACTAAAGGACTGCGTGTCCGTGACGGTGAAGTAAATTTCGAGTTCATTGCCTGGGTTGACCGAATTGATGAGGGCGTCACTTCCGATTCCGCTCGTCGAAGTCGTCAATGCCGTGGTACCCGCCGCCGTGATTTGATTGACGCCCGTTGGGAAGGGATTGATGTTGTAGGCCTGAACGATATCGATTTGGGCGCTGGCCGACCAATTTACTCCCGTCGGTTGATAAAAGCCATTCTTGCTATCGGAAAAATGATGTTCAAACGAATCATTCGGCACCAGTAGGGTACTGATCGGATTTCCATTTCCCGAATAATAATCACTCGATGAAGCTGCAAACCCATATACGTAGTTGTAGATGATCTCGGATGATCGCCCGGTAATCACGATATCAGCTTGGGTTGGTGTCACTGATAAAATCAAACTGAATACTCCGGTCATCACCAACCAGAGTTTCATTCTCACAGCATTTGTCATGGGCTTTCCTCCAATTGTGGGTTCAAGAAACAACTGCCGAGATCAATCCGGCTAGTCATCCAGATGGAGAGCGAACTTCGGTTTTCCGGGAAATTTAAAAACTTTTAAAAAAATCACTGAGATAGAGAGTGTCGGCGGAAAAAACACTTAGCTTCGGCGTCGGGTGGAATGGCTGGTTGGTAGTAGTTCCAAATCAGAACTTGCCGGCTCATCAATTCAATCGGGAACCTAGCGAGCAAACCGCATGTTAAACCACAGAATACTTTTCAAAATCAACCCCCTGGCGACCTTGGCAGCGCTGGCAATCACCAGCTCCGCAATCGTCCACGCACAATCGGCTGCGGAACAAGCCCAAGCCGAATGGAAACGCATGAACGAAATGACCGAAAGTCTGACCGCCCCCGAATATGTTGGAAGAAATCCCGAAGCGGATTTGGTTGCGGCCGCCAACCTGACACACTACCGCGAGCATCTGAACGACGTCGCCAAAAAATTCGCGGCCGAAATCAAAGAAGATAACCAGCCGTTTCGAAATCTGGGATACATGCTCGAGCATTTGGAAACGGCACTCACCGGGTTTGAACGGGCCGCCAAGGAATACGGTTCACTCGAAGCCATCAACCGCGACCTCGATCATGTTTTGGAAATGGCGAAAATGGCTGTTGAGAACCAGGCGCCGGCCTATTTCCGCCCGGAAAACGATATCTTTCGTAGTACGCAAACCGCGAAGACTCGAATTCGTTACCTGCAATCGCTGGATCCAGAATCCGCAGCGGTGACTACAGCCAACGAGCGATTTGCCGAGACCGTCAAACAAGTTCGTGTAATCGAGCAGAGTCTGGCGGCCAGTATCCTGCAACAAAATGAGCTTCCACCTGACGAATACCACGGCACCGACCGGGAAGCCTTGCTGAAACTGTTGCGTGATAAATGGTCACAAGAAGGCACATCCGCCGAAGTGCTTAAGGTCGGCATCGTTGCGCCGGAATGGACTCGGAGCGTCACGTGGGAAATCCAGAATCGCACGCTCTACAAAGTTGATAAGAGTCGCATCCAGGGTTACGTCATTGTAAAACACAACGATCAAGTTGCCGCGCGACACAGCATCAATTTGGTCCAAGACCATTTATCCAACGACAAACTGAGCGCAGGCTTTCTGGATGATCCCCGGGCCGAGCCAGAACTAAATAGTCAAATCTTATTGGACAAAATTCAATAGTTCGCCTTGGAAGTTTGGCGACGATTCACCAGCCACCTCAAGATTTTTTGGATTCCGCGCAACAAGTTCTTATTACACGTTTACTCCATGCAACCAGGAAAAAATTATATGTCAAAGCCAATGATAAATTCAACGACTCAATATCGAACTCTGACCCCCTTCGCACTAGCACTGGTGGTTTGCCTGGGCTGTGGCGGAGAGTCGCCGACGTCGACTGCCGACAGCAAAAAAACCAATTCCAACCCTTCCAGCCAACCAGTTGCTACGGCCCAGGACGCGAAACCAAAAATGCAAGTGGATCAAGCGCAAATCAAGACCACGAAGAGTTCGTTGGTAGACGTCTGTTCACAAATATCTTTTATGGCCGACGATGCGGCATTCGCAAAATCCCGTACGGGCGAAAATAATGCATTGGGAATCATCGATATTGCGGCCGCCCAAAAAGGCCTGGAACTGATCGCCACGCTGCCTGACAGCCACGACAACCAATTCATCAAACCGCTTAGCGAAATCGTTCCAAAAATTCAGGAATGCTTCAGCTTGTATGAAAAAGCCATCGCATCCGACAAGCCATTTTCGGATGGTTCCGAGGTCGGGCCGAAGATGGCCAAGCTGGCTTCCGAGTATTCGCTGCAACTTTCCGTGGCGATTGATGAGTCGTTGAAAATGACCGAACAGAAATAGGTGCGGGTGCAACTCGTTCGTTTTCAAGCCTGCGGCCGCGCAGAATTCGGCCAATCATACTCGTTTCGATTTCAAACGATTGTCATGATCAGAATGACGACGACCGATTATTTGGCGGAATGGACAACGTTGCACTCAACAGCGGTGACGGAAACAATTGGATGTTTGGCTAAGACGGAAATGACACGCCGCTGGGTGGCAGCGGCATTGTTTTCATGGCCCTCGAAATCCGGCAACCCTTCGCGGACTTGCCCTGCTTAAACTGACGGCAAGCAACGGATCGAAAAACGCCTTGGTGTGGCACCAATTTTCGTTCCAATTTTCGTTCCTTGGGGTGGCACCAGTTTTCGTTTCCAGTTTTCGTTTTTGAGTGCCGGTGGGCGCGGCAGTCATTAGCCCACGGTGTAAACCTATTCTATCGACACAGAATTGACAGCACTTTGTGGACCTGGTCGAGCCCAGTGGTTTGCGGACTTGGCGATCTCTTTGAGGCTTTCAACATCGTAAGTCTCAAGGATGTCAAGCATGGACAGCAATACCCAAAACCCCGCCAGTAATGCTGGCGCGGTATGTTTCTTTCCGTATGCCATTTGGCGACCGCTGGGTCGCACCAACAGATTGCGAAGCTGCTCGGCTTCCGGACTTTCATCTTTCTGAAGTCGCCAAACGATCACGCAGGCCATACTCGCGATTGCCAAACGGCGAACAATCGCTTCGGCGGTTTTCTGTTGCCAGTGCTCGATTTCTTGACCGGCCGATTTGAGCAACTTGTGATAGTTTTTAATTTGCCAACGCCAATAATACCACAAAACAATTTGGTGACTGGAAATGCTCTCCGGTACGTTAGTCAATAAGTACCAAATCGCCAACCGTTCACCAGCCTGATTTCGAAGTTCGCTGACAATCAAACGCAAGGGCAATGGCTCTCCTGGAATTGCTTTTCGCTGTTCACCTTGGCGGTGCGGACGAGCAGCACGGGTGAGCACCACATCCGTGTGGGCGACCCATTGTTCAACGGAATGCTGTTTAAATTTCACTTTTCGAGCGAATTGAAAAGCTCCTGAATCTCGCATTGAGTCGGCAATCGCCGATAACTTCTGTTGTTCTTGGCCGTGCCGAGCACTGTTAATGGCATCGGCACGAAACAGAAAAAGATTCCCACTGCGATCGCACTGACGCATGTGGCTCGCACTGTCTGCTTCGGCATCGATGATAAAGACCGGAGAAACTGGCAAGTCTAATTGCTGGGTAAAGTAAAAATTGTGAGCCAGTTCATCGAGCACCGAGATCGCAGGACGCAGTTGATCGCAATGAGTGGAGTGAATACCGTCGTTGGCACGCATTTCCATCCATAACGGTCCCAAAGCTTGGCCGTCTCGGTCGCTGAGCGCCAAACCTGAGAATAACTCGTAGCCCAAATCCTTCTTCTGACTCAATGTAACTCGATCCCTTTTTCGGCCGTGATGGGTGTAGTGAAGGTTACACCAATCACAAGCCACCAACACATAACGATCACAACTAACGCCAATTTCTCCAACAACCGAAGACAAAAGTGGCGCAAAAAGCTGACGCAAAGAAATTTCTGGATGCTTCAAGAATCGCCAAGCCGCTTGGGTAGCAGCCATCGGTGAAGCCGTGCCCGGCAGGCTCCTCAATCCCGCAGTGCCACGAAATGCTGGCGACAAATGGTCATCAACTAAAGTCATATAACGACTCGACAATCGCGAATTCAGGCCAAGTAAATCTGTATCGAACAATGCCTACCAACCTCTCAAGAAATGTCACGGAAACTGGAATTCCAATTATTCGCATGACAGCACTTTCTGTGTCGATAGAATAGGTGTAAACCGTGGGTGCGGTTCCCGAGAATTTTCATCCAGCCCCGAATAGGGGCGACAGATTCTGCAAGTTTACTGCCGCCCCTATCCGGGGCTGAGGTGATGTTATTGTCTCTCTTCCCACGGTTTACACCGTGGGCTACGAACTAACGCCACTAT
>JANNPW010000059.1:0-11598 GCA_031400405.1 Mariniblastus sp.
TCAAAATAAGAGCCTATCCCAAAACCCCACATCCCCGGCCCATAACCCCGAAAAAGGGGGGAAGGGAGCCAGGTTTTGGGTTGGGCGCGAAGTTACAAAAACAATCGTCAAATTCGACCATGGAGTCCAACAGCGCGCGCCATGTGCCGGAACATTCCCTACAACCAACTCGACTCTTCCCGCCCCACCTGCAGAAAAAAATCCTGACTGACGTTTAGAAAAAGCTACATTGTTTCAATTGCACAACTTTCCTCTTCTCAATTGTTGATTTTTTGGAGCGTTTAAATGGTAGGGACCAGTCTCAACCAATCAGGAGTTTCATTCGACGCGATGGCGGCAATAGCATCCATTCAATCCAGTTCTGACGACGCGATTGCCATACAGCGAAAGCATCGTCGGTTCGACACTCGACTGAAGGTCATTGTTCAACCGGCTAATTCAATTGACCGCGTCGACGTGAAATGGCTGGGCGAGTGTCACGACATTTCGCGCGGTGGCTGTCGCGTACTGACGCAGCGGCCGCTGGAACTCGGATCCTTGTATTGGATTCAGTTTGAACCTTCCAAGTTTTCAATTGACCCGGTCTTTGCCCGTTGTGTACGAGGACATTTATTACGAGAAAACGCTTTCGATTTCGGCATGTCGTTTCTGACGCCGATCGAACTACCCGACCCTGCCCAGGAATTTGAGAACAGTTCTCCCTTGATTTAGTCGCGTTAGGCAGTCGCTGATTCCAATTGGCTCAATCGACGACCCGGTACGCCAGTCCGGGGCAAGTTTCAAGAAAATCAATTTCGACGCCAACTACAGATCTACACACCCAATTCGGAAACGAATCCCACCCTTAATGACAATGCCCACATTGACTTCCCCACCCGAGCCCTTCCTCAAACCGTCGTATCGCATCGATGGCCGGCAGTTCTATGACGTGGTGGCCGAACTTTGCGAAATTTCCGAGCGGAGCTCTTCGCGCGTCGAATACTTCGGTCGCTGTTTTGAATCACTGGCAAAATATCTCGGCGCCGTGGTCGCAGTGCTCAACTTGCGCCAAGGTTCGCGTACCCTGGAACGTACATTTTCGACCGATGAACAACTGGCGGCTAATTGGGACGCCACGATCGATAGCCTGGTTCTGCAGGCTCAAACCGATGAACAAGCGATGACCCGTTTCTATCGCAACGCGGACGGTACGCTGGTGGCTCACGCGCTGGCCTCGCCGATCCGCTCGGGAAGTGGCAGAACCACTGGAGCCGTGGCGTTCATTCTTCCGTCGTTGAGCGGAAAAACTGCTGAGAGTCAATTATTGCAACTCGACCAGTTGTTGGAATTGATTGTCGAAAATTCCCCCCTGGATGGCACTGTTCCCATTGGCGGTTCAACGCAATCCAATCATCAGATTCTAAAATCCGTCGTTCGCGCGTCCGACTACCGTTCAATTCAGCATTTGGCTTTTGCAATTGTGAATAGCCTGTGCAGCAAGTTCAATTGTGAGCAAGTCGGGATTGGCTTGGTGCGCAACCGCAGCATTCGGCTGATGGCCGTCTCGGGACTGAGCGAGGTTCCCAAAAATACGCCTGGCATGATGGCCATTCAACAAGCCATGGCCACGTGCCTGGATCGAAAAGAACCGGCCGTTGTTCAAGCCGAAGGCAAGCTGGTCGGACAAATTGAATCGTCGAATTGCCAACTACATCGACTGTGGCATCGGATCGCAGCTGAGTCCTGTGTCGCCACAATTCCTTTAAAGGTTGATGGTGAGTGCATCGCCGTCATTTCAATCCGTCGAAAATCCAGTCAACCACTGATGCCCGAAGATCTGCAGCGAATCCAGCTGTTGGCGGAGTCGTTTGCTCCCGCACTGCCGCTGGTTGACCGTGCCAGTCGTTCCATCGTGCGTCACATTTACGAGGCGGCTGGCGCGTCGGCGAAGGACCTCTATACATGGAAAAAACTCGGTCAAAAAATCATCGCCGTTGCCGCTTGTGCAATTTTGGCCTGGATGATCTTCGGGACGGTCGAATACAAAATTTTCGCCCCAAGCACGATCGTTCCGGAACAGGTCTATACGGTCTCGGTTCCCCATGAAGCCATGATCGCTCAAGTCCATGTATTGCCGGGTCAATCCGTGCGAACTGGCGATTTGCTATTACAGTTGGACATCAAAGACCTGTTGATCCAACAAATGAGTCTAACCTCGGCGATCACCACAACTCAGATCGAAGCGAATTCATTACTGGCGGAACGCCGGCACCAGGAAGCGTTCCTCTTGCAATCAGAAATTGAAGTCTTGAAAACCGACTTGCACCTGATCAACGAAAAAATTTCTCGTTCAGAAATTCGGGCCCCCTATGATGGCATTATTCTGCCGACCAAGGTTCATCAGCGGATCGGACAGTTTGTGGCGATTGGCGAACCCCTGTTAGAGCTAGCCAACGAAACTCGTTGGCATCTCGAAGTCGAAGTTCCCGAACATCAGGCTCAATTCATTCTGCCACAACAACGCGGTGCATTCCAATCCAGTGCCCGACCTGAACAGCAACTCCAATGTCAAGTCACCAAAATCAGTCCGGCCGCTGAAGTTCTCCGCAACAAAAATGTCGTGATTGTGGAAGCCGTGTTAGCTGACCGAGAATCGTGGATGAAAATCGGCATGGAAGGTCATGTACGAATTGGAACCGGATCGAAACCAGTCTGGTGGGTTCATCTGCACCCCGTGCTCGATTATGTGAGGTTGAAGTTATGGCTGTAAATCAACCGGAACTAGCCGTCAATCTGTCGAATGCACAGTCTCCTGCATCCCTGGCACTCAAACTGGGTGGCTCGTATGTCGGCTTGCGCAATGATCTGGAGATCAGCCGCCATGTTTTCATGGGTGAAATCTCCTATATTGTTCGCGATCCGATTTCATTCGAAGGACACAATTTTTCGCCGACAGACTACGAAATCCTGATCAGCCTGAACGCGGAACGATCGTTGCAGGAAACATTCGAGAGCTTGCGAGTGCGCGAGCTGGTAACGGAAATCCAAGCAGAAGATTTTTACCGATTCGTGATCGAGTTGCAGGTCCGTGGTCTGCTGAGTCTGCCAATCACTGATGGCGAATCGCTGTACCGTCAATTTGAACAAAAACAACGACGGCAATCCGCCAACCCGTTGATGAAGCTATTGTTCATGAAGATTCCATTGGGTTGCCCGGACTATTTTCTGCGCAGCACCTACCACTGCGTGCGCCCTTTGTTTACGCGCGCCTTTTTTACGATTTGGGTGATCGGACTGGTCGCCGCGATCTGGTGCGTTGTTTCGCGCTGGGAGGCGTTTTCGTCGGAACTGGTTTCACTGCTGGCGATTCAGAATTTTCCCGCGTTATTGTTGGTGATGTCGGCACTCAAACTGTGGCACGAATTGGGGCATGGATACGCGTGCCGACATTATGGCGTGTCCGTACCTAACGCCGGCCTGATGTTGATGTTTGGAACACCGCTGGCCTTCGTCGACGCAACAGGCAGTTGGTCGTTGCCGCTGCGCCGCCAGCGGCAGGTAATTAATCTGGCGGGCATCTATTTCGAAATGATGATCGCGATTGTGGCGGCATTTGTCTGGGCGTTCAGTGACAATGCGGCGGTTCAATCGCTGGCACATTTCACATTATTAATTTCCAGCGTGACGACCATCGCCTTCAATTTCAATCCGCTCATGAAATATGACGGGTACTTCGTGTTGGCGGACCTGTTGGGCATACCCAATTTGCGCGGCCGGGCTGGCCTGGCGACGACCGATTTGAGCAAACGCATTTTTTTCGGTATTTGCAAGCCGACAACGGATTCCATTTGGTTGCGATTAATTCTGGTCAGTTACGGTATCAGTGCGGGGGTCTACAAATGGTTACTGTTGATCGGTATTTCCTGTTTGATGGCGATGCAAATCTGGATCGTCGGCTTGCTGGTCGGCGGTTACTATTTGGTTAGTTCGTCGGTAACCATCTTACGACAGCTCGTGAAATACTTGTTGTGGTCAGAAGAAATACAGCACCGACGCCCCCTGGCGATTGCTTACTTGAGCCTATTAGCGGTTGGAATTCCGACCGCACTGTGGATCTGCCCGGTGCCCGGGGGTTCGTCGGCCCGGGGCGTTGTCGAAAGCGCAGCGATCCATGTGATGCATGTCAAGGACGGTGGCTTCCTGACTGCTTCGTTCGTTCAAACGGGACAGTCGGTGCAGCTCGGCGAACCGCTGGGCCAAATTGAAAATACAAGTATTGTGGCGCGACGCGAACATCAGCGAGCGGAGCTGCAACAACTCGAGACCCAACATCGCACAGAACAACTGAACGATCGCGTGCAGGCAAACCAGACGTTGCAGCAGATTCGCCGCTTGCAATTCGAATTGGACTTGCAACCGCAGGGTGCGGCGTTGGAGTTGGTACAGGCCCCCGTTGCGGGCCAAATTCTGTCCTGCAAGTATCAGCGCGGAACGGGGAATTACTTCGCGCCAGGTGCGGAACTGTTTCGCATTGGCGACGCTGGTTGGATCGTGAGAGCGGTCGCCAATACGCGCTCGTTGGCCGAAACCAAACCCCAAGTCGGACAAATCGTACATTGTCGCTTCCACTCCGACCCACAGCGAGCCTACCCGGCCACGATTCAATCGGTGTCGCCAGCCGGATCACGCATCGTTAAGCACGCCGCACTAACCCATTTAGCGGGTGGGTTGATCCCGGTTGATCCAACAACCCTTGAAGCGATGGAACCATTTTTTGAATTGACACTCACCCTGACCACAACCGCGCCCGAGTTTTTACGCAATGGCGCAGTGTGCGAGATTCGGTTTAAACGGGAACACGAATCGTTGGGCAAACTGATTTACCGTTCGCTGTTACGTTTTGTCAACCAAATTGAAACCAAGTGATTTTCATGAATCAATATCGATTATCTACCGTGGCCCTGGTGTTCGGATCAATTTTGATCGGAGACTTTGCCGTCGCACAATCAACCCCCACCAATACCAGTCAAGTCACTCGAACCGTGAATTCGTATGGCTTGGCCGTGCCCAAGGATCAAGTCTCTTTGCGAGCCGCCGTCGATGGGCATGTCGCTCAGATTTTTTTTGAAGAGGGTCAGACGGTCAAACAGGGAGACGTTGTCGTTGAACTGGAATGCCAACCAGCGCGCGCCCGATTGAAAATCGCCCAGCTGGAAGCCGCCAATACCGGTGTCCTGCAGAATGCAAATGCAGCGCTGGCAGTAGCCGCAGCCAATTTCAAACGTTTTTCGGCCTTGTATCAGCAACAAGCGTCCAGCGAACTGGAGTTCAACGAAGCTCGCCTGCGACTGGACACGGCAACCGCCGGCGTAAAAATTGAACAGGAACGTCTGGCAACCAACCAAGCCCGCGCCGAATTGGCAGCGGCCGAGCTGGAACAGTTCTTGTTGCGCGCGCCGTTTGACGGACAAATCGTCCAAGTGCAGACCAGCGTCGGCGAGTCCGTTTCGCTGACCAACAATTTGATTCAGATTGTCTCGCTGGATACCTACCAAATCGATTTGTTTGTGCCGATTGCACAGGCCAATAAATTGACCGTTGGTCAAACGATTCCACTACAAATCAACGCCCCGCTTAACCAGTCGGTCACAGCGACACTGTTGTTCCGCTCGCCGTTGATCGAAGCCGCCACGGGAACGACTCGAGTTACATTGGAGATCGACAATCGTCAACTCAAATTGCCCGCCGGATTCACCGCCTCGTTACCAGAAGTAATGTGATCGTCCAGGTCAATCGACACACTGCCAACCCGCGCATCGATTCATTACAATGCCCAGAGTTTGGCTGGGATGTTTTTCAGCGAGGGTTGGTCCAAGCTCGCGGACCTGCTTCTGTAATTGGCGAATTGTATTTTTCGGGTGCCGACAGTGATTACGCGAAACTTGCGACGGCTCGGGGAAACCGACATTTGGATTTCGCCCGTTGCCTTGGGGTGCTGGCCGATTGCCGGCATGACGAGTTTGCAAGTAAACGACGCCGATAGTTTGGCGACGATCGATGCCGCTTTGGATTCCGGCATCAATCTTCTCGACACGGCGTATTGCTATGGTGCCAACGGTGAAAGCGAGAGTTTAATCGGCCAAGCCATTCGTGGTCGACGTGATCAGATCGTCATCGCTTCTAAAGGAGGCGTTCATTGGAACGCAGAAGTTAAGCAGCAAAACGACGCCAGGCCGGAAACAATTCGGCGACAATGCGACGAAAGTTTACAGCGGATGGCGATCGACGTAATCGACTTGCATTATCTACATTCACCGGACCCGCTTGTTCCGATCGCCGAATCCGCCGGCGCATTCGCGCGGTTAATCGAAATGGGCAAAATTCGAGCTGCCGGCGCTTCCAATCTCAACGTAACTCAATTGTCCGAATTTCATTCCATTTGTTCTCTGAGTGCCGTTCAACCGAAATACAACCTGTTGCAGCGTGATATCGAAGCGGACCTGATCCCATGGTGTCTGGCACGTCACATCAGCGTGATTCATTATTGGCCGTTGATGAAGGGCTTGCTGGCTGGCAAAATCCGTCGTGGCCACGTGTTTGATCCGCGCGATAGTCGTTTGAAGTACGAAGTGTTCCACGGCGAAAAATTCGAGCTGGCACAGCGACTACTCGACGAACTGGATAAAATTGCCGCTGTCGTGAACAAGACCGTCTCGCAGGTTGTGATTAATTGGTCGATTAATCGACCTGGAATCACGGCAACCTTGTGTGGAGCCAAACGAGATTGGCAAATTCGCGAGACGTCGGATGCCATGAGCTGGGAACTGGACGCCAGCAGTCTGCAAAAAATTGAAGACTGCATCGCAAGTCTTAATCGACCAGCGATTGCAGGCTGAAAGCCAATTTCAGCAGTATCGGTTGTGACTGGACATTGACGGTCCGAGTGACTCTGGATTCCCGCCTTCACGGGAATGACGAACAGCGATTTTCATGGACGGTTTGAATCCGGGAATTTAATTCAGGACAATTCTGTAAGAACGCGTGGCATAGGCCCAATGGCACTCACATTCGAGTAATTGTTAGCGGAGTCGGCGCAAGCCGCCCGGTTTTCATGCGTAATTCCCACGCAACTACCGGACGGCTCGCGCCGTTCCGCTACAAAGTAAGTGCGCGATGCATAAGTTGCTTGTTGGCATTTTGGGCAAATTGCGGCAAGATTAACGATTGATCGGATGGTTCGAACCGGTTTGCGATCTTGAGCCGATAAAAAGAAAGGATGACGCCTCTTTTTTAGGTTTTCGCGAGACCGACTTGAATATTTCGCCCAACGCAACGCTGGCCGCCCAAATCTCTCGCGTTCGTCAACTGTCTCGGGCGTCGCTCACTCAGTATTCAACACGGGATACGGCAGCAGCCTACGAGACAATTTTGATCAAAGACGGGAATCTCTGGGGATTCAAATTTTCTTTGGGCAATTTCCATGCGCGCTGGCAAATTAATGGCGATGAAATTCAATTGCTATGCGAGACCCAGTTATTAGAGCGACTGCCACTTGACGGACCGCCACTCCAGCGACCGACGGCGCGCCGTGCCGCTTGATCACGATGGCTTGGTGAGACGCTAGCTTACGCCGATCACCGGTGCTCATTGGATTTGGCTTGACTTGAAATCGCTGGAATTTCTATACTGCGAGCGGTTCGTGATCGCCTCCTGCTGGCAATCACTTTCTCGGACCACGTAGGTTTGGATTAACAAACACGCGTCAGACTCAGATCGGTTTATGGAGAAACCTCGATGGCAATGATCGCCAACACCACTCAACCTCAAGGATGGATGTATCACTTGAAGGTAATTGCCGCGTTTGCGGTCTGTTTTTCTTTGGGTACGTTAATCGCGACTGCTCAAACCAATAACGCTCCGCAATCGGCCCCGGTGGCCAGCCAAGCGATGCCCCCCGATCAGCAACCGCAAAAGCAGATAGAAACCTTGGCGGTCGTCAATGGCCAGCCCATCAATCGTCAGCAAATTGCGCAGGAATGTTTGCGAAGATTTGGCGCGGACGTATTGGAGACGATCATCAAAAAGTATTTGGTGACGGTTGAATGCGAACGCAGTGGAATCAAAATCACTGAAGGCGACATCAATAACGAAATAGTCGCCGAGGCGAAAAAACTGGGCTGGTCCGCCGAACGTTGGCTGGAAGTTATCTCGAGCGACAAAGAATTGACAGTCGACCAAATTAAAAACGACTACGTCTGGAACAAATTGGCTTTGCGCAGTCTCGTTGCGAAACAGATCGAGGTCAGCCAGGAGGAACTGGACGAACAGATGGAGTTCGAGTTTGGTTCGAAAGTTCAAGTTCGCCAGATCGTGTTGGATACGGCTGAGCAAGCCCAGCAAATCGTCCAAGTTGCCCGGGCGAATCCTGGCGATTTTGAACGATTGGCGAAAAAGCACTCGATCGATCCCAACAGCGCTTCGGTGGGTGGACTACTCCCTCCGATCCGCAAAAATTCTGGTTTGCCGCAATTCGAACAAGCCGCGTTCGCACTGGCACCGGAACAAATTTCTGAGCCCATTCAAATTGCTGACAAGTTCATCGTACTGCGTTGCGAGCGTGTTTTTCCGGCTGAAGAATTGCCAGAGGATCAATTGATGGCAATACATGATCGTCTCGTGTCTGAAATCTCGAATGCGAAAATGGGCGATGCGGCGATGGACTTGTTGACCAACTTGCAACAGTCGGCGAAGATCCAAAACGTCATGAATGACCCGCAACTCAGCGTGCAAATGCCGGGTGTTGCCGCGATCGTCAACGGGGTTCAAATCCCGAAAAACCATGTCGCCGAAGAATGCATCGTGCGGTATGGCAAGGACATGCTGGAAACGGAAATCAATCGTTCACTGTTGTCGCAAACGCTGCAGAAAAATGGGATGCAAGTTGCTCAAGATGACATTAACGCGGAAATTTCGCGAGCCGCCGAAGCGCTGGGTCACTTGGATCCAACCGGCAAGATAGACGTGGATCGCTGGTTGAAATTTGTAACGGGCAACGACCTGGCCAAAGTCGATTTTTACATTGAAGACGAAGTATGGCCGACGGTTGCTGTAAAAAAACTGGTTGAAAGCAGTGTCTCGGTCACGGAAGAAGATATGCAAAAAGGCTTTGAGGCCAACTACGGGCCGCGCGTCGAAGTGCTGGCGATCATGACGAACGATCACCGCCAGGCCCAAAAAGTTTGGACGATGGCGGCCGCCAATCCAACCGCCGAGTACTTTGGTCAATTGGCTTTCCAGTATTCGATTGAGCCAGCGTCCAAGAACAACTACGGCCAAGTCCCACCGATTCAGCGACACGGTGGTCGGGCCGAACTGGAAAAAGAGGCCTTTAATTTGAAGGTCGGAGAAATTTCGAAAGTGGTGCAGGTGGGTGAGTTTTGGGTAATCATGTATTGCCAGGGTCAAACCGAACCCGTGGTCACGGAATTTGCAGCCGTGAAAGACGAGATTCACCGGACCATTCTGGAAAAGAAAATGCGACTGGCGATGTACGAAAAATTTCAGCAGATTCGTGAGGAAGCACAGATCGATAACTTCCTGGCCGGCACCTCCCAAACCGGTGCTGCCGACATCCGTTCCGCGCGACAAACCGACGAAACAAATCGGTAGACTTCAAGTAATTGCGTGTGAAATCAACCAACCCTAGAATCCCGGCGAGCGCTGCTCGACCGGGATTTTTTTTTAAAACGCAATGCATTTGGCGCGCATCAATTTTTGGATCGAACCCGTGTGGTTTACCGGCGAGATTAGCAATCGCTCTGGATGGGTAATGTAGATCGAATTTCGCAATTGGCAGGGGGCAACGCCAGAATTGAGCCAAGGGTCGAAAACCGACCGGGAATGTATGGGATCGGCGGCGAACAGCCCAGTATTTTTTTTGGTAAAAACAATCAAAAATGCTCGACTAGCCCCTAGTCAACTCGCGATGAATAGGGGACACTTCGCACTTCAGATCATCGAACGCCTGGCGTTTTATTAATGGTCTGGAGTAAGAAGCATTCCACGAGTTTTTCGGTCGATTTGATCGGCGAGTTTTTGTGGGACGACCCGGTTCGCTGGGTTGGTTGGATTTAAGCATTGGCAATTGGCGGGACGGTGCAAACCGGGTCGTTAAAAGGTGTTCAAGAAGCGGCTCGAGGCAGGATCTGCAACCACAAATTGTTGAGGATTTTGCTGAGAAACGGTGACAAAAATCTTTTTTAAGAATTTGTTACAACCGCTGTTGACAGTTTGCCTTCAATGCATAGAATTGGCTCCTCACGAGTGAGGAAACTTCCTGACTCGTTTTTTAATCGGCTGACTGGATTTTTTGGTCCCGTCGACCGCCTGAATGTTCGACCGAGTGTCGAACTTTGTTCTTTGACAATTTAGTAGATAACCTCTTGTTAAATTCTTTTGAATTTAAGTAAAAGTATAAGACCATGTAAACTAAGCCGGGTAGCAAATTATTCCAGCTACTCGGCCCGGTCAAACAACTGAATCTTCGGATTCGGTTCTGTAAATTGGCAGGTTATGATTTCCGAAACGAGGGCTTTGATGCGCAAGCATTGATGACTTGGTGGTTGGGGTTGTAGCCGAACTAACTCTGTTAGTCGTCTGTGTTTTGAAGATTGGATTCGTCCAGTGGGAGACTCACAGCAAGCATACAATTGAAGGGTTTGATCCTGGCTCAGAATGAACGTTGGCGGCGTGGATTAGGCATGCAAGTCGAGCGCGATTCTTTAGCAATAAAGATGACAGCGGCGAAAGGGAGAGTAACAGGTAGATACGTGCCCAAGGGTTCGGGATAGCTGCGGGAAACTGCAGGTAATACCGAATAATGTCTCCGGACCAAAGATTTATTGCCCTTGGAGCGGTCTGCTTCCTATTAGATTGTTGGTGGGGTAATGGCCTACCAAGTCGAAGATGGGTAGCGGGTGTGAGAGCATGGCCCGTCTCACTGGGACTGAGATACTGCCCAGACACCTACGGGTGGCTGCAGTCGAGAATCTTCCGCAATGGGCGAAAGCCTGACGGAGCGACACCGCGTGATGGATGAAGTGCTTCGGTATGTAAACATCTTTTATGAGGGAAGAAGTATATTGACTGTACCTCATGAATAAGGACCTGCCAAACTCGTGCCAGCAGCAGCGGTAATACGAGTGCCCCAAGCGTTATCCGGAATTATTGGGCGTAAAGGGTCCGTAGGTGGTTTTATTAGTCTTTTGTTAAAGATCCCGGCTCAACCGGGAAAAGGCAGGGGAAACGGTAAAACTTGAGGATGTAAGAGGTGTGTGGAACTCACGGTGTAGGGGTGAAATCCGTTGATATCGTGGGGAACACCGAAAGCGAAGGCAGCACACTGGTACATTCCTGACACTGAGGGACGAAAGCGTGGGTCGCGAAGGGGATTAGATACCCCCGTAGTCCACGCCGTAAACGATCCAGACTAGCTTTTCGGAGTATCGACCCTCTGAGAGGCGCAGCTAACGCGTTAAGTCTGGCGCCTGGGTAGTACGAGCGCAAGCTTAAAACTCAAAGGAATAGACGGGGACTTGCACAAGCGGTGGATCATGTGGC